>NZ_JBVJPA010000006.1:0-573418 GCF_055582885.1 Streptomyces sp. NPDC107454 | reverse complement strand
GAGATGTTCCGCATCGCCGACGGCGAGGAACTCGGCTACGGCGACCCCGTCCTGCGCGGCCACTCCTTCGAGTTCCGCATCAACGGCGAAGACCCGGGACGCAACTTCCTGCCCGCCCCCGGCACGGTGACGCTGTTCGCCCCGCCGTCGGGTCCGGGCGTGCGTCTGGACGCGGGCGTCGAGTCCGGCAGTGTCATCGGCCCGGCCTGGGACTCCCTGCTCGCCAAACTGATCGTCACCGGCGCCACCCGTGAGCAGGCGCTCCAGCGCGCCGCCCGCGCCCTCGAGGAGTTCCAGGTCGAGGGCATGGCGACCGCCATCCCGTTCCACCGCGCGGTGGTCCAGGACCCGGCCTTCGCCCCCGAACTGACCGGCTCCGCCGACCCGTTCACGGTCCACACCCGCTGGATCGAGACCGAGTTCGCCAACGAGATCCCCGCCTTCACGGCTCCCGCGGACACGGAGACCGACGAGGAGCCGGGCCGCGAGACGGTGGTCGTCGAGGTCGGCGGCAAGCGCCTGGAGGTCTCGCTGCCCTCCTCGCTGGGCATGTCCCTGGCCCGCACCGGCCTCGCCGCCGGCGCCAAGCCCAAGCGCCGCGCGGCCAAGAAGTCCGGCCCGGTCGCCTCCGGCGACACGCTCGCCTCGCCGATGCAGGGCACGATCGTCAAGGTCGCGGTCGAGGAGGGCCAGGAGGTCAAGGAGGGCGACCTCGTCGTCGTCCTGGAGGCCATGAAGATGGAACAGCCCCTCAACGCCCACCGCTCCGGCACCATCAAGGGCCTGAGCGCGGAGGTCGGCGCGTCCATCACGTCCGGCGCCGCGATCTGTGAGATCAAGGACTGACGACCCGGTCGTACGACATCCGAAGCGCCCGCCGAACCGAGCAATCGGTCCGCCGGGCGCTTCGGCGTCGTCCGTCGCCTCAGCCGGGTGAGCGGCCGGGATGGGCCGGGTCGGGGTGGGTTCGGATCTCGCTGATCACGGACCAGGCGACCGACACCATCGGGACGGCGACGACCGCGCCGATCACACCGGCGAGGATGCCGCCCGAGATGACGGACAGGGCCACGACCACCGGGTGCAGCCGGACCGCCCAGCTCAGCACGAGCGGGTGCAGGACATGGCCCTCGATCTGACCGACGACCACGATCATGGCGAGCACCACGAGCGCGATGACCGGCCCCCGTGAGGCCAGCGCGACGACCGTGGCCACGGCCAGCGCGATGGGCGAGCCCACCAGCGGGATGAACGCGGCGAAGAACTCCAGCAGGGTCAGCGGCAGGGCCAGCGGCACACGCAGCGCGAACAGGGCGATCCCGACCAGTACGGCGTTGGTGGCGGCCACGATGATGATGCCGCGGGTGTACCCGGCGAACGTCCGCCACGCGGCCCGTCCCGCGCGACCCCAGGGATCCCTGGCGCTCTCGGGCAGCAGGCCCTGGAACCAGTACCAGAACCCGTCCCCGGAGTGGATGAAGAACAGCGAGCAGAACAGCGCGAGCACCGCTCCGGTCAGCACCTCCACCGCCCGACCGGCACCGCTGAGCACACTGCTGATCAGCGTGGAGCGGTGCTCCGAGAGGTACGTCCTCACCTTGCCCTGAAAGTTCGACAGCACGGTGTGGCGGACACGGAAGGGAGGACCCTCCAGCCACCGCTGGATCCGCCCGACGCCCCCGGCGAACTGCTGCCCCAACTGGTCCGACTCGCCCGCGACCAGGCTGCCGACCAGCGCCAGCAGCCCGAGCATCAGCACCAGACTGCCCACCACGCTCACCACGACGGCCAGGGACCGGGGCATGCGCCGCGCCAGCAGATCGGCCAGAGGACGCAGCACCGAGGTCACCACCAGCGCGAGGAACAGCGCCACGGCGACCAGTTGCAACCGGCCCAGGATCTTGAAGGCCACGTACACGACCAACCCGAGCACCAGCAGCCGCCATGCGTACGCCGCGGCCACCCGCAGCCCCTGGTTCACCGGCACGGCGTCGCGCTCCGCGGCACGGCGGATCACCGCCCCCGCCGTACGGGCACGTGCCACCGCCTTCACCCCGCGGGCGGACCCGTGAGCGGGCCGACTCCCCAGGACGACGTACCGCATCCGTCGCCGGTGCGAACGACGCGATCCGTCGTTCACCTGTGCGTCACCGCCTCCCGTCGCCGTGTCAGGGACAGGTTGCGGGTGGACGAGGAGCCGTCGCAAGCCGGGACGCATGCGGACAAACCGCACCCGTACGCCGTGAGCCAAGCCGCTTCCCCGAAGCGCGGCCGGGTGGACGGCCGGGTGGAGGGTGCCCGGCGTACGCCATACGGCCCATGGCGGGGCACGCCGGTCGAATCGGTCAGCGGCGGCGCAAATCCGCCACTCGCGCCCGCTCTCCCGGGGACTGCTCGCCCAGGACGGTAGCGCTGCGCAACTGCGGTCCCGCACCCGGCACCTGGCCGCGGCGCGGACCGGGGAGAGGCATGTCCCGGCGCGGCTGGCGCCCCGCCGGGACCGTATCCCCTCCCGCGGCGCCGCCCGACTGCCCGGCCACCGCGATCTGTACGCCCTGGTCCGCCAGGGCCTGCAGTTCGGTGACCGCGCGGTCGTCGTGCGCCGGCGGCTCGTCCGTGACCAGGCGGGTGATCAGATCGGTCGGTACCGTCTGGAACATCGTGTCGGTGCCGAGCTTGGTGTGGTCGGCGAGGACGACGACCTCCGCGGCGGCCTGCACCAGCGCGCGGTCGACGGACGCCGACAGCATGTTGGAGGTGGACAGCCCGCGCTCGGCGGTGAGCCCACTGCCGGAGAGGAAGGCCCGCGAGACCCGCAGCCCCTGGAGGGACTGCTCGGCGCCGCTGCCGACCAGGGCGTAGTTGGAACCGCGCAGGGTGCCGCCGGTCATCACGACCTCGACGCGGTTGGCATGGGCCAGCGCCTGCGCCACCAGCAGGGAGTTGGTGACGACGGTCAGCCCGGGCACCCGCGCGAGCCGGCGCGCCAGCTCCTGCGTCGTGGTGCCCGCGCCCACCACGATGGCCTCGCCCTCTTCGACGAGACCCGCGGCGAGATCGGCGATGGCCGTCTTCTCGGCGGTCGCGAGATGCGATTTCTGCGGAAAGCCGGACTCCCGCGTGAACCCGCCCGGCAATACCGCACCGCCATGCCGGCGGTCGAGGAGTCCTTCTGCCTCCAGTGCGCGCACGTCCCGCCGTACGGTCACTTCGGAGGTCTGGACGACGCGGGCGAGCTCACGGAGCGACACGGCCCCGTTCGCTCGCACCATTTCGAGGATCAATTGGCGACGTTCTGCAGCGAACACGAAACTGACAGTAACCCCAACGACCGTCTGCTTTCAGCAGTTTGCGCCGAATAACAGAAGTTGTTCGCATGGCAGTACGCGAAGTGGTATAAGCGCCTACTCGCGCCGCCTATGCCGTACGAATGGTCGACAACTCCCCGTGACCAGCGGGAAGTCGGGGTGGGACGTCAGCCTCCGTCGCCCGCCTTGCGGGTGTGCAACTGCCGTGCGACCTCGGCGATCGAGCCCGAAAGGGAGGGATACACGGTGAACGCGTTCGCGATCTGTTCGACCGTCAGATTGTTGTCGACCGCGATCGAGATGGGATGGATCAGTTCCGAGGCGCGCGGCGCGACGACCACGCCACCGACGATGATCCCGGTGCCGGGGCGGCAGAAGATCTTGACGAAGCCGTCCCGGATGCCCTGCATCTTGGCGCGCGGGTTGCGCAGCAGGGGCAGCTTGACGACCCGGGCGTCGATCTTGCCCGCGTCCACGTCGGCCTGCGAGTAGCCGACGGTGGCGATCTCGGGGTCGGTGAAGACGTTGGACGAGACGGTCTTCAGGTTCAGCGGAGCGACCGCGTCGCCCAGGAAGTGGTACATGGCGATACGTCCCTGCATCGCCGCGACGGAGGCGAGGGCGAAGACGCCCGTCACGTCACCGGCGGCGTACACACCCGGGGCGGTGGTCCTGGAGACCTTGTCGGTCCAGATGTGCCCGGAGTCCCTGACCCTGACCCCGGCCTCCTCCAGACCCATTCCGCTGCTGTTCGGGATGGCGCCGACGGCCATCAGACAGTGCGAGCCGCTGATGACCCGGCCGTCGGAGAGCGTGACCTCGACCCGGTCGCCGACCCGCTTGACGGACTCGGCACGGGAGCGGGCCATGACGTTCATGCCACGGCGCCGGAACACGTCCTCCAGCACGGCGGCGGCGTCCGGGTCCTCGCCCGGCAGCACGCGGTCGCGGCTGGAGACGAGCGTGACGCGCGACCCGAGCGCCTGGTAGGCACCGGCGAACTCGGCGCCGGTGACACCGGAACCGACGACGATGAGCTCCTCGGGGAGCTCGTCGAGGTCGTAGACCTGCGTCCAGTTCAGAATCCGCTCGCCGTCCGGCTGCGCGTCGGGCAGCTCACGCGGATGACCGCCGGTGGCGATCAGCACCGCGTCGGCGACGAGCGTCTCCTCGGTCCCGTCCGCGGCCCGTACGACGACCTTGCGCGAGCCGTCCAGGGACTGCATGCCCTCCAGTCGCCCACGCCCGCGCAGCACCCGCGCGCCGGCCCGCGTCACGGAGGCCGTGATGTCGTGCGACTGCGCGAGCGCCAGCCGCTTCACACGCCGGTTGACCTTCCCGAGGTCGACGCCGACGACCCGGGCCGCCTGCTCCGCGGGAGGGGTGTCGTCGGCGACGATGATCCCCAGCTCCTCGTACGACGAGTCGAAGGTGGTCATCACCTCGGCCGTCGCGATAAGGGTCTTCGACGGCACGCAGTCGGTGAGCACCGACGCCCCGCCCAGACCGTCGCAGTCGACGACGGTCACCTCCGCGCCGAGCTGGGCGGCAACCAGTGCCGCCTCATATCCGCCGGGTCCGCCACCGATGATCACGATCCGAGTCACGTACTCCATTGTCCCGCACGCTTCAAGATGCTTCCGCCCGGGGGCCGCGCCCGCCCGCATCCGAGCCCCTTCCGTTATGCGCTCATCCGTTATGCGCTGCTGCGTTCTGTTACGCAAGAGGCTCCTGTGTTCCCTGCCGTACCCTCGACCTCATGTCGCTCTACGCCGCGTACGCCGGCAATCTCGACCCGCGGCTCATGACGCGCCGCGCCCCGCACTCGCCGCTGCGCGCCACGGGCTGGCTGAACGGCTGGCGGCTGACGTTCGGGGGCGAGCACATGGGCTGGGAAGGCGCGCTGGCGACCCTCGTCGAGGCCCCTCGGTCGCAGGTCTTCGTGGCGCTGTACGAAATCGCCCCCCTGGACGAGGACTCCATGGACCGCTGGGAGGGCGTGGGCCTCGACATATATCGCCGGATGCGCGTACGGGTGCACACGCTGGAGGGCGAGGAACCCGCGTGGGTGTACGTACTGAACGGGTACGAGGGCGGACTCCCCTCCGCGCGCTACCTCGGTGAGATCGCCGACGCGGCGGAGTCGGCGGGCGCGCCCCACGACTACGTGATGGAACTGCGCAAGCGTCCCTGCTGAGGGGCCTTTCCGCGCCCCGGGCGACCCCGCCGACGACGCCTGTCGTGGGAAACGCCGGTCCACCCCGTTCCCACCCCTTCGTTGGAAACGACAAGACAACGATCGCAAGACCGTGACCTCTGTCATCTACGCGCGTAGGCCTGGACCAGCTACCCTCATGCGCGTGAACGCATCTCTTCTTCCGGACGACATCCAGGGCGACCCTCACGCCGCCGCCGACGCCGCCGCCACCCGCCTGCGGGAGCTCACGGGCGCCGAGACCCACGACGTCGCGCTCGTGATGGGCTCCGGCTGGGCTCCGGCCGTGGACGCCCTCGGCACCCCCGAGGCCGAGTTCCAGGTCACCGAGCTGCCCGGGTTCCCCCCGCCGGCGGTCGAGGGTCACGGCGGCAAGATCCGCTCGTACAAGGTCGGTGACAAGCGGGCCCTGGTCTTCCTCGGCCGCACCCACTACTACGAGGGCCGCGGGGTCGCCGCCGTCGCGCACGGCGTGCGTACCGCCGTCGCCGCGGGCTGCAAGACCATCGTGCTCACCAACGGCTGCGGTGGTCTGCGCGCGGACATGCGCCCCGGCCAGCCGGTGCTGATCAGCGACCACATCAACCTGACGGCGACGTCCCCGATCGTCGGGGCGAACTTCGTCGACCTCACCGACCTGTACTCGCCGCGGCTGCGCGCCCTCTGCAAGGAGGTCGACCCCACCCTGGAGGAGGGCGTCTACGCGCAGTTCACCGGGCCGCACTACGAGACGCCGGCCGAGATCCGGATGGCCCGTGTCCTCGGCGCGGACCTCGTCGGCATGTCGACGGTTCTCGAAGCGATCGCCGCGCGTGAGGCCGGTGCGGAGGTTCTCGGCATCTCCCTCGTCACCAACCTCGCCGCCGGTATGACGGGCGAGCCCCTCAACCACGAGGAGGTCCTCCAGGCCGGCCGCGACTCCGCGACCCGCATGGGCGCCCTCCTCACCCAGGTCCTGGACCGTCTGTAGGGGTCCCCACCCTCGACCTGGGGTGCGATGGTCGACCGCGGGGCCGCGGGGGCCGGTCGCGCAGTTCCCCGCGCCCCTAAAAGCCTCCAGCTCGTCCGGCGTACGAGGCCGAGGCCGTCAGGCCCCTGGGCGCCGGGGCGCGGCCCCGTGCCTCAGGGACGCGGGGAACCGCGCGACCAGCCCCCACCCGCCCGCGGTCGACCATCGCACCCCTGGCCGGGTACACAGCAAGGGCAGCACAAACAGAGAGGTTCACCCGACGTGCAGGACGAACTCATCGCACGGGCCGAGGCGTGGCTCGCCGAGGACCCCGACCCGGACACCCGCGAGGAGCTCGCCGAGCTCATCGCCGCCAAGGACGTCCCCGAGCTCACCGCACGCTTCAGCGGCACCCTCCAGTTCGGCACCGCCGGCCTGCGGGGCGAACTCGGCGCGGGCCCGATGCGCATGAACCGCGCGGTGGTCATCCGTGCCGCCGCCGGCCTGGCCGCGTACCTCAAGAAGCAGGGCGAGACGGACGGCCTCGTCGTCATCGGCTACGACGCCCGCCACAAGTCCGCCGACTTCGCCCGCGACACCGCCGCGGTGATGACGGGCGCGGGCCTGCGCGCCGCCGTCCTGCCCCGCCCCCTGCCCACGCCCGTCCTGGCGTACGCCATACGGCATCTCGGCGCCGCGGCCGGCGTGGAGGTCACCGCCAGCCACAACCCGCCCCGCGACAACGGCTACAAGGTCTACCTGGGCGACGGTTCGCAGATCGTCCCCCCGGCGGACGCCGAGATCGCCGCCGAGATCGCCGCCGTCGGCAGCCTCGCCGACGTCCCCCGCCCCGACTCCGGCTGGGAGACCCTCGACGAGGGCGTCCTGAACGCCTACCTGGCCCGTACGGACGCCGTCCTCGCCCAGGACTCCCCCCGCACCGCCCGCACCGTCTACACGGCGATGCACGGTGTCGGCAAGGACGTCCTGCTCGCCGCCTTCGCCCGGGCCGGCTTCCCGGAGCCCGTGCTCGTCGCCGAGCAGGCGGAAGCGGACCCCGACTTTCCCACCGTCGCCTTCCCCAACCCGGAAGAGCCCGGCGCGATGGACCTGGCCTTCGCGAAGGCCCGCGAGACCGGCCCCGACCTGATCATCGCCAACGACCCGGACGCGGACCGCTGCGCGGTGGCCGTCAGGGACGGTGCCGACTGGCGCATGCTGCGCGGCGACGAGGTCGGCGCGCTGCTCGCCCAGCACCTGGTGAACCGCGGCGCGCGCGGCACCTTCGCGGAGTCGATCGTCTCCTCCTCCCTCCTCGGCCGGATCGCCGGGAAGGCGGGCCTCCCCTACGAGGAGACCCTCACCGGCTTCAAGTGGATCGCCCGGGTGGAGGGCCTGCGCTACGGCTACGAGGAGGCGCTCGGGTACTGCGTCGACCCGGACGGCGTACGCGACAAGGACGGCATCACAGCGGCCCTGCTCATCACGGAGCTCGCCTCCGAGCTGAAGGAAGCGGGCCGCAACCTCCTCGACCTCCTCGACGACATCGCCGTGGCGCACGGTCTGCACGCCACCGACCAGCTCTCGGTCCGCGTGGAGGACCTGTCGGTCATCGCGAACGCGATGGGCCGGCTGCGCGAGCAGCCCCCGACGGAGCTGGCGGGCCTGTCCATCACCAGGTCCGAGGACCTGACGAAGGGCACGGACACGCTTCCGCCGACCGACGGGCTGCGCTACACGCTGGACGGCGCCCGCGTCATCGTCCGCCCGAGCGGCACCGAGCCGAAGCTGAAGTGCTACCTCGAGGTCGTGGTCCCGGTCGGCTCGCACACCGAGCTGCCCACCGCCCACGCGAAGGCCGCCGAGCTGCTCGCGGGGATCAAGCGGGACCTGTCGGCGGCGGCCGGCATCTGATCCCGCGCCTCGGATCCCGCATGATCCCGCATCTCGGATCCGGGGCTCCGCGAGGGCCCAAGTCCAGGGCCGAGCCACGTACGGGTGATTTACGCCCGGCAGTTGACGCAGCGCTCCGGTGCGCCACCATCCGACCGAGGAACGGTTGGCGGTAGCGCACCGCCGAGCCCCAGGAGCTGCCGCGTGTCCTCGACCGCTTCCCGGCCGACATCCTCCCCACCCCGGAACGCTCCCGGCGAACTCCCCGCGCCCGCGAACACGGACGCGAGTACGGGCACGGGTGCGGGGACGAGCAGCAGCACAGGCATCCTGTGCTCCCTCCGCACCCAGCTGCGCCGGGCGGCCCCCGCCCTGCTCGCCTACGGGGCCGTACGCCTCGTAAGTCTGCTGCTCCTCACCCTGTGGGCGCACCATCAACACCACGGCGTGTGGCCCGTCCTGGCCACGCAGTGGGACGCGGACTGGTACCTGGGCATCGCCCAGCACGGCTACACCCATCATCTGGGCACCCGGTACGACGCGAACAACCTCGCGTTCTTCCCGCTGTACCCGTTCCTGGTCAAGGCGGCCGCGGTCCTGACCCCGGGTACGCGCGCCACGACGGGCCTGGCGATCTCGATCGTCGCCTCCTTCCTCGCCGCGTGGGGGGTCTTCGCCGTCGGCCACCATCTCCACGGCCGGCGCGTGGCCCTGCTGCTGACGTTCCTGTGGGCGGCTCTCCCGGTCGGCCTGGTCCAGTGGATGGGTTACACGGAGTCCCTCTTCACGGCGTTCGCCGCCTGGTCGCTGTACGCGGTGCTCACCGGCCGCTGGCTCTGGGCGGGCACCCTGGCGTCGTTGTCGGGCCTGACCCGCCCGACGGGCATCGCGGCGGCGGCCGCGGTCACCGTCACGGCCCTGCTCTCCCTGCGGCACCGCTTCTCGCCCCGCGTCCTCGCGGCCGCGGCCCTCGCCCCGGCGGGCTGGTTCGCCTACGTCGGCTGGGTGGGCGTGCGCCTGGGCCGATGGGACGGCTACTTCGCCGTGCAGCGGCTGTGGCACAACGACTGGGACGGCGGCGCGGAGACCCTGCGCCGTGTGCGGGAGGTCCTCACGCAGGACTCCAGGCCGGAGCTGTTCCTGGTGATGGTGACGCTCACGCTGATCGTGTCCGTGGTCCTCCACGCCCTGGGCGCCCTGGACCGGCAGCCGCTCCCGCTGCTGGTCTTCACCGGCGTCCTGCTGCTGATCGTGCTGGGCAGCGGCGGCGTCTACTTCCCCCGTGCCCGCTTCCTCCTGCCGGGCTTCCCGCTCCTGCTCCCGCTGGCCCTCCATCTGTCCCGCGCCTCACCCCGCTTCCGGGCCCTCGCCGTGACCACGGCGCTGCTGGGTTCGGCGTACTGGAGCGCGTACATGGCGCTGGTGTGGCCGAGCGCGCCCTGAGCGGGCGTCTGCACGGCACCGCCCCTGGATTCGGTCGTCTCTCGATTCACGGGGAGTTGGGCTGTCGCATGCTCCTCGGCTGCCTGCTCCGTCCCCGCGCGTCTCACGCTGGAGGGAAGCGCGGATGTGCTCCTCACCCCCCCTTGGACGCATCCGCCCGCCAGGTGTCCCGCGCCCCCATCACTGCGATTGGCGGGATGCCGCGCATGGGCCGGACACGGGGTTCAGCCCGCCCCTCAGGCAACTGAACCCCGTGTCGGGCTCCGGTCGCGCCGCCTCACACGCGCATGAGGTAGCTGAATCCCGTGTTCGGGCCGACGCAGGACTGGAGCGTGAGGTCGCCCCAGTACAGGCCCTGGGACGGGGTGCCGCGGCCGGGGCTGACGTAGTGGGCGTACACGCGGTACTCGAACGTGCCGCGTGGCGTCGTGGCCGTGACGACGGTGCCCACGGGCAGCTTGGCGAACCGCTCGAAGCCGCAGTAGTCGTGGCCGACGACGACGGCGGTACGCAGCGCGTAGCCGTCCTCCGTCCCCAGGTCGGGCCCCGTCCACTGGACGGCGTCGCGGCACGCGTCCACCGCCTCCTGCCCACCGCGTACCACCCGGGCCGACCAGGAGCCGATGCGCAGGGTGGTCGAACCGTCCTGGCCACGCCGACCGAACGTCTCGGCACCGGCACCGGCCCTGGCCGACGGCTTCGGTGACGGCTTCGCGGGCGTGGTGCCGGGGCGCGGCGAGTGGGACGTGGGTGGTGTGCGCGACAGGTCCGGGAGCTTCGTCGTCGGTGACACGGTGGGCGCGCTGGGGGACGGCGAGGCCTGCGGAGCGGGGTCGCGGGGCGGTGGGGTGGGAGTGGGTCCGGGCGTGCCGGGGCGGGCCGCTGTCGCGAGCGGGGTGGGCCCGGCCGGGTCCGGGGCAGTCCGCTCGGCGGACGGAACGGACGCGGGTGGGTCCGCCAACGTCTTCTCGGGCGCTCCGGGGACGGCGCAGCCGGCGAGAGCGACGGAGGCGACGAAGGCGACAGCGGCCAGGAAGGCCGCGGTACGGGCCGCCGCGCGGCGGGATCGTCCCTCGCTCGTCGCCCGGAGGGTGTCTGGCATCCGACGCCTCCGTTGGTGTGGTCGGTCGTCCTATCCGAAGCGTCCGTTCACGTAGTCCGTCGTACGCGGGTCCTGCGGGTTGTTGAACATCGCGTCCGTGGTGCCGTGTTCGACGATGGCGCCGGGGGTGCCCTGCTCGGCGAGGAAGAACGCGCACTGGTCGGAGACCCGGGCGGCCTGCTGCATGTTGTGGGTGACGATCACGATGGTGACCTCTTCGGACAGCTCGTGGATCGTCTCCTCGATGCGCCGCGTCGAGGTCGGGTCCAGCGCCGAGCACGGCTCGTCCATGAGCAGGACCCGCGGCCGTACGGCCAGGGAACGCGCGATGCACAGACGCTGCTGCTGGCCGCCGGAGAGCGCGCCGCCGGGCTGCCTGAGCCGGTCCCGGACCTCTTTCCACAGGCCCGCCTTCGTCAGGCACTCCTCGACGAGCCAGTCCTTGTTCTCCCGGCCGGCCTTGATGCCGCCGAGTTTCAGACCTGCGGTGACGTTGTCGTAGATGGACATCGCCGGGAAGGGGTTCGGCTTCTGGAAGACCATGCCGATCTGGCGGCGGGCGTGGGTGATGCGGCGGCCGCGGTCGTAGATGTCCTCGCCGTCCAGCAGCACCCGGCCCGCGAGGGAGGCGGAGCCGATCAGTTCGTGCATGCGGTTGAGGATCCGCAGGAACGTGGACTTGCCGCAGCCGGACGGGCCGATGAGCGCGGTGACCTTGCGGGCGGGCATGGTGAGCGACACGTGCTCCAGGACCTTGTGGTCGCCGAACCAGGCCGAGATGGAGTCGGCCTCCAGGGTCGCCGGGTTGCTCTCGCCGGGGCCGGCGCCGGAGACGGCGGGCCTGCTCGCCTCGGTGCTCCGCATCTTCACCGTCGGGTCGAGGATCTCGTCGACGAGCGTCGGGTTCGTGTCGGACATGATGGTGGAACTCCTCGTCGGTCAGAGCAGGTTGGGCAGCAGGCGGGTGGCGGCGCCGGAGACGGCGAGGCCGAGGGCGGTCAGCACGGGCACGCAGACGATCCAGGTCTGCCAGCGGCCCCACACGCGATACGCGGCCATGGTGAGCAGGGCCGCGCCGAGCAGCCCCTGCGACCAGAGGAAGACCGGGAGCCAGGCGGCGTTCTCCGTGCCCAGGGCCTGCTCGGACTCGCCGATCCAGCCGAACGTCAGCGGGCGGGGCGGGGCGGGCTGTACGGCACTGGCCAGGGTCGCGTCGACGCGGAGGGTGCCGGAGGGGGTGTAGGGCGCGCCGTCGGCGGTGATGAGCGTGAGCCGGCCCTGGCCCTCCTTGAGCGTGGGCGGCAGCGGGTCGCCCTTGCGGCGGATGGAGGAGACCTTGTAGGTGGCGGTGCCCTGACCGGTCGTCAGCCGGATCTCGGAGCCGAGGGGCAGTTGGTGCACGTCGTTGAAGGGGCTGCCGTACCCCCACTGCCGGCCCATGATCACGCTGGTGCCGGCCTGTCCCGGCAGCGGGGTGTCCCGGCGGTGGCCGGGGCCGGACATCAGTACCCCGGAGGTGGTGCCCTCCCCCACGACCTCTTTCAGACCCAGCGCCGGGATGCGCAGCAGGGCGACGGGCGCGCCGGGCTCCAGCATCTTGCCGTCGTACCCCCGCTGGCCCACCGGTGCGGTTCCGAGGGCGAGTTGACGGCGGAACTCGTCGTACGCGGTCTGCTGGTCACGCGCGTGCTGGAGGTGGCCGACGATGGTGAGGTTGGCGGCGAAGCCGAGCAGCAGCGCGGCGAGCACGCACAGCGCGGCCCCGGCGAAGGCGAAGCCGGGGCGCTCGGCCCGCGGCGGCCCCGCGGCGGGCCTGGGCTCGGGTGCGGGCGCCGGCACCGGCGGCGCGCCGGCCGGCGGGGGCGGGGACAACACGGTCACGGGGAGCACTCCTGTGCAGAGGTGTGTGGTGGAGATACGAAGGCGCGGGCGGCGGGGTGGGGGCCCCGCCGCCCGTGCTCCCGAGCCGCTACGAGCGGGGGTCGCCGAACTTCAGCAGCCCCTCGCGGCGGCCGTACCGCACGGCGAGAACGCCGGCCGTGACGAGGATGACGGCTCCGAGTCCGGAGAACAGCGCGATCTGGCTGCCGGTGGAGGCGAGGCCCCCGGTGGGCGAGGTCCCGCCGGAGGTGGAGGCGCCGCCGGTGCCGCTGCCGCCGGAGGTGGTGGTGCCGGACGTGGTGCCGGACGAGTCGCCCGAAGAGCCGTCGGTCGGTTCACTGCTGGAACCGTCCGTGGGCTCGTCGGAGGGATTGTCCGTCGAGGAGCCGGTCGGGCTCGGCGACGGGGACTCGGAGGACGGCTCGGGGACGGTGAAGTCCACTGCGGGCACCGGGTTCTTGCCGCCCGTGCAGTCCGGGCTGTAGTCCCAGTTGCTCGCGCCTGCCACGGCGTCGTCCGGCACCTTCAGAGTGGGCCAGGTCACCGTTCCGCTCGCGTCGGCCGTGGCGGCGGGGAAGGTGGCGTCGTTGTGGAACATGGTCATCGAGTACGTCGCGCTCGGCTGGCAGCCGCGGATGAGGACCTTCACGGTCTGGCCGCGCTGCAACTCGGGGTTGTAGGCCAGCAGCTTCCCCGCGGCGTCGCGCATCTCGTACCTCGGCAGCTGCACGGTCACCTCGGAGGGCGCCGATTCCGAGGCTCCCCACTCGGCGGAGTTCCCCGGAGTGAAGCGGGCCGTGATGCTGTGGCTCCCCTCGGCCAGCGTCGACGTCTTGAACTCGGCCTTGCCGCCTGCGACCGTGGCCTGGCCCAGCGTGGTCGCGCCCTCCAGGAAGGTGACGGTGCCGGCCGCCGCCGCGGGCGACACCGCCGCGGTGAGCGTGGTCTCCTCGCTGGGCGCGACCACCGCAGGGGCGGCGGTCAGGGCGACCTGGGTGGCCTCCGCGCCTTCGCCGACCACCCAGTTGTCGCCGGTGACGGTGATCTTCTGGGTCCAGTACGGGTCGCCCGGCACGATCGAGTCGGGCGGAACGGCCCAGTCGTAGTTGTCCACGCAGCGCAGGCGCAACTCGTAGGTGCCGTCGCCCGTGATGGCGTTCGACAGGCTGCTGACCACCATCCCCGGGTTGTCCGCCGCGACCAGCGAGACCGCCGAGGTCGCCGCGGTGTAGGGGGCCTTGCTGGTGATCCCGTTGAGCGCCTTCACCTCGGTGCCGTCGGCCTTGACGACGTACAGGGCGAGGACGCTGTTCCAGTTGAGGTCTTCGATGGTGGCGGCGGGACACGCGCCGGGGATCGCGATCGAACCGGCGATGGGCTGCGGGTCACTCAGCTTGCCGCCGGTGGGCGTCATGGTGAACTCGCCGACGGACGCCGCCCGGGCAGGCTGGGACTGGGACATGGCCAGGGCCACGAGGCCCAGGGCGAGTAAGGCACAGGCGGCCACGATCGCGGCCGCTCTTCGGAATGGTTGTGGCACTGTCACGGCGATGCCCCCCGGGGGACGGTTGACGGATGACGTTGACGGACGACGTTGACGGACGACAGCGCGTGGGGCCGGGCACCTGGAGGGTGCCCGGCCGTCACGCGAGGATCAGCAGACGATCACGGATCAGCGCTCGCCCTTGAGGGACGCGGTGGTGCTGTCGCCGCAGTTGGACGCGGCGCCGAAGCCGTAGGTCGCGATCGTGGAGGTGGCGGTGCAGACCTTGGAGCCCGTACCGACGAAGGTCTGCGCGATGACGGAGTCGGAGAGGTTGGCGGTCGGGACGACGTTGTAGACGTCACGGAGGAAGCCGGGGTCGAAGGCCGTGTTCAGCGCGATCGCGGAGCCCGTGCCCGTGGTGGGGGCCAGGCTGTTGATGCTGCGCAGACGCGACTCACCGCGACGGTTCGGGACGTCGGAGAGGCCCTTGCCCTGGGCGATCCACTGGGCGATCGAGTACGGCATGAGCTGGTTGCCGTTGGCGATCGCCTCGCCGTTGTGCTCCTGGATGGTGCCGTTGACGCAGGAGCCGACCTGCGCCTCGGTGATGCCGATGGCCGACAGCCAGAAGGTCCGGGTACCGGAGCCGGACTGCGGCAGCAGCGGCTGCGCGTTCGGGAACTCGGTGGAGTTGCACTGGTAGATCGCGGCCAACTGCGCCTTCGTCAGGTTCGTCGGCAGCGTGCTGCCCAGGTCGGTGGCGTAGGTCACACCGTCCTTGGCGTACGGGATCCACGTGAGGTCCGTGGTGGTGGTGTCCACCGGGCCACGCGAGGAGCGGGCGAAGTCGATGCAGTGGGTGCCGGCGGTGATGTCGGCGTTCAGCGCGTTGATACCGGCCGAGGAACCGTCCGGGCGGGCGACGGTGTCACAGCCGGTCGCCTTGGTCTTCACGGTGGCGGTGCCGGTGGCGTTCCACGACGCGACGATCTTGCCGCCCGCGTTCGTGACGGCGTCGCCGATGCCGTTCATGACGTACTGCGTGGTGTCCGAACCGACACCAGCCAGCTGACGGTAGTCAGTGACCGGGCTCGGGTCCGCCGAAGCGGGGGAGGCCAGGATGCCGAGACCGAGAGCCGCGACACCGAAAGCAGCGCCGACCTTGGCGCGAGACTTGACGTTCACTTCTGAACCCCTTGTTTTCTGGATTTCGAAGGCTGGCCGTTCAAGCAAAATCCGGATCTTTTTCCTGCCGGCCCGTCGGTCGGCCACCGCAAACAATTCCAGGATTTCCGCGCGGTGACCAACCAATTCCCCGTGAGAGAAAGGTTACGGGCAGGCTTCCTAGGTGTCTCCTAGGGAGTCCGACGCTGCGCGAAATGCAGCATTATCGGACCCGAAAGTCCTGCCGCTCCACCCAGGAACAGGACGACGAGAAGAATCCAGCGAATAACTCCCAGGATCTCTCCGGGGGTAAATCCCGCCTTGGCTTCCGCGACATTCTGCTGCGGCCCCGAGGAGGGTGGCGCGGAGCTGTTCACGGCTGCGGCGGAGTCCGAGGCCGAGGGGGTGGCACCGCCCCCCGCGCCGCCCGCGGACGCTCCGCCGGTCCCCCCGCCGGAGGAGGTTCCTCCGGTGCCGGCTCCGGATCCGAGCCCTCCCGAGGCACCCTGGTTCGACTCGTCGGACGGGGGGCTGGTCACGGCCTCGCCGCGCTCCAGGGCGTCGGCGGCGGTCCGGGCCTGCAGACGCTGCTGGGCAGGCAACGGCGCGTAGCCGAAGGGCAGCTGGCCCGCCGACACGCCGGGCGTCTGGCCCGATCCCGCGACGTACCTGATGAACTGGGCATACGCCTTGCGGGCCTTCGCGTCCTGGTTCAGCGAGGCCGCGGCGTAGGCGACCGCCGTCAGCGGATACGCCTGCCCCTTGGCGCGCGCCGGGTCGGGCTTGAGCACCGAGGCGTCCGCGGACGAGGGCCGCATGGTCGCGACGTCGGCCGCGAGTGTGGCGGCCGAGGGCTTCACGAAGTTGCCGTCCGCGTTGCGCAGGGCCGCGGTCGTCAACCCGTAACGCTCCGCCGACGCGGCGTCGACGATCGCCATCACGGCACGCTGGCCCGACATGGGCGCGTCGTTGATGAGCTTGGCCGGCGACTGGGCGGTGTCCCCCGACTGCCACTGGATGGTGCGGGTGTTGTTGCCCCGGCGGGTTCGTACGGCCCCGTCGTGCAGGTCGGCCGTGTACGGGTCCAGGTCGGTGATCGCGTAGCTGAGAGGGGGTGTCCCGTTGCCGAGGGCCGGCGTCGTCGTCGGGTCCACCTTGGGGTAGTCGGTCAGCGTGGTGTTCTCCGCCAGCTTCAGGTCCTGGAAATAGCGATTCACCCGCATCCCCCACCGGTCCTTCGTCCCGGAGAGGAAGCCCCGGGCGTCCGTGTCCGACTGGAGCCAGTTCCAGACGATCCGCGTCATGTCGGAGGACTGCAGCGGGACCATGAGGCTCCTCAGCTGGTGATTGCTCAGCTGGGGGAATCCTGGATTCAATTCCCTGAATTCCGGATCCTCGACGAGAGAAGCACTGTTCCCTTTCAGATAATCAGGGGTGGCGCCCAGCGTCACGTCTTCCACATAGGAGTGAGTGAGCATCTTCGCGACGAGCCGCGGGTTCAGTTTCATTCCCTGTACCACGCCGGACGGACCTTCTATGAAGAAGGCGATCGCGAGTCCGGACACCGCCACCGGCGCGTGCACGACCTTGGCTCCGTCTGCCGGCTGGGCGACCGGGTCGACGGTGAAGCCCAGCAGGGGCGCGTCGGCCGATGTGCTCAGGACCTGGCCCCTGGCCTCCTCCTCGCCGCCCTGCGTGAAGGCGAACGTGCTCCCCGTGGACGAGCACAGCTTCGGCTGCCAGGAAGTGACGGCGTCCGTCATCAGTTCGGAGCCGACCGTGGGCAGCTCCGGCTGGCCCTCCGGACAGAACGCGTCGACCGGCTGGAAGTCCAGCCGGACGACCATCCGCTGAGCCCAGTTCGTCGCGGACAGCGGCGAGCTCTGCAGTGAGTTGCCCGACTGGTTCGGTTTGGTGATCTCGGTGCCGTCCGCGTCGTGCGTGCCGCGCGGGACGACGACCAGCCAGCAGTGCCGCGGAACGGGGTCACTCGCGGCGGGCGCCGTGTTCATGCCGCAGCCCAGGTGGGACGCCTGGATGCCGTCCTGCGCCTCGAAGGTCACCTCGCCCGTGCCGTCGGCATAGGTTCTGGCGAACCGCTGCTCGTTGGTGTCCAGCGGACCGAAGTAGGTGAAGTCGTGGGAGGACTTGGTGGGGGGCAGGTCACCGACCGGGCGGAACGGGACGAAGCCACCGGGGTACTGGGTCTCCCCCGGATCGGTGCCGACCAGCCGGCCGTTTCCGGCCCCGAGTATCGAGCCGTCGCCGCCGAAGACGCACTGATCACGGTCGGGCCCGGCCGGATCATCGCCCCAGCACTGCATGATCTGCAGGAAGTTGACGGCGGCGTTCTGCCCGTCGATCGTCGGCGCCCCGCCTTGCCAGGTGACCCGCACGCCCTGCGACCGCAGGTTCTTCGTCTGGTGGACGGTCACCTTCAGCTTGGAGAAGTCGTCGTACTTGCCCTGCTTCCCCGTCACCGTGACCGCGGAGTCCTCCCCCGTGCCGTCCGCCGCGGCGGCGGACGGGGTGGCGGACGGCAGCGGGAGCAGGGCCAGGATCAGCGCGGCCAGCAGCGCGCTCACGGCGGCGACGACACGCCGCCGGGACCGGGGCACGGCGGTGATGGCGGTCATGCCACACCCCCCTTGCGGCGGGCGCGGCTGGACATCATGCGCCCGATCAGGGGTGGCCCGACGACCACGCCGATCAGGAGCACGGCCGACAGTGCCATCAGCGCGGTGCGCAGACCGAGGGCGTCGCCGACGCCGAGGGAGACCGGACTGGCGGCGACCGAGGTGTCGCCGGTGCCTCCGTTGCCGTTGAGCACCTGGCCGGTGTCGGGGTCGACGACGCTGCCTCCCGTCGTCCCGCCCGTACCGCCGGTGCTGCCCGCCGTACCGCTGCCGCCGGTGGTGGTACCGGCCGTTCCCGTCGCGCCCGAGCCGCCCGTCGAACCGGAACCGCCGGACGTGCCCGAGCCGCCGGACGTGCCGGAGCCGCCCGAGCCCGAACTGCCGCCGGACGTACCGGAGCCGCTCGGCGAGGTGTTCTGCTTGGCGCCGCCGGTGCCGGTGGCGCACTGGTCCGAACCCTGCTTGTCGCACGCCGCGGGATACGGGGCGTTCTGGGCCAGGAGGTTCTTCCCGCTGCTGGAGAACGTCGGGTTGTTGCAGTTCTTGATGTTGATGCTGTCCGTCACGGCGCCGGGGATCTTGCGCACCTGCTCCATGGCCGCCTGCACGAGGTTGATCGGCAGCGGCGAGTAGCCGAGCCGGTCGGCCAGTTGCTGGCCCTCACAGAGGAAGTAGTTGTCGAACGCGCTCAGCGTGGCGCCCTTGGCCTTGGTGAACCCCATCTCCTCCTTGGTCGGGACGATCATGTAGCTGTAGCTGGACAGCGGGTAGGTGCGCCGGTCGCCGTACGTGTAGACCCCGTCCAGGTTCTGGGTGAGGTAGTTCGCGGACCGCGAGTCGTTGTTGATCTGCGCCTGGGTCAGGGCGACGGCCACACTGGAGGCGGTCGGCTCGACGTAGTACCCGGACTTGTTGAGGACCTTGACGACCGGGAAGCCCGCGTTCCTGGCGTAGGAGTACTCGACGTAGGTGATGGCGCCCTCGGCCTGGGGCTGCTTGGTGTAGCCCGCGACGCCGAGCGAGCCGGACTGGGCGACGAAGCCCGAGCCCGGGATGTTCGGGAAGTACGAGGTCAGACCACAGGGCGTGGGCTTGCCCGCCCGACGGCAGTAGTCGTCCCACAGGCTGCCGTACTGCTTGGACATCCACAGGGTGAACTGCGCGGTGGTGCCGGAGCCGTCGGAGCGGATGACCGGGACGATACGGCGGGCGGGGAGGGCCAGCTTGGGGTTGTCGGCCTTGATCTCCGGCGCGTTCCACATCGTGAGCTTGCCGGTGAAGATCTTGCTGAGGACCTCACCGGACAGCCGCAGGTTGGTGACCCGGTTGCCGCCGATCCTCAGGTTGTACATGAACGACGTACCGCCGGCCACGATCGGCATGTAGGCGTACTTGCGCTGCGGCGGAGTGTCGGTCGTGCCGAACTCCTTGAGGCCGTAGGGGATCTCGGACACACCGAAGTCGGATGTGCCGTTCGCGAACTGGGTACGTCCCACCGACGAGCCCACCGACGCGTAGTTCACGGTCATGCCCTGCTGGCGTACGTTGCGTCGCCACTGCTCGATGGCGTTGGCGCTCCATGTCGAGCCGGAGCCACTGATCTTCACGTAGGTGACCGCGAAGGCACCTGGCGGATGTACGGCCATGAGCGCGCAGACCAGTGCGACGACCAGCGCCAGCGCCTGGTACACGCGCACGCTGCGCGGACGACGGACGGGTGCGGATATCACGGGGTGCTCCTCGTCGATGCGGGACTGGTCGAGGCGGGGCCGGCCGACGGCCGGCCGGCGGTTGCGTACACGTCGAAGCGCTGCGCGTCACGGCGGGACGCCCTGACCCGGCGGTGTTCCTGGCGGCGGGTCAGCTTGCCCGGCCCACGGCCACCGACGACGCGGGCCGCGACGAACAGGACGAGCACCAGCACCAGAAGCACCGCCGCGGTGCCGAAGCCGCGGGCGATGTAGGCGGGCTCGGGGGACTCGACGAGCTTGAAGGCCGCCAGCGGCAGCGACACCATCGGGTCGTGGAGCGGGTTGGTGTTGAGCTCCTGGGTGAAACCGGCGGTCAGCAGGACCGGCGAGGTCTCGCCCACACCGCGCGCGGTGCCCAGGATGACCGCCGTGGTCAGCCCGGACCGCGAGGTGGGGAGCACCACGTGCCAGACCGTGCGCCACCGTGAGGTGCCGAGCGCGTAGGACGCCTCGCGCAGCGTGCCGGGGACCAGTCGGATCACCACGTCCGCCGCGCGGATGATGATCGGCAGCATCATCACGGAGATCGCGAGCCCGGCGGCGAGGCCGGACTGGCCGAAACCGAGGCTCAGGATGAAGGTCGCGTAGATGAACAGGCCCGCCACGATGGATGGCAACGCTGTCATCGCTTCGACGATGGTGCGGACGAACCGGCTGAAGGCGCCCGGGACCTCGTTGAGGAAGACCGCGCACACCAGCCCGGTCGGTATGCAGATGACCAGGGCGATGGAGATCTGCCACAGCGTGCCGACGATGGCGTGCGCGATGCCGCCGACGCTGAGGGGCTCCAGCGGACCCGCGTCGGCCATCGACTCGGTGTAGAAGTTCAGGTGCGGCAGCGCCTCGCGCCCCTCGTAGAGGGTGTAGACGACCACGAAGGCCAGCACGGTCAGCATCACCAGGCCGAGGCTCTGGACGATCGCGGCGGCCACCCGGTCACGGACCGCGGGACCGTCCTCGTCGAAGGAGACCAGCAGCGCGTACAGGCCGATGAAGAGCGCGTAGGCGATGACGACGAAGCCCAGGGCGCCGTTGAAGGGCAGCAGCCGGTCGAAGATCAGCCAGGTGAGGGCGAGGGACGCGGCACCGGCGCCGACCATGGCGTACACGTCGGTGGCGCGCAGCGTGGAGAGGTTCCGGCGCGAGTCTCCGCGCGTTGAACTCCCGCCTGGCCGGCGTCCGGGCAGGTGCGTGGCCAGGGCCGGGGACGGCGCTTTCGGCGCCCCCGCGGGGCTCGGATCGGCCCCCTGCCCCTGGTCGCCGGGCGGGCTCTGTGGAGCGGTGACGGTCATCGGGCTCGGTCTCCTCAGGAGTCGCTCGTCGCGCCGGAACGGCTGCGGGCGACGATCGACGAAGCGGCGAAGTTGACCACGAGGGTCATCAGGAAGAGCGCGAGGCCTGCGGCCATCAGCGCCGACATGCCCATGGGGCTCGCCTCGCCGTAGCGCAGGGCGATCAGGGACGAGACCGAGCTGGTGCCGTTCTGCAGGATGTGCGGCTGGATCACGAACACCGGCGAGATGATCAGGTACACGGCGATGGTCTCGCCGAGTGCCCGGCCCAGGCCCAGCATGGTGCCGCCGATCATGCCGCCCTTGCCGAAGGGCAGGACGACGCTGCGGATCATGCCCCAGCGGTTGGCGCCGAGCGCGTACGCGCCCTCCCGCTCGCCGACCGGAGCCTGCGAGAAGACCTCCCGCACCACCGAGCAGATGATCGGCGCGACCATCAGGGACACGACCATGCCCGCGATGAAGGTGGACGAGGTGTAGACCGTCGCGGTGGCGAGGGGGTCCTTCGGATCGGCGCCGTCGACCTTGAAGAGGGGGATCCAGCCGAAGTAGGTCGAGATCCAGCGGGACACCGTGACCACGTGCCCCTGGAAGAAGAACAGGCCCCACAGGCCGTAGACGACCGACGGCACGGCCGCCATCAGGTCCACGACGCTGATGAGGGTCTGGCGGATCCGCGGCGGCGCGTACTCGGAGATGTAGAGCGCGGTGCCGAGTGCCAGCGGTACGGCGAACACGATGGCGACCATGGCGATCAGCACCGTTCCGACGAGCACGGCCGCGATGCCGAAGTGCCCGCCTTCGGGCTCCCACGCCTCGGTGGTGACGAAGTCCCACTTCGCGACCGACAGCGCCTGCCAGGCCCGGTACGTCAGGAAGCCGCCGACCAGGAGCATGATCGCGAGGACCAGCCCGCCGCCGCCGCGCAGGACGCCCCTGAACACGCGGTCGGGCAGCCCCCGATCGGGGTGCAGGCGTCTCGGCGGGTCGTCCGCCGGGGCCACAGCTCGCTCAAACATTCGCGTTGTCACATGGGACGACACTCCTGACGCGTGATGGACGCACGCACACACGAACGTGAACGAGACGCCCCCGAGGGGCAACTTCCGATGTTGACGTGAACGCGGCGACAGAAGAACGCGTGAGGGGCCGGGGTGCGCTCTTGTGGCGCACCCCGGCCCCTCACCTTCATGGTCGAGCCGTCAGCCCCGTCCGCTCGCTCGGGGTCGTCCCGTCGCTCGGCGTCGTCCCCTCACTCGGCGTCGTCCCACGGAATCACCCCACCCGACCCGAGCTCGGCCAGAAGAGCCCGGAAACGTTCATAGGCGGCCTGGCACGTCGAGTGCCGCTCGTAGGCACGCGAGGACACGGCCACGGCACCGCCGGTGCCGTCACGCAGCCGCCAGACCCATCCACTGCCTTCCGCGGTGTGATGCACCGCGCCGGGTAATTTCCCGATGTCGGCACACAAGCGCTCGAACGCGGCGCGGCACTCGCCGTAGTTCCGGTACGTCCTCGCGGCCACGGCGATCACCCGCCCGTTCGTGGCAGTGAGCCGCCACGAGTAAGTGCCATCTGCACCTATATCTATTTGGCAGCGCGTGCCCGGTACGGCCGCGCCCCCCATTCTTGCCGCCATCCATCCCCACTCCTGTATCCCCATATCAGGAAGCCGCATGAGTCGACGCGGATTCGTCGGTCATGCGGCACACGCAGATTAGTGAGACTAAAGAGAAACTTGATCCACACGTGAAACACATTTCACGCGAAGGTTGCCCCTCGTTCATACAGTTGACCAACAGGCCACCTCAAGAGTGGGCGAACTCCCCGACGCGCCGGCGGGGTGCCGCCCCCGGGACGCCCGCCCTCCCGGCCCGCCACGAAGAGGGGCGGTACACGTAGGTGGCCTCCAGGTCCGCTGAAATTTGAACCGAATTTCCCCTTCGGCTTTCCACGGAAACGGCACACTCGATATTCGCGCGCATTCCCTTCGGCGGGAAATCAGCGACTTCACTCGGCCCTCATACAAACGTTCCGAAATCCCATGGCAACGAGTACGCTGCACACGTCAATTCGGGCCTGCCGGTGTGAAATTGACAGGCCGCGGCATTCACATTGGGGAATTCGCATGCGTATGAGTTCAGCTGTCGCCGCTGCGTGTGGCGTCGTCGCCCTGTCCGCCCTCACCGTTCCGGCCGCGCACGCGGACGAGAGGTTCGGCGACACCGACATCACCAGCGTGGTCGTCAACGACGGCAACCCCGTCGTCGTCGGCACCGGCGCGAGAACCGTCACCGCCGAGGTCACCGCGACCGACCCGTCCGGTCTCCAGCAGGTCAACGCCACGCTCTACCACGGCCCCTTCGGCACCCCGGACAGCACCGTGGCCTCGACGGCTGCCTGCGGTCCGACGGTCGCCACCACGACCACCTGCACCCTGACCTTCACCCTGACCCCCGGCACCGCCCCGGCCGACAACTCGCTGGCCGGCGACTGGCACCTCAGCGCCTACGCGATCGCTCCCGACAGCGACGCCGTGTTCCTGGACAGCGCCGCCACCGTCAGCGTGCTGCGCGACAGTCAGGTGACCGTCGACGCCACCCCCAAGCCGGTGAAGCGGGGCCGCGTCCTCACCGTCACGGGCGGCGTGCGCAACGCGGACTGGGCGACCGGCACGTCCGTCGGCGCCGAGGCCGGCCGGCCCGTGAGCCTGCAGTTCCGCCCGAAGGGCAGCAGCACGTACTGCACGCTCAAGACCGTGCCGACCACGGCCGGCGGCACCCTCTCCACCACCGTCCGCGCCTACACCGACGGCTCCTACCGCTGGTCCTACGCCGGCACGGCCGACACGGCGTCCGCGGTGTCGACGGGCACCTTCGTCGACGTGGTGCGCTGACCCCCGAGCAAACGGCGCCGGGCCCCTCACGGGCGACCCGGCGCCGTACGGGGCCGGGGGCGCGGGGGCCTGACGGTGTGCGGGACCGGGGGGCGGGGGCGGTATGACGTCGTGCGGGGCCGGGAACACGAGCGGCCTTACTGCGTACGGGACCGGAACACGAGCGACCTGACCGCGTACAGGGCCGGATCACGGGCGGCCTGACCGCGTACGGAACCCGGGCGCGGGGGGCCTGACCGCGTACGGAACCCGGGCGCGGGGGGCCTGACCGCGTACGGAACCCGGGGCGCGGGGGGCCTGACCGCGTACGGAACCCGGGGACACGAGCGGCATGACGGCGTACCGAACCGGAAACACGGGCGACCGGGCGTCGAACGGGACCCGGAACACGGGCCGGCCTGACGCCCAACACCTCGACGGGTCAGGGTCCGCCCCGCGCGACGACGGACACCGGTCCGCCCCCGCACCGCCCTGGCGTCACCCCACCGCCAGCAGGATCGCCAGGACCACGGCCCCCGCGAGCGCGGGACCCATGACCTCGTACGCCCACCGCACGCTCACCTCGCCCTGCGCGCCCTCCGAGGCCGCCCGGGCCTCGGCGAGTTCGCGCAGGTCGTCCATGACCTGGTCGGAGTGCGAACGGGTGGGCCCGCTCGCCACCGAGGAGGTGCGCCCGCTGCTGTCCGCGGCGGCGTTGCGCGCCTGCCGTCGGGCCGCGGCCTTGCGGGCGCGCAGGGAGACGGGGATCGCCCAGAGCTGGAACTTGTTGCCGTCGGCGTCGACCACCTCGTTGGAGTACCCGGAGCGCAGTGAGCCGACCTTGCTCCAGGGCAGCACGACGACACGGAACGGGTTACGGACGCGCAGCCGGTCCTCGTTGGCGTA
Source organism: Streptomyces sp. NPDC107454 (assembly GCF_055582885.1). Classification (NCBI taxonomy): domain Bacteria; kingdom Bacillati; phylum Actinomycetota; class Actinomycetes; order Kitasatosporales; family Streptomycetaceae; genus Streptomyces; species Streptomyces sp. NPDC107454. The sequence goes on along the minus strand of NZ_JBVJPA010000006.1, from coordinate 548,517 downwards.
GACGGCGGGGCGCAGGGTGAAGGCGGCCACCAACGGGACCAGGAGAATCAGCGCGGCGAGTGCCAGCCAGGGGGTGCGGCCGTGACCGGAGACCAGCGCGTCGATGCCGAGCCAGCCCGTGATGCCGAGCAGCAGTACGCCGCCCGCGATACCGGCGTGCGACCGGTAGATCCGGTCCTGCGACTCGGGTCGCGAGGCGTCCGGCACGGGTGGCTGGTCATCCGGGGTCGTCATGCCTCCGATTCTGCCCGACGCCCTCTGAACACTTCCGTCACCCCCGCCCCACGCCGCCGCGTCGCCACGGGCGGGCGGGGATTCGTTCGTCTGCGGGTGGAGGAGGGCTGATCACGCAGTTCCCCGCGCCCCTGGGCACGGGGCCGCGCCCCGAACCCCGTCCGGGCCGAGTGCCTTGCCCGCGGGCCGACGGGCCGACGGGCCGACGAGAACTGATCGCACGGTTCCCGCACCCGGACGGGGCTGCGCCCCGAATCCCCCGCCGCTCCTGGTCGCCCGGCTGCGGGCGGATGGGGACCGGTCGCGCAGTTCCCCGCGCCCCTGAAAGCCTCGGCACCCCCGGCGTTCAAGGGCGAGCCCTCCGGCGGGAACCGCCCGGGCGTGCGCTCCCCCACACGCACCCCTGGGGCTGTACAGCCGCTACGCGCGTAGATATGCTCAGCTCGTGACCATGCCCACCTCTGCACCCGCACTCGGCGACGTAACCGCGTCGGACAGCACGCTGCGCCGCTTCCTCCACGGGCTCCCCGGCGTCGACACGGTCGGCCTGGAGGCGCGCGCCGCCTCGCTCGGCACCCGTTCCATCAAGACGACCGCGAAGGCGTACGCCATCGACCTCGCCATCTCGATGGTCGACCTGACGACGCTGGAAGGCGCGGACACCCCCGGCAAGGTCCGGGCGCTCGGCGCCAAGGCGGTCCACCCCGACCCCACGGACCGTACGACGCCCACGACCGCTGCCGTCTGCGTGTACCCCGACATGGTGGCCACCGCCAAGGACGCCGTCGCCGGCTCCGGCGTGAAGGTCGCCTCGGTCGCCACCGCCTTCCCGGCCGGCCGCGCCGCCCTCGACGTGAAGCTCGCCGACGTCCGCGACGCGGTCGCCGCCGGTGCCGACGAGATCGACATGGTCATCGACCGCGGGGCGTTCCTCGCGGGCAAGTACATGAAGGTGTACGACGAGATCACCGCTGTGAAGGAGGCCTGTGGGACCAGCGCCCGCCTGAAGGTCATCTTCGAGACCGGCGAGCTCTCGACGTACGACAACATCCGCCGCGCGAGCTGGCTCGGCATGCTGGCCGGCGCGGACTTCATCAAGACCTCGACCGGCAAGGTCGCCGTCAACGCGACCCCGGCGAACACGCTCCTGATGCTGGAGGCGGTCCGTGACTTCCGCGCCCAGACCGGCGTCCAGGTCGGCGTGAAGCCCGCCGGCGGCATCCGCACCACCAAGGACGCCATCAAGTTCCTGGTCCTGGTGAACGAGACCGCGGGCGCGGACTGGCTGGACAACCACTGGTTCCGCTTCGGCGCGTCCTCGCTCCTGAACGACCTGCTGATGCAGCGTCAGAAGCTGGCCACCGGCCGCTACTCCGGCCCCGACTACGTGACGGTGGACTGATCACCATGGCATCCGCATCCGCATCCGCTTTCGAGTACGCACCGGCGCCCGAGTCCCGCTCCGTCGTCGACATCGCGCCCTCCTACGGCCTGTTCATCGACGGCGAGTTCACCGAGGCGGCGGACGGCAAGGTCTTCAAGACCGTCTCCCCCTCCACTGAAGAGGTCCTGTCCGAGGTCGCCCAGGCGGGCGCGGAGGACGTGGACCGCGCGGTGAAGGCCGCCCGCAGGGCCTTCGAGAAGTGGTCGGCCCTGCCGGGCTCCGAGCGCGCCAAGTACCTCTTCCGCATCGCCCGGATCATCCAGGAGCGCAGCCGCGAGCTCGCCGTCCTGGAGACCCTCGACAACGGCAAGCCGATCAAGGAGACCCGCGACGCCGACCTCCCCCTGGTCGCCGCGCACTTCTTCTACTACGCGGGCTGGGCCGACAAGCTCGACCACGCCGGCTTCGGCGCGAACCCCCGCCCCTTGGGCGTCGCGGGCCAGGTCATCCCCTGGAACTTCCCCCTCCTGATGCTGGCGTGGAAGATCGCCCCGGCGCTGGCGACCGGCAACACCGTCGTCCTCAAGCCCGCCGAGACGACCCCCCTGTCCGCCCTGTTCTTCGCGGACATCTGCCGCCAGGCGGGCCTGCCCAAGGGCGTCGTCAACATCCTTCCGGGATACGGCGACGCGGGCGCCGCGCTCGTCGAGCACCCCGACGTGAACAAGGTGGCCTTCACCGGCTCCACCGCCGTCGGCAAGGCGATCGCCCGCCAGGTCGCGGGCACGGACAAGAAGGTCACCCTCGAACTCGGCGGCAAGGGCGCGAACATCGTCTTCGACGACGCCCCCATCGACCAGGCCGTCGAGGGCGTCGTCACCGGCATCTTCTTCAACCAGGGCCAGGTCTGCTGCGCGGGCTCGCGTCTCCTCGTCCAGGAGTCGATCCACGACGAGCTGCTGGACTCGCTCAAGCGCCGCCTGTCCACCCTCCGCCTCGGCGACCCCCTGGACAAGAACACGGACATCGGCGCGATCAACTCCGCCGAGCAGCTGTCCCGTATCACCTCGCTCGTCGAGCAGGGCGAGGCCGAGGGCGCCGAGCGCTGGTCCCCGGCCTGTGAACTCCCCTCCTCCGGCTACTGGTTCGCCCCGACGCTCTTCACGAACGTCACCCAGGCGCACACCATCGCGCGCGACGAGATCTTCGGCCCTGTCCTGTCCGTCCTCACCTTCCGGACCCCCGACGAGGCCGTCGCCAAGGCCAACAACTCCCAGTACGGCCTCTCCGCCGGCATCTGGACCGAGAAGGGCTCCCGGATCCTCGCCGTCGCGAGCAAGCTGCGCGCGGGCGTCATCTGGTCCAACACGTTCAACAAGTTCGACCCGACCTCGCCGTTCGGCGGTTACAAGGAGTCGGGCTTCGGCCGCGAGGGCGGTCGCCACGGCCTGGAGGCGTACCTCGATGTCTGAGAAGACCGACAAGACCGAGCAGCAGCGACTGAGCGTCTTCAAGACCTACAAGCTGTACGTGGGCGGGAAGTTCCCGCGTTCCGAGAGCGGCCGGGTGTACGAGGTGACGGACTCCAAGGGCAAGTGGCTGGCCAACGCGCCCCTCTCCTCCCGCAAGGACGCCCGTGACGCGGTGGTCGCCGCCCGTAAGGCGTTCGGCGGCTGGTCCGGTGCGACGGCGTACAACCGCGGTCAGATCCTCTACCGCGTCGCCGAGATGCTGGAGGGCCGCAAGGACCAGTTCGTCCGTGAGGTCGCCGACGCGGAGGGCCTGTCGAAGTCCAAGGCCGCCGCGGTCGTCGACGCGGCGATCGACCGCTGGGTCTGGTACGCGGGCTGGACCGACAAGATCGCCCAGGTGGTGGGCGGCGGCAACCCGGTCGCGGGTCCCTTCTTCAACCTGTCCACCCCGGAGCCGACGGGCGTCGTCACCGTCCTCGCGCCCCAGGAGTCGTCCTTCCTGGGCCTGGTCTCCGTGATCGCCCCGGTGATCGCGACCGGCAACACGGTGATCGTGATCGCGAGCGAGAAGTCCCCGCTCCCGGCGCTGTCGCTGGGCGAGGTGCTGGCCACGTCCGACCTGCCGGGCGGTGTCGTCAACGTCCTCTCCGGCAAGACGGCGGAGATCGCCGCTCCCCTCGCCGCGCACCAGGATGTCAACGCGATCGACCTCGCGGGCGCGGACGACGCACTGGCGAAGGAGCTGGAGATCGCCGCGGCCGACAACCTGAAGCGGGTCGTCCGTCCACAGGCTGTGGATTATTCACGGACGCCCGGCATCGAGCGCCTGACGGCCTTCCTGGAGACGAAGACGGTCTGGCACCCGACGGGCGCGCTCGGCGCCTCCGGCTCGTCCTACTGAGTGGTTCCCCCGTGCCCCGTCCCGGGGCACGGGGCCACGGGGAAGCTCACGCACCCCCCGGTGACTCACGCACCCCCCAGCAACCCCAACGCCCGTCCCACCACCGGCACGCTCCCTACCGACGGCGCCTGCGCCAGCGGCCCCGTCAGGGCCTGCGAGGTCAGCGGCTTGAAGTCCGCGAGCTGGGCGCCGACCCCGTTGTCGAGCGGGTCGGCCCCCGTGCCGGCGAGCGGGTTGGGCTTGAGGCCCGCGATCGGACCGGTGACGTATCCCACCGAGCCGGTCACGACCCCGAGGCCCGACTGCGGGTCGAGGTTGCCCAGCGAGGTGGGCTGGGTGCGCATCAGATCCACGGCGGGGGCCGTGTCCGCGACGGCCGGACTCGCGGCGGCCGCACCGGCGGCGACCACCCCGAGCGCGACGGCGATGCGCGTGGTGGTGCGGGCCAGGGGGGTCTGCTGGTGTGCGTGTCGCGCCATCGGATGTCCTCTTCGGTGAACGTAACGAATGCGAGCGGAGAGCAACGGAGCTCGCACGCAGAGTAGTTGACCCTGATGCCGTTCCGGGCGACGATGGCGGCGGATTCCCCTGTGCGGGTCAACAGACATACGGACGTAACCGCGATAATCCTTCGGGATAATGTTCCGGAGGCCTGCCGAAGCGCGGCGTGGCCCGGCCGAGTCACAGAAGGTACAGAGAATTGGGTTCCCATCCTCCGATACCCACCCGTGTGGTGCTGCTCTGCGGCCCCTCCGGCTCTGGAAAGTCCCTTCTCGCGGCCGACTCCGGACTTCCCGTGCTCCGCCTCGACGACTTCTACAAAGAGGCCACCGACCCGACGCTCCCCCAGGTCGAGGGCAGCTCCGACATCGACTGGGACCATCCGCAGTCGTGGGACGCGGACATCGCGGTCGCGGCGATCGAGGAGCTGTGCCGTACGGGACGTACGACCGTCCCCGTCTACGACATCGCGCAGAGCGCCCGTACCGGCGCGGAGGCGCTGCACATCGAGCGGACGCCGCTGTTCATCGCGGAGGGCATCTTCGCCGCCGAGATCGTCGAGCGCTGCCGTGAACTGGGGATGCTGGCCGACGCGCTGTGTCTGTCGCGCGGCCCGCTGACCACGTTCCGCCGCCGCTTCCTGCGGGATCTGCGGGAGGGCCGCAAGTCGGTCCCGTTCCTGCTGCGTCGCGGCTGGCGCCTGATGCGCACCGAACGTTCGATCGTGGCCCGGCAGAGCGCGCTGGGCGCCCACCCCTGCGACAAGGCCGAGGCCCTGGGCCGACTGGCCGCGGCGGCCGCCGGACGCTGCACGACGCCGGCGTAACCGGGGGCCCTGCGCGAAGACACGCGAAGAGGCCACTCGCCGAAAGGGGCCACCGCACGAAAAGAGGCCCAGGCGAACCCCCCGTCCGCCCGGACCTTTTCTCGTTTCCCCCGTGCTCCCCCGTGCTCCTCAGGGGTCCCCCGACCCCGTTGGTTTTCCCCCCGGTACTGCTCCCCCGTTACCAACCGGTGTCACCGGTTTCCTGCTCCCCCCACAGACCTTCAGGCGACGAGCTCCCCGAAGGACTCCTCCTCGTCACGGCCGAAGCTGAGGACCTCGTCCTCACGCATCCGGCGCAGCGACCGCCAGATGCTCGACTTCACCGTGCCGACACTGATGTCGAGGATCTCCGCGATCTCCGGGTCCGTGCGGCCCTCGTAGTAACGAAGGACCAGCATGGTGCGCTGGAGTTCGGGCAGCCGGGCCAGCGCCTGCCACAGCACGGCGCGCAGCTCGGTGCCGCGCATCGCGTCCGTGTCACCGGCGGTCTCCGGCAGTTCCTCGGTCGGGTACTCGTTCAGCTTGCGGCGGCGCCACGCGCTGATGTGCAGATTGGTCATGGTGCGGCGGAGGTAGCCTCCGACCGCGGCCTTGTCACTGATCCGGTCCCAGGCCCGGTACGTCGAGAACAGCGCGCTCTGCAGCAGGTCCTCGGCCTCGAAGCGGTCCCCGGTCAGGTGGTAGGCGGTTGCGTACAGGGAGGCGCGGCGCTCCTGGACGTAGGCGGTGAACTCCGCCTCCGACACCGAGCGACGTTCCCCCGTGGCCTCCCTGTACGCGGCTCCCCCGTGAGCTCCCCCGTTACCGCCGTTCTCCCCCGTGAAGGCGTCAACCACCGTCATGTACGTGGTGTGCTGACGCCCGGTGCCGCGAGCGCACCCCCGCCCGCTCACGGCACCGGACTTCTCCGAACCCCTGACGTCGTGGAGCCGCGTGACAACTGCGCTAGTGCTGGTGCTGTGCAGCGTGTTCATCTCGCGCCCCCCGTCGTGGAGTTCCGGTTCTTCGGTTCGTTCCGTCGTGCTGTGGTGCCGTCTTGCCGTCGTGCTCTCTTGCTTGTGTCGAAAAGCTTGCCCGGGCGACTTCATGGCCGTGTCCGCCGACTGTCACAGACCTGTCACAGGGCCCCTCCCCAGGCGCGTCACGGAACGATCACAGCGCGGTCACAGAGGAGAGCGGTACGGCTACGCGGATGCCCTTCGGGCGCTCCGTTCTGTGCGAGAGATGGGTGGGAGCGCTCCAACTGTCGAAAGACTCCCTCGCCATGGGCCAGAATGACGTTCGTGCCTTCCCTGTTGCTGATCGAGGACGACGACGCCATCCGGACGGCCCTGGAGCTCTCTTTGACGCGCCAGGGACACCGGGTGGCCACCGCTGCCACCGGCGAGGACGGTCTGAAACTGTTGCGTGAGCAGCGGCCGGATCTGATCGTGCTGGACGTGATGCTGCCCGGCATCGACGGATTCGAGGTGTGCCGGCGCATCCGGCGCACGGACCAGCTGCCGATCATTCTGCTGACCGCGCGCAGCGACGACATCGACGTCGTGGTCGGACTCGAGTCCGGCGCCGACGACTATGTCGTCAAGCCCGTGCAGGGGCGGGTGCTCGACGCCCGTATCAGGGCCGTGCTGCGGCGCGGGGAGCGCGAGGCCAACGACTCGGCGACGTTCGGCTCCCTCGTCATCGACCGTGCGGCCATGACGGTCACCAAGAACGGCGAGGATCTGCAGCTGACGCCCACCGAGCTGCGGCTGCTCCTGGAGCTGAGCCGCCGGCCCGGCCAGGCGCTGTCCCGCCAGCAGTTGCTACGACTGGTGTGGGAGCACGACTACCTGGGCGACTCGCGGCTGGTGGACGCGTGTGTCCAGCGGCTGCGCGCGAAGATCGAGGACGTTCCGTCCTCGCCCGCCCTGATCCGTACGGTCCGCGGAGTCGGCTACCGACTGGACACTCCTCAGTGACCCCACCGCACGACGAGCTCCGCGGCTGGGCCGCGGCGCGCCGGGCGATCCTGGCGGGGCTGCGCTTCACGAGCCTGAGACTGCGGCTGGTCGTGGTGTTCGGACTCGTCGCGCTCACGGCCGCCGTGTCGGCGTCGGGCATCGCGTACTGGCTCAACCGCGAGGCCGTGCTGACGCGTACGCAGGACGCGGTGCTGCGCGACTTCCAGCAGGAGATGCGCAACCACGCGAGCATGCTGCCGGTGCACCCGGCGCAGGACGAACTGCAGCGCACGGCGGGCCAGATGGCCAACAGCAGCCAGCGCTTCAGCGTGCTCCTCGTCGCCCAGGACGGCAACGGCAAGACGGTCATCGGCAACTCCGCGCTGGACACCTTCACGCTGGACGACGTACCCAAGTCCCTCCAGAAGGCCGTGAACAAGGAGCAGCCGCTCTCCTCGAACAACAAGTCGGCCTATCACCTGTACTGGCAGCGCATCACCGACCACGACAAGCCGTACCTGGTGGGCGGCGCGAAGGTGATCGGCGGGACGACGACCGGCTACATGCTCAAGTCTCTGGAGCCCGAGGCCAAGGACCTCAACTCGCTGGCCTGGTCACTGGGCATCGCGACCGGCCTGGCCCTGATCGGCTCGGCGCTGCTCGCCCAGGCCGCCGCGACGACGGTCCTCAAGCCCGTGCACCGCCTCGGCATCGCGGCCCGCCGTCTGGGCGAGGGCAAGCTCGACACCCGCCTGCGCGTCTCGGGTACGGACGAACTCGCGGACCTCTCCCGTACGTTCAACCACACCGCGGAGTCCCTCGAGAAGCGCGTGGACGACATGAGCGCCCGTGAGGAGGCGTCCCGCCGCTTCGTGGCGGACATGTCCCACGAACTCCGTACGCCGCTCACCGCGATCACCGCCGTGACGGAGATCCTGGAAGAGGAACTCGACGCGGAGACCGGCAGCGTCGACCCGATGATCGAACCGGCCGTCCGGCTGGTCGTCAGCGAGACCCGCCGCCTCAACGACCTCGTCGAGAACCTCATGGAGGTCACCCGCTTCGACGCGGGCACCGCCCGGCTGGTCCTCGACTACGTGGACATCGCCGACCAGATCACCGCGTGCATAGACGCGCGCGCCTGGCTGGACGCCGTCGACCTGGACGCCGAGCGCGGCATCATGGCGCGCCTCGACCCGCGTCGCCTGGACGTGATCCTCGCGAACCTCATCGGCAACGCGCTCAAGCACGGCGGCAGCCCGGTCCGTGTCTCGGTCCGGGAAGAGGCCGACGACCTTCTCATCGAGGTCCAGGACCACGGGCCGGGCATCCCCGAGGACGTCCTCCCGCACGTCTTCGACCGCTTCTACAAGGCGAGCGCCTCCCGCCCCCGCTCCGAGGGCAGCGGTCTGGGCCTGTCCATCGCCCTGGAGAACGCGCACATCCACGGCGGCGAGATCACCGCGGCCAACGCGCCCAAGGGGGGCGCCGTCTTCACGCTCCGCCTCCCCCAGGACGCGTCGGAGCTGCTCGCCGACGACGAGCGCGGACGGAACGGGAACGGTACGGAGGGCAGCGCCGGATGACGACCTTGGTACGAGGCCGGGGCGGGCGCCGACGGACGCCTCTCGCCCTCCTCTCGCTCCCCCTCCTCACCGTCCTGCTCGCGGGCTGCGGTATCCGCTCCACCCAGGTCCCGACGGACTTCGGCCCGGCGCCGTCCCGCGTCCCGTGCGCGCTGTCCGGCCAGGACATCACCACCCAGTCCTCCCGTGGCGTCCCGGTCCAGGTCTTCCTGATCTGCTCCGGGCAACTGGTGACGGTCGACCGGTCCGTGCGGATTCCCGACGGTACGGCGGAGCGGGCGCGGCGGGTCCTGGTGGCGCAGGGGCTCCTCGACGAGCTCGCCGAGACACCCTCCACTCCCGAGCAGCAGGCCGGCTACACGACCGACGTGCGGGGCGGGATGACGGTGAGCGGGCCCCGGCCCAAGGACCCCGAGGACGCGCTCCGCCTCAGCACCCCTCCCCAGGACCTGACTTCCGCCGCCCTCGCCCAGATCGTCTGCACCTTCTCCGACTCCGCCGCCGCGCGGGACGACGGTTCGGTCGTCCTCGGCGGCCCCGACGCCACCCCGTTGCGCAGCTACGAGTGCCCCACCGACGTTCGGGCCAACCCCACCACCAAGTCCCCGCCGTCCACGACGGTCGCCGGCGCGTAATCGTTCGCGCCGCCGTTTCCTCGCCCTCAGACGCCGGACGGGCTGAAGGCGTCGGCCGGAGTGCGGGCTTTCAGGGGCGCGGCGAGCTGCGCGACCCGCCCCCACCGGCCCACGGACGCCGAACCGTGCCCGCTCCGCACCGTACGTGTGGCGCATCCCTCACCCCTCAGCCCCAAGCTCACCAACAACCCGGAACCGATCCTGCCGACCCCGGCGTCTTGGGAGTCGTGCAACGTCAAGGCGAAGGCGGCGGCAGCGCCGTGACCCGCGTCCGTGCGGCAGGAGCTCTCCTCCTCGTCGCACATCTCGCGCTCGTCGCCTGGCTCACCCTGCGTCCCCTGGACGTCCCTTGGGTGAGCCCCGCCAACCTCCGCCCGTTCGCCGGCATCAGGGCCGATCTCGCGCTGGGCCCGGCGGAAGCCGCCCGCCGGATAGGCGAGGGCCTCGGCCTGCTCGCCCCGCTCGGCGTCCTGCTCCCCATGGCCGGCGGCAAGCTGACGGCGTCCCCGCTCGGCTCTCTCGTCCGCACGGTCGCCGCCGGCGCCCTGATCTCGATGGGCATCGAACTGCTGCAGACCGGCGTTCCCGGCCAGGTCGTGGACGTCGACTCCCTGCTGCTCAACACGGTCGGCGTCGCCCTGGCCCATCTCGCGATCGTGCCGGCCGCCAGGGTCGGGCTCCGCCGCCGGGCCGAGACCCGGCGCCGCGCGGCCCTCCCCCGGGAGGACACGGCTCAGGGTCGCACCCCGACGATTCCCAGGGTCGGCATCGCCCCATAGAGCGACGCTTCGCCCCCTTCGTCACCGTAGCGTTGAAGACATCGAAGCCGGAGACATCGATGAAGACGCCGAAGAAGGCGTCGATGTCCCAACACCCCGGCATCCCGCCACGGTTCACGAAGGAGCCATCATGACCGCCCTTGCCCGCCCCACCAACGGCCGCATGATCGGCGGAGTGTGCGCAGCGCTGGCGCGGCGCTTCGGCACCTCCGCGACCACGATGCGCGTGATCTTCGTTCTCTCCTGCCTGCTCCCGGGCCCGCAGTTCCTGCTCTACATAGCGCTGTGGATCCTGTTCCCCTCCGAGGACAAGGCCCGCACGGCCTGGTGACCCCCGGCCGGACTCACGGCATGACATGCCGGTGGGGCGCACCCCATCAGGGTGCGCCCCACCGGCGTTCGTACAGGCGAAAGACCGAAACAAGCGGAAGACGTCAGCCGAGCGGCAGACCGTTCACCGGCAGACCGTGCGTCGGCAGGCCCTTCAGCGGCAGCCCCCCGAGCAGCCCGGCCACCGGCGCCGCCGGCCCGTCGGCAAGGACCTTCGCGACGGCGGGCTGGGCCGCGGCCACCCCCGCGCCGAGCGCGCCCTGCCCATGGGTGAGCGCCTCTCCCGCACCCGGGAGCGCCGCCGCGGCGTTCTGCGCGGGCAGCGTCCGGGTAACGGTGTCCAGCGCCTGGGAGGCGTCCGGCACGGCCGGGGCGGCGTTCGCGGCGCCCGCGCCGACGGCGGCGAATGCGGCACCGAGAGCGGCGACACCGAGGGTCTTGGCAGCAGACTGCTTCATATTGAATGCGTCCTTGGATCCGTGTGGCGGGGATGCGAGCGGTCCAAAAACGTAAACACGCAGAGCCACCCTCCGCAAACATAAGAAAGCAGCCGAATCATGGAGAACGAGTGAAGACCCGGCTGCTTTTCGCTCCTTCGATCAGCCCTGTTCCCCCAGGGAACCGCTGGTGGAGGCGGTCTGCTGGAACAGCCATTCGGATTTGAGTTCGGCATATCCAGGCTTGATCACGTCATTGATCATCGCCAGTCGTTCATCGAAAGGAATGAATGCTGACTTCATAGCATTGACAGAGAACCACTGCATATCTTCGAGCGAATAACCGAACGCCTCGACCAGGTGCTCGAATTCGCGCGACATGCTCGTCCCTGACATGAGCCGGTTGTCCGTGTTCACGGTCGCCCGGAAGTGCAGGCGCCGCAGCAGACCGATCGGGTGCTCCGCGTAGGAGTCGGCGGCGCCGGTCTGGAGGTTGGAGCTGGGGCACAGTTCCAGCGGGACGCGCTTGTCACGGACGTACGAGGCCAGCCGTCCGAGCTTCACCGAGCCGTCCGCCGCGACCTGGATGTCGTCGATGATCCGCACACCGTGGCCGAGCCGGTCCGCACCGCACCACTGGAGCGCCTGCCAGATGGAGGGGAGCCCGAAGGCCTCGCCGGCGTGGATGGTGAAGTGGTTGTTCTCGCGCTTGAGGTACTCGAAGGCGTCGAGGTGACGGGTGGGCGGGAAGCCCGCCTCGGCGCCGGCGATGTCGAAGCCCACCACGCCCAGGTCGCGGTAGCGGTTGGCCAGTTCGGCGATCTCCAGGGCACGGGCCGCGTGCCGCATGGCGGTGAGCAGGGCGCCCACCCGGATGCGGTGGCCGCTCTCCCGGGCACGCCGTTCGCCCTCACGGAAGCCCTCGTTGACGGCCTCGACGACCTCTTCGAGGGTGAGCCCGGACTCCAGGTGCTGCTCGGGCGCGTAGCGCACCTCGGCGTAGACGACCCCGTCCTCGGCGAGATCCTCGGCGCACTCGGCGGCGACCCGCACCAGCGCCTCGCGCGTCTGCATGACGGCACAGGTGTGGGCGAAGGTCTCCAGGTACCGCTCCAGGGACCCGGAGTCGGCGGCCTCGCGGAACCAGACGCCGAGCTTGTCGGGGTCGGTCTCGGGGAGCCCGGAGTAGCCGGTCTCCTGGGCGAGTTCGACGATCGTCCCGGGGCGCAGGCCCCCGTCGAGGTGATCGTGCAGCAGGACCTTGGGCGCCCGGCGGATCTGTTCCGAGCTCGGGGTGTTCTGGATCTGGCTCGTCATTTTCGCACTGTAGCCCCTACGCGCGTAGATCTCCTGTCGAGCCGTCCGTCGATATGTAACGGTGACCAGGCGGACGGGTGGCGTACACCGTCACTTCTGACACTGTTCTGTCATGGCACAGCAAGCGACGCCGGTTCGCAGGGCCCGGCTGGGGAGGACGATCGGCCCGGAGCCGACGGCCGTCAGCGGAGTGGTTCTGCTGCTCCCGGGCGGCGACGAGGTCTCCGCGCGCAGACCGTCCCCGATGTTGGCGACCGCTTCCGTACGCGCGCTCGGCCGCAGGCTCATGCGCGCGGGACACACGGAAGGCCTGGCCGCCCACGTCGTGCACTACCGCTTCCGCGGCTGGAACGGCAGCGAGGCGCATCTCGCGAACGACGCCTCCTGGGCCGCCGACGAGGTCGTACGCCGCTACGGGGACGTGCCGGTGTGTCTCGCCGGTGTGGGCATGGGAGGCCGGGCGGCGCTGCGTGCGGCCGGGCACACCGCCGTCAACTCCGTTCTGGCGCTCGCCCCCTGGCTGCCCGAGGACGACGTGGCGGCGCCACCCGAACCGGTGAAGCAGCTCGCCGGGCGGCGCGTGCTGATCGTGCACGGCACCAACGACGAGCGCACCGACCCGGAGTTGTCCTTCCGGCTCGCGGCACGGGCGAAGAAGTCCAACCGGGACATCTGCCGGTTCGAGGTCCACTCCGACGGGCACGGGTTGCACCAGTACCGGTCCGAAGTGCACGCGCTGTCGCAGGACTTCGTGATGGGGGCGTTGTTCGGACACGGGGTGTCGCGCCCTCTGGAGGACGCGTTGGCCGCGCCGCCGCCGTTGGGATTGCGGATGCCGCTCGCCTCCGGCTTCGGGCGGGCGTTGCGTCGCTAGGTCGTGTTTCGTCTGCACGCCCCTCAGTCCGGTAGCAGGTGCCCCCTCCTCGACAGCAGGAATTTCTTGAAGGCCGCCACCGGTGGCGTGTCCGGGTGGCCGTCCAGCCATGCCACTCCGATCTCGCGGACCGCTCTCGGGGCCGTGACCGTCAGTTCGACCACCCCTGGGCGGGGTACGGCCGGTGGGGGCAGGAGGGCGACGCCGAGGCCGGCGGCCACCAGGCCCCGTAGGGTCTCGGCCTCCTCGCCCTCGAAGGCGATGCGGGGCTTGAAGCCGGCCTCCTGGCAGAGGTCGTCGGTGATGCGGCGCATGCCGTAGCCGGGTTCGAGGGTCACGAAGGTCTCGTCGGCGGCCTCGGCGAGGCGGATGCGTTTGCGGGCGGCGAGGCGGTGGTCGGCCGGGACGACGAGCCGTAGCTTCTGCTCGTCGAGGAGACGGCCCACCAGGTCGGGCGCGTCCGGCACCGGCGAGGTGAGGCACAGGTCCAGCTCGCCCGAGCGCAGTCCCTCCAGCATCGCCTCGCCGTAGTTCTGGACGAGGCTGAAGCGGACCCGGGGGTGGTCGGCGCGGAACGCGCGGATCAGGCCGGGGACGGTCTCCGAGCCCATGGTGTGCAGGAAGCCGAACGCGACCTTGCCGGTGGCCGGGTCGGCGTCCGCGCGCACCTCCTCGGCGGCGCGCTCGATCTCGGCGAGGGCCCGCTCGACGGAGGAGAGGAACGTACGGCCCGCGGGGGTGAGGGAGACCGTGCGGCCCCGGCGCGCGAACAGGTCGACGCCCAGGTCCTGTTCGAGCCGGACCATGGCGCGCGACAGGGTCGACTGGGGGACCCGCATCTCCTGCGCGGCGCGTGTGACGTGCTCCGTGCGGGCGACCCCGGCGAAGTACGCGAGGCGTGGGGCGAGCAGTCTCGACATGCCCGCGCTGTCTTCTGTGTCACTGGACGGTGACAGGTGAGGCCCTGACCTTTGCTGATGCACCATGGGAACGATTATGGCGATTCCATGCATTGGACGGATGAACGGCGGCTCTTTAGTTTCGGAGTATGCCTTCCGCCAGTACCGGGGCGTCCATCACCGTGGGCGCCACCTCCTCCGTCACGTCCTCCACCGCCGCCGTCGACTCCCGTCTCACCCCAGGTGGGCCCGGCTACCGCCGCATGAGCTTCGCGCTCTTCCTCGCGGGCGTCGCGACCTTCGCGCTCCTCTACTCCACGCAGGCCCTCCTCCCGCTCGTCTCCACGGACTTCGGGGTCAGCGCGAGCGAGGCGAGCTGGACGGTGTCCGCGGCGACGGGTGCGCTGGCGCTGTTCGTCCTCCCCATGAGCGCGCTGTCGGAGCGGTTCGGACGGCGTACGTTGATGACGGCGTCGCTGGCGGTCGCGGTGACGGTCGGTCTCCTGGTCCCCTTCGCCCCGTCGATCGGCGCGCTGGTCGCGCTGCGGGCGGTGCAGGGCGCGGCGCTGGCGGGCCTTCCGGCCTCCGCGACGGCCTATCTGGCGGAGGAGGTCCGCCCCAAGGCCCTGATCACGGCGATCGGTCTCTTCGTGGCGGGCAACAGCGTCGGCGGGATGAGCGGCCGGGTCATCACCGGCTGGGTCGCGCAGGAGTGGGGCTGGCGGGTGGCCGTGGCCGCGATCGGGATCATCGCGGTGGCCTGCGCGGTCGCCTTCCGTATGCTCCTGCCGGCGCCGAAGCACTTCACGCCCGGCTCGCTGCGGCCGCGGGTGCTGGCCCGTACGGTCCGTGACCACCTCGCGAACCCGCTGCTGCGCCGGCTGTACGCGATCGGCGCGCTGTTCATGATGGTCTTCGGCGGGGTCTACACGGTGATCGGCTACCGCCTGACCGAGGCCCCGTTCTCCCTCCCCCAGGGCATCATCGGCTCGATCTTCCTGGTGTACCTGGTCGGTACGGTGTCGGCGTCCACGGCGGGCAGGCTGGCCGCCCGCCTGGGCCGGCGCGGCTCCCTGTACCTGGCGGGCGGCACCACGACCGCCGGCCTGCTCCTCTCCCTGGCCGACTCCCTCCCCCTCGTCCTGCTCGGCCTGGTGCTGATCACCGCGGGCTTCTTCGCGGGCCACGCGGTGGCGTCCTCGTCGGTCAGCCACACCGCCAAGCAGGGCCGCGCCCAGGCCTCCGCCCTCTACCAGTCCGCGTACTACATCGGCTCCAGCGCGGGCAGCACGCTCGGCGCGGTCGCCTTCCACGCGGGCGGGTGGGCCGGGACGGTGGCACTCGGACTGTTCGCGGTCCTCGGCGTCGTCACGATCACCCTGCTCGGCTCCCACGCGGCCCGCACCCAGGCCCGCCGCGAACCGGCCCTGGCACACTGAACGTCCCGGACGCTCCTACGTTCCCCATGGCCGGACCCTGTTGTCAGTATTTGCTCATGTCCATGAAGCAATTGGTCTGAGCTCCGCTTTTTCCCACTCCTGGGGCCATTGTCAGTGGGCTGCGGTAGCTTCCGAAGTGCCGGTGCAACGAGGCGGCGGTGCGACGGGAACGGCCACAGGGGTGGGTTGGCTATGAGCGACGGTACGGCGACGACGGATCTGGACGTGCGGCTGGAGAAGCACCGGGTCGAGCTGACCGGGTACTGCTATCGGATGCTCGGCTCCTCCTTCGAGGCGGAGGACGCGGTGCAGGACACGATGATCCGCGCCTGGCGGAGCTACGACAAGTTCGAGGGCCGTTCGTCGATGCGGTCCTGGCTGTACCGGATCGCCACCAACGTCTGCCTCGACATGCTGAACGCGGGCAACCGGAGGGCTCGTCCGATGGATCTGAGCGGTCCCTCACCCCTGGCTCAGGCGGCGCTCACCCCGCGCCCGGACAACGTCTGGCTGGAGCCGATGCCCGACACGCGTGTGCTGCCCACGATCAGTGACCCGGCCGAGGCCGCGGTGGCCAAGGAGTCGGTGCGCCTCGCCTTCATGGCCGCCCTGCAGCAGCTGCCGCCCAAGCAGCGCGCCGTGCTCATCCTGCGCGAGGTCCTGGCCTGGAAGGCGTCGGAGGTCGCCGAGCTGCTCGGCACGACGGTCGCCTCGGTCAACAGCGCGCTGCAGCGGGCCCGCGCGACCCTCGCGGAGAGCGACAGCGCCGAGGCAGCCGTCTCCGACCCGCTCGACGAGGAGCAGCAGAAGCTGCTCGAGCGCTATGTCGCCGCGTTCGAGGGGTACGACATGACGGCGCTGACCGCGCTGCTCCACGAGGACGCGATCATGACGATGCCGCCGTTCGACCTGTGGCTGCGCGGCACGGGCGACATCACCGGTTTCATGACGACCCTCGGTGCCTCCTGCGCGGGTTCGCGCCTGCTGCCGGTCGCGGTCAACGGTCTGCCGGGATTCGCGCACTACAAGCCGGATCCGGAGGAGAGCGGCTTCAGTGCCTGGGCGATCCAGGCGCTGGAGATCTCAGACGGCCGCATCACCGGGTTCCACTGCTTCCTGGACACCAAGCGCTGGTTCCCGCTCTTCGGCCTCCCCCTCCACCTCGAAGCGGAGTCCGACTAGATCGAGAAGCAGGAGGAGAGACGGGGCCGCGGCGCGCAGCCGGACGCGGCCCCCGGCCCGGCGGGCGGCGAGCTGCATCCTGGCCAGGGCGTCGACGGTGGCCAGGCCGGGTGGACCGAGGCCCGCGACATCGCAGACCACCACCCCGGCACCGGTCGCCGCCAGCCGCGCGCGCACGTCGTCGCAGAGCCCCGGCACCTGGTCACGGGTGACAGGGCCGGGCAGCACGAGTACGGCGGGTGTCGTGGCGTCCACAGTCAGTAGACCGGCCGGTGGCACGGAACTCATCGCGCAGGACCGACCCGTTCGAGGCGCGCGCCCGCAAAGGATCACATTGACCTGCGACCGTCCCGCCCCAGAGGGTTGGGTGTATGCCCCATGAATCAGCGCCTTCCGTGATACCCGACGGCCTCCTCGGATCGAAGGAGGCACCGTGCAAGGCGTGCTGACGGGCTTCGCGGTCATCGCCGTCGTCATCGGGGTCGGTTACCTCATCGGACGCCGCGGCTATCTCGGGGAGAACGGGCGGGAGGTGCTGACGAAGCTCGCCTTCCACGTGGCCTCCCCCGCCCTGCTGTTCACCACGCTCGCCCGGGCCGACCTGTCGGTGATCTTCTCCAGCCGACTCCTGGTGACGGCGATGAGCACGGCCGCGGCGGCCGGGGTCTTCGTCGCGATCGGGGTCGTACGCGGCTGGGGCGTGGGCCGGACGACGATCGGCGCCCTCTGCTCCAGCTACGTCAACTCGGGCAACCTCGGCATCCCGATCGCGGTATACGTGCTGGGGGACGCCTCGCTCGTCGCGCCCGTACTGCTCTTCCAGCAGATCATGGTCACGCCCATCGCGCTCACCGTCCTCGACCTGTCGGGGGACGGCGAGAAGGGTCCCCTGTGGCAGCGGCTGATCACTCCCCTGCGCAACCCCATCGCGGTCGGCTCGCTGAGCGGGGTCGCGGTGTCGGCGACCGGTCTGACGCTGCCGGGACCGGTCATGGACCCGCTCACGCTGATCGGCAACATGTCGGTGCCCGCGGTGCTGCTGGCGTTCGGCATCTCGCTGTGCGGCAGCACGCTACCCGGCCGCGGCGCGGACCGTTACCCGGTGCTGCTGTCCGTCGCCCTGAAGTCGGTGGGCCAGCCGCTGGCCGCCTGGGCCCTGGCCATGGGCCTGTTCGGGCTGCACGGCGCGCCGCTGCTCGACGTCGTGGTCACCTCGGCGCTGCCCGCCGCCCAGAACCTCTTCACCTACGCCTCGCGTTACCGGGTCGGCGAAACCCTCGCTCGCGAGTCGATCCTCCTGTCGACGATCCTGTCGGTGCCGGTGCTGGTGGTGATCGCGACCGTACTCGGCTGACGGCACACGCACCGGGCACGCGAAAGGGGCCGGCGCGGACACGCCGGCCCCTCCACCGCCGTACGGAATCAGCTGCCGGACGGGGCAACTGCCGTACGGAGTCAGGCGATACGTTCCAGCACGACCGGCGTGGCCTTGTAGTCCGTGCCCGCGGCCGCGATGTCGTAGGAACCCTCGACCGACTCCAGGGCGTACTCGAAGCGCTCGGGGGTGTCGGTGTGGAGGGTCAGCAGGGGCTGGCCCGCGGTGACGGTGTCGCCGGGCTTGGCGTGCAGCTCGACGCCCGCGGCGGCCTGCACCGGGTCCTCCTTGCGGGCGCGGCCCGCGCCCAGGCGCCAGGCGGCGATGCCGATGTCGTAGGCGTCCAGGCGGGTCAGGACGCCGGAGGACGGGGCCGTCACCACGTGCTGCTCGCGGGAGGTGGGCAGCGCAGCGTCCGGGTCACCGCCCTGCGCGGCGATCATGCGGCGCCAGACGTCCATCGCGGAGCCGTCCGCGAGGGCCTTCGCCGGGTCGGCGTCCTTGATGCCCGCCGCGTCCAGCATCTCGCGCGCCAGGGCGATGGTGAGTTCGACGACGTCGGCCGGACCGCCGCCCGCCAGGACCTCCACCGACTCCCGTACCTCGAGCGCGTTGCCCGCCGTCAGGCCCAGCGGGGTCGACATGTCCGTGAGGAGCGCGACCGTCTTCACGCCGTGGTCGGTGCCCAACCCGACCATCGTGGAGGCGAGTTCGCGGGCGTCCTCGATGGTCTTCATGAAGGCGCCGGTGCCGACCTTCACGTCCAGGACCAGCGAACCCGTGCCCTCCGCGATCTTCTTCGACATGATGGAGGAGGCGATGAGGGGGATCGCCTCGACCGTGCCGGTGACGTCACGGAGCGCGTAGAGCTTCTTGTCCGCCGGGGCCAGGCCGTCGCCCGCCGCGCAGATGACCGCACCGGTCGTGTCGAGGACGTTCAGCATCTCCTCGTTCGACAGCAGGGCGCGCCAGCCGGGGATCGACTCCAGCTTGTCCAGCGTGCCGCCGGTGTGGCCGAGGCCGCGTCCGGACAGCTGCGGGACCGCCGCGCCGCAGGCGGCGACCAGCGGTGCCAGCGGGAGGGTGATCTTGTCGCCGACGCCGCCCGTGGAGTGCTTGTCGGCGGTCGGGCGGGAGAGGGAGGAGAACTCCATGCGCTCGCCGGAGGCGATCATCGCGGCGGTCCAGCGGGCGATCTCGCGACGGTTCATGCCGTTGAGCAGGATCGCCATGTTGAGGGCGGCCATCTGGTAGTCGGCGACCTCGCCGCGGGTGTACGCATCGATGACCCAGTCGATCTGCGCGTCGCTGAGCTCGGCGCGGTCCCGCTTGGTGCGGATGACGGAGACGGCGTCCATGGCCATGGCTTTCCTTCCGAAGACTTCCGAAAATCCGCGGCCCCTCCCGATCGGTCGTTTCATCGTCCGGTCGTCGGGAGGGGCCGCGCAGGCGTTACTTGGTGAGATTCTCCGGCCCGAAGGCCTGCGGCAGCATCTCGGAGAGCGGCACGATTCCGGCCGGGGTCTCCAGGAGCAGCTCGGCCCCGCCGAACTCGTACAGCAGCTGGCGGCAGCGACCGCACGGGACGAGGATCTCGCCCTGTCCGTCGACGCAGGTGAAGTGCGTCAGCCGACCGCCACCGCTGTTCAGCAGCTGGGAGACCAGACCGCACTCGGCGCACAGTCCGAGCCCGTACGAGGCGTTCTCGACATTGCAGCCGGTGACGGTCCGGCCGTCGTCGACGAGGGCCGCGACACCGACCGGGAAGCCCGAGTAGGGGGCGTACGCCCGGGACATGGCGTCCCGGGCGTGCTCCCGCAGAGCCTCCCAGTCGACGGCCGTGGGCCCGGCGTCGGCGGACGTCACTTGCCCTGTCCTCTCCGGTACGGCATGCCGTCCGCCTTCGGCATCCGCAGGTGCTGTGCGGACAGCGAGAGAACGAGGAGGGTCACGATGTACGGCGTCGCGCTCACGACCTGCTTGGGGACATCGCTGGTGGTGGCGTACCAGACGAACATCAGCGCCGACACCGCGGCGGTGATCACCGCGGGCACGAGCCGCTTCTTCCACGCGAGGTAGGCGGCGCCGAAGACCAGCAGAATCGCGATCAGCAGGATCAGCGCGTGCACGTTGGTGGTGCCACCGCGCAGGTTGAGGCTGTCGGTGTAACCGAACAGACCCGCTCCGAGGGCGAGACCGCCCGGCATCCAGTTACCGAAGATCATCGCGGCGAGACCGATGTAGCCGCGCCCCGCGGTCTGTCCGTCGAGGTACACGTTGGACGCGACGATCGACAGGAAGGCACCGCCGAGGCCGGCGAAGCCACCGGAGATGATCACGGCGAGGTACTTGTACTTGTAGACGTTGACGCCGAGGGACTCGGCGGCCATCGGGTTCTCGCCGCAGGAGCGCAGCCGCAGGCCGAAGGACGTGCGCCACAGCACCCACCACGTCACCGGTACGAGGGCCACGGCGACGACCGTGAGCGGCGACAGGTCGGTGACCAGCCCGCCGAGCAGACCCGCGATGTCCGAGATCAGGAACCAGTGCTTCCCGTTGAGCGTGTCCAGACCGCTCGACAGCCCCGGAATGTCGAAGGTGCCGAGCGAGTCGATCGGCGGGGACTGCTTGGAGGAGCCCTGCGGCGCGTTCTCGAAGGTGAACTTGGAGAGGTAGCGGGTGGTGCCGAGCGCCAGGATGTTGATGGCCACACCGGACACGATGTGGTTGACGTTGAAGGTCACCGTGGCGATGGCGTGCAGGATGCCGCCGAGGCAGCCGCCGATGATGCCGAAGGCGACACCGGTCCAGGGACCCCACTGGTAGCCGGCCCAGGCACCGAACCAGGTGCCGAGGATCATCATGCCTTCGAGGCCGATGTTGACGACGCCCGCGCGCTCGGACCACAGGCCGCCGAGGCCCGCGAGGCCGATCGGCACCGCGAGGCGCAGCGCCGTGGACATCTGTCCGGTCGAGGTGATGCCGTCCGCGCCGGTGATCAGGCGGACGACCGAGGTCAGGATGAGTACGCCCGCGATGATCAGCAGGAGCACGGGGAGCGAGAATCGGCGGCTGCCCTTGCCGGGCTGCTGCGCCTGCGGCTTGGCGACGGTCGCGGTGCTCATCGGGCAGCCACCTCCTTCGGGGAGTTGTTGTTGGCGGCGGCCGCGGCCAGTTCCTCACCGACCCGCTTCTGCTGGCGGCGCAGGCCCCAGACACGTACGGCCTCGTAGGAGATGACGACCGCGAAGACGATCAGGCCCTGCATGATCGTGGCGATCTCCTTCTCGTACGCCACCGGGGTCGCGTAGTCGAGCGCCGGGGACGCCTTGTCGAGGAAGGCGATCAGCAGGGCGGCGAAGGCGATGCCCACCGGGTTGTTGCGGCCGAGCAGGGCGATCGTGATGCCGGTGAAACCGAGTCCGGTCGGGAAGCTCAGGCTGTAGCTGTGGGCGTCGCCGAGCAGCAGCGGCAGACCGGAGAGGCCCGCGACCGCGCCGGAGATCAGCATCGCGGTGAGCACCATCTTCTTGGCGTCGACACCGGAGGCCGCGGCGGCGGTCTCCGAGGCACCGGTGGCGCGCAGGTCGAAGCCGAAGCGGGTGCGGTTGAGGACCACCCAGTACAGGACGCCCATGAGGACGGCGAGGAAGACCAGGCCGTAGATCTCGCCGACGTCCGAGCCGAGGTTGATGCCGGGAACCCAGCCGGACTTCTTCATGACGCCGGTCGTGTTGTTGTTGCCGACCTGCACACCCCAGATGTTGTCGAGGGTGAGGTAGCCGATGAGGCTGGTGGCGATCGCGTTGAGCATGATCGTCGCGACGACCTCGCTCACTCCCCGGGTGACCTTCAGGACACCCGCGATACCGGCCCAGAAGGCACCGGTGAGCATGCCGACGAGCAGCAGCATCGGCACTTGCAGGACGCCGGGCAGCGCGATGTGCGTGCCGACGACCGCGGTCATCATCGCGGCGAGGCGGTACTGACCGTCGACACCGATGTTGAACAGGTTCATGCGGAAGCCGATGGCCACCGCGAGCGCCGCCAGGTAGTACAGCGACGCCTGGTTGAGGATCAGCACCTGGACGTCGGAGTACGTCGCCTGCTGGAGCATCAGCGAGTACGGCTCGAACGGGCTCTTGCCCGAGGCGAGCAGCACGACCGAGGTCAGCGCGATCGCCGCGACGAGCGCGATGACCGGGCCGGCCACCGCGAGGAGCACGCGCTCCTTGTCGAACTTCTTCATCGGGCCTCGTCCTCCGGGGCGGCGCTTTCCGCTACGTGCTCCAGGTGTCCGGAGGCGGCGCCGGTCATGGCCGAGCCGAGTTCCTCCGGGGTGACGGTCGCCGGGTCGGCGTCCGCCACGAGCCTGCCGTTGTAGATCACCCGCAGGGTGTCCGACAGGCCGATCAGCTCGTCCAGGTCGGCCGAGATCAGCAGCACGGCCAGGCCCTCGCGGCGGGCCTCGCGGATCTGGTCCCAGATCGCGGCCTGCGCGCCGACGTCCACACCGCGGGTGGGGTGGGCGGCGATCAGGAAGCGCGGCTTGTGGCTCATCTCGCGGCCGACGATCAGCTTCTGCTGGTTGCCGCCGGAGAGCGAGGCGGCGGTGACGTCGATGCCGGGGGTGCGGACGTCGTACTCCTCGACGATCCGCCTGGTGTCCTCCTGGGCGCCCTTGATGTCGAGCCAGAAGCCCTTCGCGTTGGGGGCCTCGGTGACATGGCCGAGGATGCGGTTCTCCCAGAGCGGGGACTCCAGCAGCAGGCCGTGACGGTGGCGGTCCTCGGGGATGTACCCGATGCCCTTCTCACGGCGCTTGCGGGTGGCCCACCCCGTGATCTCGTCGCCGAGGAAGGTGATGGCTCCCGCGTCCGCGGACTTGAGGCCGATCAGCGCGTCGATGAGCTCGGTCTGACCGTTGCCCTCGACACCCGCGATGCCCATCACCTCACCCGCGTGGATGGTGAAGGTGACGTCGTCGAGGATGCGCCGCACCGCGGCGGCGGTCTCGGCGGTGTCCTCGGAGAGCAGACCGGCGCCCGTCGGCTCGGCGAGCTCGCCGAGGGAGGGGGCACCGCTGGCGAAGACCGTGAGGCCCTCGACCTGGATGACCGGCTTGTCCGTGACGGTGGACTCGGCGGTCTCCGGGGTCGGGAGCTCGCTGCCGACCATCATCTCGGCGAGCTGGCGGGGGGTCGTCTCGGCGGGGACGGCCGTGCCGACCGTCGTACCGCGCCGGATGACCGTGATCTCGTCGGCGACCGAGAGAACCTCGCCCAGCTTGTGCGAGATGAAGATGACGGCCAGGCCCTCGGACTTGAGCTCGCGCAGGTTGTCGAAGAGTGCGTCCACCTCCTGCGGCACCAGTACGGCGGTGGGCTCGTCCAGGATCAGGGTGCGGGCGCCGCGGTAGAGGACCTTGAGGATCTCCACGCGCTGACGCTCGGCGACACCCAGGCCCTCGACCAGGACGTCCGGGCGGACGTTCAGGCCGTATCGGTCGGAGATCTCCTTGATCTTCTTACGGGCGCCACCGCCGATGCCGTACAGCTTCTCGCTGCCCAGGACCACGTTCTCCAGGACGGTGAGGTTGTCGGCGAGCATGAAGTGCTGGTGGACCATGCCGATGCCGCGCACGATGGCGTCGGCGGGCGACGAGAAGCTGACCTGCTCACCGTCGATGGCGATCGTGCCCTCGTCCGGCTTCTGCATGCCGTAGAGGATCTTCATCAGCGTCGACTTGCCGGCACCGTTCTCGCCGACGAGGGCGTGGACCGTGCCCTTGCGGACCGTCAGGTGGATGTCATGGTTGGCCACCACACCGGGGAAACGCTTGGTGATCCCCGCCAGCTCGACCGCGGTCGACTGCGCGGTGAGCGGAGGGCTGCTGGACGCGTCGATGGCGCACTCTCCTTGGAAAAGGGGCCTATCTACGCGCGTAGCGCCCCTGCTTTGAATTCCACTCGGACGGACCGGGTTCTTTTCGGACTGCTTTCGGTCCGATCCGATCCGATCCGAGCATTCTGCCGCGCGAACGGGGCACGAGGAGGTCATCCTCCCCACGCCCCGTTCCGTGGCCGTAACGCTGCCATTACAGCGTTGCCATGGCCATGGTTTCGACGTCTGGTGATGACGTCGTGACCTGGGCCGGGATCAGGGCTCCGGTCAGGAGGTCTTGACCGTGATCGAGCCGTCCTTGATACCCGCCTCGGCCTTCTTCAGCGCGGCCTGCAGGTCGGCGTTGTTCTTGAACGCCGGGTTCGAGTCGGCCAGGCCGACACCGCCGGTGGCGAGGCTGGCACGGACGACGCCGGTCTCGGGCTTGCCGTCCGCCACGGACTTCGCGAGGTTGTAGACCGCCCCGGCGACGTCCTTGGTGGCCGAAGTCAGGATGTAGTCCTTGTACTTGGCCAGCGCGTCCTGCTTGTACTGGTCGGAGTCGACGCCGATGGCCCACACCTTGTGCGAGGCGGCGGACTGGATGACACCCTGGCCCGACAGACCCGCGGCGGCGTAGATCACGTCCGCGCCCGCCTCGATCTGACCCTCGGCCGCGTCCTTGCCCTTGTCGGGGCTGGAGAAGCCACCCTCCTGGGGCGTCTGGGTCAGGTACTGCTTCTCTATCTTGATCTTCGGGTTGACCGACTGGGCGCCCTGGACGTAACCGGCCTCGAACTTGTGGATCAGCGGGATGTCCACGCCGCCGACGAAGCCGATGTGGTCCTTCTTGGTGGCCTTCGCCGCGGCGACACCCGCGAGGTAGGAGGCCTGCTCCTCGTGGAAGACCATGTCCGCGACGTTCGCGGCCTTGTCCTGCTCGTCGTCGATGATGCCGAAGGTGATCTTCGGGTACTTCGCCGCGACCTCCTTGATGGCCGGCGCGTACACGAAGCCGACGCCGATCACCGGGTTGTAGCCGGACTTGGCGAGCTGCTCCAGGCGCTGCACCTTGTCGGCGTCGGACTCGCCGTCCTGCGGCTCGATGTCCCGGCCGCTGATCTTGAGGTCGGTCTCGGCCTTCTGGAAACCGGCGAACGCGGCGTCATTGAACGACTGGTCGCCCTTGCCGCCGATGTCGTACGCAAGGCCGATGCCCTTGGTCTTGGCCGAGCCGCCACTGGAGGCTTCGGTGGACGAGCCGCCACAGGCGGAGAGAGCAACGGCGAGGGATGCGGTCGCAACGCCCGCAACCGCGATTCGGGACACCCGGCGCATGAACGTGACTCCTTTGTGCAGGCGCCCAAACCAGGCGCTGATTCCGCCGCAGCGTAACGCGCGTAGACATAGCAGAGAACCCACGTCGCCAGAGTGTTATCCGACCGTTTTGAACCCTCGGCGAACAATCTCCGAACACCTAGGACGCACCTGGGGCGCACCTGGGGCTTCTGCTCGGCAAAGGCGCCCGGCTCCCGGGCGCGGTGTCGACGCGGTACCGACGCGGTACCGACACACCATCGACGTGACATCCATGTATGCGATGCCATGTACCAGACCATGGTACTTTGCGAGATTCTGGCCCGGTTTGATCTTTCCCCAGGATCACCGTCGCGCCAGAACGACCCCGCATGAACGCATGCACGTGCTGCACGCCCGCACGCATGAATGAGGGAGCCCCCAGCCCGTACGTCGGGCGGGGGGCTCCCTCATCGGTGATCAGTGACGCGAGGCCGGTGATCAGTGACGACAGGCGCGACTCACTGGGTCGTCTTGACGGTGACCTTGCCGTCGATGATGTCCTGCTTGGCCTTGTCGACCGCCGCGACCACGTCCGTCAGGGCCTTGTACTTCGGGTTGGAGTCGGCGAAGCCGACGCCGCCCGACTTCAGGTCGCCGCGCACGACACCGCTCAGCGGCTTGCCGTCGACGACGGACTTGGCCAGGTCGTACACCGCGCCGCCGACGTTCTTCAGGGCCGAGCCGAGGATGTAGTCCTTGTACTTGGCCAGAGAGCTCTGCGCGTACTGGTCGGAGTCGACGCCGATGGCCCACACCTTCTTGGACGCGGCCTCGGAGATCACGCCCTGACCGGACAGGCCGGCCGCGTGGTAGAGCACGTCGGCGCCCTTCTCGATCTGGCCGGCCGCCGCGTCCTTGCCCTTGTCGGGGCTGGCGAAGCCACCCTCCTGGGGAGTCTGCGTCAGATACTGCGACTCGATCTTGATGCTCGGGTTGACCGACTTCGCGCCCTGGTCGAAGCCCGCCTCGAACTTGTGGATCAGCGGGATGTCCACGCCACCGATGAAGCCGATGTGGTTCTTCTTGGTGGCCTTCGCCGCCGCGACACCCGCGAGGTAGGAGGACTGCTCCTCGTGGAAGACCAGGTCGGCGATGTTCGCGGCCTTGTCCTGCTCGTCGTCGATGATGCCGAAGGTCACCTTCGGGTACTTCGCCGCGACCTCCTTGACGGCCGGCGCGTACACGAAGCCGACGCCGATCACCGGGTTGTAGCCGGACTTGGCGAGCTGCTCCAGGCGCTGCACCTTGTCGGCGTCGGACTCGCCGTCCTGCGGCTCGATGTCCCGGCCGCCGATCTTGAACTCGGTCTCGGCCTTCTGGAAACCGGCGTACGCGGCGTCGTTGAAGGACTGGTCGCCCTTGCCGCCGATGTCGTACGCGAGACCGATGCCCTTCCCGGTGTAACCCGACGAGCTCTTCTTGGAGTCGCTGCTCGTGTCGGTGCTCGACTTGCCACAACCGACCGCCGCGAGGGCGATGACCGAGACGGCCACCGCTGCTTGAGAGAACCTGGTCCTCCGAGACATCAGACGCACAGCAAGCACCCTTCATCCCCACGGCCGTCGCCGGTCCGCTTCCCCAACACGCCGCCGACGCAGCGATTTCGGCGCACAGTAACGCGCGTAGAAGGGGAGGGGAACGGGGTTTCTCCGGGCCGTTACCGAACCGTGCCGCCACCGGGTTACGTTTGCCCGCCACCCGTTACGGCGGGGTGACGCAAGTGGACGAAGGGGTGCCGATCGGGGCATCGGGCGGACCGGCGGACCAGGTACCCCTACGTCACTTGTGCAGCGTCTCCGACTGAGCGTCCCGCGCTCACGGGGGCACGTCTAGCGGATCGCGTCCAGCAGGGCCGCCGCGGTGAAGAGCTCGACTCCGACCGTGATGGCCGACTCGTCGGCGTCGAAGTCGCCACGATGCAGGTCACGGGTGGTGCGCTCGCCCGGCGTACGGACGCCGAGGCGCGCCATGGCACCGGGCACGTGCTCCAGGTACCAGGAGAAGTCCTCGCCGCCGAGGCTCTGCTCGGTGTCCTCGACGGAGTGCGGGCCGCGCCGCGAGGTCATGGCGTCATGGAGGAGCTCCGTGACCGCCGGGTCGTTGACGACCGGCGGGACGCCCCGGATGTAGTTGATCTCGGACTTGGCGCGGTACAGGTTCGCGATCTCGTCGATGGCCGCGTGCACCAGGTCGGGCGCCTGCCGCCAGGCCTCGAGGTCGAGACAGCGGACGGTCCCGGAGAGCTCGGCGTGCTGCGGGATGACGTTGCAGGCGTGCCCGGACTCGACGCGTCCCCAGGTCACCGCGAGCCCGCTGCGGGCGTCCACGCGCCGGGCGACGAGGGACGGCACGTCGGTGACGACGCGCGCGGCGGCGGTGACGAGGTCGGTGGTGAGATGGGGGCGCGCGGTGTGGCCGCCGGCGCCGTCGAGTGAGACTTCCAGCCGGTCGCAGGCCGAGGTGATGGGACCGTGGCGCAGCCCGATCCGTCCGGCGTCGACCTTCGGGTCGCAGTGCACGCCGATGATCCGCCCCACGCCGTCCAGCACTCCGGACTCGATGGCGTCGGGCGCGCCCCCGGGCAGCACCTCTTCGGCGGGCTGGAAGATCAGCCGTACGGGATGCGGCAGGAGTCCCTGGCGATGCAGCTCGGCGAGGACGAGCCCGGCGCCGAGGACGACGGTCGTGTGCACGTCGTGGCCGCAGGCGTGCGCGCGGCCGGGCACGGTCGAGCGGTACGCGCAGTCGCTCTTCGTGTCCGGGATGGGCAGCGCGTCGATGTCGGCGCGCAGGGCGAGCATGCCGCGTCCGCCGTCGACCGCACGGTCCCGTACGCGGTCGCGTGCGCCGTCTCCTTCGTCCGCCGCCGCACCTTCACCGGCGTCGATCCCGATGTCACAGATGAGCCCGGTTCCGATGTCGAGCACGCGGGGCTTGAGGCCCGCCCGCTCCAGGCGTGCCTTGAGTGCCGCGGTGGTGCGGAACTCCTGGTTGCCGAGCTCCGGGTGCATGTGCATGTCGCGCCGGAACGCGATCAGCTCGGCACGCAGGGCGTCGGGCAGGGTGCCGGGGAGCGGTGCTCCCCCGGGGACATCGGCCTCGTACTCTCGGGACATCAATTGGTTCACCCTTTGAAGGGTAGGGCGGCGGGGCGGCCAACTGACCCACGATCAACAAAACTTCAGCCCGTTAGGGGAAGAAACTTGGCCACGCGCCGCATAGGTTTCCGGTGGGATGGGTATGCTCGCCCGCCTTTCCGGACGATGGGATCTTGAGCCAGACGGTATGCGCGCCCCGCCCGGACCGCATCCGGGCCGAAGGCCGACTGTCGCGTCCGGGACGATGGCCGACTGCCATGTCCGCCACGATGGCCGACTGCGGTGACGGCCCGTGACCACGGGGTGACGCGGGCCCTTGATGCGGGCCGCCGCCCCTCTCCCGATCCAGTCCGCCGGGGCTTCCGGCGCACTCCCATAGGGGAACGCTCGGGGTGTCCGAGCCCATTCCCGTGCCCTACGGTCCCACAGACCTGACCAAGATCATGCGCACGGATGCAGGAACACCACTCCCTGTCGACCCGGGCGCGAGGGGCCACCGGGGTCCGGGGCCATCGGGGCGAGGGGATGCCCCTGGGCTCCCTGAACAGTCGCCGGGGTCAGGCAGCCGTGCTGCCGACCATGAGGATCTTGATCGCGACGGCGCCTTCGCCATTCCCTACGTGGCCCCGTGTACGTGGCCTTTGTGCGTGGCCCCGCATGCGTGGCCCCGCAGGCGCCGTCACACAGCCGCCGCGGAGTGGTCCTGCCGATGACGGCTCAGCAGGTCAGGCATCAAGATCCCCGCGCATGTCCAGCTCCGCCCAGACGGTCTTGCCGACGGTGAGTTTCTCCACGGACCAGCGGTTCGCGAGTGTGCGGACGACGAGGAGGCCTCGGCCGAACTGGTCATCCGCGACGGGCGTGCGGGGAGACGGAAGCCGCTCGCCCCTCGGGTCGGTCACGGCGACGCGCAGCGCGTTGCCGATCAGCGAGGTCTCGACGCGGAACAGGCGGTCCCGTAAGCATCCGTGGAGCAGGGCGTTCGTGCACAACTCGCTTGCCAGCAGCGCCGCGTCCCCGGCGATGTCGGGGTGACCCCAGTCGACGGCGAGTTGGGCGACATGTCTGCGGGCGCGGGGGATGTTGCTCGGGTAGGGGGTGTAGTCCACGGAGTCGTAGCGGTCGTCGCCCTTGGGGAGGCGAGGGGGAGGGCAGGAGTTGGTCACGGGGGGCGTCTCCTTGCGCGAGGGGGGTGCCAGGTGGGGTGACTCTGCCGCGCGGTACCCGTTTGGGAGCACGGTGCGCTTCCGCCGCCTGGCGCCGTTGAGTAACCGTCCGAACACCAAAAGTAGCGTCATTCGTGAGGGCCATCAACTATGAGGCCATAAATTTCTACTCGAACTTGCTTGCTCACAGTGCGTCGACGGCACAGACTGTGACCAACTCGGCTGGAGGGAACGCGAGATGGCAGGCAGAAGCCCTGATCGTGGCGTGTCCGTGTCGACCGTGCTGGCGCGACGACTGGGCGGCGAGCTGTTGCGCATGCGCGAGGCGCACGGGCTGCGTCAAGCACACGCGGCCGAGGCACTGTCGGCGTCGGTGGCCAAGGTCGCCAAGATGGAGCGCGGGTTGGTGCCGATCCGCGACCCGGACATCCGTGCGTTGTGCCATCTGTACGGCGAGACCGGCGAGCACGCGATCGGGAGGCTGCTGACCCTGGCCCGCACGGATCGCGAGCGACGCAAGGCCCACGGCTGGTGGAACCAGTACCCACAGCTTCCCGCCATGGTGGAGTACGTCGCCCTGGAGGACATCGCCACCAGCATCCGAACCTGGCAACTCGCCTTCATCCCTGGCCTGTTGCAGACCCCCGACTATGCGCGGGCGGTGGCCGTCGGAGCCGGTTCGTGGGAGGACCCGAGCGAGATCGAGCCATTCGTTGAGGCGAGGCTGGCCCGTCAGGCGCGACTGCGGTCGGAACGACCTTTGGAACTCTGGGTCGTACTCCACGAGGGGGCGCTGCGCCAACTCGTTGGCGGTCGCGAGGTGATGAGGGAGCAACTGGGGCAACTGCTCGACCTGGCGCACATGGATACGGTGAAGGTGCAGGTGGTCCCCTGGCTGGCAGGGGCGAACCCCGGCATGACCGGGTCGTTCAGCGTCGTCTCGTTTGCCGAGCTTGGCGCGCTGGACGTCGTACATATGGACGTACCGTCTTCTACGCTCTGGTTGGAAAGCGAGGAGGATGCCGCCCGGCACGGCCGGATCTTCGACCGCATCGCGCGGATCGGGCTGGCGGAACGCAACGCCCTCGACCTCATCGAAGCCATTCGCAAGGAGATGTAGCCCCGGTGACCGAGTTCGATTTCGCGTTCGTCAAGTCCAGCTACAGCGGCGGCGATGCCGGCCAGGAGTGCGTCGAAGTCGCCCGCAACATACCCGGCGCCGTCGCGGTCCGTGACTCGAAGGACAAGGACGTGGACGGGCCCGTGGTCGTGGTCGCCCCGGCTGCCTGGGCGGCGTTCGCGGCGTACGTGGGGCAGTGAACGGGCCGCGCGCCTCACTGACCGGCGTCAGGCCCGTAGTCCGCTCGCGGCGTCGCGAGTCGTTCGGCGACGAGGGTGAGCCAGCCGCTGGGGCTGTAGGGGGCGGGCGGGTCGACCTCCATGCCCAGTTCGGCGACGGCCAGGGCGTAGTCGGGCTCGTCCAGGTCCAGGGCGAGGAGTTCGCGCAGTTCGCCGACGAGGCGGGCGATGAGTTGCGGGTGGGTGCCCGTGACGTAGTCGTCGAGGGCGGCGTCGTGGTCGTCGAACTCGTCCGGCATGTCCTGGGAGAACCAGCCGCCGAGGAGCTGAGCGAGTTCGGGGAAGCGGGCGTGCCATTCCCAGTGGGTGTCGGGGGTGGCCGGGGGCGGGGCCTCGCCGGTCTCGACGCTGTCCTTGATGTGGTCGGCGAGGCAGGACAGCCACTCCTGGATGTCCGACTCGGGAAGCCCGACGTCCGGGATCGCGTAGAACTCCCCGAGGCGAAGGCGGAGCCGGCCGGGTGGATTACGGGCGTACTCCCTCAGCTCGGCCTCCGCCGTGGCCAGCGCCCAAGGGCGGGTGTGCCAGGTGTGGCGGAGGTAGGCCGTCAGGGCCTGGCTGGGCTTGTCCGGGGTGTCGTCCGCCGACTGTCCGGCGTAGGCGCGGATCACCTGGTCCAGTTCACCGTAGCGGCGGTCGTGTTCTAGGGGGCTCAAGGGCACGGCAGTCGGCCTTCTACAGGTAGACGGGGAAGGTGGCATGGACGACGAAGCCGTGCGGCCGGGACGCGTCCCGCTTCAGGATCACGCGCGCGGCACGTACGTCCACGGGCTCGCGACCCGCCAGCATCATCGCCTGGAGCAACACCCGGCCGACCGGGTCGGGGCGGCTCGGCCAAGAGGCCTCGATGGCCAGGCGGGGGCGAGTGCCCTGGGCCAGCCAGCGGTGGATGAGCTGCTCATTGGCGGTGACGACGAGCTGGGTGGCCCACTGGGCGGTCTCGCGGTCGGGGTAGGTGGCGGAGCGGGTACGCATGATGGACCGATTGTCTCCTGCCCTAGTTCTGTTCAGGTTCCCACAGGGGTGAGTGGGCTTCCTTCAGGTGCTCGATACACAGGCGGGCAAACAACGGGAAGAAGTCGAGGAAATCCTCGCTACCGGAGCCGCCGGCCATCGCCGCATGGCTGAAGAACCGGTCCATTTGGTGCTCCGTGTGGAACAGGGCAAGTGCCTGGTAACACTCGGCGACAACACTGGGCAGGTACCACGGGCAGCGCGGATGCGTCTGATCGATGTACATGCGGATTCCTTCTTCCACCGTGGCGTCCTGCATGTCGTCACTGATGGCCATGCCGTCCTGACCGAAGTAGATCGGCAGGATCTGACTGAAGCGGGGGAAACGGAGACCCAGCTCCCAAACATCCATGGGTGTTTCCCCGTACCTCCTCCAATCGGCGTTCCAGTCTTCAAGATGGCGAGCGATCTCTCGCAGAACTTCGGACGTGCGCTCCTCGGTTTCCGCACACGGAATCCTGTTCAGCGCCTTGTGAGATCCACCGGGAAATTCCTCGAAGAGTTCTGCCGCCAGCCGCAGTTCGGTAGCGATCTCGCGCAGGTTTCGACCGCCGTCCTGTTCTGCGGTCCGTATTCCGCGAATGAGCGGAAACAGCTTCTTCTGCCACTCGGACGGTTCATCAGGAATCCTTCTGCTCCAGCCGTAGTACGGCTCCAAGAGCATGCGAGCGCCTGCGAAATTCGAGTATTCGAGAGCTTCCGGGTGCGTCATGCGACTCATCCTACTTCTTCACGTTCTTCGGCATCGAGGTCATCACTGTGAAGGGCGGGTCGAGGTCGGGGTCGTAGAGAATTCGGGTCTCAACGCCGTCCACATATTTCGCCTTGTCGACCGGGAAGGGGTCGCCCTGGATTTCTTCCTTGCCAATACTCCGGCCGCTGTGGCCGTACGGGGTCTCGGGCACCGCGATGTCCATCCGATCCCCTTTCTTGGGCTTGTCCTCGGCGATCCAGTTATTGATGACATCGGCGTTCTCGTCGATGTTGTACTGCGTCATCTTCTGCGCCGATTCCAGGTTCCTGAAAGTAGACGCCTCGGCGACCTTGGGTTGGCCGTTGGGCCAAGCCGACCCTTCCCGCGGCGGCTTCTTCAAGTCGTCCCGCAGTCGCTGTGCCAACTGGTCGTCCGTGAGACCCACGTGCTTACTGACCGTATGAGAGTTCTCCAGCCACTCCGTGGAAGCCAGGTCCAGTTTGTAGACCCCGCGGTCCGCGTCCCCCGGAGTGGACCACTTGTGCTCGGGCTTGAATTCATTCAAGGACCGCGCGCCGAAAGCTTCCGCGCGTGCCTCTTCCGCCTCGTAGGTGGGAGCACTGAGCGAGGCCTCCCTGAGCTCCGGGAGGAGTTTGCGGAGCTGCTCCGCACCGTCGTGGAACGCCTTGTGGCAGGTCTCGACCGCCGCGTCGGCTCCCGACTTGTCCATGTGCGAGCGGAAGACGGCGGTGATCTCCACGACGGTGAGCACGGCCGCCATCTTGGTGAACTCCTCCCAGCCGAAGCCATCCGGGACGAGGTCCCTGACCGTCGCCTTCGTCGCCTCCGTCGCCAGGTGTTCGGTGGTCTTCCGGCACTTGTCGGCGGCGTCCGCCACATCGTGGAACGCCTTCTTCATATCGTCACCGGTCTTCTTCAGGACCTCGATGATGGGGCGGCGTGCGGAAGGATTCTCCTTGAAGTTGGTGCGCCAGTCCCGACCCCCTGACTGGCTCGGGGGTACGGCGTTGTTGTCGGTGTCCCGGCGCCCGCCCCACGCCGTGGTACCCCAGATCGACTGGCAGAAGCCGTTCATGGCGCTCTGCCAGTCACTGTTGCTGCCGTCGGTCAGATACTCGATGCACTCGGTGAAGTGGTCGGCGGACTTCTGCGCCGACTTCCCCGCGGCTTCCCAGGCGTTTCCGATGTCGCGCAGATCGTCGGTCTCGGCTCCCGGGGTGATCTCGTGGGTCTTGCCGAGCCTCAACCCGTCCTCAACAGCCGGCTTGATCAAACCTGCCAGTAGGTCGGGCAGTTCACCGATTCCGGCCCAGAAGGCGGTGTCTGTGCCGTCGCCGGTGCCGGTCCATTTGATGGAGGCCACCGGACCGTACAGGACTTTACCGACGCCGATCGGGGCGTCCCTGCGAGGGGGTGGCCCCTGTATTCCGCGTGAGTGCCAGTCTGCGGCCGCGTAGTTGTTCGCGGTGTTGGTCAGACCGAGCGAGACGCCTCCGATGCTGCCGACAGCCTTGGCCCACACGTCCAGGAATGCCTTGGCCACCTCGTCGTACGTCTCGGAGAAGTCGTCGGCACCGCTGCCCTTTCCAGCCGCCTGCCGACGGTGCACGTCGTCCACGAGCCCCGTGGCCGCCTTGTGAAAGGTGAACTGCTCGTCACGGATCAACGCGGACGTGTAGTAGACGTGCGCGGTCTTCACGTCGAAGCCGCCCCCACTGTCGGGCGCGGGCTGTCTGAGTTGCTCGCGCTCCCACGCTCGGCGGGCGTCCGAGGGACGGCCGTCATGGCCGGTCGGTGGTGGGGGCGGGGGCTTGTAGTTGGGGTCCGGGGAGGTACCAGGACTCGGCTCGGGCTCGAGGTCGGTGGGCTTCGGAGCGGGATGGGTGTCGCCGGCAGAGGGGCTGGCCGACGCACTGGGTTCGGGAGTGGGAGTGGCCATCAAGCGGCCCCCCAGCCCCGCAACACGGCCCGGTGCGCCGCCGCATAGTTGGCGTGGCCGGTGGTCACGTACGCGTGCAGCCATTTCTGGGCGGCTTGGAGGTCCTGGGCCGAGCGGTCCCACTCGTCGAGCTTGTCGACGAAGACCTCGCGGGCTTCGCCCTCCCAGGACAGCACGACCGGTACGACGCGGTCGTACAGGCCGTCCAGCTTGCCGTTGAGCTTCTTGAGGATGTCCTCCAGCTCGGCGGCGAGGTCGTGAAGGGTCGCGAACGAGACGGCTATGTGGTCGTCGTCGGAGTTCCCGGTCGACATGGTCCCCCTTGGTCGTTGGCCGTTGGTCGTTACGGCTGTGCAGTGCGCTTCTTGACGGCTTCTGGCAGAAATCTCAGAACGAGTCGAGGCTGCTGCGCGACGGCGCGGACGGAGTGGCCGAGGCCGCGTCCGGGTGCGGTGTGGACAGCCTGGCCGCCTCGCTCGCCACGTCCACCCGGATCTGCCGCATCTGCTGGAGCACGTCCAACTCCTGCTCCGTGAAGCCGTCCCGGCTCAACCGCACGGCCTGTTCGAGGTGCTTCATCACGTCACGGATGCGTACGGCGTCCTCGGCGGCCGCCCGGTGGAACTCTCGGTATGCCGTCGCCGCCGGGCCGTGCCAGCCCGCCTCGATGCGGTCCACGATCGCGTCCATGCGCTTCACCTGCTGGTCCAGGTGGTCCTGTACGTCGTCGAGATCGTCGGCCAGCTTCGTCAGATCGTGGCTGGATACGCGCAGATCAGAACGGCCGCCCTGACCGGATCCGCTGTTTCCCTGTGCCCCCATGGCTCATCCCGTCCCCGTCGCACCGGCATCACAAGTACCGCTGCTCTCAGGGCAATCGTACGAGTGGGTGCAACAAGGCGTACGGCAGGCCGCTCAGCAAGCCGCGTCCGTCTCGCCCTTGTCCGTTTCCTTCGCGCGCGCAACAAATCCCGAGGCGCCCAGGCCGAAGTCCATGCCCGAAATCAGCCGGCAGAAGTTCGCTTACGGCTCGGAGGTCTCCTCCTGCGTCAGGATGGCCGCCGCCCCCGACGGAACCATCCGCCTCCGCGAGAACGACGAACCGGACGTCGTCCTCACGGTCTCCCCCGCCCAGTTCGGCACTGTCATTGACGCCGTCAGGAACGGACATACGCGCGGGTAGCCCGTCCTCGGCGTCACAGCACCGTCTGCCCCGCCTCCACCCGGTCGATCGCCTTGCGTGCCGCTGCCACGAAGGTCCAGAAGGAGGGGAGCAGGTTGGTCGCGCGGTCGGCGACCGTGTTCTTGCCAGCGGCGAACATCGAGGTCCGTAGAGCCGTCGTGATCTCCAGTTGGGCGCCCATGCCGAGCAGGGTGCGGTTGCAGATGTTGTCGGGGGAGATTCCGGCGATCTCCTCCTCGCCCGAGGCGGTCACCGCGCGGATGCCGACCGCGGTGAACTCCTCCAGCAAGTACTGCCGGAAGGTCGGGTTGAGGCCGCCGATCAGGACCGCCTTGGCGCCGGCCTCCAGGCCCGCCTGTTCGGGGGTGCACCCGTGCAGGGAGACGACGTTGAGGCTGCCCGCGCACAGGGAGCGGGCGATCGTGTCGTCGCAGTGGGTGGAGGTGACGTGCAGCGCCCCGTTTCCGCTGCTCATCAGGCCCTCGAACATCCAGAAGTCGTGCACCGGTCCTGCCGCCGGGGTGGGTGCGAGGTCGGCGGGGTGGTAACCGGCTGTCGCCAGGCAGAGTTCCGAGGTGCCCCCTTCGATGCCGCCGCCGTGCGGGGCGATGACCGTGGAGCGGAGGAAGGGGGCGTGGCCGGTCGTGCTCTGGTCGTCGATCAGGTGGCGTCTGGAGCGGCGGGACCAGTCCACGCCCTCGGTCCAGGTGGGGTCCGCGTAGAGGGCCGTGTTCGAGGCGGGTTCGGCGGCCACCGCGGGGGTGGCGGTGGTGGCCGCGACGCCGCCCAGGACTGGGGTCGTCGCGAGCGCGGCCAGGAGAGTTCGGCGTCTGATCATCACAGAAGCCGAGGATGTCAGCCGAAGCGGCCCGCCACATAGTCCGCCGTGCGCTGGTCCTCGGGGTCGCCGAAGATGTGTTCGGTGGCGCCGTGTTCGACGATGCCACCGGGGGTGCCCTGTTCGGCGAGGAAGAACGCGCACTGCTGCGAGACGCGGGCCGCCTGCTGCATGTTGTGGGTGACGATCACGACGGTCACCTGGCCCGCGAGTTCGTGGATGGTCTCCTCGACCCGGCGGGTGGACGTGGGGTCGAGCGCCGAGCACGGTTCGTCCATCAGCAGCACCTGGGGACGTACGGCCAGGGCGCGGGCGATGCACAGGCGTTGCTGCTGGCCGCCGGAGAGCGCGCCGCCGGGCTGGCGGAGTCGGTCCCGTACCTCCTTCCACAGGCCGGCCCTGGTCAGGCTCTCCTCGACCAGCTCGTCCTTCTCTCGACGGCCGACGCGCGTGCCCGTCAGGCGCAGACCCGCCACCACGTTGTCGTAGATCGACATGGCGGGGAACGGGTTGGGCTTCTGGAAGACCATGCCGATCCGGCGGCGCGCGTCGGTCAGACGGCGCTCGGGGGCGTAGATGTCCTCGCCGTCGAAGAGCACCTCGCCGCCCATCGCGGCCGAGGGGATCAGCTCGTGCATCCGGTTGAGCGTGCGCAGGAAGGTCGACTTGCCGCAGCCGGAGGGGCCGATCAGGGCGGTGACCTGCCCGGCGGGCATCGTGAGGGAAACCTGTTGCAGCACCTGGTGGCTGCCGAACCAGGCCGAGACGGCGCGGGCCTCGAGGGTCGCCGGAGCGACGGCCCCCTTCGCGGCTCCCGTCACGGTCCCGACGGGCGCGACGGGCGCGACGGGCGCGACGGGCGGCAGGACGACGGTGTCGGTCGCCGTCGTATCGAGGGAAGCGGTCGCATCGGTCACGTCGGGCACCTCGGGGTGATCGTGGGTCTCGGGAAGGTTCACAGGGTTCACGTCAGGTTCGGCAGCAGTTCGGTGGTGCGGACGGCCACCTGGAGGCCCAGGACCGCGACCACGGGGGCGAACACGATCCACGTCTGGTGCCGGCCCCAGCGGTGCCAGGTCCACACCGCGGCGACGGCGGCGGCCACCAGCGCCTGGAGCCACATGACCAGCGGCCACGGCACGCCGGAGGGGTGGGCGAGGGGCTGTTCGGACTCCGGAAGCGTGCCGGAGCGGATGACGGCCGCCGGCGTCTGGGCGGGGGTGGAGATCAGGTCGGCGTCGACGCGCAGCACCCCGCCGGGCATGAAGTGCGGGCCGGTGGCCGTGACGAGGACCAGGCGGCCCTTGCCGGAGGCCACGGCGGCGGGCGCCGGGTCGCCGGCCCGTCGTACGCCAAGAACCTGGTACTTCGCCTTGCCCTGGCCGGTGGTCACGGTGAACGTGTCGCCCGCGGCGAGCTGGTCGAGACGGCCGAAGGGACCTCCGTAGGCGGCCGCGCGGCCCATCAGCACGCTGGTGCCGGACTGTCCGGGCAGCGGGGTGTCCCGGCGGTGGCCGGGGCCGTCGGTGAGGACGGCGGAGTCGGTGCCCTCCAGGACGACCTGGTGGACGTCGACGGCGGGGATGTCGATGAGGGCGACCGGTGTGCCGGGCGCGAGCAGGCTGCCCTGCTGGTCGATCTGGGCCACCGGGGCGGTTCCGAGGGCGAGTTGGGTGCGCAGTGCGTCGTACGCGGCGTGCTGCGCGGCCCGTTCCTGGATGCCGCTGACGAGCAGCAGCTGGGCGGTGAGGCCGAGCAGCAGGGCGGCCAGGGTGAGCAGACCGCCCCGGGCGAGGTGCCGGACGGCGGTGACTCCGCGAACGCCCAGCCGCGGTACGGGCGTGGTGAGCGTGGTCTGTACGGCGACCGTCACGGCGACGCGTCTCCTTCCATGGCTTCACTGGTGGCTTGGCTGGTGGGGCTTGGCTGGTGGGGCTTGGCTGGTGGGGCCGTCGGGGAGACCGCCGTGGCGGTCTCCCCGACGGGTGGTGCGTCAGGTGGACTTGATGGTGAAGTTCACGCCGTTCTTCGAGTTCACCGTCGTGGAGCCCGTGTAGTACACGTGCATGGTGTGCTTGCCACGGCCCAGCTTGGGCAGGGTGATGGTGACCCTGCCGCCGCTCAGCGTGCCGGTGGCGATCACGCGGGAGCCCTCGTAGACGCGGACCGTGCCGGTCGGCGTGGTGCCGGTCGCGGCGACCCTCACGCCGACCTTGGCGCGGCCGGTGTGGCTGATCGAGGCGGGCGCGGTGCTGCCGACCGACGCGGTCGCCTTGGTGATCGTCAGCTTGGTGGCCGTCACGGACGAGTTGAGCTTGGTGCTGCCGCCGTAGATCACCGACAGGGTGTGCGTGGCGACCTTGAGGTGGTTGGACAGGCCGATGGTGACCTTGCCGGAGCTGTCCAGGGTGCCGGTGCCGAGCGTGGTGGCGCCGTCCTTGACGGTCACCTTGCCGCTCGGGACGACGCCGTGCGAACCGGTGACAGCGACGACGACCTTCGGGGTCTTGCCGTACGCGGTCGTGGCGGCGGTGGCCTTCACGGCGCTGGTGTACTTGACGGCGCCGGTCCAGGACGCGGCGGAGCCCGTGCCGTTGAGGTTGGCGGCGGAGACCGAGGCGGTGTAGGTGCCGAGGGCCAGGCCGGTGAAGCTGTACGACAGGGTGGTGGCCGGGACGTCCTTGACGGCCACGACGGCGCCGTCCGAACCGGTCAGCGTGACGCGGTAGTCGGTGACGGGCAGCGCGGGCGCGGGGGTGGGGGCGCCCCAGGTCAGCTTGAGGCTCGCGTCGCCGGGGGTGGCCCTCAGGACAGGCGCGTTGGGCGCCTTGATGTCGATGCCGGACTCCTCCAGGCCGCCGAGCTTGGCGTGCTTGGCGGGGTTGACCGAGCCGTTGTACGACTCGTTCAGGAAGCCGAAGTCGGCGATGACCTTCTCGGCGGTGTCGGTGGCGAGGGCCGCCTCGTGGGTGCCGCTGGTGACGAAGACGTCGTACAGCGCCTTGTCGAAGAAGACGCTGGTGGGGTCGATCGCGCGGCTCGGGACGACGTTGTAGACGTCGCGGCCGAAGGTGGCGTTCTCGAAGTAGCCGGCGACCGGGGTGAGCTTGCCGTTCACCGTGGTAACCGGGCTGGTGGCGCCGGTGTCGCCGGGCAGCTGGATGCTGGCCAGGTGAGCTCCGGCGGCGACGGCGGTCGTGCTGTAGTCGGGCGCGATGCCGTTGTTCTGGGCGATCCAGCTGCCCACGGAGAACGGCACCAGCGCGCCGTCCTGGGTGAGCGCGGCGTTCGCCTGGTTCTCCTGGACGGTCGGGATGTTCGAGGAGACCGTGAGCTCGTTGAGGCCGATCGCCGCGAGGAAGAACTTGCGGGTGCCGGAGTCGGCCTGCGGGATGACCGGGTGCACGACGTGGCCGTTCACCGTGGGCGACCCGCCGTTGGCGTAGATGTCGTGCAACTGGTCGACCGTCAGCGTGTCGAGACCCGAGCCTCGGACCGCGACGCCGACCGCGTCCCGGGCGAACGGGACGTAGGTGAGGGCGGTGCCGGAGACGCTCGGGCCGCCCGAGGAGCGGGCGAAGTCGACCTGGCCCTTGATGACGACGCCGTCGCTGCTGGGGAACTTGTCACCGGTCAGCGACTCGCTGAGGGCGAGCTTGCCCTTGCCGGAGCCGTTGGGGCGCAGGAAGGACGGGCCGCCCGAGCGGGTCTGGATGGTGGTGGTGGCGGAACCGGAGGGGATCGCGTCGTACGAAGCGATCCCCGCGTCGCCCGCCTTCACGGCGGTGTCGGCGTAGCTCTTGCCGTTGACGGTGTCTCCGGCCAGGGCGTTGAGGACGTCCTGGGTGGTGTCGGAACCCACGCCGACGAGCTGGCGGAAGGTCCCGGCGGGGGTGGGGTCGGCGGACGCCGGGCTCGCGAGAGCCAGCGTGCCGGACACCACGGTGGCGGCGACCATGGCCGCGGTGAGGCGCATTGTGCGCATCGAGGTTCTCCTGTGGTTGTGCGTCGGTTGTACGGCGGTTCTGCGTGGGTGGATCTGGCAGGGTGGGGGGTCAGGCCGTCCGCCCCGACTGCCTTTCGGGGCGGACGGCCGTCTGTGGGGAGCCCCGGCCCGGGTGGGCCTGGCTCCGTCGTCGTGCGGCACGGAGTCCGGCGGGCCGAACTCCGTTGTGGGTGCCTCGGTCCACAGGGACCTGGCGCCCTCACCCGGGAGCCTCAGCCCGACGGACCGGACTCCCCGGTCGAGAGCCCCGGCCCGGGTAGCCGGACTCCCTTGTCCGGGCAGCGGGTCAGTCCCGGCCGGGGG
Organism: Streptomyces sp. NPDC107454; assembly: GCF_055582885.1. Lineage (NCBI taxonomy): Bacteria > Bacillati > Actinomycetota > Actinomycetes > Kitasatosporales > Streptomycetaceae > Streptomyces > Streptomyces sp. NPDC107454. The sequence continues at coordinate 507,540 of NZ_JBVJPA010000006.1, read as the reverse complement.
GCAGCAGCCTGCGCAGCCGCTCCGGGAGGGTGGGGGCAGGGATGGTCAGGACGCGGCCGCCCGGGAGCGGTACACGCAGCGGGAAGCGGAGCCGACTGCCGCCCGCGAAGGGCGCGCCCACGCCGGCCACGGCGCCGAGCGCCGCGCCGAGCGGGACGGCGTAGCGGAGCGCGTTCGCCGGGTCGGCCGGCGTGGTGCCCGCGGCCGTGGTCGCGACGGCCTTGCCGCCGTCGTAGGAGGGCGCGCCGCTGGGCGTGGGGCTCGCGCTCCCGCCGCCACCCGATGCCGTACCACCACCGTCCGTACCACCGCCGCCTGTACCGCCGCCGGAGACGCCCCCGTCCGACGTACCGCCGGAGCCGCCCTCCGTACCACCGGTGCCGCCGCTGGATCCGCCGGAGGAACCGCCGTGCGTGGCGGACGGCCCGGTGTAGTGGGCGAGGGTGGTGGCGGCGCTGGTGGTGATCGAGCGCAGCGCCTTCGGCAGCGGGGCGTAGCCGGCCGGGAGCCGGCCCGGGTCCGCGCCGGGGACCTGCCCGCTGCCGGCCGCGTACGTCAGCAGCGCCGCGTAGCCCTTGCGGGCGGCCGCGTCGAGCTTGGCGGGGCGTACCGCCGCGTACACCAGCTGCGCGAGCGGGTAGGCGCCCTTCGCGGTGGCCTTGGCCGGGCTGATCTCGGCGGCGTGGGCGCCCGACGCGCTCGCCGCGGCGGCGGTGAGGGACGCGGTGGTGGGCGCGACGAACTTACCCGCCGTGTTGCGCAGACGCGCGGTCTGCAGGCCGAACCGGGCGGCGGAGGCCGCGTCCGTGACCGTGATCACGAACCGGGAGCCCACCGTCTGCGGGCCGGGGTTCTTGTACGCGGGCGGGCTGGCCAGCGGGTCCCAGGTCGCCTTCCACAGGTTGTCGGCGCGCCGGGTGTGCAGGGCGCCGGCGTGCATGTCCGTCACGTACGGATGGAAGTCGATCATGCACTGCTTCTCGGTGGCGCCGCTGTTCGCCGGGATCGTGCACCAAGGATCGCTCTTGGGGTACGTGTCGGTGGCCGCCGGGTCGAAGGGGAAACCGGTCGGGTTCAGGTCCGCGTTGGTGCTGAAGTACGGATTGACGCGCATCCCCCAGTCGTCGGACACGCCCGCGAGGAAGCCGCGGGCCTCCTTGTCGGAGACGATCCACTGCCAGACCGCGCGAGCCGAGTCGCTGTGGCCGAGCGAGGTCAGCAGGTCGGTGTCGGTGGCCGGGGTCTCGGGGATCGACAGCTCCGCGAACTCCGGGTTGAGCGCGATGAACTCGGGGTCGGTCGCCAGGCCCGCCGGGTTGCTCTTCGCCCAGCCGTAGCCGCTCGCGACGGCGGAGCCGCGGACCGCTCCCCAGGGGGAGTTGCGGTAGGACTCGGTGAGCAGCTTGGCGACCAGCCGGGGCGTGAGGTCGATGGACTCGACCTTGGTACCGGCGAGGCGACGGGCCGCGTCGGAGGCTCCGGCCTTGGGTCTGCGTTCGATGGTGAAACCGATGACGGTGCCGGAAAGCGTGGTGGGCGCGTACACGGTGGTGTCCGTGGGTGCGGTCGTACCGGTGTCGGCGCCGAGAGCCCGGGTGGTGAAGGCGAGCCCGGAGGAGCCGTTCGCGGTGAGGCGGGCGCGGGTGTCGGGCTCGCCGAGCTCGGTGTAGCCGTACACCTTGCCGGTCGGGCACAGGGCCGCCTGCCAGCTGCTCATGGCGTCGGCGGCGAGTTCGCTGCCGGTGGTGGCACGCTCGTCGGAGCCGAGGGCGCAGTTGGCGCCGACCGAGTTGAAGCCGAGCTTGACGGCGATGCGGTTCTTCCAGTTGGTGGAGGAGACCGGGGAGCCGGCGTTGACCTGGCTGGTGTCGGCGTAGGGCTTGCCGTCGAGGTCGAGGTGGCCCTGCGGGACGATCACCAGCCAGCAGGAACGCGGTGTCGTACGGCCGTTCTCCGTCACCGGAACGCCGCAACCCAGGTGCGGGGCCTCGTTGGCGGTCTGTACCTCGAAGAACTCCTGGCCGGTGCCGTCGGCGCCGGTGCGGGCGAAGTCGACCTCGTTGGTGGTGTTGTGGTTGAACAGGGAGTTGTTCTGGGTGCCGCTCGTGATCACCGTGCCGTCGACGGACTTGAAGGGCACCTCGCCCTGTCCTGAGACGCCACCGGCGCCGTAGCGGTCGTCCTGGCCGTAGTTGCCGGGGTCGGCGCTGTAGAAGATCTTGCGGGAGTCGTCGTACTCGTTGCCCGGCCAGCTGCCCCGGTCGGTGGTCGGGGAGGCGCCGTACTGGCACTGGGTGCGCGAGGGGCCCGGGTTGGCCGGGACGGTGCCGTCGTCGTCGCCCCAGCACTGCATGATCTGCACGAAGTCGGTGTTGAACAGCGTGCCCGCGAAGGTGCTCGGGGTGCCGCCGGTCCAGGAGACGGTGATGGCCTGGCTGGTGAGGTGCGCGGTTTGGCTGACCTTGAACTTCATGTCCTTGAACTCGCCGCGGCCGGAGACGGTGACGGCGGAGTCGGTGCCGCTCGCGGCGGTGGCGGGCTGGGCGGTCTGGGCGACCGCGAGGCCGGCGAGGGCTCCGGCGGCGGCGCCGGCGACGAGGCGCACCAGCAGCTTGCGTACGCGCTTCATCGCGCACCCCCGTCCCTGATGTCCTTGGTGTCGCCCTTCGCGCCGCTCCCGGTGCGCGCGGCCATCGCCCGCGAGACGATGGACGGCAGGAGCAGCAGCCCGAGTACCAGGAACACGGCGAGCAGCATCAGCGTCTGGGTGCTGGTCCAGCCGCTGTGCCCGGCCACGGCGACCGGCTGGGCGAGGGCGATGGTGCCGTCCACGGCGCTACCGCCGGTGCCGGTACCCGATCCGCCGCCGGTGCCGGTGCCGGGCGCCAGGGTCTGCCCGGTGTCGGGGTCGACGACGGGCTGGGCGGTGCCGCCCGCCGTACCGCCCGAGCCGCCCGTGCCGCCGCCGCCCGAACTCCCGCCGTTCGTACTGCCGTTCGCGGTACCGCCCGAGGTGCCGCCGCCGCTCCTACCGCCCGTCGATCCCGAACCCCCGCTGCCGCCGCCCGACTTGGCGCCGCCGCTGCCGGTGTTGCAGGCCGCGGCGCCCTTCTTGTCGCAGGCCGCCGGGTAGGGGGCGGTCTCGGCGAGCTTGTTGTGCCCGTCGCTGGAGAAGGTCGGGTTGTTGCAGCCCTTGATGTTGATGTTCTTCGTCTGCACGCCCGGGATCCGGCGGATCTGGTCGAAGCCCGCCTGCACCAGGTTGATCGGCAGCGGCGAGTAGCCGAGCTGGGGCATCTGCTGCTGCCCCTGGCACATGAAGTAGTACGAGAAGGCGCCGAGCGTCTTGCCCTTGGCCTCGGTGAAGGTGCCCTGCGCCTTCAGGGGCAGGATCATGTACGAGTAGCTGGACAGCGGGTAGTTGCGCTGGTCGCTGTCGTTGTAGACGCCGTCGAGCTGCTGGGTGAGGTAGTCGGCGGAGCTCTTGTTGGTGTTGATCCTCGCCTTGAGCAGCGACACGGCGACGTTCTTCGGGGTCGGCTCGGTGTAGTAACCCGCGTGGTTGAGGATCTTGGCGACCGGATAGCCCTCGTTGATGGCGTACGAGTAGTTGACGTAGCCGATGGCGCCCTCGCCGTAGTTCTGGGCGACGTAGCCCGCCACGCCCGGGTCGCCGGACTGGGCGATCATGCCGGACACGGTGGGGTAGTACGAGGTCTGCCCGCAGGCCCCGGAGCGGCCGACCTTGCCGCAGTACGCCTGCCACAGCGACTTGTGCTGGTTGGCCATCCACATCGTGAACTGGGCGGTGGAGCCCGAACCGTCGGAGCGGACGACGGGGACGATGGGGCGGTGCGGCAGCTGGAGCCCCGGGTTGTCGGCCTTGATCACCGGGTCGTCCCAGGTCTTGACCACGCCGGTGAAGACCTTGGTGAGGACGTCTCCGGAGAGGCGGAGGTTGGTGACCCTCTTGCCGTTGACGGTCAGGTGGTACATGAAGGCGGTGCCGCCGGCCACGATCGGCATGTAGGCGTAGCTGCCGGCCGACGGACGTTCGGCGGCCGAGCCGTCGGTCGGATGGGTCTGGAACGGGATGTCCGAGACCGCGAAGTCGACCGTGCCGCTGAGGAATTGCCGGCGGCCGTCGGAGGAGCCGCCGCCGGCGTAGCTGATCCGCATGCCGTACTGGTTGACGGCCTTGCGCCACTGGTCGATGGCGTTCTCCGCCCACGTGGAGCCGGCGCCGGCGACCGGGGTGTAGCTCTCGGCCGCGGCGGGCGTGGCCGCGAGCCCGGCCAGCAGGCCGGCGATCACGCCGAACAGGGCGCCGAGGGTCGCAAGGGCGCGCAGGCGCCCGAGGACGGTATGGAGGTGGCTGCGCATCAGTCGTTCTCTCCGGGAGCGGTGGGGTCGGCTGTGGCGGACGCTTCGGTGCGGGGGGCGGCCTCGAACAGGGACAGGCCGGGGGCGTGCAGTTCGGCGAAGCGCGCCACGTCCTGCCGCGAGGCGCGGGCGGTGCGGCGGGCCTGACGCTTGGTCTGGTGGCCGGGGCCGCGGCCGCCGATCACGCGGGCGATCACGAACAGCACCAGGACCAGGGCCATGAGGACGGCCGCCGCGCCGAAGCCGCGAGCGATCATGGTCGGCTGGGGCGACTTGACGAAGTTGAAGACGGCCAGCGGCAGGGACACCATCGGCCCGCTGGTGGGGTCGGCGTTGAGCGCCGGGTTGAAACCGGCGGTGAGCAGGACGGGAGAGGTCTCGCCGATGCCGCGCGCGGTGCCGAGGATGACGGCCGTGGCGAGCCCGGAGCGGGCGGTGGGCAGGATGACGTGCAGGACGGTGCGCCAGCGGGGTGCGCCGAGCGCCTCGGCCGCTTCGGTCAGGGTCCCCGGCACCAGCCGCAGCACGACGTCCGACGCGCGGATCACGATCGGCAGCATCATCACGCTGATCGCGAAGCCGGCCGCGAGACCGGACTTCTGCATCCCGAGCCCGAGGATCCAGATGGCGAACACCATCAGGCCGGCCACGATCGAGGGCAGCGCGGTCATCGCCTCGACCATGGTCCGCACGAACCGTGAGAAGCGGCCCGGGACCTGGTTCAGGTACACGGCGCAGGCGAGACCCAGCGGCACCGTGATCGCGAGCGCGATGGTGGTCATGATGAGGGTGCCGAGCATCGCGTGGGCGATGCCGCCGTTGGTCAGCGGGTCGAGCGGGCCGGCGGCCTGCATGTCCTTGGTGAAGAAGTTGAGGTGCAGCAGCGCCTCCCGGCCGCGCCAGGCGGTGAAGCCGACGATGAGCACGAGCGCGGTGAGCAGCAGCGTGGCCGCCGTCCACAGCACGACCGTCATCACCCGGTCGCGTACGGCGTGGCCGTCTTCTTCGAATCCTGTCAACATCGCGTAGATCGCGAGGAACAGCAGGTAGGCGGTGACGGTGAAACCCAACGCGCCGGAGAACGGGGCGAGTTCGCCGTACAGCAGGATCGTGGCGCAGAGCCCGGAGGCGGCGGCGCCGGTGAGGGACAGCACGCCGGAGAGGCTGACGCCGCCGATACGGCGCGGCCGGTCGGGGGGCAGGGCGGGCTCCGCCGGGACGGGCCCGGCGGCCGGGACGGCCTTCTCCGCGAGGAGGTTCTCTTCTACGACGGTCATCTCATGCCTCGCTCTGTGCGCCGGACCGGGAGCGGGCCACGACCGAGGAGGCGGTGAAGTTGACCGCCAGGGTGAGCAGGAACAGCGCGAGGCCCGCCGCCATCAGCGCCGACATGCCGAAGGGGGAGGCGTCGCCGTAGTGCAGGGCGATCAGCGACGAGACCGAGTTCGCCCCGGTCTGCAGGATGTGCGGCTGGATGACGAACACCGGCGAGATGATCAGGTACACGGCGATGGTCTCGCCGAGCGCCCGGCCGAGGCCGAGCATCGTGCCGCCGATGATGCCGCCCTTGCCGTACGGCAGGACGACCGCGCGGATCATCCCCCAGCGGGTGGCGCCGAGCGCGTAGGCGCCCTCGCGTTCGCCGGCCGGGGCCTGGGCGAAGACCTCGCGCATCACCGAGCACTGGATCGGCGCGACCATCAGCGCGACGACGATCCCGGCGACGAAGGTGGAGGCGGTATAGACGCTGTCGGAAGCGAGCGGCTCGCCGGGCTGGGCTCCGTCCACGGTGAACAGCGGTATCCAGCCAAGCCAGGTGGACAGCCAGCGCGACAGTCCGATGACGTGCTGCTGGAGGAAGAACAGCCCCCACAGCCCGTACACGACCGACGGTACGGCCGCCATCAGGTCCACCATCGTCACCAGCGTGTAGCGCAGCCTGCGCGGTGCCACGTCGGTGATGAACAGCGCGGTCCCGATGGCCAGCGGCACCGAGATCGTCACCGCGACGACGGCGATCAGCAGGGTGCCGGTGAGCACGGCCGCGATGCCGAAGTTGTGGACGTCCGGCTGCCATGCGGTGGTGGTGAGGAAGGAGAAGCCGGTGGCCTTGAGGGCCTGACCGGCTCTCAGAAGCAGGAAGAGGCCAACTCCCGCCATGATGGCGAGGACAACGACACCGCTGGCTGTCAGTTGGTACCGGAAGATCCGGTCACCGGGTCCCCGAGCGGCGTACGGCCGCCGGGACGCGGGTCTGTCGGAGTCCGATCCGTCGGACTCCACATGTGCGGACGCCACGTGTGGTCCCCCCACTGCGTAAACGAAACAGGCGTGCGGCGACCGATTGGTGCCGTGCGGGGAGATTCAATGGCTGGATCGTGTCGGTCCCACGCGTGATCTGTGGACGAATGGCGAACACCATATGACTGTTCGGTGCGCCACCTGTGGAGGATGCGCGTAGACGTCACGGCACGCCCGGGCCGGGAACGCGGAAAGCCCGAGGGCCCGCCGGGCGGTGAACACCCGACGGGCCCCCGGGCCCGGAAAGTCCTGTATCTCCTGTATTTCTACCTCTGCCGCATCGCCTATATCGCCGCCACCGACGACAACCGGTGTACGTCCCGTGCCGTCCCCGTCACCCCGGACAGGAAGCCCTGGGCGCGCGGAGAGGCGTTCTCCGTCAGCCAGGCCGGGTCGATGTCGCAGACGGCGACGCGGACCTCGGTGCCGGCCAGCGCCAGCGGCAGCGTGTGGACGACCGTGGAGGGGAAGCTGAGGATCGTTCGGCCGATGGGGCCGCGGCGGGCGATCAGTTCCAGGGGGAGATCGGGGCGGACGATCTCCAGACCCGTCTCCGCGGCCAGCCGGTGGAGTTTTTCGGCGCTCTCGCGGCGGTGGGCGAAGTAGCGGGTGGCTCCGTGGGACTTGGCGAGGGTGCGGACCGCCTGGAGATAGCGCTCCCCGTCGACGACTCCCGTCTCGACGAGGGACGTGCCGACCAGGTCCGCGCCCTTGGTGATGCGGGGCGGCCCGAAGCGGGCCCGGGTCCAGGAGAAGTCGTTGGCGGTGACGCGCACACCGATCGGGGTCTCGTCGATCGGCATCGAGGAGAACACCTCGACCGTACGGCGTTCACTGGGCGTCAGCCGACGCCTGGCCGAAGAGGACACCGGGGCGAAGAGCAGGTCGCGCGGACCCGGGCGGCCGCCCTTGCGGTGCCAGCGGACCAGGCGTTCGCCACGGGCGAGCTGGGCGACGAACTCCATCGTCGCCGTGCCGTCGTCGACCACGACCAGGTCGGGGGCGCGGGTGATCGTCAGGAGGAGTTGCACATAGCGGGAGAACGGGTCTCCCATGACGATGCGGCGGGCCCTGCGCAGCAGCGGGGCGAGGCCGCCGATGGTGTGGAAGGGCGCCGTGGTGCCACCGCGCGCCTCCTCCCAGCGGACCGAGTGGCCCTCGTCGCGGGCCAGTTCGGCCATGCGGCGCAGTTGGCCACGGGTCATCGGGTCATTGGGGGACAGGACGACGAGGGTGAGCCCCGCGCCGGGCGCCGTGCCGTGATGGACAGAGGTGTGTGCCCATTCCAGCACGTTCAGGAGCTGTACCGGACTCTCGACGAAGGCGAGAGTGTGGGGGCCGGTGGATCCGGCGCGGGGGCTCATCGACGTACGACCGTCCTGTCGTAAGGAGTTGTCGTAGGGAGGTGGGAGGTAACGCGTGGGGGGTTCTGGAGGTCAGGACCTCAGACCGAGACCGGCTCGCCCGCGGCCGCGGCGATCTCGGCCTCGGCGACGACGCCCGTGACGCGGCGCAGCTTCTTCATGGGGCCGAGCTCGGACTCGTAGACCTTCTTGACGCCGTCGCCGAGGGAGGCCTCGATGGTGCGGATGTCGCGGACGAGGCGGGTGAGGCCCTGCGGCTCGACGGAGGCGGCCTGGTCGGAGCCCCACATCGCGCGGTCGAGGGTGATGTGACGCTCGACGAAGGTGGCGCCCAGGGCGACCGCGGCCAGCGTGGTCTGCAGGCCCGTCTCGTGGCCGGAGTAGCCGATCGGGACGTTCGGGTACTCGGCCTGGAGGGTGTTGATGACGCGGAGGTTGAGCTCCTCGGCCTTCGCCGGGTACGTCGAGGTGGCGTGGCAGAGCAGGATGTTGTCGCTGCCCAGGACCTCGACCGCGTGGCGGATCTGCTTCGGGGTCGACATGCCCGTGGAGAGGATGACCGTGCGGCCGGTGGCGCGCAGGGAGCGCAGCAGCTCGTCGTCGGTGAGGGACGCGGAGGCGACCTTGTGGGCGGGGACGTCGAACTTCTCGAGGAAGGCGACGGCCTCGGTGTCCCACGGGGAGGCGAACCAGTCGATGTTCTTGCTCTTGGCGTACTCGTCGATCTGGCGGTACTCGTCCTCACCGAACTCCACGCGGTGGCGGTAGTCGATGTAGGTCATGCGGCCCCAGGGGGTGTCGCGCTCGATGTCCCACTGGTCGCGCGGGGTGCAGATCTCCGGGGTGCGCTTCTGGAACTTGACCGCGTCGCAGCCGGCCTCGGCGGCGGCGTCGATCAGCTTGAAGGCGTTCTCGAGCTCGCCGTTGTGGTTGATGCCGATCTCGCCGACGACGTAGACGGGGTGGCCGGGACCGGCGGTCTTCGAACCGAACTGGCGCAGACGGGAGTTGGTGCTCATGGTGGAGAAGTTCCTTACTTGTCGAGGGAGTCGAGAGAAGGGCCGAGGATCCAGCTGGCGATCTCTCGGATCGCGCCGTCGCCGCCGGGGACGGTGGTGACCGCGCGTGCGGCGCCGCGCACGACGTCGTGGGCGCTCGCGACCGCCACGGGCCAGCCCACGAGGGCGAAGCACGGGAGGTCGTTGACGTCGTTGCCGACGTAGAGCACGCGCTCAGGCGCGATGCCCTGCTCCTCGCACCACTGCTTCAGTGCGAGGTCCTTGCGGTCGATGCCGTGCAGCACGGGGATCTGGAGCTTCCGTGCGCGGGCGGCGACGACCGGGTTCTTTTCCGAGGACAGGATCAGCATCGTCAGCCCGCTCTTGCGGAGGGCGGCGATACCGAGGCCGTCCCCGCGGTGCACGGAGACGAACTCCCGTCCGTCGGAGTCGATCAGCACCCTGTCGTCGGTCTGGGTGCCGTCGAAGTCGAGGACGACCGCGTCGATGTCTTCCGCGGTCGGGAGCGAACCGGGTCGGTTCGCGTCGAAGAGGGGGGCCAGCGCGCGGGCGCGGGCGAGGTCGTGCGGGTCGTCGATCTCCAGCACGCGGGCCGGGTCGGTGCGCACGAGCTCCGTGCGGCCGAAGAAGCGGTGCTGGTGCTTGCGCAGGCCTGCCGCGTCCATGGCGTAGGCCGCGCCGGTCTCCAGGAGGTCCTGGGGCCGGTCCTGGCGGCGGGGCCGGAAGGACTTGTCGTGGTTGACGCCGTTGCCGCCCTCGGTGGACTCCTCGGCGGCGTCGCGCCAGATGAAGCCGTGGAAGTTGGCCACCGTCAGCGCGGTGTCGGCGCCGTTCTCGGCGACCGCCCCGGCGACCCCGTCGATGTCCTCCCGCGTGATGAACGGGCTGGTGCACTGGACGAGCAGGACCACGTCGACCGCGGATCCGTGCAGCGCCTCGTGGGCGTCCAGGGCGTGCAGGACGGCGGCCTCGGAGGTGGCGGTGTCGCCGGCGATGGCGGCGGGGCGCAGGACGACCTCGGCGCCCGCCTCGCGGGCGGCGGCGGCGATCGCCTGGTCGTCGGTGGAGACCACGACGTCCGTGACGAGCCGCGTCGCCCGGCACTCGCGCACCGCGCGGGCCACCAGCGGCACTCCGCCGACCGGCAGGAGGTTCTTGGCGGGGACGCCCTTGGAGCCGCCGCGCGCGGGAATCACCGCGAGCACCCGGCGCACCGGCGCCGCGTGACCCGCTTCCGAGTTGGTCATGCGCTGTTCTCCTTGACGAGGGACACGGGGGAAGGCTTGAGGGACCGGCGGAAGGCCTGAGGGATCGGCGGCGGTCACAGCTCCCCCATCCGCCGGATCACGGGGGCCACGCGCTGCACTCCGTGGCGGTAGGCGCCGCGGGCCGCCCGGCGGACGATCTGCCGTACGGGGCTGGGCTCCTTGTCGGCCGCGGGGGCGCCGGGCAGCGGGCTGCCGTCCGGGGCGAGGTGGTGGCGGGCGAGGATCTCGGGGAGGTAGCCGGGGGCGGTGACGGGCGTGTAGTAGGGGGCGAGGGGCAGCAGTCCGGGGGCCGCCAGCAGGCCGGTGATCCGGGCGCGCGCCTCGTCGAAGGCCGTCTCGTACGACCCGTCGGCGGCAACGCCCTGGCGGGCCACCCACACCGGGTCGGGCGCCGGCTCGTGTCCGGCGTCGAGCTGGTCCCAGGAGGCGAGGCAGCCTGAGCCCACGAAGTGGTGGTTACCGAGCGCCTCGCGCACCCCGAGGTCGCTCAGGACGACGGTGGGGATGCGGCGGTGCAGGGACTCCAGGGCCGCCGTGGAGCTGATGGTGACCAGCAGGTCGGTGCGGTCGAGCACCTCACCCATGTGGCCGTACACCAGCCGGAAGTTGGCGGGCAGGTCGGTCTTCTGCGCCAGCTTCTGGTAGGGCAGTTCCTCGATGTGCGTGGTGTGCTCGCCCGGCTTGGAGCGCAGCTTCAGCAGCACCTCGCGGTCCGGGTGGAGGCGGGCGTGCTGGATCAGCCGGTTCAGCAGGTACGTACGGTCCTTGCGGTTCTCCGGGACCGAGGGCTGGGCGGCGAAGACGACCGTGTACGGGTCGTGCTTCTCGTAGGCGGCGCCCCCCAGGAAGGGCAGCGCCACCTCCGTCACCGAGGAGGCGTCGGCGCCCACTCCCTCGTACACGGCCCGGAAGCGTTCCGCGTCCTGTCGGGAGTTCGCGAGGACGAGGTCCGCGCCGTGCCGCAGCAGCAGGCCGTCGGCGAGCTTCTCGTAGACGACGCCGACATAGCCGGTGACGACCACGGGCCGCTTGCTCCGTCCCTCCCACACGTGCGCCAGGCCGTGCAGGATCGCCTGCACACCGCCGCCCACGAGGGCGATGACGAGGACGTCGTACGGCTCCCCTTCCATGGCGCGCAGGAATTCGACGGCAGTGACCTCGCGGAGGGAATCCGCGCGGACGCCGACTTCTTCGAGCTGGCGGGCGGTGGGGGTGGCTCGGCCACGCAGGAGATAACCGTCGAGCAGAATGTCCGATTCAGCCGGTGAAATGCGATTCGCGGTGAGCGAACCCCATTTCCACCGGGTGTCGGAATCCGCGAGAACGGCGACCCGCAGGGACTTCCTGGTACTTGCTGGCACGTCCAAGACGCTAGGAAGCCATTCCGAGTTGCGGCCCAACCTGAATGCAACAAACGGTTAACAGCACATCGACGAATGGCGAATCAGGCCGCGATCGAGCCGGAAATCAGCTGGGTTCACTGCTTCGCCACGCGTCGTTCACCTGACATCTCACCAACGGTCAAGACGAATGCCGGGCCGCCGCCTAACGTCACGTGGGTGGTCAAGCTCTCCGTCATCGTGCCGTTCTACAACGTGCAGCAATATGCACCCGACACCTTGAAGAGCCTGCGTGCGAACGCACGTGAGGACTTCGAATTCGTTCTCGTGGACGACTGTTCACGAGACGAGACTCCGGACATTCTCGCGCGCGCGGAGCGCGAGCTCCCCGGCGCGGTGTATGTCAGACACGAGAAGAACGGAGGACTGGCGACCGCGCGCAACACGGGCATCGACGCGGCGCACGGCGAATACCTCACGTTCCTCGACGGGGACGACTGGCTCGCCCCCGGCTATTACGAACAACTTGTTGCCTCCATCGAACAGCTGGGCTGCGACTTCGTCCGTACGGACCATGTCCAGTGCACCGCGCGGGCCCGCACCATCCACAGGGTCCCGCACGGCCGTCGCGGAGTGGTACTGAACCCCCGCGACGCGATACTGCCCGCCGACCGCTCCACCTCCGTCGACTACGCCTACGCCTGGGCGGGCATCTACCACCGCCGGCTGGTCGACCGGGGGCTGCTGCACTTCACCGACGGCCTGCGGACGGCCGAGGACCGGCCCTGGATCTGGAAGCTGCACCGGGAGGCGGAATCCTTCGCCACGGTGGGGCTTCTCGGTGTGTTCTACCGGCGTGGTGTGGCCTCCTCCCTCACCCAGATCGGGGACGTGCGCCAGCTCGACTTCATTCGGGCGTTCGACCAGGTGGTGGCGGAAACCGCGGCGGACCGCGACGCCGAAAAACTCCTGCCCAAGGCCGTGCGCACCTATTGCGCGATTATTTCCCATCATCTGGGATCCATCGAAAGGTTCGAGCCGGCAGTGGCACGGAAACTGAAGTCGATGAGCGCCGTCGCTCTGCGGAACATGCCGCAGGACGTGCTCGACGACGCCCTCGACTCGATGGACGTGCAGCGCGCCACGCGGCTGCGCCGGCTGCGCCGCCGTCCGGCTTCCACCACGGGGGTGGCCGCGTGACCACCCAGATCTTCATGGCGTCCACGCTGTACGGCACGGCCACGCTCGCCGCGGCCCTGGACACCGACTGCTTCCGCCCCGCCGGCCGGCGCATCCTGCTCGTCTCCAACAACGCGGCGACGCCCGAGACGACGCCCGGCCTCGACGAGATGCCGGGGTTCGAGCAGCTGCGCAGCCGCTTCGACGACGTCATCTCGTGGAACGAGACCATCTCCCCCTTCCACCCGGGCGGCTGGGCCCCGCGGCCCGACGACGTCCCCCTGTGGGAGCGGCATCTGCGGCTCGCCTGGAACCTCGGCGACGACGACATCGAGCTGGCCGTCGAGTCGATCCAGGTCAACCCGGCGCTCGGCATCTCGCAGATCTTCATGGGCGCGCCCGTCACCGTGTACGCGGACGGCCTGATGAGCTACGGCCCCACCCGCAACAAGATCGACCCGCTGGTCGGCACGCGCGTGACCCGCCTGCTCCACCTGGACCTCGTCCCCGGCCTCAAGCCGCTGCTCCTCACCGAGTTCGGCGTCGAGCCGGAGATCGTGCCGACGGACGCGTTCTCGAAGGTGCTCGCCGAGCTGGTCGACACCGGCGACGAGCTGCCCTTCGTCGACGAACCGGCCCTCCTGCTCGGCCAGTACCTCTCCGCGCTGGACATCCTCACCGCCGAGGAGGAGGAGAACCTCCACGTACGGATGCTGAAGGGCGCCCTCGCGCTCGGCCACACGCGCGTGGTGTTCAAGCCGCACCCTTCGGCCCCGGCCCGCTGGTCGCGCCTGCTGGAGAAGGAGGCCGAGAAGCTCGGCGCCGACCTCACCGTGCTCGACACCCCGGTCCTCGCCGAGGTGCTCTACCAGCGGATGCGCCCCGCCCTGGTGGTCGGCTGCTTCTCGACCGCGCTGCTCACCGCCTCGGCGCTTTACGGCCTCCCGGTCGCCCGCGTCGGCACCGGCCCCCTGCTCGACCGTCTCACACCGTACGAGAACAGCAACCGCGTCCCCGTCACGATCGTGGACGCGCTGCTGCCCGAACTGACGGACGAGTCGGCGGTCAACGAACAGCGCCAGGGCATGGACGTGACGGCACTGACGGACCTCGTCCGGGCCGTCGGCTTCGCGATGCAGCCGAAGATCTACCCGGACCTGCGCCCGGCCGCCGAGGCCTACCTGACCAGTCATCTGAACCACCACACCCGGCGTTACTTCAAGCGCAAGCGCCTCACCTCGCTGGCGCTGCCCGGCGCGGTCCCGGCGCAGCTGGCGTTCATCCCGCGCAACGCCACCGTGCGCCGCGTGGCACGCCGCGCCCGCTCGCTGAAGCGGGCGGTAGGTCGCTGATCCGGTTCCTGGGCCGGGCCGCCGCGGGCCGGCCCGGGAACCGGAAACGACATACAGGTGAACACGCACAGACCGTCGGACGAATCGTCGGTCGTACGGCCAGGTAAACCTTATTAATCGGATTAGTGTGCTGTGGGTCCACTGAGTCCCGTTGAGGGGAAACCTGTGATCGACTCGCGCGAGGCCGTCCAAGTGGCCTCCACGGGCACCGTGGCCCGCACCGTCCTGCCGCCCACGGACGCACCGCCCCCCGCGAAACCGGCCAAGCCCCGCGAGACGCGGCTGCGCGCACTGGACGGACTGCGGCTGGTCGCCGCGCTGATGGTGGCCGCGTACCACTACGGCGGGCGCGACGGCGAGGTCGCGAAAGCCTGGGGCAGCTCGCCGCGCCATCAGTTCCCCGTGCTGCACGGGTACTTCGCGTACGGCTGCCTGGGCGTCCAGGTGTTCTTCGTGATCAGTGGCTTCGTCATCTGCATGAGCGGCTGGGGCCGCCCGCTGCGCTCGTTCTTCGCCTCCCGCGCCTCCCGGCTGCTGCCCGCGTACTGGGCCGCCATCATCCTGGTGACGGTGGTGTTCGCGCTGCCGATGGTCGCGTTCAAGACGGTCTCGCCGAGCGACACCCTGGTCAACTTCACGATGCTGCAGTACCCGCTCGGCGTCGACCGGGTGCTGGGCGTGTGCTGGACGCTGTGGGCGGAGGTCCGCTTCTACGCCCTCTTCGCGCTGTGCATCGTGCTGCCCGGCGCGAACCGCCGCCGCGTGATCATGTTCTGTGCCGGCTGGACGCTGGCCTACGTCATCGCGCAGGGCGCCAAGATGCCGCTGCTGGACATCGTCCTGATGCCCGAGTACGCGCCGTACTTCATCGGCGGCGTCGGCCTCTACCTGGTGCACCGCGACCGCAAGGACGTGTACGCCTGGGGCATCGTGGCCGTGAGCTGGCTGATCGGCCAGCACTACGCGGTGCAGGGGCTGTGGCACGCCCCGCAGGCGGGCGGCTTCTCCTACCGCACCACCTACGGCATCGTCCTCGTCGTCACCTTCGGCTACGTCGCGGTCGCCGCGATCGCCCTGGGCTGGCTGCGCTGGGCCAACTGGCGCTGGCTGACGGTCGCGGGCGCGCTGACGTACCCCTTCTACCTCGTCCACGAACACCTGGGCTGGGTCGTCATCAAGGCCCTCCACCAGGGGCTGCACATCCCGTCGTACGCCACGTTCCTGCTGACGGCGGCGAGCATGCTGGTGCTGGCCTGGCTGCTCAACCGGTACGTGGAGAACTGGCTGACGCCCAAACTGCGCACGGCGCTGGCGAAGCCCCGGCCGACCGTGGGGGCGTCCCGGCCGTAGGGCGCACCGCGGGGTCAGCCGATCCCGTAGCGCGTACCGATCCCCGCGATCACCAGGGCCAGCCCTTCTTCGAAGTGCTGGTCGTAGTCCTCGAACATCTCCGCGCCCGCCGCGGCCGACAGAGGGAAGTCGGCCATCCGGCGGGCGCGGTCGTCCACGTCGTATCCCGCGCGGCGCTCCCCGGGAAGCGGCTGGACGCCCTGCTCCTCGGTGACGAACCCGAGGGTGTAGAAGTAGGCCGTCGTGGCCGCCCGGACCGCCTGGGCGAGGGTGAGGCCCGCGTCCGTGAGCAGGCGCAGGTGCTGTTCCATCTCGACCGCATGCAGAGTGCCGGTGAAGCGTGAGCCGCTGAAGACCCTGGCACCGTCGCGGTAGCTCAGCAGCGCGGCGCGCAGTGCGCGGTTGGCCGCCAGGAGCCGCTCCTGCCAGGTGGCGCCGGAGTCGACCGGCGCGGCCTCGGTCATCCGGCGGTACATCTCCGTCGCCATCTCGTCGAGCAGCGCCTGTTTGTCCTTGAAGTGCCAGTACAGGGCGGGCGCCTTGACGTCCAGCTCCTTGGCGATGGCGCGCAGGGTCAGGCCCTCGAGTCCCCCCTCGTTCAGGAGTCTCAGGGCGGTGTCCGCGACGCGCTTGCGGTCGAGCGGCGCTCTTCGTTCCGTACTCACACTTGACAACTTAACACCGTTAAGGTCACGCTCGGAAACGCCGGAACTTAACAGCGTTAAGGAGAGTGTGGTCATGGCAGCACAGGCAACGGTGACGGGCGCGGGCGCGGGCCGGAACATCGGCTCGGACGTGGACGTGGACGTTCTGATCGTGGGGGCGGGCCCCGCCGGTCTCGCCCTCGGCGTCGACCTCGCCCGGCGCGGGGTGGACGCGCTCGTCGTGGAGCGGACCGACGGCCTGTTCCCCGGGTCGCGCGGCAAGGGCATCCAGCCGCGCACGGTGGAGGTCTTCGAGGACCTCGGCGTACTCGACGCGATCCGCGCGGCCGGCGGCCCCTACCCGGTCGGGTTGATCTGGCAGGACGGGAAGCCGCAGGGCGAGCACCGGATGTTCGACCCGGCCGAGGCGAGCGACGGTTCGCCGTACGCCGAGCCGTGGATGGTGCCGCAGTGGCGTACGCAGGAGATCCTCTTCGCGCGCCTCGTCGAACTGGGCGCAGGCGTCGCCTTCGGGCGCGAACTGCTGACGATCGCCCAGGATCCGGACGGGGTGACGGCCCACTTCGCCGCCGGCGCCCCCGTCCGCGCGCGGTACCTCGTCGGTGCCGACGGCGGCCGCTCGACCGTGCGGCGCGGGCTCAGGATCGCCATGTCCGGCGAGACGGTCGACCCGCATCCGGCGCTGGTGGCCGACATCCGTGTCACGGGCCTGGACCGCGACCACTGGCACGTGTTCCAGCCCCGGGACGACGACGGCTTCCTGGCGATCTGCCCGCTCGCCGGCACCGAGGACTTCCAGCTCGCCGCCCGGTTCCCGGAGGGGACCGCACCCGATCTGTCCCTGGAGGGCGTACGGAAGGTCGTCGCCGCCCGCTCGCACCTCGCCCCCGAGGCCGTGACCGAGGTGCGCTGGGCCTCGGACTTCCGCCCGCGGGCGGCGCTGGCGGACCGCTTCCGCGCGGGGCGGGTCTTCCTTGCCGGGGACGCGGCCCACATCCACTCCCCGGCCGGCGGCCAGGGCCTCAACACCAGCGTCCAGGACGCCTACAACCTGGGCTGGAAACTGGGCGCGGTGCTGGGCGACGGCGCCCCCGAGGCACTCCTCGACTCCTATGAGGAGGAACGGCGGCCCGTCGCCGCGCACATGCTCGGCCTGTCCACGGCCGTCCACCGCGGCGAGACCCGGCGCAGCACGCAGACGACGGGCCAACTCGGCCTGGGCTACCGGGACTCGTCACTCTCGACGGACCTGCGCGAGGGCCTCCCGGAGAACGCCCTGCGGGCCGGCGACCGCGCCCCGGACGGCCCTCTCCCCGACGGCACCCGGCTCTTCGACGCCTTCCGCGGCCCCCAGTGGACCCTGCTCGCGGCCGGCCCCGGAACCCAGGCGCCCGCACTCCCCGTCCGTACGGTCGGCATCCCCGCGTACGAGTCCTACGGCACCGGCCTCTTCCTGATCCGCCCCGACGGTTACGTGGGATGGACGGGCGACACGGCTTCGGGGCTACGGGAGTACGCGACGCGCCTGGGTGTCCTCGGCCGGGTCCTGTCCTAGGCGGTTCGGCCGCGCCCTGAAGGGGCGCGGGGAACTGGTACCGCCGGCGGAGCGCTCAGGCGCTGGCGAGGGTGAGCTTCACGGCGAAGCCCAGGAACAGGGCGCCCGCCGCCGTCGTGGCTCCCGCCGAGAGCCGCTTGCGCCGCCGGAAGGCCGCCGCCAGCTTCGTCCCGCTGAAGATCAGCGCGGTGAGGTACAGGAAGCTGGCGAGCTGGGCGAAGGCACCGAGGACGACGAAGGAAAGAGCAGGGTAGGCGTAGCCCGGGTCCACGAACTGCACGAAGAAGGCGACGAAGAACAGGATCGCCTTCGGGTTGAACAGGCTGATCACCAGCGCCCGCCGGTAGGGCCGCTCCTCGGCGGCCGGTGCGGCGGCGGCCTCGCTCTCCTCGGCCCGCTCGTGCCGGGTGCGCCACATGCCCCACGCGGCGCGCAGCATCCCGATCGCCAGCCATGTCAGATATCCGGCCCCGGCGTACTTCACGATCCCGAACAGCACGGCGTTGGCCTGCAGCAGCGAGGCGACTCCGGCCGCGGACAGGGTCATCAGCACGGTGTCCCCGCACCAGACACCCGCGGCGGCCGTGTACCCCGTGCGTACGCCCTTGCGGGCGGCGACGGACAGCACGTACAGCGAGTTCGGCCCGGGGAGCAGAACGATCAGCACAAGTCCCGCGAGATAGGTCGGGAGGTCGATAACACCAAGCATGGGGTGGAGTGTCGCACGGGAGTACGACACTCCACCTTCGGGCGTCGGTGGTCAGTCGCCGTCGAGGAGGGTGTCGACGGCGAGGTCGAGGCTGACACCGACGGAGTCGGGGACCGGAACGCTCTGACCGCGCTTGAAGCGCTGGGGGGCGTCGTACTTCCCGTCGACCGGGTCCTGGTAGAGGAGCACCTCGTCGTGCTTGCGGTCGACCACGATGTAGACCGGGATGCCGGCCTCCGCGTAACTCTCGACCTTGGGGCCCAGGTCATCGGACCAGTTCGAGGATGTCACTTCCATGACCAGGCGGAAGACGTTCGGGGCGTAGCAGTTCTTCTGGACCACAGCGTCACGGAAGTCCTCGTCGACGACCGAGAAGTCCGGGATCGCGTAGTCGTCAGGCAACGCAGGCAGCCAGAGGCCGATGCCCTGGACATACCTGAGCCCGGCCTTCCGTGCCCCCGCCCCATCGAACGCTACGACCAGCCAAGACAACGACAGCGCATGCGAGCCGTCCGGCGGCGGTGTCACAATGAGCCTCCCCTGGAGAATCTCCACACGGTGCCCAGGCAGTGCACTGGAGAGCAGGTCGGCGGCTTCGCCCAACGTCAGCTCGTGTTGCATTACGGCCACGGCATCCTCCTTTTCAGGGGTCACTCTTCATGAGCGTATCGGGGGGCGTGCGCTTACCGCCCCCGATCACCCAAACGGGGCAATCACCCAGCTCAGAACGCATCACTCGGTACATACGTCCCCCAAACCCCCCGCAACGCGTTGCACACCTCGCCCACCGTCGCGCGGGCGCGCAGGGCGTCCTTCATGGGGTAGAGGACGTTGTCCGTGCCCTCGGCCGCCTTCCTGAGGTGGGCGAGGGCCGCGTCCACCGCCGACCGGTCGCGCTCGGCGCGGAGTTTGGTGAGGCGTTCGGCCTGCTGGGCCTCGATGGCGGGGTCCACGCGGAGAGGCTCGTACGGCTCCTCCTCGTCGAGCTGGAAACGGTTGACGCCGACCACGACCCGCTCACCGGAGTCGGTCTCCTGCGCGATCCGGTACGCGCTGCGCTCGATCTCGCCCTTCTGGAAGCCGTGCTCGATCGCGGACACCGCGCCGCCCAGCTCCTCGACCCTCGCCATCAGTTCGACCGTGGCCGCCTCGACGTCGTCGGTCATCCTCTCGATGACGTAACTGCCGGCGAAGGGGTCGACCGTCGCCGTCACGTCCGTCTCGTACGCCAGGACCTGCTGCGTCCGCAGCGCCAGACGCGCGCTCTTGTCCGTCGGGAGCGCGATCGCCTCGTCGAAGGAGTTGGTGTGCAGGGACTGCGTGCCGCCGAGGACCGCGCCCAGGCCCTGGACCGCGACGCGCACCAGGTTCACCTCCGGCTGCTGGGCGGTCAGCTGGACCCCGGCGGTCTGGGTGTGGAAGCGCAGCATCAGCGACTTCGGGTTCTTCGCGCCGAACTCCTCCCGCATCACCCGCGCCCAGATGCGCCTGGCCGCACGGAACTTCGCGACCTCCTCCAGGATCGTCGTACGGGCGACGAAGAAGAAGGACAGGCGGGGGGCGAAGTCGTCGACGTCCATGCCGGCGGCGACGGCCGTGCGGACGTACTCGATGCCGTCGGCGAGGGTGAACGCGATCTCCTGCGCGGGCGAGGCACCGGCCTCGGCCATGTGGTAGCCGGAGATCGAGATCGTGTTCCACTTCGGGATCTCGGCCTTGCAGTACTTGAAGATGTCCGCGATCAGCCGCAGGGAGGGCTTGGGCGGGAAGATGTACGTGCCGCGCGCGATGTACTCCTTGAGCACGTCGTTCTGGATCGTGCCCGTCAGCTGGTCGGCCGGGACGCCCTGCTCCTCCCCCACCAGCTGGTACATGAGCAGGAGCAGCGCCGCGGGGGCGTTGATCGTCATCGACGTGGACACCTTGTCCAGCGGGATGCCGCCGAACAGGATCCGCATGTCCTCCACCGAGTCGATGGCCACCCCGACCTTGCCGACCTCGCCGTGCGCGATCGGCGCGTCCGAGTCGTGGCCCATCTGGGTGGGCAGGTCGAAGGCGACCGACAGGCCCATCGTGCCGTTCGCGATCAGCTGCTTGTAGCGCGCGTTCGACTCCACGGCCGTGCCGAAGCCCGCGTACTGGCGCATCGTCCACGGGCGGCCCGTGTACATCGACGGGTAGACACCGCGGGTGAAGGGGTACGCGCCCGGCTCGCCCAGCTTCTCGGCCGGGTCCCAGCCCTCCAGGACCTCGGGTCCGTAGAGCGGTTCGATGGGCAGTCCGGACTCCGACTCGCGCGCCATTGCTGTGCCTCCCACTGAAGTTACCTACCGGTAGGTCCGACCTTCGCCACGGACTGTAGCGGCGGCCGTGCGCGGGATGGAGAGGACCGCGCTGGGACCTTGCTCACAGGCTTCATCGCTCTCAGGATTCATTGTTCACACGCTTCATTCCCCAGGATGGCGCGTCGTTCGCAACCGGGCGCGCGTGGGGAGCATCTCAGGGAACACGACGACGCACCGGGGGTTGGAATGCGTACGACTGGGACGGGTATGGGGAGATCGCTGGCAGCCCTCGTGGCGCTCGTCGCGGTGAGCGGCTGTACGGCCCAGGCCGTGGACGCGCACGGGAGCACGCAGGGAAGGACGCCGGGCAGCGCGCCGCCGTCCGCCTCGAAGCCGGACCGTTCGGCCACGCCCGGGGACGACAAGCCGGGCGGCACGACACCGTCCGCCGCCCCCAAGGTCCTCTGGTCCCACGGCGACAAGGGGAACGACGTCCGTGAGGTCCAGGCCCGGCTGCACCAGCTCGCCTGGCTCATCCCGGCGCCGACGGGGACGTACGACACCCCGACGGTCAGCGCGGTGAAGGGGTTCCAGGGCAAGCGCGGGCTGCCGCGGACCGGCGAACTGGACGCCGTCACCTGGGAGCGGCTGCGCGGGATGACGCACAAGCCGGCCGCGTGGGAGCTGTACCCGTACGGCGGGCAGCCCGCCGCGCGGCCCGACCCGCGCTGTATGACGGGCCGGGTGCTGTGCGTCAGCAAGACGAGCCGCACCCTGCGCTGGATGATCGACGGGAAGTCGGTCTCGGAGATGGACGTGCGGTTCGGCTCGCAGTACACGCCGACCCGGGAAGGGGTCTTCAGCGTGTCCTTCAAATCGCGCTACCACGTGTCGACGATCTACCACACGTCCATGCCGTACGCGATGTTCTTCAGCGGCGGCCAGGCGGTCCACTACTCCGCCGACTTCGCGGCCCGCGGCTACTACGGCGCCTCGCACGGCTGCGTCAACGTACGGGACGAGGGGAAGATCGCGGCGCTGTTCGCGCAGGTCCGGACCGGGGACAAGGTCGTCGTCTACTGGTGACGCCGGCCCGGAGGGGGCCCGAGGAGTGATGGGGCGCGGGCGGGACCGGGGGAACGTGTCCCGCCCGCGCCGATGTGCACCAGGCCTGGGTACGGGGGGAACCCCGGCTCAGTGCGACGGCCGATGACCAGTCGGCTCACCCAGTACTGCGTCGGCGCGGCCGAAAACGTCACACCCGGGCGGAAGAAAATTCCGAGGGGGCGAGAAACCGCAGGTCAAATGGATGATTGCGGGGCGCCCGGAGTCCGGGTGGCTGAGAACATACCGGGCCGGATGGCAGAAAGTTCACCCAGAAGGCCGCCAGCGGCGACTGCCCAGAGGGCCGGCCTGAGCAGTGACTGCCGAGGGCCGACCTCAGCGACCGCTCAGAGAGCCGACCGCAGCGGCGCGACGACCGAGCTCGGCGACGGGGCGAGGATCCCGTTGTGGCCGTGGTGGCCCCCCGAGCCCGTGTGACCGTCACCGCCGTTGTCCCCGCCACCGGAGCCGCTGCCCGAGCCGTCGCCGGTACCGCCCCCGGCACCCTGGCCGGAGCCGGAGTCCGAGCCCTGGTCGCCCTGCCCGCCCCGGTCCTCGCCCCCGTTGGAGCCCGTCCGTGCCAGGACGCCCTTGCAGTACTTCGTCACGCGCCGGCCGCCGCCCGCGGCGTCCACCAGGACACGTCTGCGGCCGGACTCCAGGGTCTTGCCGTCCAGCACGTCGCGGCAGTACGAGCGTGTCCTGGCCCACCACTCGCGGGTGCGGGCCGACCGCCCCGCGCCGTCGGAGGAGTCGGGCTGTCCGCTCGGCGCGCCGGGCCCCCGGGCCTCGTCGTCGCCGGAGCCGGCACCGGCCGGCGCGCTCGTGGTGGCGCCCGGGACCGGCGTCTGGGAACCGTCCGCCTTGGACACTCCCGGCGACGGCGAGAGGGACGGCTGCCGCGGTGTCTGTGCCGCGGAAATCGTCGCGGCCGGGTGCGGCGAGTCGTCACGGAACGGAGTCGGCAGGACTCCGGTTCCGGCCGCGACGGCGACCCCGCCGATCATCCCCGCGGCCAGCGCGGCGACGATCCCGAGGCGCACCGGACGGCCCCAACGGGGCCCCCGCGGGGCCGGAACCGGACGGCCCAGCCGGACGAGACCCGCGTCGGCCGAGTGGGCCGCGGCACCCGGGCGCACCCGGGCGCCGCGCTGGGCGACCTCGCCGCTCCGGCCCGCTCGCGCCTGCTGGAACGCGGCCAACGCGACCGCCTCGCCAGGGAGTTCGGCACTGGTCGGCGCGGGTTCGGGGGCCAGCGCACCGAGCACGTCGGCGAGCCGCTTGGCCCGGCCCTGGGTGTCGGCGTCGACGGCTTCCAGCGGCTCACCACGCAGCAGACGCTCCGCGGCGTCACGGTCCAGCCACTTGTCCTGCTCGTCGGCCATCACATGTCCTTCTGCGTCCGCGAACGCGTATGCGTCACACCCGCGGACGTCACCGCGCGTGTGCGCGACTCTGTTCGTGACTCTCTTTGAGGGGGGACGGCACCGAGGCCGCCTGCGGATTCCGGATCCGCGCCGAGCAGTTCCGCGAGCCGCTTGAGACCGCGGTGCGCCGCGGTGCGGACGGCTCCGGGGCGCTTGCCGAGGGTCTCGGCCGCGGTCTTGGCGTCGAGGCCGACGACCACGCGCAGCACGACGGCCTCCGCCTGGTCCTGGGGGAGTTGGGCGATCAGCGAGAGGGTGCTGTCGGTGGCCAGCGCCTCGATCGCCTCGCCCGCGGTGTCGGAATCCCCGGCCTTCGCGGTCAGTTCCGTCTCGTCACCGCCGATCGCGGGGCGGCGCCCGCGCATGCGTATGTGGTCGAGGGCGCGGTTGCGGGCGATCCGGGCGGCCCAGCCACGGAAGCGGTCCGCGTCACCGCTGAACCTCTCCAGGTCACGGGCGATCTGCAACCAGGCCTCGGACGTGACGTCCTCCGCGTCCGGGTCGCCGACCAGCGTTCGTACATATCCGAGCAGCCGTGGGTGCACCGAGCGGTACACAGTCCGGAACGCGGTCTCGTCCCCGTCCTGTGCCGCAAGCACCGCGGCGGTCAGCTCCGCGTCGTCCCCCAGCACCGCGCGCACGCCTCTCTGCGCCTCAACCGGCGCCGCTCTCGCGGACCGGGTTTCTCGCCGTCGTGGTTTCGCAATTGATGGTTGCGGTCTCAGGTCCCTCGTGGTTGCGGTTGCCCGTCGCCCCGCACCGGCGCGAATGGCACGTTACGGCCTGAAACCGCTCCCCGTCCATGTTCGTACAGGATGCAACTAACTGGTGACACAGCGAGGTGTGACAGAAAACGCAGCCGCGGCGCTGTAGAGAGTACGGGTCGCCGCGCGGCCCGTGCCGCGCGACGGTCGGGGCCTCTCCTGTGGGGGGTGGCGGCCCCGGCCGTTGCCATCGGCGAGGACGGAAGGACGTGCGTCGGGCACACCGACGGCTACTCGGGCCCGCCGATCCACGGCTGTGTCTACCGCTTGCCCTTGGACTTCGTCGGCTTCGGCGTCGCCGCGGCTGTCGCGGCCGGGCCCGACGTGCGGTCCGGCTTCTTCGTGTTCGTGTTCCCGTTCACGGACCTGGTGTCGTCGCTCAACTGCTCCGCGCAGTACGCCGCGACCGTGTCCTCACCGCCCGCGGCCTCGACGAGCCGCTGCCAGGCCGTCGAGTTCAGGGCTCTGCCCCGGCCCTTGACCGATTCGTACGCGCGGCAGTGCGCCTCTGTGTCCTGAGCCTGCGTCGGGTGGCCGGAGGGGCCGGGGGCGGACGAATCGGGAGCCTCGGGCACGCCCGGCTGCGTGGCCTCGGAGGCGGACCGGACCGGGGTGCTGCTGGACGGCCGGATCCCGGCCCTGCCGTGATCCTCGCTGTCGTCGTCGGACGACGAACCGATGGCCGCGACGGCGACACCGCCCAGCGTCACGCTCGCCAGCAACACGGCCAACGTGGCCTTCAACGGACGGCCCACCCGCCGCTGTTCACGCGGTCGCCAGTCGTCCCGCCGCCGGGTACGCGCGGCGTGCGCGCCGCCGTCCCGCGCGGCACGGAATGCGGCGACGGCCTGCGCCTGGGCCTCGGCGTCGTCCGCACGGCCGCGCACGGCGGCGGCGAGCAGGGCTTCCAGGGCGGGCTCTTCGCTCAGGGAACTCGGATGCGCGACCCGGCGGTCGGGGGTACCGCCGTCGCCGCGTCGTTCACCCATGTCCGGTTCCCTTTCCCCCACGGGCCGACGGCGTCCCGCCGTTCGACGACTTCTGGCCGTTCATCCCGACTCCCCCAGCATCCGGGGTCGCTCATCCGTCACACTCCTGGCGCCGAGCTGCCGCGCGAGCCTCTTCAGGCCGCGGTGGGCCGCGGTGCGCACCGCGCCAGGGCGCTTGCCCAGCACCCGCGCCGCCGCAGGTCCGTCGAGGCCGACCACGACCCGCAGCAGCACGGCCTCGGCCTGGTCTCGCGGCAGCCGCGAGACCAGCTCCAGGGCGTACTCCGTGGAGAGGGCCTCCAGCGCCTCGCCGTGCGTGCTGTGCGTGCCGGGCAGCTCCAGTACGTCCTGTTCGAGCGTCGTCCCCCGGGGGCGTACCTTCAGCCGCCGCAGATGATCCAACGCCCGGTGCCGGGCAATGGTCGCGGTCCAGCCGCGGAACCCGGCGCCGTCCCCGCGGAACCGCCCCAGATCCCGTGCGATCTCCAGCCACGCGTCGGACGCCACGTCCTCCGCGTCGTCACCGACGATCCCGCGCAGGTACCCGAGCAGTCCGGGCTGCACGATCCGGTACGCGACCGCGAAGGCGGCCTCGTCCCCCTCCTGCGCCCGCGCGACGGCCTCGCCCAGTTCCCCGTCGTACGCCTGCACGCGGCGGACTTCCCCTCCCTGGCCCAACACTGTCCTCGTTCGTACCGAGTTCACCGAATCAGCTCTGCCCGACACGGCCGGCCGTGTCGACACCCCCATGGTCACCAGCGTCAGGTCTCACAGAAATGTCACAGTGCGTCAGGTGCCCCTGCCGTCTCGTGCAGTTGCAGGGACAACATCCGCACGAGCACCTCACCGGTGCAGGCGCCAAGCACGGACAGCACGTGCCCTGTGTCGGCGCGCTCGGACTTCCCCTTCCGCAGCCCGTCCGGGGCGCGGTCACGTCCCGGTCCACCAGACCAAGCGGAACGGGGACATGGAGCATCACAGGTGGCTGGAGCGGCAGACGTCATGCAATAACTTCTTCACGTTTGCACGACCGTGCGCGGCGGCATGATCGCCGTCGACCAGGCGACGGACGGCACGTGGATCTCGCAACGCATCACGGTCGGGCCCAACGGCAAGTCCGCGGTCGAGGTTCTCCGGGAGCGACGGGTTCGACCGCGTGACCTGACGGCGTCTCACGCGGGTGGGCGCGCTCCGCCGGGAGCGTGGGGGCGCGCCCAGTAACCATTTCCGGTGCCGGACCGCTGGGATAGGCGTGAGCATCAACGTGACATACGGGGAGGACTGGGATGCTGCGTCCCGTACGGTTCTCGGCCCGATGAGCAGACAGCGGGCCGAGGCCCGGGAAGCGGCCGGCGAGCCGTACGCCGTGGTGCTGCGCGAGGAGGGCCGCCCGCAGCCCGTCGCCGTACTGCACATCGCCTGGGTGCACGGCTACCTCGGCGTCTGGGCGTACGACGACCGGGGGCGGCGCACCCGCGAGATCGATCTGCGACGCCTGGAGCCCGAGCGCCTCTTCCTGCGGCACTCGGCGCAGTGGCGCTACGACAGCGAGGACATGCCGGAGTTCGCGCAGGAGGCGGGTCGGGTCCTCATCGACCTCTACCCCGACGGTCGCGGGCGCAAGGTTTCCGAACCGCAGGGAAGCCGCGGCGGTTCCCTGCACACCCTGGCCGACCTGCCGGAGGAACAACGCTGGATCCCGGTATCCGAGTTCGGCGCATGGGAGTGGACCCTGCCCCTGGTGACGGACAGGCAGTTCCCGGACACCCTCCAGGAAGCACCAGAGACACATCCGACACCCCTCGCCACCGCCCTCGCGGCCCCGAAATGGCGGCCCCCCACGCCCATGCGCCCCCGCCACCTGGACGAGGCGTTCGCGCCCGGCACGCGCTTCTCACCGCCGTACGACGGCGACGCGGGCCCGTACACCGTCCAGCGCGTCATCGACGCCGGGCCGCTGCGCCTGCCGACCGGCCGGGTCGTCGCCTGCGACCCGCACTGGATCGCTCCCGGCAAGCCGTTCACCATCGCCGTACCTCCCGGCGACTACCGCACGCAGATCGCGGCCGCCGCCTACGCGAGCGAGTACGAGGGCACGCCGGTCCACATCGAGGACTACATCGCGGCACGCGTACTCATCTCCGAGAAGCCCACCGTGTCATGGGAGTCGGCCCTGCGCCCCGGCGAGGACCCGCGCACCCTGAGGGACGGCGAGTTCTACGGCTTCGGCGTGGACAGCGGCACCGGCTGCTTCGTCGACGCCGCGGCGGCCCCGCGGCTCGTCGGTCGCGGGAACACCCTCTCCCAGGTCGGCAACCCCGACGGCATCCTCGTCCGCGAGGACCCGGAGTCCGGCGGCAACATCATCGCCTACCCGAGCGGCCTGGGTGACGGCACCTACCCGGTGTGGATCGGCCGCGACGCGGACGGCGAGGTCACGTGCTTCGTCGCCGACATGCTGATCCTCGGCGACCAGGAGGTACTGCGCGACTGACCGGACCGGGAACTCGACGCTGGAGCGCGGCACGGACGACTGCCGCGCCGCGCACGGCCGCCGCCGCGGACGCGACCGCCGGGGAGCCCCCTGTGCCCGCCGCCTGTGCACAGCGACAGCCGGGACACAGCGCCTCCTCCCTCACGGGGCAAAGCAGGCGAGCCTGAACGCGGTGTCCCTCGCACTCCCGCATCCGTGCGACCCGGGGCGTCGGCGGCTGCACGGCGACGACTGGAGCGGCAACGGGCGGAGCGGCAACGGGCGGGATCTCCCGGAGCACCCCGTTGCGCGCCGTGGCCGTGCGCTTGCACCACCGCGCAATGGCTCGGCCGTTACGCGTTCACGGGCTTCACCCGGCGCTTTCCACGGGCTCCGGCACAGGAGCCGCCCGTTGCTGCGGGGCCGGCATCCGGTCCGCGTTCACCACGATCCCGGCGATGAGCGCGGCCAGCAACAGCGCTCCCATCGCCCACCAGGTGGCCACGTTGAAGCCATGCACGGCGGCTCGGGAGGCGAGGGCGCGGCGGTCGACGCCGGGGCCGGCGTGCGCGTTCGCGTACCGGGTCGTCACGCTCGCGGCGATGGTGTTGAGCAGCGCCGTGCCGATCGAACCGCCGACCTGCTGGGCGGTGTTGAAGGTGGCGGAGGCCGCTCCCGCGTCCCGGGGCGCGACGCTCACCGTGGCCAGCGAGATGGAGGTCATCATCGCCGTGCCCATGCCGAGGCCGAGCATCAGCATGCCGGGCAGGATGTGCGAGGCGTACGCGGGCGCCACCCCGACCTGCGCGATGATCGCCAGCGCGCCCGCGGCCAGCAGCAGCCCGGGGACGATGAGGGCACGCGGCGGGACCCGGTTCAGGAGGCGGGCCGCGACCTGCGTGGAGCCGGTGATCATGCCGACGGTGATGGGGAGATAGGCGAGTCCGGTCTTCATCGGCGAGTACCCGAGCACGCGCTGCATGTAGTAGGTGAGGAAGAGGAAGACCCCGAACATCCCGATGGTGACGAAGAGGATGGTGAGGAACGCCCCGACCCGCTGCCGGTCCCTGACCACCGACATCGGCAACAGAGGCACCCGGGCGCGGGTCTGCCAGAGGCCGAACACGCCGAGCAGCACGACCCCGGCGGCCAGCAGTCCGAGGACCAGTCCGTCGCCCCAGCTCCTCGACTCCGCCTCCGAGAAGCCGTAGACCAGCGAGAGCATTCCGGCGGAGCCGAGCACCGCGCCCGGCACGTCAAGGCGCGCGTCCTCGTAGCGGCCGCCGCCGCTGAGCACCGCCAGGGCGCCGGCGAACGCGACCAGGGCGATGGGGACGTTGACGTACAGGCACCAGCGCCAGTCCAGGTACTGGGTGAGGAAGCCGCCCGCGAGCAGCCCGAACGCCGCGCCCGCGCCGACGATGGCGCCGAACACGCCGAAGGCCTTGCCGCGTTCCCCGGGGTCGGTGAACGTCGTCGTGAGCAGCGACAGTGCGGCGGGAGCGAGCAGCGCGGCGAACACGCCCTGGAGGGCGCGCGCCCCGAACAGCATCCCGGAGTTCGCGGCCGCGCCGCCCAGCGCCGACGCGGCGGCGAAGCCCAACAGGCCGATCATGAAGGTGAGTCGGCGACCCGCGAGGTCGGCGATCCGGCCGCCGAGCAGCAGCAGTCCGCCAAAGGCGAGGGTGTACGCGGTGATGACCCACTGCCGGTTGCCGTCCGACATGTGCAGGTCGCTCTGAGCGGAGGGCAGGGCGATGTTCACGATGGTCATGTCGAGGACGACCATCAACTGGGCGAGCGCGATGACGACGAGCGCCCACCAACGGCGGTTGTCGGCCACGAGGCCTCCCGGGTCCGGCGGTTGTCCTCATGTTCACTCCGGAGACCACCGTTTGGGAACGGTCGCGTACCTTAAGAACCGGCAATCTCGCCGCCGTTCGGCGCGCTTCCCGCTACCCCACGGCCTCGCGGCACAGCAGTCGCAGCGAGCCGTCGCCCGCGTAGCAGCGGCGGGCCTCGTCGACGGGGTCCCACAGGCGCCCGTCGGGGGTGCGCAGCCAGTGCTCGCCGCCCGTCTCCCACCACTCGGCGCCGGTGCGCCGGACGATGACCTCACCGGCGTACGCGCCGAAGCCGCGCAGCACGGTGTGGACGGCGGCGTACGGCGCCCCCTCCCGGCGTATCTCCTCGATCAGCCGGTCGACGCGCCACAGGCTCTGCGCCGAGTAGTCGAGGCGCAGCCGGGCACCCTCGCGCATCGTCGCGACGGTGTCCGCGGCCCAGCGCACGGGCTTGTTCGCGGCGGAGGGCCTGGTCGCCCGGATCGGGTTCGCACTCGTTGCGTTCACACTCGGAAGAGCGTCTTCCGGACGGGATTCGTCACGCGTTCCGGGCGCCTTCGCGACACCGGCCCAGGACCCTCATCTCCGGCCCCAGGAAGGTCACAGGAACCCCTCAGGGAAACAGGTTTACGACCGTCCGCGCGCCCGGCGCGACACCACCGCGCGCAGGACGCGCCGTCCCTCCGTCGACACCTCCAGGGCGGGGCGCAGGCCGCCCGCGCCGCGGCCCGCGAGCAGTTCCAGGACGGCGACCTGGCGGCGCAGTTCGGCCGCGACGAGGGGGCCGTCGCCGTCGGCGGCGACATCGAGGAGCCGGTGGATCTGCAGGGCCGCCGCCGAACAGGCGTCGGCCCAGACGCGCAGGGCGGACGCGCAGGGGGCGTCCGGGGCGGTGGCGAGCATACGGCGGGCGAGTGCGGCGGCGCGGGACTCGTCACTCGCGGCGGCGTCGGTCTTGGCGTCGGCGTCGGCGTCGGCGTCGGCGTCGGCGGAGTCCAGTTCCGCCCGGGCCTTGGCGAGCCGTTCGCCCCAGGCGTCGCCGTCCGCACCCCCGTCCGCGAGGCTCGACCAGAGCGGCCGCAGGACCTCGTCGTCGCCGCCCAGCAGCGGCACGCACCGATCCAAACAAGCCAGCCCGCTCGCTGCCAGACCACGCTCGTCGGCCTGAGCGATCAGGTCCACCAGGCTCATCACGCCTCCCTCGACAGGGCGCTCCCGCTTACGGAGCCCGCACTTTCCCTTACTGCGTGCTCCGGAGCGGGAGTGTCACAGGGGCACCACTCCGAGCCGGTCGAGGAACCGGAAGAGCAGGTTTTCGGCCAAGGGGTCGGCGTCCGCGTTCAGCACGGCGAGCAGGGGCTCGGCGACCACCGTGTGCCCGGCCTCCGCGGCCCAGGCGACGGCCCGTGCGGCGGCGTCGGAGGGCTCCAGGAAGTAGTCGTCGACGGTGAGCCCCTCCTCGCTCTGCCCGAGGTACGCCCCCATCGCCGTGCGCGCCAGACAGGTCGTCCACGCGCCGCTCCCGGGACCGGACGCCTCGACGACCACACAGTCGCTGTTCATGACGTACCCGAAGAGCGCGGGCGCGCCGGTCTCCTGGGCGAGCGTGTTCATGCTCCCGACGTCGCCGTCACCGCTCGGGTACTCCCAGACCTGCCAGCCGTCGGGCGCCGTGGTCCGCAGCACCATCCCGTGCGCCGCGCCCAGTGCGTCCAGCTCCGCGAGCGGCCGCTCGCTTCTGCCCACGACGTAGTAGCCCCAGTAGCCCATGCCGGTTTCCCCCCGGTGGTGTTTCGGTTCGGCCGCGCCGAATACACCACAGCGGCAAGTGACTTGGCCAGGGAATCGGCCGAACCGGCGCGCCGCCTGCCCCTAACGGCCCAACGACGCCCGTCAGCGGTGGTCCCTGACGGGCGCCGGGACCGGCTCTCCGGGCGGGACCGGGCCGCGCAGGGCCTTCTCGTTCTGCATCCGGGTCAGGCGCAGGACGACGAGGACGCCGAGGACGGCGGCCACGATGTCGGTGACGTCCGAGAAGATCTTCTGGCTCGCGGCCTGCTGGAGGTCCCGCGCGGTGTGGGCCGTGCGGTGCGCGGTGGACGCGGTCCGGTCGGCGGCCAGCGCGATGATCCACATCGCCCACCAGACGTTGACGAGCCCGTGTGAGGTGCGGGTGCCGGCGGGACGGCTCGCGTCCCAGGTGTTCAGCATGATCCGGCGCGGGAACCAGAGGTTCACCACCGGCACGAACCAGCCCCAGCCCGTCCAGGCGCGCCCCATCTCGTGCCCGAACGGGTCGAACACCTCGGCGTTGATCCGCACCCGGTAGAACCAGACGAGGTAGACGGCGATGGTGGCGACCAGGGCGACCGGCTGCGCGACCCCGGCCGCGGCGACGAGCGAGTCCGCGTGGTCCGCGTCCCGCTGCACGGTGTCACCGATCCCGCCGTCCGCGATGGCGCCCATGACGTCGCGCATCTTGACGCTTGCCCAGATCGCGAAGAGATCGACGGCGACGACCACGCCGAGCAGCACCGCGACCGCGCGCCCGAGACCCACCGGCGAGGCCAGCCAGGCGTTCCCGTGCGGCGGAGGCAGCGTGCCCACCGGCACGGGTGCGGGGGCTGGTGTCTCGGCGCACATAGAACACAGCCCGCCGGGCGTCGACGCGGCGAACCCCTGACAACGCTGACAGATCAACGGGACCCCCGGATCACCTGCACAAGAAACCGGGCGCGCCCCCTCCCCAGGGGCCACGCCCGGCATACGAATCACAGGAAAGATACGCCTCAGCCCAGTTGGTTCGCCAGGTTCTTGAAGTCCGTCCAGGACAGCGTCGGCCGGCCCGGGTCCCACAGCTTCTGGATCGTGGCGCGCAGCGGCATCCTGATCCCCGCCGCCACCTGATCCTGGGTCTGGGAGTTCGCGCGGTCGGACCAGACGGCGAAGCTCCCGCCGAGGATCTGGCCGTCGTACTTCGCGGGGACCGGTGTGGTGCCGCGGACGACGAGCGGGGTCCACTGCTCGTAGATGCGCTGCCCGGTCGGGTAGACGAAGGTCTGCGGCTCACCGAGGACGTAGTAGAGGTACTCGTCGTTGTAGTTGATGAGCTTGCGACCCGCGCTCAGGTACTCGACGGGCGGGCGCGCGCCGAGCTCCTTGCCCGTCCAGTACGCGACCTCCAGGTCCTTGTCCGCCTGGACCGTGCCGCCGCGGAAGAACCCGTCGTTCCAGGCCCGTGCGGTCCGGCCGTGGCCGTGCACCACCTGGGCGCGGGCGTTGAGCCAGCCGGTGGCGAGGTCCGCGACGGTGGCGCCGGGGCCGTAGGCCTGCTGGGCGGCGGCGGCCAGCTGCGGGTAGGAGGTCGACGGGCTGGCCACGGTCAGGGCCTGGTACTCGTCGCCGCCGAGGTGCCAGTACGGGCCGGGGAAGAGACCGGTGTACTCGTTCAGCAGATCGTCGACGATGGAGGCCGCGGCGGGCTTGGAGATGTCGACGGTGCCGCGCGGGGCGGTCCCCGACACGCTGCGCAGCTGGAGGTCGGGGTGGGCGGCGATCACCGCGCCGAGGTGGCCCGGCGAGTCGATCTCGGGGACGACATGGATGTGGCGGCTCTCCGCGAGGGCGACGATGTCGCGGACGTCCGTCTTGCTGAGGTGGTCCTTCGACACGATCTCCGGGTGGGTGTCCGACTGGATGCGGAAGCCCTGGTCGTCGGAGAAGTGCAGCCCCAGCTCGTTGTACTTCAGATCGCCCAGTTCCCGGATCCGGTCCTCTATCCAGGCCGCGGAGTAGGGTTTGCGCGCGATGTCGAGCATGAACCCGCGGCGCGGCTTGGCGGGCTGGTCGCGCACGACGCCCTCGGGCGCCGTACCGCCGCCGTGCACCTCCTGCTTGAGGGTGCGGGTGCCGTAGAAGACGCCCGCCTCGCCGGGCGCGGAGATGGTGACCCGGCGGTTCTTGACGGTCAGGGTGTACGACTCCGGGTCGGCGCCGCCGGTGTTCAGCCCGAGTTCGACGTCACCGTCCTTGGCCCCCGTCTGTCCGGCGTACGACATTTTCAGCTCGTCGGCGAGCAGCTTTCCCTCGTCGGCGAGGCCGGCGTCGTCGACGACCACGCGGGCGCCCGCCGCGGGACGCCAGCCGGGGCCGCGCGCCGGGGTGTGCTCGCGTACGGCGGGGATGGTGCGCGGGGTCTGGGAGAGGGGGTAG
The DNA here is from genome assembly GCF_055582885.1 of Streptomyces sp. NPDC107454. Lineage (NCBI taxonomy): Bacteria > Bacillati > Actinomycetota > Actinomycetes > Kitasatosporales > Streptomycetaceae > Streptomyces > Streptomyces sp. NPDC107454. Next base: position 473,957 of record NZ_JBVJPA010000006.1, on the reverse strand, counting down.
GTCCGGGTCGGTGTGGGAGACGGTGGGGGCGCGGCCCCCGTCCGGTTCGCGGCCCCGGCCGCCGTCCGGCTCGGATCGACGCTCGCCCCGGTCGGCGCGCCGGCGTCACCGGACGGCCACAGGGACACGGTCGCCACCACGGCACCCGTCACCACCGCCACGCCGACCGCTATGAGTACCGGCCGCTTCCCGTCCTGCACCGGCGCCCGTCGTCGCCTGCCCGTGCTCACCGCACCACGCCCTTCGCTTCGGTAATCGAGGCCTACGCCCTGTCGTACGCATCGAGCGCCTCGTACACCTCACGTCGTACACCTCGGACGTTCAACGGTCCCCCTCTCCACGTCACCCGTCCACCGCAGGTTCCGAAACTCTCCCGTCCGGGTGAAATTCGGGCATCCATCGGACACCTCCCGTCAATCGTGGATAACGTGGCAGCACAACTCTCACTTCTTCCCCTGCCGCACCCCACGTGACGTCCACAGGACGACACGGCATCCCGTCGACATCCCACCGCCGAGGACCCACGCTGCCTTCGCACCGTCTTCCACGCCTCCCCGGCCAGGTCGCCCTACCCGAGCAGAAGAGCGTGCCGTCGTCCCCGGCGCGTCTGGAGCCGTTCAACTCAGCGCCCGCCGACTCCGTCGTGCGCGCGCTCCTGACCTGCTGCCGCAGCCTGCGCTGGGCCCACCGGCTGGCCGATCACCGGCCCTACCCGGACCTGGACGCCTTCCTCGCCGCGGCCGACGAGGCGGCCTACGACCTCACCCCGGCCGACCTGACCGAGGCCCTCGCGGGCGAGTCCCTCACGCTGCTCCCGGACGGCGCGTACTCCGCCGCCCATACGGCCCTGAGTGCGGCCCACGCGGCCTACGAAAGCCGCTTCGGGCACGTGTTCGTCATCTGTCTGGACGACTTCTCCCCGGCGGAATCACTCGATCAGGTGCTGGTCGGAATCCGATCACGATTGACAAACGATCCCGAAGAGGAGCGCCTGGTCGCGGCGGAGGAGCTGCGCCGTCTGGCCAGGGGCCGCCTGGCGCGCCTCCTCGGGGACGAGGGGCCCTGGGCGGTCCGGAATAGCCCGAACGTGCCTGATTGATTGCCAGTTTGATCACATAGATAGGGCCGCTGTAAACGTTCCGACAAGTCGTCGCTACGATGGCCGGGGCCGGTGGACCGTACCCGGCCGGGCCGACCGACACAGAAGCCGGCAGGCCCCAATCCCCGCTCCCGGAGGGTTCTTCCGTGCCGGCTGGAACGCTGTACCGCGGCCGGGAAGGAATGTGGTCCTGGGTGGCTCATCGAGTCACCGGCGTCCTCATCTTCTTCTTCCTGTTCGTACACGTGCTGGACACCGCTCTCGTCCGTGTCTCCCCCGAGGACTACGACAGGGTCGTGTCCACGTACAAGAATCCGATCGTCGCGCTGCTGGAGTACGGCCTCGTCGCCGCCATCCTCTTCCACGCGCTCAACGGCCTGCGCATCATCGCCGTCGACTTCTGGTCGAAGGGCCCGCGCTACCAGAAGCAGATGCTCTGGTCCGTGGTCGGTATCTGGGTCGTGCTGATGATCGGGGCCCTGTACCCGGTCCTCGGTCACGCATTCCGCGAAGTATTCGGGAGCTGACGCCGATGTCCACGACTGAGACCGCCGCTTCCGGTATCGGCCCCGTCGAGGGCGCGGGTGAGTTCTCCGCGTACAGCGTCGACAACCCGGCGCCGTTCATCGAGGCCCCGCGCAAGCGCACCAAGAAGACCCCGAAGTCCACCCGTGGCAACTTCGAGATGTACGGCTGGCTGTTCATGCGCCTGTCCGGCATCGTGCTGGTCGTCCTGGTCATCGGCCACCTGCTCATCCAGCTCGTCCTCGACGGCGGTGTCTCCAAGATCGGCTTCGCGTTCGTCGCGGGCCGCTGGGCCTCCCCGTGGTGGCAGGCCTGGGACCTCGCGATGCTCTGGCTCGCGATGCTGCACGGCGCCAACGGCCTGCGCACGGTCATCAACGACTACGCGGAGCGCGCGAACACCCGGCTGTGGCTCAAGGGCCTGCTCTACACCGCCACGGTGTTCACCATCCTGCTGGGCACGCTGGTGATCTTCACCTTCGACCCGAACATCCGCTAGGCACGGGGCTGAGGTAACCGACTCATGCAGATCCACAAGTACGACACCGTCATCGTGGGCGCCGGCGGCGCCGGCATGCGCGCCGCCATCGAGGCGACGAAGCGCAGCCGCACCGCCGTGCTGACGAAGCTCTACCCCACCCGATCCCACACGGGCGCGGCGCAGGGCGGCATGGCCGCCGCGCTCGCCAACGTGGAGGAGGACAACTGGGAGTGGCACACCTTCGACACGGTCAAGGGCGGTGACTACCTGGTCGACCAGGACGCCGCCGAGATCCTGGCGAAGGAGGCCATCGACTCGGTCCTCGACCTGGAGAAGATGGGCCTTCCCTTCAACCGGACGCCCGAGGGCCGGATCGACCAGCGCCGCTTCGGCGGTCACTCCCGCAACCACGGCGAGGCCCCGGTCCGCCGGTCCTGCTACGCCGCGGACCGCACCGGTCACATGATCCTCCAGACGCTGTATCAGAACTGCGTCAAGGAGGGCGTGGAGTTCTTCAACGAGTTCTACGTCCTCGACCAGCTGATCGTCGAGGTCGACGGGGTCAAGCACTCGGCCGGCGTCGTCGCCTACGAGCTCGCGACCGGCGAGATCCACGTCTTCCAGGCGAAGGCCGTGATCTACGCGTCCGGCGGCACCGGCAAGTTCTTCAAGGTGACCTCCAACGCGCACACCCTGACGGGTGACGGCCAGGCGGCCGTCTACCGTCGCGGGCTGCCGCTGGAGGACATGGAGTTCTTCCAGTTCCACCCGACCGGCATCTGGCGCATGGGCATCCTGCTGACGGAGGGCGCCCGCGGTGAGGGCGGCATCCTCCGCAACAAGGACGGCGAGCGCTTCATGGAGAAGTACGCGCCGGTCATGAAGGACCTCGCGTCCCGTGACGTCGTCTCGCGCTCCATCTACACGGAGATCCGTGAGGGCCGCGGCTGCGGTCCCGAGGGCGACCACGTCTACCTCGACCTCACGCACCTCCCGCCGGAGCAGCTGGACGCCAAGCTCCCGGACATCACGGAGTTCGCGCGCACCTACCTCGGCATCGAGCCCTACACGGACCCGATCCCGATCCAGCCCACCGCGCACTACGCCATGGGCGGCATCCCGACGAACGTCGAGGGTGAGGTGCTCAGCGACAACACGACCGTCGTGCCGGGCCTGTACGCCGCCGGCGAGGTCGCCTGTGTGTCCGTGCACGGCGCCAACCGCCTCGGCACCAACTCGCTCCTGGACATCAACGTGTTCGGGCGCCGCGCGGGCATCGCCGCCGCCGAGTACTCGGCGAAGGCCGGCTATGTCGAGCTGCCCGAGGACCCGGCCTCGCAGGTCGTCTCGCAGGTCGAGCACCTGCGCAACTCCACGGGCACGGAGCGGGTCGCCGCGCTGCGCCTGGAGCTGCAGGAGTGCATGGACGCCAACGTGATGGTGTTCCGCACCGAGCAGACGATCAAGACCGCGGTCGAGAAGATCGCCGAGCTGCGCGAGCGCTACCTGAACGTCTCGATCCAGGACAAGGGCAAGCGGTTCAACACGGACCTCCTCGAGGCCATCGAGCTGGGCAACCTGCTCGACCTGGCCGAGGTCATGGCCGTCTCCGCGCTCGCCCGCAAGGAGTCCCGCGGCGGTCACTACCGCGAGGACTACCCGAACCGCGACGACGTCAACTTCATGCGCCACACCATGGCGTACCGCGAGGTCGGCGACGACGGCACCGAGTCCATCCGTCTCGACTACAAGCCGGTCGTCCAGACCCGCTACCAGCCGATGGAGCGTAAGTACTGATGGCTACCCCGACCCTCGACAAGGCGGACAGCGCCGGCCAGCCCGAGGCGGGCTTCGCCGACTCGCCGTACATCACCGCCACCTTCCGCATCCGCCGCTTCAACCCCGAGGTCGCGGCCGAGGCGGTCTGGGAAGACTTCCAGCTGGAGATCGACCCGAAGGAGCGCGTCCTCGACGCCCTCCACAAGATCAAGTGGGACCAGGACGGAACGCTCACCTTCCGTCGCTCCTGCGCGCACGGCATCTGCGGCTCGGACGCCATGCGGATCAACGGCAAGAACCGCCTCGCCTGCAAGACGCTGATCAAGGACATCAACCCCGACAAGCCGATCACGGTCGAGCCCATCAAGGGTCTGACGGTCCTCAAGGACCTCGTGGTCGACATGGAGCCGTTCTTCCAGGCGTACCGCGATGTGATGCCCTTCCTCATCACGAAGGACACCAACGAGCCGACGCGCGAGCGTCTGCAGTCCGCCGAGGACCGCGAGCGCTTCGACGACACCACCAAGTGCATCCTGTGCGCGGCGTGCACGTCGTCGTGCCCGGTCTTCTGGAACGACGGCCAGTACTTCGGTCCGGCCGCCATCGTCAACGCGCACCGCTTCATCTTCGACAGCCGTGACGAAGCGGGCGAGCAGCGCCTGGAGATCCTCAACGACAAGGACGGCGTGTGGCGTTGCCGCACCACGTTCAACTGCACGGACGCCTGCCCGCGCGGTATCGAGGTCACGAAGGCGATCCAGGAAGTGAAGCGCGCGCTGATCACGCGTCGCTTCTGATCTTCCGGCCGGTCTTCCGGTCGTACGGCGCCGTGGGCCCCGTTCCCCCTGTGGGAGCGGGGCCCACAGTCGTTGACGGACCGTGTTTTTCGGCCTTTCCCGAAGCGTGGGGAACGCACCGGAGGCCGGGCCGCCGGTAAAAGATTGCCATCGGAAGCAATGATTCCGTTGTGTATCGCCCCTGCCTGGGCGGGTGAAGGCGTCCAAGAGTAAAGAAAACCTCATCGATATGAGGTTCCCCTGAGGGTACGGAAGGACCTTGCTCTCCGTAGTCGAATTCGCCATTGAGGGGTGATTGGCCTCTTGATAGGTTTCTCATGGGAAAGGCGCCCCGACTGACCACCGGGGGCCTTCGATCGGGACGGCCGGCGTACGCGGTAGGGAATTCTGCAGATTCCCGGATGCTCGGCGGCGCGCCCCGACGGGGGACAGGTGCAACTTCTTCTCTCCGGCCGAGCTGACCACTCTCCCGGATGAGGCCTCACTGCTTCCTGCGGCAGCCAGAGATCTGCCGCGTCATGTGCACCATTTCGCTAGCGAATCGATTCCAGGGATCCCTCACGTTTCCGGTGCGGCTTCGCCATGCCGGAAATTCCCGGAAGACCATCAAATTCCATACAGGAAGGCTCAGCATCGTGAACGCCAAGCGTGTCATAGCGGCGACCGTCATCACCGCGGTCGCCGCAACGGGGGCCGCGGGGCTCGGCGCCGCCAACGCCTCGGCAACGTCGTTGCCGCAGCAGCGGACCGCCGCCCACCACTCGGTCGCCACCGCCACCGTCGTCAACGACGGAGTCCAGCCGCAGTTCTGGCACGCCGTCGCCCAGAGCGTGGTCGCCGCCACCGCGGTCAAGGTCACCGAAGCGGCGGTCAAGGTCTCGACGAAGCTCCGGTCCTCGTCCTCCAGCGAGTCCTCCTCGTCGTCCAGCGGTGGCCCCGCCGTCAGCGCGAACGGCCTGCACGGGGTCATCCCCGGGGACGTCCAGTACGACGCCAACTGACCGCGCCGGGGCCGCGTCCCTGACCGGCCCCGGCATCCGGTGACGTACCACTCGCACACGCGCCCGGCGGTCCTCCCGGCCGCCGGGCGCACCCCTTCACCTCAGCGAAAGGGAGATGTCGCACGATGAGAGTCTTCGGGCGAGTCCCCGCGGACGCCGCCGACGACCCGGCTCGCGCGCACGCCGACAACAGCCCTCACGCGCACGCTCACGCGGTCACGGCGCGGCTGCGGATCTGCACCTTCCTGGCCCTGCTGCCCGTGGCCCTCTACACGGCCGCCTGCCTGGTCTACAACGCGCCCGATTCTCCGGCCAAGTCCCGCATCCAGGGAGCGGTCGCCCATGTCATGCAGCCGTATTTCTGGCAGGACTGGCAGCTCTTCGGCCCCACCCCGGGCAGCAACGACGACCTCATCTACCTGACGGTGCGCCTGCGGACCGCCGGTTCCGACCAGGTCGTACAGACCAGCCCGGTGGAAATCGAGCAGGCCATCGACCGCGCCCCGCGCGCATTCCCGCTGAATCCGACGAAGCTTCCGGGCATCCCGCTGGCTTTCGACGCCGCCGCCAATCGGTACGCGCGCATGGTGACGGATTTCAAAAAGCTTCCCGCGGCGCAGCGCAAGGCGGCTCAGACCGATCTGGACAAGCAGTACGTACCGGAGTTCCAGGAAATCCAGCGCTTCCTTTCCGCACGGGCCGCCACGATGTACCCGGGGGCGGACATCGTGTCCGTCAAAGCCGCTTTCAAGACCAGGCCCATCATTCCTTTCTCGGAGCGCTATGTGACTCCGAAACCCGAAGAGAAAAGCAAGGGAATTCTGGAGACGTCGTGGATGGACTACGTTCCGGGGGTGGCCCGCTGATGCGCGGATGGGCCAAGTACGGGCTGGCGCGGATCGATGCCGGGCTGCTACGGATGGCGAGCCGTGAACACCGGCTGATCGGCATCGCGCTGCTGCGGATCGTGATCGGGCTGGCGACGGTCATGTACTGCCTCGCCGACTACGGAAACCGGCGGTTCCTGTGGGGCCCCGATTCCTACAACTCGATCCACACAGCGAAGGCGGCGCTGACCCACGGCGCCTTCTCGCTCTATCTCTTCAGCCACTCCACGGTCTGGTTCGAGATCGTCTTCCACGCCACGATCCTGGTCTCCGCCGCCTTCATGGTGTGCGGCGGCAGGGTGCTGACCGTGGCCCAGGCCATGCTGATGTGGTCGCTGCACAACCGCAACCAGGACGTGCTGGAGGGCGGTGACAACCTCGCTCAGATCCTCGTCATCTTCATGGTCTTCACCGTCTCCAACGCCTACTTCGCGCCGGGGGCCAAGGCCAGGCGCGCCGCGCTGCGGGCCCGTAGCGCCCCGTCGGCCGGCACGGTCGTGCACAACCTGGCGGCGTATCTGATCGTCTTCCAGACCGCGGTCCTGTACTTCGCCGCGGGCTACTGGAAGATCACCGGGAAGATGTGGCAGGACGGCGTCGCCATGTACTACATCAGCCGCATCACCGGTTTCCAGATGTCGTCGGCGTACGCGCACATGATGGGCAACGCCTATGTCGGCACCGCGGTCAGCTACTTCACCATCTTCGCCGAACTGGCGCTCCCGTTCGCGATCCTGTCCGCCCGCGCCTGGGTGCGGAAGGCCAACACCCTGGCGCTGGAGGGCATGCACCTGGGCATCATGGCCTGCATGGGACTGGTGTGCTTCGGGCTGCTGATGATCGGCGCGGACTGCACCTGTCTGCGGGACGAGGACTACCGGTCCCTCAAAAAGCGTGCGGCCGACGTCACTTCGCGCCTCGCCCAGCGGCTGCGCCCCGCCGGGACCGTCGGCGCCGGACCCGCCGCGGTCTCCGCGTTCGCCGCCCTCGCGCCCAGGGACGGGGCGGCCGATGCCTAGGCACGACAGCGCTGAAGCCGCCCGCGCCCTGGAGCGCTTCCTGCTGGCCGACCCCGGGCAGTGGGGCGAGCTGGCGCCGCGCGTCGTCGACGCCGTGGGCGACCGGCGGCTGCACGAAGTGGTCGGGGCGACACTCGCCCACGTGGGAGACCTGCGCTCGGTCACGGACGGCCCGGACGGGCTGGTGGTCCAGGGAACGGCGGGGCGGACCCTGGCCTTCGCCGCCGCGGACGCCGGCGGACGCCTCACCAACCTCCGTCTCGCCCCCGGCCCCTACCGGCCGCCCCGGCTGCGCGTCCCGGCCAGGGCACGCATCGCCGTGGGCTGGGCCCTGTGGTGTGTGCTGCTGGCCGTGCGCGTCGCGGCCTGCTGGACCGCCTCGTCGGTGACCGGCTGGTGCGGCGACGTCCTGATCGTGGCCGCCGCGTATCTCCTCATGGAGGGGCGTCTCACGCCCGCCCGGCTGCCCTGGTGGCTGCGCCGGGCCATGGAAGCGGGCGGCCCCGTGGCACTCGCCTCCGCCTGGCGGCTGCCCTCGCTGCCCGCCGGTCGCCCCGGCACGGAGCTCGTGACCGGTGTCGTCCTGCTGGGCGGTGTCGCCGGGTACCTGGTGTGGGCGCGACGCCACCGCTGGGGGGCGGAGCTGTCCGCGCCCCTGCGCTTCCCGCTGCGCGAAGGCACCTGGCTCATCGCCCAGGGCGGCGGCCCCGGCCTGAACCACCACACGCCCCACCCCGAACAGCGCGGGGCGATCGACGTCATCGGCGTCGGGGCGCGCGGCGTCCGGCTGCGCTCCGGTGCGTCGCCGGACGCCTACGTGATCTACGGCGCCAAGCTGTACGCCCCGTGCGACGGGGACGTGGTCTCCGCCGCCGACGACTACGCGGACCAGATCCCCGGCACCATCCGCTACGAACCCCCCTACGGCAACCACGTGTTCATCGACACCGGCAGTGAACTGGTCAAACTCGCGCATCTGCGGCCCGGCACCGTGACCGTGGCCACCGGCGACCGGGTACGCGCGGGCCAACTCCTCGGCGAGGTCGGCAACTCGGGCAACACCACCGAGCCCCATCTGCACCTGCACGCCGAGCGCGACGGACTCGGCCTCGACCTCCGGTTCACCGGCATCACCGGAACGCTGCACCGGGGACGCACGCTGCGTACCTGAAGGGCCGCTGAACACCAGCCCGCACCACCCCTGCGCCTCCCCTCTTCACGTCCGCCCGTGACCTCCGTACGTCCGGCCCGGACGCCCTCTCGGCTCCCCAGAAGGGCTCACCATGTCCGCACACCCGCGCATACGCCCCGGCGCGCTCACCGCCGCCGTCTGCACCGCACTCCTGGGTACGGTGCTGGCCTCGCCCACCGCGCACGCCGCGGACCCCTCCCCGCACCGGCACACCCTGTCCGGCTCGCGTCCCGGATACGCCACCGCCGGCGCCGACGCGGGCGCGGTGCCTGCCGACCAGCGCCTCACCGCCCGCCTCTACCTCGGCTCCCGCGACCCGGGCGGCCTGGCCGCGTTCCTCCGGCAGGTGACCGACCCGCACAGCCCGCGCTACCGGCACTTCCTCACCCCCGCCGCCTACCAGCGACGCTTCGCCCTCGGACCGGCCGAACACCGGGCCGTGGCCGACTGGCTGACCCGGGCCGGCCTCACCGTCACCCGGGACACCACGCACTACGTGGACGTCTCCGGCCCCGAAAGAGCCGTACGGCAGGCACTCGGAAGCCCCATCCACCACTACCGCACGGCCCGGGGGACGGTCAGCGCGCCGTCCGGCGACCTCAGCGTCCCGAGCTCCCTGGGCACCGAGGTGGTGGCCGTCTCCGGGCTGTCCGCGCCCGCCGCAGCCCACCCGCAGTCCCACCGCACCACCACCCCCCTGCACGCACTGCGCCCACGGCCCTCCGGCGCCACCGTCACCGACGACGCCGGCGCCGTCTGTTCCCCCTCCTTCGGCGGGACCCCGGCCACCGGGCTGCCGACCGCCTACGGCGCGACACCCACGTACGCGCCCTGCCCGTACGTCCCCGCCCAGCTGCGTCACGCCTACGGAGCGGGCGGTGCCCACGCGACCGGCAAGGGCACCACCATCGCCATCGTCGACGCCTACGGCTCCCCCACCATGCCCGCCGACGCCGACCGGTACGCCCGCGCCACCGGTGACCGCCCCTTCCGTCCGGGCCAGTACCGCCAGCGGGTCACCCCGAAGAACTGGAACGTGGGCTCCGCGTGCGCGCCTCCCGCGTCCTGGGCCGGCGAGGAGGCCCTGGACGTCGACATGGCCCACGGTCTGGCCCCCGACGCGCACGTCCTCTACATGGGCGCCGACTCCTGTCTCGACGCCGACCTCATGGACGCCGAGGCCACCGTCATCGACCACCGCCTGGCCGACTCCATCTCCAACTCCTGGGCCGAGATCATCCACTCCGACCCGGGACATCTGACCCCGGACCTCGTGAACGCCTGGAACCTGCTGTTCGAGCAGGCCGCCGCGGAGGGCATCGGGGTGTACTTCGCCGCCGGGGACTGCGGCGACTCCTCGCCCGGCGCCGCCGAGACGGGCGTCAACTGCGACCCCAAGACCACCGCCGCCCAGGCGGACTTCCCCAGCGGCTCCCCCTGGGTCACCTCCGTCGGAGGCACCACCCTGGCCCTCGACCGGCACGGGAACTACGCCTGGGAGACCAGCATGGGCGACGAGCTGTCGGTCCTCACCGACAGCACCTCGGCCGCCCGTTCATCCGCCTCCGGGGCACCCGCCTCCGGGGCATCCGGCAAGGCCTGGGGCCCCCTCCCCGGAGTGTTCGCGTTCGGCGGCGGAGGCGGCCCCGGCGACTTCCCGCAGCCCTGGTACCAGCGCGGGCGCACGCCCGCCCCCAGCAACGGCACCCCGGCGCGGCGCACCACCCCCGACGTGGCCATGGAGGGCGACGGAGCGCTGCCCGTCCTGGTGGGGCTCACCGACGGCGGCACCTTCCAGCTCGTGGGCTTCGGCGGCACCTCCGCCGCCACCCCCGCCTTCGCCGCGCTCCAGGCCGACGCCCAGCAGGAGACCGGCCATCCGCTGGGCTTCGCCAACCCGCTGCTGTACGCGCTCGGCGGCAGTCCGGTCTTCCGCGACGTCACCGACCACCCCGCCGCCGCGGGCAGTGGCCCGCTCACCGTCGTCCGCGACTACGGCCCCTCGCCGACGGCCCAGACCCCGTCCGACGACCAGCAGCGCTACGTCCTCTACGCCCTGGGCCGCGACTACGGCCTGCACGCCGTCCCCGGCTACGACGACGCCACCGGCCTCGGTTCCCCCTCCCCCGCCTATCTGCGGTGGATGCGCCGTACCGGCGGCATCCCGCGGTGACACCGGACGCCATCGTGGTGGGATCGGGGCCCAACGGTCTCGCGGCCGCCGTGGTCCTGGCCCGGCGCGGGCTCGCCGTGACCGTCCTGGAGGCGGCCGACACGCTCGGCGGCGGCACCCGGACCAGCGAACTGACCCTGCCCGGGCTGCTCCACGACCACTGCGCGGCCGTCCACCCGATGGCGCTCGCCTCGCCCTTCCTGCGCTCCCTCGGCCTGGAGCGGCACGGCCTGGAGTGGCGGCGGCCCGAGATCGACCTCGCCCATCCGCTCGACCACGGCCCCGCGGCCGTCCTGCGCCGGTCGCTGAAGGCCACGGCACGCTCCCTCGGCCCGGACGGAGCCGCGTGGGAGCGGCTGTTCGGGCCGCTGACGGACCAGTACGACTCCCTCGCGGCGGAGTTGCTGCGCCCACCGCTGCGACTGCCCCGGCATCCCCTCCCCCTGGCCCGGTTCGGGCTGCACGCGGCGCTCGGCGCCACCGCCGTCGCGCGACGCTGGCGCACGCCGGGCGCCCGCGCCCTGTTCGCCGGTGTCGCCGCGCATGCGATGGCGCCCCTGACCGCGCCGGGCAGCGCCGCCATCGGCCTCATGCTGACCGCGGCGGCGCACCGGCACGGCTGGCCCGTGGCGCACGGCGGCTCAGGGGCCGTCACCCGTGCCCTGGCGGCGTGCCTGGCCGAACTCGGCGGCACCGTGGAGACCGGCGTCCGGGTGCGGTCGCTGGCCGAACTGCCGCCCGCCCGCGTCACCTTGCTGGACGTCGCGCCGCGTGCCGCCGTGGCGCTGTGCGGCGACCTGCTGCCCGCCCGCACCCGTCGCGCGTACGCCCGCTGGCGGCACGGGCCCGCCGCCTTCAAGGTCGACCTGGCCGTCGAGGGCGGTGTGCCCTGGCGCGACGAGGCCTGCCACCGGGCCGGGACCGTCCACCTGGGCGGCACGCTGGAAGAGGTCGTGGACGCCGAACGGGCCGTGACGCGCGGGCGGATGCCGGAGCGTCCCTTCGTGCTGGTGTCCCAGCAGTACCTCGCCGACCCGGTCCGCTCGGCGGGAGACGTGCACCCCGTCTGGGCGTACGCGCACGTCCCGCACGGGTACGAAGGCGACGCCACCGAAGCCGTACTCGACCGGATCGAGCGCTTCGCGCCGGGCCTGCGGGAACGCGTGGTCGCCCGTGCGTCGATGTCCGCGTCCCGGCTGGAGGCGTACAACGCCAACTACGTGGGCGGTGACATCCTCACCGGCGCCAACACCCCGCGCCAGCTGGTCCTGCGCCCCCGCACGGCCCTCGATCCCTACGCCACCGGCATCCCCGGCGTCTTCCTGTGCTCGGCGGCGACGCCGCCCGGCCCCGGCGTGCACGGCATGTGCGGCTACCACGCGGCGCGCTCGGCCTTGCACCACCTGGGGGACCCGCCCGGTCAGCCACCGGGTTCCCGGCTCGGCCCGTACCTAATCTGATGGCATGTCAGATGATGTGTCGTACGAGCTGCTCGGCTTCGACAACGTACTGCTGCCCGTAGGGAACCTCGGCGCCGCGGTGGAGTTCTACGGGCGGGCGGGCATTCCGGTGGCGTTCCGGCTGGACGAGGCCGGGATCGCGCTGCTGAAGGTGGGCAAGGAGACGCCGGGACTGCTGCTGCGAATGGAGGAGGAGCTCGGCCTCCGGCCGCCGCTGTGGGCCTCGGCACGGGTGTGGCTGGAGGTCCGGGACGCGCGGGCCACGGCCGACGCACTGGCCTCGGCGGGCATCCAGCCGCTCGCCCCCGCCTTCCCGGTCGCCACCGGCTGGACCGTCGAGATCGCCGACCCCTGGGGCAACGTCATCGGCTTCACGGACTACGGCAAGCGGCCCGAACTGGGCCGCCGTCAGGCATGACCCCCCTCACTCCGCCCGGCCTCGCTCCACCCTGACTTGAACATGTTCAAAAGCAGGTCTACATTCCTTCTCGACAGCGTTTTGAACGCGTTCAAGAAGGGGTGGGGACATGGACCTCACGGTCGTCGCGTACGTCATCTATCTGCTGGTCAGCATCGCGCTGACGGTCTGGGTGGCACGCACGCTCAGCCACAACGGGCGGATCTTCCTCGCCGACGTGCTGCACGGGAACGAGAAGCTCGCCGACGCCGTCAACCACCTCCTGGTGGTGGGCTTCTACCTCGTCAACCTGGGCTTCGTCGCGCTCTATCTGAACAGCGACGACGGCGAGATCACCGACACCCGCGGGGTCTTCGAGGCCCTGTCGACCAAGCTCGGCGTCGTCCTGCTCGTCCTCGGGGTCATGCACCTCGGCAACGTGTACGTGCTCAACAAGATCCGGCGGCGGGGCGTCATGGAGCGGGAGCAGCTGCCGCCCGTCGCGCCGACGGACTGGGTCGCGCCGGCAGCCGGGGCGTGAGCACCATGACCGGCCTCAAGGCCACCCGTGACCGGGACGCCGCACGCGTCCCGGTCCTCGGGCTCACCGTCCTCTACGACGCACAGTGCTCGCTGTGCACCTTCCTGCGCGACTGGCTGGGCAAGCAGCCCCAGCTGGTGCCGCTGCGGCTCGTGCCGGCCGGTTCCGAGCAGGCCCGGACGCTCTTTCCCGCCCTCGACCACCGCGCCACCCTCGACGAGATCACCGTCGTCGGGGACGGCGGTCAGGTCTACCGCGGGGCCGCCGCCTGGGTCGTCTGCCTGTGGGCGCTGCGCGAGCACCGGCCGCTCGCCCACCGGCTGAGCACCCCGGCCGGGGCCCGGCTGGCCAAGGGCGCGATGCTCGCCGCCGCGAAGTGGCGCTCCGCGCACGCCCAGCAGGGGTGGGGCGGGGGCGCGTACCGGCGGGGTGACGGGTGGGTGTACGAGCCGAGCATCGGCTGGATGTACCTGCCTCCCGGCTGTGACGACGGCTCCTGCTCCACTGGTTAGGCTCTCCTACCGTGCCAGCACCGACAGACAGCCCCGGCCCGGACGACACGAGCGCGCCCGGAAAGGCCCAGGAAAAGAGTCCCGCCAAGAGCGAGCAGACCCGCGCCCTGATCCTGGAGACCGCGCTGCGGCTGTTCCAGGAGCGGGGGTACGACAAGACGACCATGCGGGCGATCGCCCAGGAGGCCGGGGTCTCCGTCGGCAACGCGTACTACTACTTCGCCGGCAAGGAGCACCTCATCCAGGGGTTCTACGACCGGATCGGCGCCGAGCACCAGGCGGCGATCCGGCCGGTCCTGGAGCGAGAGAAGGATCTGGAGGCGCGGATCGCGGGGGTGCTGAAGGCGTGGCTGGACGTGGCGGAGCCGTACCACGAGTTCGCGGCGCAGTTCTTCAAGAACGCCGCCGATCCGGAGAGCCCGCTCAGCCCCTTCTCCCCCGACTCGGCCGGCCCGCGCGAGGAGGCCATCGCCATACACCGCGAGGTGCTCGCCGGTTCGAAGGCGAAGGTTCCCGAGGAACTGAGGGACGTCCTGCCCGAGCTGATGTGGCTGTCGCAGATGGGGCTCGTCCTGTACTGGGTCTTCGACCGCACGGAGGGACGCGAACGCAGCTACCGGCTCGCCGAGCGCGGCGCCCGCATCACCACGCGGGGCGTCTCACTGGCCCGCTTCCGCGTCCTGCGCCCGCTCGTCCACGAGGTGCACGAACTGTTCACGGACTTCCTGCCGGGGATGACGAAGATGCTGCCGGATCCGGGGCGGGGCTCCACGATCGGGTGAAGCCGGTGGCACAGGACATGGGGGAAGAGTCCGTCCTACGATGATGTTCTCGACCAAGCCCACAGGAGGCACGTGATGTCCGCTGCATCCGTCGAGCAAGCCTTCGAGCCTGAGCCGGTCGCGCTCACGGCCATTGCCGACGAAATCATGGAGCGCCATCCGGGCTACCGCGTCGAGATCATCGGAGGCCATCTCCTCGTGAGCCCAGCACCGGACGGCCCTCACTCCGAGGCCCTGATGCTCTTCGCGGCCCCGTTCATGCAGCTGGGCCTGGTGCGGGCCCTGCCGGGTATCGGCCTCTGGCTGCCCAGTGGTCCAGAGGACTACGTGATCCCCGACCTGTCGGTGGTCAACGACGACTACCGCCATCACCTGGTGGACAACAGCTGCTACGACCCGGCCTGCTTCCGCCTCGTCATGGAAGTCACCTCCACCAACTGGAAAACGGATCTGCGGGACAAGGTCTCCTGCTACGCCAGGGTCGGCATCCCCGTCTACGTCATCGTCAACCGCAAGCACCAACGACTCCACGTCCTCACAGACCCGGCCGCGGACCGCTACAAGGTGCACAGCATCCACACCGCCGACGAACTCGTCACGCTCCCCGAGTCCGTCGGCGGCAAGGTCACCCTCGATGTGAAAAGGATCCTCGAAGCCGGGCACCCCACGGCTAATTGACGGCGTCCACCTCTCCCTCCGTCAACTCCAGGTCGTGTACGAGGGGTTCGTCGGTCACGATGACATGCCGGGCGCGGGCGCCGTACGACGAGGCCGTCGCCGACAGCAGGTAGGTGCCGGGCGCCGGTACCGAGACGATGTACGAGCCGTCCGCCAGTGAGGTCACCCGGTCCAGTTGACGCCCGCCCTTGGTGAGCAGGGTGAGGACCGCCCCGTCGACCGGCGCGCCCTCCGCGTCGCGGACGAAGCCGTGCACGACCGTCGGTCCTCCCGACGAGGCCCCCGGCAGCGACTCCGCCTCCTCGGCCGGCTCCACCGCCAGGTGCGGCAACCGCTTCTCCAGACCCGCCGGCAACCACCAGTTGGACTTGCCCAGCAGATGCATCGCGGCCGGCACCAGCGCCGTGCGGAGAATGAACGCGTCGAGCGCCACCGCCGCCGCGAGGCCCACGCCCGCCATCGCCGCCCCCGAGTCGCCGCTGAGGACGAAGGCGAGGAAGACACAGACCATGATCAGGGCGGCGGAGTTGATGACACGGCTGGTCTCCGCGAGGCCGACCCGCACCGCCCGCGCGTTGTCCTTCGTGTGCACCCACTCCTCGTGCATCCGGCTCACCAGGAACACCTGGTAGTCCATCGAGAGGCCGAAGAGCAGGGAGAGCATGATGACGGGCAGGAAGGCGTTGATCGGGCCCTCCTTGCCGAGCCCCAGCAGGCTCAGACCCCAGCCCCACTGGAAGATCGCGACGAGGACGCCGAAGGACGCGGCGGCCGCGATGAGGTTCATCAGGGCGGCGGTCAGGGGCACCACCAGGGAGCGGAAGGCGACCATCAGCAGCAGGAAGCCCAGGCCGATGATGGTGGCGATGAACAGCGGCAGCCGGTCACCCGTGACGGTCGAGAAGTCCTTGGAGATCGCCGTCACACCGCCGACGTGCGCCTGCGCCCCCGCCTCCGGGATCACCTTGTCCCGCAGGGTGTCGATGAGCTGGTCCGTCTTCTCGGACTGCGGTGACGTGGTCGGTACGACCTGGATCACCGTGACGCCCTGCGCGGGCGGCAGCGCCGCGACCTGGGCGACGCCGTCGGTCGCACGGATGCCCTGCACCAGCTTGTTCGTGTCGCCGCTGGTGGAGACCACCTGGAGCGGGCCGTTGAAGCCGGGCCCGAAGCCCTCCGCGAGGAGGTCGTACGCCTTCCGGGTCGTCGTCGACGCGTCGTCGTTGCCCTGGTCGGTCGCGCCGAGCCGCAGTGACAGCACCGGGATCGCGAGGATCGCCATGACGACGAGGGCCATCACGGCGACCGAGCGCGGCCGCTTCTGGACGCCCGCCGACCAGCGCGCCGCGAGACCGCTGGACCGCTCCGGCTCGGGGCCGTCGGCGGCCAGCTTGCGCCGCTGGCGGCGGCTGAGCACCCGGGAGCCGAGGAATCCGAGCAGCGCGGGCAGCAGCGTGACCGCCGCGAGCACGCTGAACACGACGGTGAGCGAGGTGCCGATGACCACGCCGTCCAGGAAGCGCAGGTTCGTCACGAGCATGCCGGCGAGCGCGATGCACACCGTGCCGCCCGCGAACAGCACCGCGCGGCCGGAGGTGTTGAGGGCGGTGACCGCCGACTCCTCCGGGTCCATGCCGCGCAGGATGCCGCGCCGGTGCCGGGTGACGATGAACAGCGCGTAGTCGATGCCGACACCGAGGCCGATCAGCGTGGCGAGCAGCGGAGCCAGGTCGGGCACCGACGTCACATGGCTGAGCAGCTGGGTGGAGAACAGGCCCGTGCCCACCCCGAAGATCGCGATGCCGATCGGCAGCAGCATCGCGAAGAGCGAGCCGAAGGCGAGGAAGAGGACGACCGCCGCGGCCAGGATGCCGATCATCTCGGCGAGTCCGGTGGGCGGTTCCTGGACGCGCTGGATCGCCTGACCACCCAGCTCGACGTGCAGACCGCCGCTCCGGGCGCCCTGCGCGGTGTCGACCACGTCCTGCACCAACTGCTTGGGCACCGCGTTCGCCTGCTCGGCGAAGGTGATCTGGGCGTAGGCGATCTTGCCGTTGGCGCTGATCTGCGCCGCGCCCCGGTCGCCCGTGTAGGGGCCGGTGACGCCACCGACCCCCGCCATCTTGCCGATCTTCTCCAGCGCGGGCTGGATCCGGGACTGTACGGACTGGTCCCGGACGGTTCCCGTGTCGACCTTCCACACCACCGTGTCGGTGTCGCCCGCGCGCTCCGGGAAGGCCTTCTCCATCTGGTCGTACGCGCGCTTGGAGTCCGTGTTCGGCAGGGAGAAGACGTTCGCGTAATCCGTGCCCGCGGTCGAGGCCGCGGCCCCGAGCCCGAGCAGTGCCCCCACCCACAGCAACAGGACCACCAGCCGGTGCCGATAGCACCACCGTGCCAATGTCGCCACGCTCAACGCTCCTTAGTCGACCGGCCATCCGGTCGTTCGGTTGTCGGTTGGTCCCCCAGGTCCTGGGACCAACCATCGACCGGCACGCTCGAGCGACGACACAGACCGCCCATGACTCTCAAGGAACTCCAAAGGGGGAGCCGCCCCCTGGCGCGACCCGCGTGCGGATACTGGGGGCATGACCGCTCACGAGGGGGCCACCGTTCTCGTCGTCGAGGACGAGCCGAGCATCGCGGACGTCCTCGCCATCGCGCTGCGCTACCACCGCTTCGAGGTGATGACCGCGGGCACCGTCCGTCAGGCGCTCACGCTCGCCGAACGCACCCGCCCCGACGCCGCGCTGCTCGACGTGATGCTGCCGGACGGCGACGGCCGGGCGCTCGGCCGTGAGCTGCGCCTGCGCCGGCCCGACCTGGCGATCGTCTTCCTCACCGCGCGGGACGCGCCCGCCGAGATCGTCGGCGCGCTCGGTTTCGGCGACGACTACATCACCAAGCCGTTCAACATCGACGAGGTCGTCGCCCGGATCACGGCCGTACTGCGCCGCACACGTCCCGACGACGTCCTTCCCCAGCGCCCGCCCCTTCGCTACGGCGAACTCGAACTGGACGAGACGACGTACTCCGTGCACCGCGGGAACCGCACGGTGGAGCTCACCCCCACCGAGTACGCCCTGCTGCGCTTCCTCGTCCGCAACGGCGGCCGGATCGTGTCCAAGGAACAACTCCTGCGGCACGTCTGGCAGTACGAGCACTCCGCCGAGTCGACCGTCGTCGAGACCTACATCAGCTATCTGCGCCGCAAACTCGAACCCCTCGGCCCACCGGTGATCCAGACCCGCCGGGGCGTCGGATACGGCCTCGCATGACCCCGGCAACCCCGGACCCGGCGGTCGCCTCGGCGCATGCGGAGCCCTCCCCCCACGCGGAGCCCGCATCCCGGACCGAGCTCGCCCTCTGCGCGGGGATTCCCGCGTACGTGGGCGTGCGGCGCCCCCGGCGTCACCACGGGGTCCACTCCTTGCGCGGCAAGCTGACGCTCGCGAACGTGGCGTTGCTGGCGCTGGGCATCATCGTGGCGACCGCCGTCAGTCTGATGGGCATGCGGCACTACCTGCTCGACCAGGTCGACACGGAACTGTCCAAGACGCGGGAGTCGCTGACCGGTTCGCGGCTCACCCTCCACCAGATCGACTCGCTCACCGCGCTCGCCTTCGTGCGCGAGCGGATGGTCCCCGGCATGGACCGGTCCGACAAGCCCGACTCGATCTTCGCGGCGGTGGACGGCCACGGGACCCCCCTCAGCGTCGGCGGTTTCAAGCCCACCGACATCCAGCGCGCGCTGGCCGACTCGGTGGACGACCCGAGCGCCCTCGCGCACGACCCCGCCCTGCACGACACCACCGTGCACGGCGCTTCCTACCGGGTCACCGGGGCCCGGCTCGAGGACGGCACGTACGTGCTGCTCGCCGCCTCCACCGACGCCCTGCACAAGGGCATCGCCAAGGCCCTCAAGCTCGATCTGAGCATCGGCACCCTGCTGTTGTCGCTGCTCGCGGTGCTGACCATGATCAGCGTGAGCCGCCGGATGCGGCCGCTGGAGGACATGGTGGAGACCTCCTCCGCCATCGCCGAGGGAGACCTCACCCGGCGCGTGCCCTCCAGCCACCATCCGACCCAGGAGGTCGAACAGCTGCGGCTCGCCCTCAACTCCATGCTCCACCAGGTGGAATCGGCGTACCGGACCCGCGAGCGCAGCGCGGCGCAGCTGCGCCGGTTCGTCGCGGACGCCTCGCACGAGCTGCGCACCCCGCTGTCGGCGATCCGCGGCTACCTCCAGCTGTACGAGAAGGGGATGCTGCGCGAGCCGGCTGAGCGCCGGCGGGCCTGGGACCGGATGAACGCCGAGGCCGACCGCATGGGACGCCTCGTGGACGAACTGCTCATCCTGGCCCGCCTCGACCAGAGCCCCGAGCTGCGTTTCAAGAACGTCGACCTGAGCCGTCTCGTGCGGGACGCGGCCGAGGATCTGCGGGCCCAGCAGCCCGGGCGTCCGGTGACCGTGGGCGCCGACGGGACGCTGCTGGTGCACGCCGACGAGTCGGGGCTGCGGCAGGTGCTGGGCAACCTGGTGGCCAATGTACGCACCCACACGCCCGCCGACGTGCCGGTGCGGCTCGGTCTCGAACGGGAGGACGGGACCGTACGGCTGTGTGTCGCGGACCAGGGGCCCGGGCTGACGGAGGAGGACGCGGCGCGCATCTTCGACCGGTTCTTCCGGGCGGGCGGTGGTGCGGGCAGCGGGCTGGGGATGGCGATCGTGCAGGGAGTGGTGGCCGCGCACGGGGGTGACGTGGCGGTACGGACGGCGCCGGGAGCGGGGCTTGAGGTCACGGTGACGCTTCCGGCGCGGTGAACTGCTTTAACAAGCACAGTGAGGTGCTTGAACAAGCTCGGTGACTCGCTTGAACATAAGCAAACCCGGATGATTGAACACCGGCCGGTACGACCTCGTACCCAACAGATGAAGGCGGCCCCGACCTCAGCCTGGTCCGCCGCGCCACCACCGGGCTTCGCACGGAAGGACCGCCGGGTTGTCGTTCAACACGAGCTCTCGACAGCTGTCGAAAACGGACGAGGCGCCGGAGGACGTGCCCTCGCAGGAGGTCACGCCCCTGGACTCCCCGGAGGCCGAGACCGCGGAGGCCAAGACCCCGGAGGCAAGCGTTCCGGAGGCAAGCGTTCCGGAGGCAGACGCTCCAGAGGCGGACGCCGCAGAGGCAGAAGCTCCGAAGGCGGACGCCGCAGAGGCGGAAGCTCCGGAGGCCGAGGCCGAGGCCGACCCGGAGCCGGAAGCTGCGGAAGTCTCGGAGGTCCCGGAAGTCCCGGAAGTCTCGGAAGCGGAGGCTCCGGAGACGGAGACTCCCGAGGACCGGACATCCGAGGCACAGACGTCCGAGACCGGGACTCCTGAGACGGAAGGCGCCGGGGCGGAGGCCTCGGACGTCGACGTCCCGGAGGGCGAGGTCACCCCCCGCCCACGCCGGTGGTGGCGGGTCTTCGGCGGGTGGCGGGAGAAGTACCCGGTCGCGGCCCGCGTTCTCGCGTGGACCACCACCGCCGTGGCCGTCGCTGTCGTGGTCGTCGCGCTGCTCATGCCGACCCAGGCGGACAATTTCCGGGTGGCCGCTTTCGTGCGTCTCCCGGTGGAGGCGATCTTCGGCGCCGCCCTGCTGATCGTCCTGCCCCGCAAGCCGCGGATCGCCGTGGCGGCGTTCGCCGGGCTCGCCCTGGGCGCCCTGACCGTCGTGAACTTCCTCGACATCGGTTTCAACGAATACCTCGGGCGAGGCTTCAACGTCGTCCTCGACTGGTCGCTCTTCAGTGATGCGCAGGGATACCTCCAGGACACGTTCGGCAAGGGTGGCGCGCTCGGCATCGCGGCCCTGGCCGTGACGCTCGTGATCGCCGTACTCGCCCTCACGACGATGTCGGTGATCCGACTGGGCAACCTGGCGGCCCGGAACACCGAGACGGCGACCCGCACGACGCTGGTGCTGGCCATCGCCTGGGTCACCTGCGCTGCGCTGGGCGTGCAGTACGCCGCGGGGATACCCATCGCTTCGGAGCACACCATGCAGGCCCTCCAATTCAAGACGGACCAGGTGCGGGCCACGCTGCGGGACGAGGCCGCGTTCCGCAAGATCGCGAAGAAGGACGACTTCGCCAACACGCCGCCCGACCAGCTGCTCACCGGGCTCCGCGGCAAGGACATGATGATCACCTTCATCGAGAGCTACGGCCGCAGCGCGATCGAGGACCCGGTCATGGCTCCCGGGGTCGACGCGACGCTCACCGCCGAGAACAAGAAGCTGACCGACGCCGGGTTCGCGGCGAAGAGCGGCTGGCTGACCTCGGCAACGTACGGCGGAAGCAGCTGGCTGGGTCACTCCACCTTCCTGTCGGGCCTGTGGATCAGCAACCAGCAGCGCTACCGCACCATCACCGCGGGCGAGCGCCTGACCCTCCCCGGGGCGTTCAAGAAGACGGGCGCCTGGGACACGGTCGGCGTCATGCCGGGCGTCCAGAAGGCCTGGCCCGAGCAGAATTTCTACGGCATCGACAAGCTCTACGACGCTCACAAACTCGGCTACAAGGGCCCGAAGTTCAGCTGGTCGACCATGCCCGACCAGTACGCGCTGACCGCGTTCGAGCGCCTGGTGCACAGCAAGAAGCACGACAAGCCGCTGATGTCGACGATCATCCTGACCTCCAGCCACCAGCCCTGGGCGCCGATCCCCAAGCTGGTCCCGCAGGACCAGGTCGGCGACGGCTCGATCTACAACGCGATCGAGAAGGCCGGCAAGAAGCCCGCGGACATCATCACCGACTCCACCAAGTCGAAGCAGGAGTACGGCAAGTCCATCCAGTACTCGGTGTCCAGCCTCATCAACTACCTGGTGAAGTACGGCAACAAGAACACCGTGCTGATCTTCCTCGGCGACCACCAGCCCATCGCCCGGGTCAGCGGCAACCACGCCAGCCGTGACGTGCCGGTCTCGATCGTCGCCAAGGACCCGAAGGTCCTGGACAAGATCGCCGACTGGAACTGGGCGGACGGCCTGCAGCCGAAGCAGGACACCCCGGTCTGGAAGATGAACGCCTTCCGCGACCGCTTCCTGACGGCGTACGGCTCGACCCCCGCGCCGTGATTCACGGGGCCGCGGACGCCACGAGCGCCCACACGGTCTTGCCGTAGCGGCCCCGGCTCCACACCCCCCACGCCACGGCGACGCCCTCCACGAGGTGCAGGCCGCGGCCGGTCTCCTCCCCCACGGAGACCGGCCGCGGCCGTGGTGTACCGAGGCCCTCGTCGGAGACCTCGATGAAGCAGGAGCCGTCGGCGAGGGCGGTCACCGCGACCTCGAACTCCCCTTCGTAGCCTTCGTGACCTTCATGAAGGGGTCCGTGGCGCACGGCGTTGGTCACGAGTTCGGAGACGATCAGGACGACGTCCGCGAGGGCCGGTTCGTCGGTGCTGTGACCCCAGTCCCGCAGATGGTCGCGTACCCGGCGCCGGGCGAGTCCGACGGACGCCGGATGCCGGGGCAGCCGGAACGCGTTGCGTCTCAACACCTCAGCTCCTCACCGCGCACACACCTCCGGCACATAGTGCGCACATGGTGCCGCGTTGGGCGAGAGCGCGATGTCACCGGGGTGGGGGGCCACCCCGCGAGATCACGTCACGTGTCATATCCAGCTCAGCCGCCAGAGGCGGAAGACACCGGTCCCGTCCGACAGATACTGGCCGCCTCCGACGTCCTCACTGCTGAGTACATACTCCTTGCGCTGCCACAGGGGAATCAGGGGAACATCGCGGGCCACGATTTCCTGCAGTGTCTGGAAGTCGTCGGACGTGCGGCTGCGGTCCTCGTACTGCTGACTGTCCTGAATCAGCCGGTCCACTTCCTTGTCGCTGTACCCGTTCTTCATGCTGTTGCCGGTGCCGACGAGCGCGGTGCTGAAGGTGTCCGGGTCGGGGAAGTCGGCGACCCAGCCGACCGCCCAGGCGTCCAACCGGCCCTCGGCGTACCGCTTCTGGAAGTCGGTCCACTCGTAGCCCTTGATGTCCACCTTGAACAGGCCGCTCTCCTCCAGCTGCCGCTTGAGCTCGGCGGCCTCCTCGCCGGCGGCGCCCCGCCCCTCGGCGTACCCGTAGGTGAAGCGCACCGGCGTCGACACCCCGGCCTCGGTCAGCAGGACCTTCGCCTTCTTCGCGTCGGGCTTGGGGTAGGAGTCGAAGAACGACGTCGAGTGCCCTGTGATGCCCGCCGGGATCAGCCCGTACAGCGGATCGGTCGTCCCCTTGTAGGTCTGGCTGACCAGTTGCTCGCGGTTGATCAGCAGGGCGACGGCCTGCCGCACAAGGCGGTTGTGCAGCGGCGAGTTCGCGCGGACGCTGAGGACGAGGTTGCGGGTCTCGGCGCTGTCGGACTCGGTGACGTGCTGGTTCGGGTCGCTCGGCGAGAGGGTGGCGAGCGTCGCGGGCGGCAGCTGACGCGTCGCGACGTCGACCTGCTTCGCCTTCCAGGCGTTCTCCAGTGCCTTGGGGGTGGCGTAGTAGCGCAGCACGGTGGGCGTGCCGCTCCCCTCGACGGAGCCCTTGTAGTACTTGTTCGGCGCGAGAACGGCCCGCTTGTCCTTCGTATACGACTTCAGTACGTACACTCCGGTGCCGTCGGCGCCCGCGTCCTTGCGCAGGGTGCGCTTCGGGTAGCGGGTGTGGTCGACGATCGACCCGGCTCCGGTGGCCACCTTGAACGGGAAGGTGGCGTCCGGCGAGGACAGGTGGAAGGTGACCTTGAGGCCCTGGGCGTCCACCGAGCCGAGGGTGGAGAGCAGGGACGCGGGCCCCACCTCGGAGTTGATGGCCTTGACCCGGTCGAAGGAGAACTTCACGTCCTCGGCGGTCACCTTGCTCCCGCTCGGGAACGTCAGGTCGTCGCGCAGGGTGCAGACATAGGTCCGCAGTCCCCCGCCCACGAACCCGCAGCTCTTCGCCGCGTCCGGCACGGGGGCGGCGCCACCGGGCTCGAACGTCAGCAGTGACTGGAACACATTGCTGAACAGGGCCCAGGAGCCGGCGTCGTACGCGCCCGCCGGGTCGAGTGACGTGACGGCGTCCGTCGTCCCGACCGTGATGGTCCTGTTGTCGTTCTTCTTCGACGGCAGTAACTGCCAGCCGCCCACACCCACGGCCGCCAGTACCACCAGCACCGCGAGAATCCGTATGCGAACCGATCGCATCGGCGCCCCTCCCCAGGCCACGCCCCGTGCCACTCCCCAGTGACGCGGATCACCCAACCACAGGTGTTTCGTCTGAGGGAAGAGGTGTCCGAAGAATCAGACGGGGTATTGGGGAAGACCGTTTCGCCCCTGTTTCACAGCTGGTTCTCAGGCTTGCAGGGACGCCAGCTCCACGACGGTGATGTCCGACGGCGCGCCCACCCGGGTCGGCGGCCCCCAGGCGCCCGCGCCCCGGCTGACGTACAACTGCGTGTCGCCGTACCTCTCCAGGCCCGCGACCGTGGGATTGGCCAGTTCCGCGATGCAGTTGCCCGGCCAGAGCTGTCCGCCGTGGGTGTGCCCGGAGAGCTGGAGGTCGACACCGTGCTTGACGGCGTCGTGGATCTGGACCGGCTGGTGGGCGAGCAGCACCACGGCCCGCGCGGTGTCCCGGTCCCCCAGCGCCCTCCCGAAGTCGGGCCCGTGCCCCTCGCTCTCCCCCGCGACGTCATTGACGCCCGCGAGATCGAATCCGGCCATTTCCGTCCGGGCGTTCTCGAGGGGGTGCAGACCCAGTTCCCGTACTTCCCGGACCCATTGCGCGGCGCCGGAGTAGTACTCGTGGTTGCCCGTGACGAAGTAGGAGCCGTGCCGTGCCCGCAGCCGCGCGAGGGGCGCCGCGGCGGGTCCGAGGTCCTTCACACTCCCGTCGACAAGGTCCCCGACCACCGCGATCAGGTCGGGCTGCGTCCCGTTGATCGTGTCGACGACCCGCTGACAGAAGTCCCGGCCGAGGGTGGGCCCGAGGTGGATGTCACTGACGACGGCGATGCGGTAACCGTGCGCGGACCGGGGCAGTTTGGCCAGCGGCACGGTGACCCGCTTCACCCGGGGCCCGCGCAGCACCCCGTACGTCCCGTACCCCACGGTCCCCAGGGCGACGGCCGCGGCGGCCCCGCCGACGGCACGCGAGACGAACAGCCGCCGCGAGGGGGTGGTGACAGGCCGTGGCGGTTCGGCGGGTGAGGTCTCGTGGGAGGCCGCCGCTCCCGTCGGCACCGACTCCGTGTGCGGCACCGACTCCGTCTGCGGTACGGGGGCCGGGTTCGGCACGGGTGCCGGTTGCGGTACGGGTGCCGGTTGCGGTACGGGTGCCGGTTGCGGTACGGCCGCGGCGGGGGCCGCGCGCCGCTCCAGGACCCGGCGCAGCAGCGGTCGTACGACCTCCCCCGCCACGACCCCCAGCAGCAGGTAGATCGACAGCGCCATCCACAGGAACCCGGGCCAGGCCAGCACCCGCTGGAGCCAGAAGGGCGCGCCGGCGCGCTCCGCGGTGACCGCGGCGATCATCAGCACCGGCCCGGCGACGAAGACCACCGTGCCCGCGCGCCGGGTGAGCCCCGGACCGGCCGTCGTGTCGCGCACCAGGCGGCGCCACACGTACCAGTACAGCCCCGCGACCGCGGCGAGGGCGAGCAGTCCCACCAGTACGAAGACGATGACCAAGACGCCGTATCCCCCACTGTCCGCCGTTGTGTTCCGCTGTCCCCCGTTTGTCCCCTGTTGCTATGACGTCTGGCGCAATGCGCGCAGTCCGCGGAACCCGATGCCGCCGACGACCGTCCCCAAGACAAAGGAGACGACGGCGAGCGTCAGGTGCACCCAGAAGTACGCCGTCGGGTCCCCGGCGTCGTTGAACGCGAGCCCGCTGCCGTCCTTCCACAAATTCTTGACGAAAGTGACCCAGATGATCCAGCTCCACACTCCGAAGGCGAGCAGGAACCAGGAGACGGGGCGGCTGAGTTTCACGCGAAGGGACCTTTCATCACTATGCCGGGCACCCGAAGCCGACCCGACCGGCCGGGGGTCCGGGGGTTGTCCCCCGGGTGGGCACAGCATGGGTCCAGTATCGCCGCCGCCGGCCGGGACCGGCTGCCGGGGTGGCCGGGACCAGGGGACTCCAGCTTCGGGTGATGGGACTTCCCGGCCCGCGCCCTGTAATTTCTCGATCGTGCCCGCCACCAAGAAGACCATCCGGCGATCGATGCTGATCACTTCCGCCACCCTGTTGTCCCTTTCGCTGACGACGACGGTCCCCGTCTTCGCGGCCGACAAGCCGTCGTCGTCACCGTCACCGACGGCGAGCCCGAGCGCGACTCCCCCGGCGAACATGTCGACGGTGGGCGGAGCGCGGCTGGGAGAGGCCGGGACCCAGGTGAATCTCGGCACGGGCGCCCCGGTGCTGCCCAAGGAGGTGACCGCGCGCTCCTGGATCGTCACCGACGCCGAGTCGGGCGACGTGCTGGCCGCCCACAACGCGCACTGGCGGCTGCCCCCGGCGAGCACGCTGAAGATGCTCTTCGCCGACACCGTGCTGCCGAAGTTCCCGAGGACCGAGCAGCACAAGGTCGCCGTCACCGACCTCTCGGGCATCGGCGCGGGCTCCAGCATGGTGGGGATAAAGGAGGAGGAGACGTACAGCGTGCACGATCTGTGGCTCGGCGTCTTCCTGCGCTCCGGCAACGACGCCGTGCACGTGCTGTCGGCGATGAACGGCGGCGTGGAGCAGACGGTCAAGGACATGCAGGCGCACGCCGAGGACCTCCAGGCCCTCGACACGCATGTGGTCAGCCCCGACGGCTACGACCAGCCGGGCCAGGTGTCGTCGGCGTACGACCTGACGCTGTTCGCCCGCTCCGGGCTGCAGAAGAAGGACTTCCGGGAGTACTGCTCGACCGTGCGGGCGAAGTTCCCGGGCGAGACGAAGAAGAACGACAAGGGGAAGAAGACCCGCGAGTCCTTCGAGATCCAGAACACCAACCGGCTGCTGACCGGTGACACCGACATCTCCACGTACCAGGGCATCGCGGGGGTGAAGAACGGCAACACCACCAACGCGGGCGCCACCTTCACCGGTGTCGCCGAGCGGAACGGCAAGGTGCTGCTGGTCACCGTGATGAACCCGGAGAAGGACGAGCACAACGAGGTCTACAAGGAGGCCGCGCGACTGCTCGACTGGGGCTTCAGCGCGGCCGGCAAGGTCACACCGGTGGGTCAGCTGGTGCCGCCGAAGGGCGTCGACACCGGCGTGCAGGCGGGTGCGACCGCGTCCGCCGGGTCCAACACGCCGGTGTCGTCAGGAGACCGGGGGGCCAAGGCCTCGTCGTCGCCGGTGGCCGCCTCCGCGGCGGCGAAGGACGGTTCCAGCGGGATCGGGACCGCCCTGGCCATCACGGGCGGTCTGCTCGCCCTGGTCGCCGGCGCCGTCTTCCTCGTCAACCGCCGCTGGCCCCTCCCCGACCTGATGCGCCGCCGCCGCTGACCTCCCCGAAGTCCTCGGGCTCCACGGGCTCGTCGGGGTCGTAGTCGCGTTGCTTCGGGCCGGTGTCGGCATGTCCCGTGGCCGTCCAGGCGGCGCAGAACAGGACCAGTTTCGAGGTGAAGTTGATCCACAGCAGCAGCGCGACGGGCACACCGAAGGCGCCGTACATGCTCTTCGACGCCACGCCCCGCATATAGCTGCTGAGCAGCAGCTTGAGCAGTTCGAAGCCGACGGCGCCCATCAGCGCGGCGACGACGAGCCGGTGGCGCGGCGGCTCGACGCCCGGCAGCAGGGTCAGGACGTACAGGAGCACCAGGAAGTCGGTGAGTACGGCGACGGCGAACGCGGCGGACTGCAGCAGCACGCTCCCCCAGTCGTGCTCGCCGATGCCGAGCTGCCGGGCCGTCAGGCCGACCAGCGAGGACGCGACGGTGGAGACGGCGATGGTGACGAGTACGGCACCGCCGAGTCCGACGAGGATCACGGCGTCCAGGAGCTTGCGCAGGAGGGGGTTCTCCTCCCGGTCGGGCAGCTCCCAGACCGCGCGCAGACAGTCCCGCATGGAGCCGACCCAGCCGATGCCGGTGAACAGCAGGACGGCGCCCGCGATGAGCCCGATGGTGCCGGCGTTCTGCACCAGCGCGTTGATGTCGAGCTGGTCGGAGATGCCCGGCACCTGCTCGACGATCTTGTCCTGGAGCTCCTTCTGCCGCTGGCTGGTGAGGGTGGCGGCGGCGATCGCGGCACCGACGGTCAGCAGCGGGAAGAGCGCCACGAAGCTGATGAAGGTCATCGCGGCGGCGAGCCGCGTCCACTTCACCCGGTCCAGACGCTCGTACGACCGCCACCCGTGCGTGGCCATCAGGCGGGTGACCAACGGCCCCACGCCGGGGAGCTTTTTCAGCCAGTCCATGATCCGACTCTGCCCTCACCTCGGAAAACCCATGTCCGGGTACCCCAAAAACGCAGGACCGTGGCGAGTGCCATGCCGATCCCCGCACCGGAGACCGTGTCGGCGCGTCGCGAGGTGAGCCCGAGGCCATAGTGGCTGACGGCGACGCACAGGAGCTGGACGAGGGCGCCCGCGAGGTTCACGGCGAGGAATACGAGGAAGTCGGCGTACCGCCGGGGTCCCCGCACGGCACGGTGCCGGTAGGTGCCCAGCGCGTTGCCGGTGTACGCGACCGAGCAGCCCGCCACGAACGACAGCGCCTTGGCGGTGAGCGGGCCGAGTCCCACCGGGCCGCGCAGCCAGAGGAAGAGGCCGAGGTCGGCGGCGTAGGCGAGGACACCGACGGTGGCGAAGCCCAGGAGCTCCTGGGTCAGCGGCCGCCGGGCGAGGCTCACCAGTTCACGACCGCGAGCCCGTACATCGCGAGCCACACCAGTCCGATCAGGGCGAGCGCGCGGTCGCGCAGGACGACGTCCTCGGGCTCGCCCGCCGCGCCCCGGTCGGCGAAGACGGCGTACCGCAGGACGGCCAGGATGAAGGCGACCATGGACAGCTGGCGCCAGGGCAGCACCCCGGTGCTGGGCACGCCGCCCTCCTCCAGGGCCCACAGGCAGTAGCCGAGCACGGCGACCCCGGCGGCCAGCTGCCAGACGAAGCGCAGATAGCCGGTGGTGTACTCGGTGAGCAGCGCGCGGGTGGCGCCGGCGTTCCCGGCCAGCTGGACGGCCTCGGAGTACCGTTTCGCCGCCACCATGAAGAGCGCGCCGAAGCCCGTGGTGATCAGGAACCAGCGGGAGAGCGGGATGCCGAGGGCGAGCCCGCCGATCATCGCCCGCATCAGGAAGCCGGTCGTGACGACGGCGAGGTCGACGACCAGGACGTTCTTGAGGCTGACGCAGTACGCCAGTTGCATGCCGAGGTAGGCGGTCAGCAGTGCCGCGGTGACCGGGGAGGACAGCAGGGCGGCGGCGGTCGGGGCGAGGACGGCGAGCACGCCTCCCGCGGCGTACGCGAGGGGCACGGGGACCTGGCCCGTGGCGACCGGGCGGTGGCGCTTGACGGGGTGGGCGCGGTCGGCTTCGGCGTCCCGGGCGTCGTTGATCAGGTAGACGGCGGCGGCGCAGGCCGTGAACAGGGCGAAGACGAGCGCGAGTTGGATCACCGCGTGCCCGGAGAAGAGCCGGCCCGCCGCCGCCGGGGCCGCCACGACGAGCAGGTTCTTCACCCACTGGCGGGGGCGGGTGGTCCTGAGGAGACCCCGGGCGAGGCCGGTGAGGGTCCGTACGGGAACCGGGGCGGTCGGCGTGGGGTCCAGGAGCACCGTGCGTTCAGCCATGGCCTGCCTCGATCCAGCGAGCGCCCAGACGGGCCGTCAGGGCGCCCAGGGCGGCACCCGCGAGCACGTCCGAGGGGTAGTGGACGCCGGCCACCAGCCGGGAGAGGCACATCGCGGCGGCGAGCGGCAGCAGCGGGCGGACACCGAGCGCGCCGAAGGCGACCGCCGCGGCCGTCGCGGAGGCCGCGTGGGAGCTGGGGAACGAGTGACGTCCGGCCGTGCGCACCAGCGGGACGATGTGCGCGGGGCGTGGACGGCGCACGATCCGCTTCACGCCCATGCTGGCGAGGTGCGCGGTGGCGGTGAGTGCCGTGCCGCGCAGCCATGCTCCGCACCGCCCGCGGTCGACCATCGCGCCCGTGAGCCCGGCCGCGAGCCACAGCACGCCGTGCTCCCCGCTCCAGGACAGGGCGCGTGCGACGGTCGCCACGCGTGGATCCGTGCCGCGCTCGTGGAGGGCCGACAGCAGCCGACGGTCCATGCCGTCCCACCGTCGGCGGTCCATGTCGTCAAGGTCGTCCATGTGATCTCACTCTTCTAGGGAGTGGCCGCAGAATTACGGCAATCTCGTACGACATCCCATTAATCACCCATTTCGGTGAGGAGCCGTGAAGACGGGAGAGGTGAGGGCTTTACGCACCTTTTTCGCCGATACGGTCACGGTCATGCCTGCCGACACCGCCTCCGGCCCGGCCGGATCCGTCTCCGGCCCGGCCGAACCCGTCTCCGTCACGGGCTGGGGCCGCACCGCCCCGACCACCGCCCGTGTGGTCCGTCCGCGCACCTACGAGGAAGCGGTGGCCGCCGTCCGCGCCTGCGGGGTCCGCGGGGGCATCGCCCGGGGCCTGGGACGGGCGTACGGGGACGCGGCGCAGAACGCGGGCGGGGCCGTGCTCGACATGACCGGCCTCGACCGCCTCCACGCGATCGACGTCGACGGCGGGACCGTGCTCTGCGACGCGGGCGTGAGCCTGCACCGGCTGATGGAAGTCCTGCTCCCGCTCGGCTGGTTCGTACCGGTCACGCCCGGGACCCGCCAGGTGACCGTCGGCGGCGCGATCGGCGCGGACATCCACGGCAAGAACCACCACGTGTCCGGCGCGTTCGCCCGCCATGTCCTCTCCTTCGAACTGCTGACCGCGGACGGCGCGATCCGCACGGTGGGCCGGGGCACCCCCCTCTTCGACGCCACCGCCGGCGGCATGGGCCTGACCGGGGTGATCCTCACGGCGACCGTCCGGCTCCAGCGCGTCGAGACCTCGCTGATGTCCGTCGACACCGAACGCGCGGCGGACCTGGACGACTTGATGGCCCGTCTCACCGCCACGGACCACCGCTACCGGTACTCGGTCGCCTGGATCGACCTGCTCGCGCGCGGCCGCTCGACGGGACGCTCGGTGCTCACCCGCGGGGAACACGCCCCCCTGGACGCGCTCCCCCCAAGCGCGCGCCGGCGCCCACTGGCGTTCCGACCGCCGCGGTTCCCGTCCGCGCCCGCCTTCGTACCGGAGGGACTGCTCGGCCGCGCAACGGTGGGCCTCTTCAACGAGCTCTGGTACCGGAAGGCACCCCTCGCGCGTGCCGGTGAGCTCCAGCGGATCCCGGCCTTCTTCCACCCGCTCGACGGGGTGCCGCACTGGAACCGGATCTACGGGCGCGGTGGCTTCGTGCAGTACCAGTTCGTCGTCGGACACGGGCGCGAGGAGGCCCTGCGGCGCATCGTGCGGCGCATCGCCGAACGCCGGTGCCCGTCCTTCCTCGCCGTCCTGAAGCGTTTCGGCGAGGGCGATCCGGGCTGGCTCTCCTTCCCGATGCCGGGCTGGACCCTCGCCCTGGACATCCCCGCGAACCTGCCGGGCCTCGGCGCCTTCCTCGACGAGCTGGACGAGGAGGTGGCCGGGGCGGGCGGACGCGTGTACCTGGCGAAGGACGCGCGGCTGCGGCCGGAACTGCTGGCCGGCATGTATCCACGACTGACCGAATTCCGGGAACTTCGAGCCGAGTTGGACCCGCGCGGGGTGTTCACCTCCGACCTGTCCCGCCGCCTCGACCTCTAGAACCGGTCGACCGTCCCGCCTCCTCACCCCTCTAGGAGTTGTCATGAAAGACGCCTTCGGAGCCCCCCAGTCCCTGCTGATCCTCGGCGGCACGTCCGAGATCGCGCTGGCCACGGCGCGCCGTCTGATCGCCCGGCGCACCCGCACGGTGTGGCTCGCCGGACGGCACTCGCCGGCCCTGGAGCGGGACGCCGAGCACTTGCGCGCACTGGGCGCGGACGTCCGTACCCTCGCCTTCGACGCGCTCGACCCCGAGTCCCACGAGACGGTCCTCGGCAAGGTCTTCGCCGAGGGCGATCTCGACATGGTGCTGCTCGCCTTCGGGGTCCTCGGCGACCAGGCCCGGGACGAGCGGGAGCCGGTGGCCGCCGCCCGGATCGCGCAGACCAACTACACGGGCGCGGTGTCGGCCCTGCTGGTGTGCGCGCGGGCCCTCCAGACGCAGGGGCACGGCTCCCTGGTGGTGCTCTCCTCGGTCGCGGGCGAGCGCGCCCGCCGCTCCAACTTCATCTACGGGTCGAGCAAGGCGGGCCTGGACGCCTTCGCCCAGGGTCTGGGCGACGCGCTGCACGGCACCGGCGTCCACGTGATGGTCGTACGCCCGGGGTTCGTCCGTACGAAGATGACCGCGGGGCGCGCGGAAGGGCCCATGGCCACCACGCCGGAGGCGGTCGCGACGGCCGTCGAGGTGGGGCTGCGACGGCGCTCGGAGACGGTGTGGGTGCCGGGGGTGCTGCGCGTGGTGATGGCGGCGCTGCGGCACGTACCGCGAGCGCTGTTCCGCCGCCTGCCGATCTAGCTCTACGGCGGCTGAGCGCTCCGCCGGAAGTGCCGGGATGTGCCGTCGACCGTCTGCGGCGCCATCGTGGCTGGTCGCGCAGTTCCCCGCGCCCCTTCGGGGCGCTGCCGCGCCGCAGGCCCCGCTCAGCGGCTGGCGATGGTCCCCCGCTCCACGTCCGCGTGGCCCGCCTGCGGTGGCACCACGGATCCGCCGAAGGCGAACTCCCGGAGCTTGCGCCACACACTGTCGGAGCCCTGTTCGTAGAGCGCGAACCCCGTGCAGGGCCACTCGGCGTCGTAGTCTGCGAGTTCATGGAACGCGCGGTCCATCGCCGCGTCGTCGATGCCGTGCGCCACCGTGACGTGCGGGTGGTACGGGAACTGCAGTTCGCGCGCCACGGGACCGGAGGCGTCACGGACCCGCTGCTGGAGCCAGGCGCAGGCCTCGGCGCCCTGGACGACCTTCACGAACACCACCGGCGACAGGGGCCGGAAGGTGCCGGTGCCCGACAGCCGCATCGGGAAGGGCCGGCCGGCCACGGCGACCTCGGTCAGGTGCGCCTCGACGGCCGGCAGGTCGGCGGCGTGGACCTCCGTCGGCGGCAGCAGGGTGACGTGCGTGGGGATGCCACAAGCCGCGGGGTCGCCGAAGCCCGCGCGCCGCTCCTGGAGCAGGCTGCCGTAAGGCTCCGGGACCGCGATCGACACGCCGATCGTTACGGTCCCCACGTCGTCTCCTGTCGTCGTGTCCGGTGGTCGTCGGTCGCGTCACCGGTTGCGTTGTCCTTCGCGTCGCCGGGCGCGTTGTCTGGTTCGTACTCAGCCGTCCGGCTTCGACTGTAAGGCCACGGCCGAGTTGTGGGCAGGCGCAGCCGTAGTGATGTGCAGCGCTCCGCCCAGTGGTACGTGTGTGCGGTCGTACGCCTCAGTGCTTGGCGGGCAGGAAGCCCACCCGGTCGTACGCCTGCGCGAGCGTCTCCGCGGCGACGGCGCGCGCCTTCTCGGCTCCCTTGGCCAGGATCGAGTCGAGCGTCTCCGGGTCGTCCAGGTACTGCTGGGTGCGCTCCCGGAACGGGGTCACGAAGTCGACCATGACCTCGGCGAGGTCCGTCTTGAGCGCACCGTAGCCCTTGCCCGCGTAGTTCTCCTCCAGTTCCGTGATACCGGTACCGGTGAGGGTCGAGTAGATGGTCAGCAGATTGCTGATACCCGGTTTGTGCTCGCTGTCATACCTGATGACGGTGTCCGTGTCGGTGACCGCGCTCTTGACCTTCTTGGCGGTGGTCTTCGGCTCGTCGAGCAGGTTGATGAGGCCCTTCGGCGTGGACGCCGACTTGCTCATCTTGATCGACGGGTCCTGGAGGTCGTAGATCTTCGCCGTCTCCTTGAGGATGTACGGCTTCGGGATCGTGAAGGTCTCGCCGAAACGGCCGTTGAAGCGCTCGGCGAGGTCGCGGGTGAGCTCGACGTGCTGGCGCTGGTCCTCCCCGACCGGGACCTCGTTGGCCTGGTAGAGCAGGATGTCGGCGACCTGGAGGATCGGGTACGTGAACAGGCCGACGGACGCGCGGTCCGAACCCTGCCGGGCGGACTTGTCCTTGAACTGGGTCATGCGGGAGGCCTCGCCGAAGCCGGTGAGGCAGTTCATGATCCAGGCGAGCTGGGCGTGCTCGGGGACATGGCTCTGCACGAACAGCGTGCAGCGGTCCGCGTCGAGACCGGCGGCGAGCAGCTGCGCGGTGGCGAGCCGGGTGTTCGCGCGCAGATCCGCCGGGTCCTGCGGAACGGTGATCGCGTGCAGGTCGACGACCATGTAGAAGGCGTCGTGGGACTCCTGCAGGGCCACCCACTGGCGGACGGCGCCGAGGTAGTTGCCGAGGTGGAACGAGCCTGCTGTGGGCTGGATTCCGGAGAGCACGCGGGGACGTTCAGAGGCCATGTTCACCATTCTCTCAGGTGCACCCGGGAGCTCGGGAACAGGTGGGAACAGAGCTCTCCCCGGAGAGAGGACCCGGGCGGATACTCGAGGCACGTGCTGGGGGCGGACGGGGGACACGCATGGCGGGCCGAGGCAGACGGGTGGGAGCGGGGATCGCGGTGTTCACGGGTGTGGTGCTCGCCGTGCCGGCGGCGCACCCGGCGGGAGCTCTCGCACCGGCCGCGGGGCACAGAGGGCCGGACATGGCCGTGGTCATCGAGGGCGGCACGGGGCGCACGACCGCGCTGCACTCCGGGGAGCGGGACTTCACGCGGCTGTGGGACCTGCTGACTCCCACCTACATGGGGACGGAGCGGGTGCCGGACGCGTGGACGGCGGGCGGCTTCCCGCCGGTACGGGCCACCGTGCTGTGGGGGCTGAGCGGGGTCGGGGGCTGGCCGCAGACCGACAGCGCGCCGGGGGGCGATGTCGCCATGGGGCGCCAGGACCAGCTGTTCCTGGCCGCGGACGGCACACCCTGGGTACGCACGGACCCCTCGCCCGACGTGGTGGACGACGACATCCGCTGGCACCGCGCGTCGCGCTCGGTGTTCGAGCGGATGGTGGGGCGCGGGAGGCTCATCGAGGACGCCGCGGGCGCACCGGCCTCGCAACGGGGTGTCGGGGAGCGTGCGCGATGGGTGCTGCCCGGGCTGGGAGCGGGTCTGCTCCTCGGGGCCGGCGGCACCCTCCTGGCACGCCGCGCGGCGGCCCGGCGCGAGGGCGCCGGACCGCCGCGGGAACCACGACAGGAGCTGATCGACCTCTGAACCAGGAGGTGGGTCAGCCGAGGTCGATCTCCGGGTAGAGCGGGAACGGGGCCAGCAGGTCGGTGGCGCGGTGGGAGATCTCGTCGGAGATCTTCGGGTCCAGGACGTGCTGGGCCTTGGACGGGGCGCCCTTGGCCGTGGTGCCGGGCTCGGCGGCGGTGAGGACGCGGTCGATGAGACCGGCGATCTCGTCCATCTCGGTGGTGCCCAGACCACGGGTGGTCAGCGCGGGCGTGCCGATACGGATGCCGGAGGTGTACCAGGCGCCGTTCGGGTCGGCGGGGATGGCGTTGCGGTTGGTGACGATGCCCGAGTCGAGCAGCGCGGACTCGGCCTGACGGCCGGTGAGGCCGTAGGAGGAGGCGACGTCGATCAGGTTGAGGTGGTTGTCCGTGCCGCCGGTGACCAGGGTGGCGCCGCGCCGCATCAGGCCCTCGGCGAGGGCGCGGGCGTTGTCGACGACGGCCTGGGCGTAGTCGCGGAACTCGGGGCGGCGAGCCTCGGCGAGCGCGACGGCCTTGGCGGCCATGACGTGCGGGAGGGGGCCGCCGAGGACCATCGGGCAGCCGCGGTCGACCTGCTCGGCGAGGCTCTCGTCGCACAGGACCATGCCGCCGCGCGGGCCGCGCAGCGACTTGTGCGTGGTGGTGGTGACGATCTGGGCGTGCGGGACGGGGTCGAAGTCCCCGGTGAGGACCTTGCCCGCGACCAGACCGGCGAAGTGCGCCATGTCGACCATCAGGGTCGCGCCGACCTCGTCGGCGATCTCCCGCATGATCCGGAAGTTCACCAGACGGGGGTAGGCGGAGTAGCCGGCGACGATGATCAGCGGCTTGAACTCACGGGCCGACGTCCGCAGCGCCTCGTAGTCGATGAGGCCGGTGGCCGGGTCGGTGCCGTAGGAACGCTGGTCGAACATCTTTCCTGAGATGTTCGGGCGGAAGCCGTGGGTGAGGTGGCCGCCCGCGTCCAGGGACATGCCGAGCATGCGCTGGTTGCCGAAGGCCTGGCGCAGCTCGGCCCAGTCGGCCTCGGAGAGGTCGTTGACGTTGCGGACGCCGGCCTTCGCGAGGGCCGGGGCCTCGACGCGGGCGGCGAGGACGGCCCAGAAGGCGACCAGGTTGGCGTCGATGCCGGAGTGCGGCTGGGCGTAGGCGTGCTCGGCGCCGAAGAGCTCGCGGGCGTGCTCGGCGGCGAGGGCCTCGACGGTGTCGACGTTGCGGCAGCCGGCGTAGAAGCGGCGGCCGACGGTGCCCTCGGCGTACTTGTCGCTGAACCAGTTGCCCATGGCCAGCAGGGTGGCCGGGGAGGCGTAGTTCTCCGACGCGATCAGCTTGAGCATGTCGCGCTGGTCGGCGATTTCCTGGCCGATGGCGTCGGCGACGCGGGGCTCCACGGCCCGGATCACGTCGAGGGCGCTGCGGAAGGCGGTGGACTCGGTGGAAAGGGGCTCGGGCATTGACGGCCTCCGGACGTGGCGTTCAGCGTTCACGGGTCGGCCCAGGCGCACGGCACACAGTTCACGGGACCGCTCCCCGATGGTCGATCCCATCCCAGCGCGCCAGTCACGGCCCCGTCGGCCAGCCTACCGGGCGCGCCGGATCACCGGCCACGCGGCGGTAGCCGCAGAGTGTCCCGCCGCGTCCACCGTGCGAGCGACGATAGGAAGGGAGCCACGAGCCCGCCCCCCCGTGCGGCAGCGGTCCCCGCGCTGCAGGAAACGGAGATCCCGTGACCACCACCGAACGACTCATCGCCTCGGCCGACGCGCACGGCGCGCACAACTACCACCCGCTGCCGGTCGTCGTGGCGACGGCGGACGGGGCCTGGATGACGGACGTCGAGGGGCGCCGTTTCCTCGACCTGCTGGCCGGCTACTCGGCGCTGAACTTCGGCCACGGCAACCGGCGGCTGCTCGACGCGGCGAAGGCGCAGCTGGAGCGGGTGACGCTGACCTCGCGGGCCTTCCACCACGACCGGTTCGCCGACTTCTGCGCGCAGCTCGCGCAGCTGTGCGGCATGGAGATGGTGCTGCCGATGAACACGGGCGCGGAGGCGGTGGAGACCGCCGTGAAGACGGCCAGGAAGTGGGGGTACCGCGTCAAGGGCGTCCCCGACGGCCGGGCGAGGATCGTCGTGGCGAGCGACAACTTCCACGGCCGTACGACGACGCTCATCAGCTTCTCCACGGACGCGGAGGCACGGACGGACTTCGGGCCGTTCACGCCGGGCTTCGACATCGTGCCGTACGGGGACCTGGCCGCGCTGCGGGCGGCGGTCACCGAGGAGACGGTCGCGGTGCTGCTGGAGCCGATCCAGGGCGAGGCGGGCGTGCTGGTGCCGCCGCCCGGCTACCTCGCCGGGGTGCGGGACCTGACGCGCGAACGGAACGTCCTCTTCGTCGCGGACGAGATCCAGTCCGGTCTTGGTCGCACGGGCCGCACCTTCGCGTGCGAGCACGAGGGCGTGGTGCCGGACATGTACGTCCTGGGCAAGGCGCTCGGGGGCGGGGTCGTACCGGTGTCGGCGGTGGTGTCGAGCAGGGAGGTGCTCGGGGTGTTCCGGCCCGGTGAGCACGGGTCGACGTTCGGCGGGAACCCGCTGGCCTGCGCGGTGGCGCTCGAGGTGATCGCGATGCTGCGGTCGGGCGAGTTCCAGCGGCGCGCCGCGGAACTGGGTGACCATCTGCACCGGGAGCTGGGGCTGCTGACGGGCTCGGGGCATGTCACGGCGGTGCGCGGGCGGGGGCTGTGGGCGGGCGTCGACATCGCCCCCGAGTACGGCACGGGACGCGAGATCTCCGAGCGGCTGATGGACCGGGGTGTCCTGGTCAAGGACACCCACGGGGTCACGGTCCGGATCGCCCCGCCGCTGGTCATCAGCAAGGAGGACCTGGACTGGGGGCTGGCTCAGCTGCGTGCGGTGCTGGGTGCCTGAGCGCTCCGCCGGAGCCGCCTAGAGGATCACGTGGGGCAGGAAGCGGGCGTACTCGTCCGTGACCAGCCCGGACGATTCGCGGATGCCGAGCCCCGCCGACTCGCCGTCCACGACCCAGGCGCCGAGGACGACATGGTTGCCGTCGAAGGAGGGAAGGGGGGCCAGTTCCTGGTAGCAGCAGGGCTCGTCCTCGCGTACGACGGGGGCGGCGCCCGGCGCGTGCACCGTCACCCCGGCGCCCTCGCGGCCGAGGAGCGGCTTGGCGACGTATCCCTGGGTGGTGGCCAGCTCCCGGGGTCCGTCGAGGTGGGCGGGGAGGAGGTTGGGGTGGCCCGGGTACAGCTCCCAGAGCACGGCGAGGAGGGCCTTGTTGCTGAGGAGCATCTTCCAGGCGGGCTCGATCCACAGGGTCGTGCCCGTACCGCCGCCGTTGTCGAGGGTGTCCAGGACGTGGTCGGCGAAGCGGTCGGTGGTGAGCCACTCCCAGGGGTAGAGCTTGAAGCAGCTGCGGATGAAACGGAGCTGGTTGTCGACGAAGCGGCCGGAGAGGGGGTCCCAGCCGATCTCCTCCACCGAGATCCAGTCGGTGTCGAGGCCCGCCTGCTCCGCCGTCTCCTTCAGGTACGCGACGGTCATGAGGTCCTCGCCGAGTTCGTCGGCGGCGGAGTGCGCGAAGTAGAGGGGCCTGCCCGGCGGGAGGAGGGCGGCCTGCTTCTTCCAGGCGGCGACGAGGCGTTCGTGCAGGGAGTTCCACTGGTCGGCGCCGGGGAAACGGTCCTCCATCCAGAACCACTGGGGGCTCGCCGCCTCGACCAGGGACGTCGGGGTGTCCGCGTTGTACTCCAGCATCCTGGCGGGGCCCGTGCCGTCGTAGCGCAGGTCGAAACGGCCGTAGACGGACGGGAGTTCGCCACGGCGCCGCCAGGCCTCGGCGACGGCACGCACGACGCGCGGGTCGGTGATGCCGAGGTCGGCGAAACGGTTCTCCGTGACGATGTGCTCGGCCGCCGCCAGGCACATGCGGTGCAGTTCCTCGACGACCTCCTCCAGCGCCTCCACCTCCGGGAGCGAGAAGGCGTAGTACGCGCTCTCGTCCCAGTAGGGGCGCAGGGAGTCGTCCGGGTAGCGGGTCAGGGGGTAGATGAGGCCCTGTTGCTCGACGGTCTGCTGCCAGCCGGCGCGGGGCTCGATGGTGCGGCGTTCCATGGCGTACGGGTCCGATCGGTGCTGGGCGCGCGGCCTACGGGTGCGGTGACGTGGTGTCGCGTCGCTCAGCCGCCGGAGCTGCCCTTGCCGCTGCCGAAGCCGCCGCGGTCGACGGAGTGGTGGCTGCCGCCGCTGGTGCTGCTGCCGGATCCCTTGCTCGCCTTGGTGAAGGAGCCGCCGTCGACCCAGCCGCCCTTCTTCTTGCCGCCGTAGTACCAGCCGCTGCTGACCGAGGTCTTGGTGGTCTCGGTCTTGGAGGTCTTGGAGGTCTTGACGGACTTGGTGGTCTTGCAGTTCTTGTCCGCGATGACCTTGTAGCCCTTGAGCGAGGTGTAGCTGTCGCGGTCGACACAGCGCTTGTCCGGCTCCGAGGAGCAGGCGGTGAGGGCCGCCGCCAGGAGTCCCATGCCGCCGAGCACGACCGTGCCCGAGCGCAGTTGCCGTCGTGTGTCCGCCATCTTCGATCCCCCGTTTGTCAGGACAGTGCGCGCGCTTTGCCTGGCGCAGGCGATCAGATTAGAGGTGCTTTGCACAAGGCAGGCGGGGGACCCCTGCGATTCGGCGTCCCCTACAGTCACTTCGTGCTCTTTGGAATGGTGTGCGCACTCGGTGCGGCGGTCTGCTTCGGTACGGCGACGGTGTTGCAGGCGATCGCCGCGCGGGCGGCGGCCGACAGCGGCGGCTCGGGCGGGGACGCGGCTCTGCTGCTGCGGGCGCTGCGGCAGTGGCGGTATCTCGCGGGCCTCGCGCTGGACGGGCTCGGCTTCCTGTTGCAGATCGCGGCGCTTCGCTCCATCCCCATCTACGCGGTCGGGGCGGCGCTGGCGGCGAGCCTCGCGGTGACGGCGGTGGTCGCCGCGCGGCTGCTGCATGTGCGGCTGAGCGGGGTGGAGTGGGCCGCGGTGGGGGTGGTGTGCGCGGGGCTGGCGATGCTCGGGCTGGCGTCCGGGACGGAGGGCAGCGAGGCCGGGTCCATGACGCTGAAGTACTGGATGCTGGGGACCGCGGTCGTCGTACTGCTGCTCGGTCTGGTGGGCGGGCGGATGTCCGGGCGGGGCCGGGCGCTGGTCCTCGGCCTCGGGGCCGGGTTCGGGTTCGGGGTCGTCGAGGTCTCGGTACGGCTGATCGACGATCTCGCGCCCGCCACGCTGCTGACCAACCCGGCGACGTACGCGCTGCTCATCGGCGGAGGCGCCGCGTTCATCCTGCTGACCTCGGCGCTCCAGCGCGGCTCGGTGACGACGGCCACGGCCGGTCTGGTCATCGGCGAGACCATCGGACCGGCCCTGGTGGGCGTGATCTGGCTGGGCGACCGCACCCGCGAGGGCCTGGCCTGGCTGGCGGTGCTGGGGTTCGCGGTGGCGGTGGCGGGCGCGTTGGCACTGGCCCGGTTCGGGGAGGCGCCGGTGGAGGAGCCAGTGGTGGAGGGGTGACGGGGCGACGGGGCGCGTGGTCCACGACTTGACGGACTGGCTTACGGGGCGCCGACTCGGCGCTTCACCGAGTTCCGGTGCCGTTCCCGCCACCTGTGCCCCCGCCCCCGGTCGGGGGCACGACCGTTGGCCGGGGCCTCAGGCCATCGCCTCCACGATCCCGTCCCACAGCCGGACCCTCGCCTCGAGGGCCAGCGTCGCCGTTTCGACCGCCTCCTGCCAGCGTGTGTCGTCCGTGCCGCAGAGGTCGGCCACCATCTGCATGGCCATGGGGGTGTGTTCCTCGCCGTCGACCTCGATATGTCGGGCCAGGTAGTCGCAGAAGAGCGGGAACCGGTCGGTGCCCTCCTTCTTGATGACCTGGTCGAACATGTCGGGGATGAGGTCCTCCCGGGAGAAGGCGAACGCGGCCGCCCGGCAGTGCAGCGGCCGGTCCGAGATGATCTCGAAGGTGGTGCGGACGAACTCCGCGGCGGGTGCGGGGACTTGGGCGACGCGGAGCGCCGAGGGCACGTCGTGGCCCTCGGTGATCAGGGCGAGGAAGGTGTCGATCCTGGTCGTGTCGGCGTCCGCCTCGGTCATGCCCGCGCGGTACAGCTCGAAGTGGCTGGTGAAACCGCCGTTCAGTTCGTCGCTCTCCTCGACCAGGACGATGTCGTTGATCAGGCGTCGGCTCACCTCCGTGCCGCGCGGCACCCAGGGGACGTCGACGCAGGTCAGTTCCCGCTGGAGGGACTTCAGGAGCGACATGAAGTCCCATACCGCGAACACATGGTGCGTCATGAACGTCGCCATGTCCTCCCGACTGTTTATCCGCTGGTAAATCGGGTGGGTGGTGACCTCCTTCCGAGCGGGTTCGATCACGGAACGCGCCTGCTCGATTCCCTCGTTGTTCATATTCCAGTCGTACCTGGACATGGGATCTCCTCCTTGATGCCGGATGGGGGCCACAGCGGCGATGGATGGCGATCGTGCAGCTTTATCACGGGACCCCGCAAGCACTTTCTGAAATTACGGGAGAGTTACCAGGAGTATCGATCGACAGAAGATGTCAAGATAACCGAAAGGTAAACAAACAGTCACGATCCGGACACTCAAGAAACTTCGTTGAAGATTTGAACGCGCTGTATGCGCTTTCCGTATTCGATGGCGTGACCAGGAATCCCGTAACCGTCACCGTGGCGTATCACGTGATCCCGGGCCGCGAGACCGACTTCCACTCCTGGGGGTGGGCCGTGCTGCGGGCGAGCTCGCGCGAACCGGGCTTCCTGGGGGGTGGTGTACTTGCCGACGGAGAGGCGGAGTGGCATGTGGTCTACCGCTTCGACAGCGAGGGATCGGCCCTGGCCTGGGAAGACTCGACCATCCGGGCGCAGTGGGCCACCCGGGCGGACCCGTTCGCCCGGGAGACGGGCCGGCGGAGCGTCCGGGGCTCCAAGAGCTGGTTCGACGCCCAGACCGGCGCCCCGAAACCGCCGTCCGCACCGCCCCCACCCGCAAAATGGAAGCTTTGGTTCATCAATATGAGCGCGGTTTTCCCACCAGTGCTCTTATTCAATCTGCTCGTGATTCCGTATCTCGGCGGTCTCAATCCGCTCATCCGAACGCTGCTGCTGTGTCTGTGTGTGACGGCCCTCGTCACCTGGATTCTCATGCCGCGCCTCCAGCGATTCTTCAAGAAATGGCTGTACCCACCGCTCCAGGCGCTCCGCGGACGCCACAAAAGACGGACCGCGTAGGCCCGAGAACGATCAAAGGGAGGTGGGCGGGTGAAGACCCTGCTCATCGACAATTACGACTCGTACACGTACAACCTGTTCCAGCTGATCGCCGAGGTCAACGGCGAGGAGCCGGTGGTGATCCTCAACGACGCCGCCGTCGACGGAACAGCCGGAAGAACTCCGGATCTCTCGGAATTCGACAATGTGGTGGTGTCGCCCGGCCCGGGACACCCGGCCGAATCCCGTGACTTCGGGATCAGCGCCAGAGTGCTCGCGGAGTCCACGATCCCGGTGCTCGGTGTCTGTCTGGGTCACCAGGGCATCGCGCTCGGGGAGCGGGGCCGGGTGCTGCCCGCCCCGGAGCCCCGGCACGGGCATCTGTCGAGGATCCGGCACGACGAGCTGGACCTGTTCCAGGGGCTGCCGCAGCACTTCACCGCGGTCCGCTACCACTCGCTGTCCGTGCGCGAGCCGCTGCCCGAGACCCTGGAAGCCACGGCCTGGTCCGAGGACGGCGTCCTGATGGGGCTGCGGCACCGCACCCGGCCGCTGTGGGGGGTGCAGTTCCACCCGGAGTCCGTCCTGAGCGAGTACGGCCACCGAATGCTCGTGAACTTCCGCAACCTCACGGCGCAACGCGCCCGCAAGACCCGTACGAAGAACACCGCGGTCACCCCGTCCGCGGCGGCCATCCCCGCCCCCGCCGCGCCCTCCCGCCCCACGCGGACCGTCCGCCCCGCCCACCGGCTGCACACCCGCCGCATCGCCACCGCCGTCGACGCGGAGGCCGCCTTCACCCGCATGTACGCCGCCTCTCCGCGGGCGTTCTGGCTGGACAGCGCGCGCGTCGAGGAAGGACAGTCACGGTTCTCGTTCTTCGGTGACGGCTCCGGGCCGCTGTCGGAG
Organism: Streptomyces sp. NPDC107454; assembly: GCF_055582885.1. Lineage (NCBI taxonomy): Bacteria > Bacillati > Actinomycetota > Actinomycetes > Kitasatosporales > Streptomycetaceae > Streptomyces > Streptomyces sp. NPDC107454. Next base: position 430,041 of record NZ_JBVJPA010000006.1, on the reverse strand, counting down.
TTCGTCCGGTACGACGTCACGACCGGCCGCTGCGAGATCGAGCGGGCCGGCCGGCCGCCGCGCAAGGTCCGGGCGAGCGTCTTCGACTACCTCAAGCGGCAGTTGGCGAACCGTCACGTGGACGCCACCGGGCTGCCCTTCGACTTCACCGGCGGATACGTCGGCTACTTCGGGTACGAGACCAAGGCCGACTGCGGCTCCCCCAACCGCCACCGGGCCGAAACCCCCGACGCCTGCTGGCTGTTCGCCGACCGGCTGATCGCGGTGGACCACCAGGAGGGCTTCACCTACGCCGTCTGTGTGGCCGAGGACACCCCCCAGGCCACCCGGGAGGCCACCGACTGGCTCGACGGCGCGCTCGCCCAGCTCACCTTCGTCGGCCCCGACCCGCAGCCTTTACCGCCCGCCCCCGTGTCGGCCGAGCCGGACCTCGGCGCCGCCGAACCGTGGCTCGTCCGCGACCGGGCCACCTACCTCGCGGACATCGAGGCCTGCGTGCGCGAACTCCGCGCGGGCACCAGCTACGAGATCTGTCTGACCAACGCCGCCCGGCTGCCCGCGCCGCCCGACGCGTACGACTTCTACCGGGTGCTGCGCCGCGTCAACCCCGCGCCGTACGCGGCCTTCCTGCGGTTCGGCGACCTCGACGTGGCGAGCGCCTCCCCCGAGCGTTTCCTGCGGATCACCCGCGGCGGCGTCGCCGAGGCCCGGCCCATCAAGGGCACCGCGCCCCGGGGCGACACCCCGCAGGAGGACACCCGCCTGCGGGACGCGCTCGCCGCCGACGCCAAGACCCGCGCCGAGAACCTGATGATCGTCGACCTGCTCCGCAACGACCTGGGCCGGGTCTGCCGGACCGGGACGGTACGCGTCTCCCGGCTCATGGCCACCGAGACCTACGCCACCGTCCACCAGCTCGTCTCCACCGTCGAGGGCCGGCTGCGCGCGGAGACGGACGCGGTGGACTGCGTCCGCGCCTGCTTCCCCGGCGGCTCGATGACCGGCGCGCCGAAGCTGCGCACCATGGAGATCATCGACACGCTGGAGACCGAGGCGCGCGGGGTGTACTCCGGGGCCCTCGGCTACCTGGGGTGCAGCGGCGGCGCCGACCTCAGCATCGTCATCCGTACCGCCGTACTCGCGGACGGGCTGACGCACCTGGGCGCGGGCGGCGCGATCGTCCTCGACTCCGATCCGGCCGCGGAGTACGACGAGATGCTGCTGAAGACGGCGGCACAGATGCGGGCCCTGCGGGAACACCAGGAATCCACCACGGCAGGGGGGAGCGCCCGTCGGGCGGACACCCCCCGCCGAGCCGCCGTAGAGGAGCCCGCCCGGTGACGATCCCCACGTCCACGCCGACTCCGCAGCCGGCGGCCGCCACCCACGCCGACGCCGACGCCCCCGGCAACCTCGCCACCCATCTCGCCGCGCTCGCCGAGCGGCGCGGCTGGGGCGAGCGGATCGCCTTCCACCAGGGCCACCGGGCCTGGACGCACGGCGAGGTGCACGAGCTCGCGGGCCGCGCGGCCGGAGTGCTCTCCGGGCACGGCGTGGGCGCGGGCGACCGGGTGCTGCTCGCGCTGCCCGACGGCATCGCCTGGGTGGCGGCCTTCCTCGCCACCGCCCGGCTGGGCGCCGTCGCGGTCCTGGTCAACCCCGAACTGCCCCCGGCCGAGCACGCGTTCATGGCCGAGGACACCAAGGCCGTGCTCTGCGTGACCGGACCGGGCCTGGAGGACCGCTTCACCGACCGAGTGCGCCTCGGCGCCGATCAGCTGATGGCGCTCAGCGCCGACGCCGAGCCGGCCGCCGCGCACCCGGTCGACGCGCACACCCCGCTCTACGTCCAGTACACCTCCGGCACCACCGGCCGGCCCAAGGGTGTCGTGCACTGCCACGGCGACCCGAAGACGTACCACGACCTCATCGGCCGGCGGCTGCTGCGGATCACCCCGGACGACGTCACCCTGTCGGTGTCGAAGCTGTACTTCGCGTACGGCTTCGGCAACGCCTTCGTCTTCCCGCTCTTCTCCGGCTCCTCCGCCGTCCTGGTGGACCGGCGTCCGAACCCGGCCGCCGTGGACGAGCTGGTCGCCCGGCACCGGGTCACCCTGCTCTACTCCGTTCCCTCCGCGTACGCCGCCCTCGTCGCCGACCGGGGCAACGGCCACGCGACCTGCTTCGCCTCCGTACGGGCCGCCGTGTCGGCCGGGGAGGGCCTGCCCGAGGGGCTCGAGAAGCAGGTCGCCGATCTGCTGCGCGCGCCGGTCCTGGAGCAGCTCGGCTCCACCGAGGCCGGTCACGCGTTCTGCGCCAACAGCTTCGAGCACAACCACCCGGGCACGGTCGGCCGCCCGGTCCCCGGCTTCGAGGTGGAGCTGCGCGACGGCGCCGGTGTGCCGGTGGAGGACGGCGCGGAGGGCGAACTCTGGGTGCGCGGGCCGACGCTGACGCCCGGCTATCTGAACCGGCCCGAGGAGACGGCACGCACCCTGGTCGGCGGCTGGCTGGCCACCCACGACCGGGCGCGCCGGGAGCCCGACGGCAGCTACCGGCACCTGGGACGCACCGACGACCTGGAGATGGTCGGCGGGATCACCATCTCCCCGCTGGAGGTGGAGGCCGTGCTGCGGGCCCACCCGGCGGTGAAGGAGGTCGCGGTCGCGGCCATGACCGACTGGCGCGGTTTCAGCCGGCTGCGGGCCTTCGTCGTCCCCGTCTCGCCCCTGCCGCCCGGTCTCTCCGGACTGTCCGGGCCGTCCGGTCTCGAGGCGGAACTCGTGGGCCTGGCGCGCGAGCACCTCGCCGCGTTCAAGGTCCCCAGAGCCATCAGCTTCGTCCCGTCGCTGCCCCGCACCTCGACCGGGAAACTCCGCCGCCACCTAGTCCGCCAGGGCGCCTGGTGACCACCGCGGCACCGCGACCACGGATCACCGGCCCCGACCACACACCACGACCGCAGACCACAGCCACAGACCACAGGACAGAAGGGAACGGGCACATGCGACAGCAGCAGCCCCTGCTCGCCGACCGCGGTTTCTACCTGGGCCCGATGTTCCGGCACGCGGCGGACCGCCACGGAGCCGTCTTCGTCACCCTGGACCGGCCGCTCGACGTCCGTCCCGGCCTCGGGGTCGACCTCAGTTATCCGGTCCTGGCCGAGGTGGTCGAGGAGCTCTCCGGACGGCTGTGGGAGGCCGGGGTCCGGCCCTCGGAGGAGGTGGTCGTCCACAAGACGGACAACGTCGACATCGTCCTGCTGACCTGCGCCGTCTCCCGTATCGGGGCCGTTCCCGTGCTCCTGTCGCCCGCGCTCGCAGGCCCGGTGGTGGGCCGGCTTCTCGAACGGCTCCACAAACCGTGGCTGATCACCGACAGGGCCAAGCTGGAAGGCCCGCTGGCGGACGTCGGCCTCTCCGCGCTCGTACGACGGACGCTCTCCGTGGACGACGCGCCCGGGGCCGAACCCCTGGAGAAGTACGCCGGGGCAGAGACTCCCTCTCCCGTCCGGCTGCATCCGCGCGAGCCCGCCCTGATCACCCACAGCTCGGGCACCACCGGCCTGCCCAAGCTCGCCGTGCACTGCGCGAACACCATGTGGAACCGGCTCGTCCCGCAGAAGGCGATGGGCTGGCCCACCCGCGGCGAGACCGCCGCGCTGCACATGTCGTTCGTACACTCGCGCTTCTACCATCTGCTCGGCGTCCTGCTGCACTTCGGCAGCCCGCTGGTGCTCATCACCGACCCGGACCCCGCCACGGTGGGACCGCTGCTGACCCGGCACCGCCCCGGCATCGTCGAGACCCACCCCAACACCTTCGTGCTGTGGGAGGAGTTGGCCGACGCGCCCGGAGCGCCGCTGTCCCGGGTCCGCTCGTACGGCTCCACGTTCGACGCGATCCATCCGCGCACCGTACGGCGGCTGCTGGACGCCTCGAAGCGGCGCGCGCCCTGGCTGATCCAGCTGTACGGGCAGAGCGAGACGGGTCCGGTGGCCTTCCAGTGGTTCACCCGGCGCAGCGCCGGCCGCGCGGACGGGCGCCGGGTCGGGATCGGGATTCCCGGCTTCACCCGGGTCCGGGTCACGGACGACTCCGGCGGGCGGGCCAGGCCCGGCACGCCCGGCCGCATCGAGGCCCGCACCCGAGGGCGGATCCTCACCTATCTCGGCGCCCGGGAGCAGTACCAGCGCCAGCTCGACGACGGCGGCTGGTGGCAGATGGGCGACATGGGGTACCAGGACCGGCTGGGCGGACTCCATCTGATCGACCGTGAGATCGATCAGATCGACTCGGTGCACAGCAATCTGGAGGTCGAGGACGCCCTGATGGACCGCCTCGAGGAGCTGCGTGAGGTGGTCATCGTGCCCGGCGCGGACCGCGAACCGGTGCCGGTGGTGTGCGTGCGCGGCGAACAGCCGCTGGACCCGGCGCGCTGGCGGGAGGCCACGGCCGGTCTGCCGCCCCTGGCCGAGCCCCGGCAGTGGCGCTTCGAGGAGCTGCCGATGACCGCGACCTGGAAGGTGAAGCGGGTGGAGCTCACCCGCATGCTGACCGAGGGCGTACGCGCGTGAGCGGCGCGCCCGGCCATCCGGTCCTCGTGGTGGGTGCCGGGCCCGTCGGGCTGTCGGCGGCGCTCGCGCTGCGGGCGCACGGGCTGCCGGTCGTGCTCCTGGAGGCGGACCCCGAGGAGCGCGAACGCCCGGGCAGCCGCGCCCTGTTCGTGCACCGGGAGACCCTGCGGCTGCTCGACGGGATGCGCCCGGGACTGGCCGCCGAGATCACGGCGTACGGGCGCACCTGGCACACCAGACGGACCCTGTACCGGGGCCGCGAGGTGTACGCCCGCACCTTCCCGCCACCGTCCACGCCCGGCCTCCCGCCCTTCACCAGCCTGCGTCAGGTGGACACCGAGCGTTTCCTGCGCGCCGCGTGCGAGGCGGCCGGAGTGGAGTTCGCGTGGGGGGCGCGGGTGACGGGGGTGCGCGTCGCACCGACGGAGGTCGTGCTCACCGGCGAGGACGGCCGCGTCTGGACCGGCACGCACGCCGTCGCCGCCGACGGGGCACGCTCGGCGGTCCGGGGCGAGCTGGGCATCCCGATGGAGGGGACGCGCGCGGACGGCTTCCATGTCGTCGTGGACGTCGCCGACCTGCCGGGCGCCGAGCTGCCGTTGGAGCGGGTCTTCCACTACGAGCACCCGGGGGTGGGCGGCCGCAGTGTGATGCGGGTGCCGTTCACCGGGGGCTTCCAGGTCGACCTGCAGTGCCGGGACGACGACACGCAGGAGGCGTACGGGACCGAGGAGGCCGTACGGGAATGGCTGCCCGCGGTGGTGGGCGACGGGTACGCCGAACGGATCCTGTGGGTGTCGACGTACCGTTTCCTGCGCAAGGTCGCCGCCTCGTTCAGTGACCCGCACCGGCGGGTGCTGCTCGTCGGCGAGGCCGCCCATCTGTTCCCGCCGTTCGGCGCGCGCGGGATGAACAGCGGGATCGCGGACGCGGCGGCCGCCGCGCGGGCTATCGCCGACGGGACGGCCGCCGCGGTCGCCGACTTCGCCGAGGTCCGGCGGGCCGCGGCCCTGTTCAACAGCGCGGCCGCCGGCAGCGCGCTGGACCATCTGCGCCCGCATCGCCGGATCGTCCGGGTCAAACAGCGGGCGGCTGCGGCGCTCGCGCCCGTGCTGCCGTGGTGCGGTTCCTGGCTGGAGCACGCGCCGTACGGGCCACGGAACGGCTCGCCCGCTGTCGCGGGCCGCAAGTACTGAGACCGAGAGGGGTACGCAGTGACACAACCGGCCATCGCGGAGGAGCTGTTGACGTGGGCGCCAGGCCGTGGGCTGACCTCCGGTCCGGCCCCCGGTACGTCGCCGGGCGGCCGGCTGCTCGTCGCGGACTCGTGGCTGCTGCGCGACGGCCGGATGCGCGGCTTCGACCGGCACCGGGAACGCTTCCTGCGGGCCTGCGGCGACTGCGGCGGCCCGCCGCTGGACCGGCTCGTCGCGTTCTGGCGGGACATGACCGCCGCGCTGCCGCGCACCGGGGAGTGGTTCCCCCGGGTCGAACTCGCCTCGGGCTCCATGGAGTTGCGGCTGCTGCTGCGGCACGCGCCGCCGCTCGGCACGGGCGTGCGGGTCTGGGCGGCGGGGCAGAGCGATCCACGGACCGTCCCCCGTCGCAAGGGGCCCGACCTGGACACCCTGGCCCGGGTGAGGCGGCGGGCCGCCGGGGAAGGCGCGGAAGAGGCGGTGCTGATCGCGTCCTCCGGTGTGGTGCTGGAGACGGCCACGGCCAGTGTGCTGTGGTGGGAGGACGACACCCTGTGCCTGCCCTCGCCGCAGCTGCCCGTCCTGGCCGGAGTGACCGCCGGCCTCATCCAGGAGCGGGCCCACCGGTCCGGGATCCGTGTCGCCCACCGCGAACGGACCGTGGCCGAGCTCGACGGCCGTGAGGTGTGGCTCGTGAACGCGCTGCACGGGATCCGGCCGGTGACCGCCTGGACGGCACGGCCGATGAACCCGGCGCCGGCCGTGCGCGCCCCGGAATGGCGGCAGTGGCTGGACGACATCATGGAACCGCTGCCTGCCGACTGAATTCCTTGCACAAAAGCCGAAGACGGCGCGAAAGCCGAAGACGGACCGATGGCAGAAAAGCAGCGCCGGGACGAATTGAATTCGCCCCGGCGCTCCCTCTCATGCCCTCATTCCCGAATTCAGCTTTTCTTCTGGGCCGGCTGATAGGCACCCGGCACCATACGGGTCGCAATCGCGGTCCGGTTGTACGCGTTGATGACCGTGGCCACCCAGATCAGCGCCGCGATCTGGGCCTCGTCGAAGACCTCCGCCGCCGCGGCGTAGACCGCGTCCGGCACGTGTCCGTCGTGGACCAGCGTCACGGCCTCGGCCAACGCCAGTGCGGCACGCTCCCGTTCGGTGAAGAACGGGGTCTCCCGCCAGGCGTTCAGGGCGTAGATCCGCTGCTCGGTCTCGCCCCCGGCACGGGCGTCCTTGGTGTGCATGTCGAGGCAGAACGCGCAGCCGTTGAGCTGCGAGGCGCGAATCCGGATCAGCTCCAGGAGTTCTGGTTCGACCTTGGCGTCCTGGGCCGCGGAAACGGCGGCGCCGTGCAGGGCGGCCATGGCACCGGACACCTCGGGGGTAATCTTCTTGAGGGCCACACGGGACAGGGCTTCACTATTGGTCATGAGGCGACTCTATTCCATGAAAAGGGCCGTCATCCCCCTCGTCATGGAAAGTACCGTTGAAATTTCCGTGGAAAGTTCCGTGGAAAGTCAGTGCCGCGCACAATGCGTCCAGCGCCCCCGACCACCCGTGGTCCGGCGGTGTCCCGTACCCCACCACCAGCGCGTCGGTCCGCCCGGCGGGCGCCTGCGGGTGGCGGTAGCGGTCGAGCCCGTGCAGCGCGAGCCCCTGCCAGGCCGCCGCCCGCAGCGTCTCCTGCTCGGTGCCGGGCGGCAGGCGCAGCACCACGTGCAGGCCCGCCGCGATGCCCGTGGCCCGGACCCCGGGAGCCTGTTCGGCGAGCCGCGCCACCAGGGCGTCCCGGCGGCGCCGGTAGCGCAGCCGGGACGCGCGGACGTGGCGGTCGTAGGCGCCCGACGTGATGAACTCCGCCAGGGTGAGCTGGTCCAGCACCCCGCACGACCAGTCCGCCCCGCCCTTCGCCGCGACCACCTCCGGGGCGAGCGACGGCGGCAGCACCAGCCAGCCCAGCCGCAGACCGGGGGCCAGGGACTTGCTGGCCGTGCCCACATGGACCACGTGGTCGGGGTCGAGGCCCTGGAGGGCGCCGACCGGCTGACGGTCGTAGCGGAACTCCCCGTCGTAGTCGTCCTCCACGATCAGACCGCCGCCGCGTCGCGCCCAGTCCACCACCTGCGCCCGCCGGTCGGGGTGCAGCGGCAGGCCCATCGGGAACTGGTGGGCGGGCGTCATCAGCACCGCCCGTACGCCTCCCAGCGCGCTCCCGCCCTGCGGGCCGGCCGCCAACTCCTCCGTACGCGTGCCGAGTTCGTCGAATCCGAGCGGCACCGTCCGCAGCCCGGCCCGCTCCAGCAGCAGCCAGTGGACGTCGAGCCCGTACGACTCCACGGCCAGCGAGTCCAGGCCCCGTCCGCGCAGCACCTGGCCGAGCAGCATCAGGCCGTGCACGAAGCCGGAGCAGATGACGATGTGCTCCGGGTCCGTGCGGACGCCCCGGGCGCGGGCCAGATAGCCGGCCAGGGCGGTGCGCAGTTCCACCCGGCCGCGCGGGTCGCCGTAGTCGAGGGCCTCGTGCGGGGCGACGGTCAGGGCGCGGCGCGCGGCCTTCAGCCAGGCCGCGCGGGGGAAGGAGGACAGGTCGGGGGAGCCGGGGACCAGGTCGTACGCCGGGCGGGCGTGGGCCGGACGGCCGGGTGCGGAGGTGGTGGCAGGGGCCGGCACCGGGCGGCGGGCGACGCTCGTGCCCGAGCCCTGGCGGGCGGTGAGCCAGCCCTCCGCGACCAGGTCCGCGTACGCCTCCGCGACCGTGTTGCGGGCGATGCCCAGGTCGGCGGCGAGGGAGCGGGAGGAGGGCAGCCGGGTGCCGGGCGCGAGGCGGCCACTGCGGACCGCCGCACGGAGGGCTTCCGTCAGACCTCTGCGGACACCGGGTCCGGTCGGCTCGACGTGGAGGTCGACCCCGAAAGTGGCCCAGGATTTTGCCATGTAAATGGACCATACTCCTGGGCTGCTTCGCTCGTAGGGTCGAGAGTATGACGACGAACGACACCACCGACGAGACGACCGGCGCCACCGCCGAGTACGCCCCCGAGCACAGCCCCCGCCTGCACTGGGCCAAGCACGCCCCCGAGGTCTACAAGGCCATGCTCCGGCTGGAGACGGCCGCGCAGCAGGGGCTGGAGCCGAAGCTGCGTGAGCTGGTGAAGATCCGTGCCTCGCAGCTCAACCACTGCGCGTTCTGCCTCGACATGCACACCAAGGACGCGCTGGCCGCCGGGGAGAGCGTGCAGCGGATCGTCCAGCTCAGCGCGTGGGAGGAGTCGAAGCACTTCTACACGGCAAAGGAGCTCGCGGCGATCGAGCTGACCGAGGCCGTCACCGTCCTCACCGACGGATTCGTACCGGACGAGGTGTACGAGAAGGCGGCACAGCACTTCGAGGAGGCCGAGCTGGCGCAGCTGATCGCCGCGATCACGGTGATCAACGCGTGGAACCGGTTCGGCGTGAGCACGCGTATGGTCCCGGGCCACTACGAGGCGGGCCGGCACCAGTGACGGAGCGCGGCGCCGGCGCTGACGGAGGCGGTGGCCGTCCTGACGGAGGGCTTCGCCGTCGGATCCCACCGGGGGGACACGCACCGTGGGCGGGGTCGGCCGGGGTCACGACAGCCACGTACGCCATGTCGACGCGTGGCTGTCGACCCACTTCTTCGCCGCGTCCTGCGGCGACATCTTGTCGTTCGCGATCATCAGGGAGACCTCGTTCTGGTCCTCGGTGGTCCACTTGAACTTCTTCAGGAAGGCGGCCGCCTTGCCGCCGCTCTTCGCGAAGTCGGCGTTCAGGTACTTCTGGAGCGGTGTGTGCGGGTAGGCGCAGGCGACCTTGGCCGCGTCGGCGTCGCAGCCCTCCTTGTACGGCGGCAGCTTCACCTCCGTCATCGGGATCTTCTTGAAGAGCCACTGGGGCGAGTACCAGTAGGTGAGGAAGGGCTTCTTCTCCTTGGCGAACTGCTTCATCTGGGTGATCTGCGCGGCCTCCGAACCGGCGAACACCACCTGGTAGTTCAGCTTCAGGTTGGCCACCAGGGCCTTGTCGTTGGTGACGTAGGACGGTGAGCCGTCCATGAGCTGGCCCTTGCCGCCGCTCTCCGCGGTGCGCAGCTGGTCGGCGTACTTGTCGAGGTTCTTCCAGTCGGTCACGTCGGGGTGCTGCTCGGCGAAGTACGTCGGGACGTACCAGCCGATGTGCCCGGTGACGCCCAGGTCCCCGCCGGGGGCGATCGTCTTCTTGTCCTCGACGTACCGCTTCTCCTGGTCGGGGTGGCCCCAGTCCTCCAGGATGGCGTCGACCCGGCCCTGGCTGAGCGCGTCCCACGCGGGGACCTCGTCGACCTGGACGGTGTCGACGCGATAGCCGAGCTCGTGCTCCAGCAGGTACCGCGCGACGGCCACGTTGGCCTGCGCGCCCACCCAGGACTGGACGGAGAGGGTCAGGCTCCTCGAGCCCCGCGCGTTCGCGAAGGGCGAGGCCTGCTTGGTCATGTCGACGGCGCCGCAACCGGTCAGCGTCAGCAGCGCGGCCGCACCGGCCATCACCGAAGTCGTACGTAGACGCATGTCACGCTCCCTTCTTCGTGGTCCGCGCGGTCGGCTGGGTCACCCGGTCGAGCATCAGGCCGAGGCAGACGATCGCCGCGCCGGCGACGAGGCCGGTCGCCAGGTCGCCCTGTGCGAGGCCGAACACGACGTCGTAGCCGAGCGCGCCACCGCCGACCAGACCGCCGATGATGACGACGGCGAGGACGAGCACGACGCCCTGGTTGACGGCGAGCAGCAGCGACTGGCGGGCCAGCGGCAGCTGGACCTGGCGCAGCTGCTGGGCGCCGGTCGCGCCGAGCGAGCATGCCGACTCCAGCGCGGCCGGGTCGACGGCGCGCAGGCCCTGGGTGGTGATGCGGACGACGGCGGGCAGCGCGTAGACGACCGCGGCGGCCACGGCGGGCGCGCGGCCCACGCCGAACAGCGCCACCACCGGGATCAGGTAGACGAACTGCGGCATCGTCTGGAAGACGTCCAGGACCGGCCGCAGCAGCCGCTCGACGCGCTCGCTGCGCGCCGCCGCGATACCGGTCGCGAAGCCGAGCACGAGGGTCACGGCGACCGCGGCGAGGACCTGCGACAGCGTGTCCAGGGACGGCTTCCACACGCCGAGCACCCCGATCGCGGCCATCGCGAGGACCGCGGTGAGGGCGGTGCGCCAGGTGCCGATCAGCCACGCGAGGGCGGCGACGATCAGCAGGACCGACCACCAGGGCAGCCACTGGAGGCCGTCCCGGACGGGATCCAGGACCCAGGTGGTGAAGTGGCCCGCCCAGTCGGCGGTGCCGCCGATGTAGGGGACGCCCGAGTAGAGGTGGTTGGTCATCCAGTCGACGACCCGGTTCACGGGCTCGGCGATGGAGAGGGTCCAGGAGGCGGGCCAGTCGAGACGGCCGGCGAGGTGTCCGGCCAGCGCCACGGCGAGGGCCGCGGCAGCGGCGTACGCCCAGCGCAGTGCCATCGCGGGGGAGTCCGAGCCGAGCCGCTCCCCCGCCGCTCCCGTCACCCGGTCGAGGACGACCGCGAGCAGCACGATGGGGATGCCGGCGGCGAGTGCGGCGCCCACGTCGACGGAGGCCAGGGCCTGGTAGACGCGGTCGCCGAGGCCGCCCGCGCCGATCACGGAGGCGATGACCGCCATGGACAGGGCCATCATGATCGTCTGGTTGAGGCCGAGGAGGAGTTCCTTGCGGGCCAGCGGGAGGCGGGCGGTCAGCAGGCGCTGGCGGGCGGTGGCGCCGAGCGAGGTGACGGCCTCCATCACCCCGGCGTCGGCGTCGCGCAGGCCGAGCGCGGTGAGCCGGGCCATGGGCGGGGCGGCGTACACGACGGTGGCCAGGACGGCGGCGGGCACGCCGATGCCGAAGACGAGGACGACGGGCAGGAGGTACGCGAACGCCGGCAGCACCTGCATGGTGTCGAGGACGGGACGCAGCGCGCGGTAGGTGCGGTCGGACAGCCCGGCGGCGAGGCCGAGCAGCGCGCCCAGCAGGACGGACGCGAGGACGGCGACCACCATGAGCGCGAGGGTCTGCATGGTCGGTACCCACATGCCGAGGAGTCCGCAGGCGAGGAACGCGGCGGCCGTGCCGAGCGCGAGCCGTACGCCCGCCGTGCGCCAGGCGACGAGTGCCGCGAGGGCTGTCACACCGGCCCAGCCCGCCGCGAGCAGCACCACGTAGACGGCGCGCACGCAGAGGACGACGGCGCTGCTGACGTACCCGAAGAAGTACAGGAACAGGGGGTGGCTGTCCCGGTTGTCGATGATCCACCCACTGGCTCGGCCGAGGGGTGCGGAGAGATCGACGGTGAGGGCGCCCGGCCAGGTGCCGCTCGCCCAGTGGGAGTCGAGGACCGGGACGATCACGGCCGCCGCGACGGCGAGCAGCAGCAGTTTGCCGACGGCCCGGTGTCCGCGGAGGTTCTTGAGCAGGGCGGAGACGCCGGAGTGACCGACGGTCGCGGTGACGGTGGCCATCAGGCGGCCTCCCCACGGGGGCCGTCCGGCGCCCCGGCGGCGGGCGTGTCCGCGCCGGCCACCACGCCGAGCAGCGCCGCCGAGTCCACGACGCCGACGCAGCGTCCCTGGTCCATCACGCGGGCGGGGTCGCCCGAGCGGGCCACGGCCTCGATGGCCTCGGAGACGGTCGCGTCGGGTGCGAGCGCCGGGCCCCGGGCGGCCTCCGCGGCGGACGCGGCCCGCATGGCCGTACGGACGGTCATGACCTGTTCGCGCGGTACGTCCCGGACGAACTCGCGGACGTAGTCGTCGGCGGGCGAGCCGACGATCTCCTCGGGGGTGCCGAGCTGGACGACACGGCCGTCGCGCATGAGCGCGATGCGGTCGCCCAGCCGCAGCGCCTCGTTGAGGTCGTGGGTGATGAAGACCATCGTGCGGCCCTCGTCGTGGTGCAGCCGGATGACCTCCTCCTGCATGTCGCGCCGGATCAGCGGGTCGAGCGCGCTGAACGGCTCGTCGAAGAGCAGGACTTCGGGGTCGACGGCGAGCGCGCGGGCGAGCCCGACGCGCTGCTGCTGGCCGCCGGACAGCTGACCGGGCCTGCGCTGCTCCATGCCCTCCAGGCCGACCTTGGCGACGACCTCGGCGGCCTTCTCGCGGCGCTCCGCCTTGCCGACACCCTGGATCTCCAGGCCGTACGCCACGTTGTCGAGCACCGAGCGGTGCGGGAGCAGGCCGAAGTGCTGGAAGACCATCGCGGCGCGGTGGCGGCGCAGTTCCCGCAGCCGGTTCTTGTCCATGGCGCGTACGTCCTCGCCGTCGATGACGATCGCGCCCGCGGTCGGCTCGATCAGCCGGGTGAGGCAGCGGACCAGCGTGGACTTGCCGGAGCCGGACAGCCCCATGACGACGAAGACCTCGCCCTTGCGGACGTCGAAGCCGACGTCCCGGACGGCGGCCGTGCAGCCGGTGCGGGAGCGGAGTTCGGCGGGGCTGAGGGCGGCGAGCCCGGGGTCGGCGGGGACGCGCTCGGCCTTCGGCCCGAACACCTTCCACAGGCCGTCGACGGAGAAGACCGAATCGGTACTCATCACGCACCGCCCCCGATCAGCTCGGCGCATTTCTCCCCGACCATGAGCACTCCGATCATCGGGTTCACGGCGGGCATCGTCGGGAAGACGGACGCGTCGGCGATCCGCAGACCGTCGAGGCCGCGCACCCTCAACTCGGGGTCGACCACGGCCAGTTGATCATCCGTGGCGCCCATCCGGCAGGTGCCCGCCGGGTGGTAGACGGTGTGCGCGACCTGACGGGCGTACGCGCTCAGCTCCTCGTCGTCGGTGACCTCGGGCCCGGGGCACACCTCGCGCCCCAGCCAGCCGGCGAGCGGCTCGGTGCGGGCGATCCGGCGGGCGATGCGGATGCCGTCGACGAGGGTGCGGCCGTCGTAGTCGTCCTCGTCCGTGAAGTAGCGGAAGTCGAGGGCGGGCTTGACCGAGGGATCGGCGCTGGTCAGGTAGAGGCGGCCGCGGCTGCGCGGTTTGGGGATGTTGGGGGTCATGGAGACGCCGTGCGCCGGGCGTTCGTAGCCCAGCCGCTCCGGGTTGTCCGTGAAGGGGATCTGGTAGAAGTGGAACATCAGGTCGGGGCCCGCCTGTTCGGGGTCGCGGCGCACGAACAGGCCCGCGTCGGAGTCCATCGCCGAGTTCTCCGGGATCGGCCCGTTGGTCTCCCAGACGATGACCGACTCGGGGTGGTCGAGCAGGTTCTCGCCGACGCCGGGCAGGTCGTGGACGACGGGTATGCCGAGCTCCGCCAGGTCGTGGGCGGGCCCGATCCCGGAATGCAGCAGCAGCCGCGGCGAGTCGACCGCGCCCGCGCACAGCAGGACCTCGCGCCGGGCCCGTACGAGGGTCTCCGTGCCGTCCGCGGCGCGTACGTGCACGCCCGTGGCGCGCGTCCCCTCCAGCTCCAGCCGGTACGCCCAGGTCTCCAGCAGCAGCGTGAGGTTGGGCCGTTCGTCCATCACCGGGTGGAGATACGCGACCGACGCGCTGGAGCGCTTGTTGTTCTCGGGGTGGTAGGCGAGGTCGAAGAAACCGGTGCCCTCGGTGAACGGCTTCTTGTTGAAGCCCTCGACGAGGGGCACGCCCAGCGCGCCCCGGGCGGCGTCGACGAAGTCGCGGGCGATGGCGTTGCGGTCCTTCTCGTCGACCGGGACGATGTTGTTGAGGAGCCGCGCGAAGTACGCCTCCATGGGCACCGCGCCCCAGCCCTTGGCGCCCGCCGCCTCCCACTCGTCCCAGTCGGACGGCAGCGGCTTGAAGGCGATCAGCGTGTTGTGGGACGAACAGCCGCCGAGGACGCGGGCCCGGCTGTGCCGGATGTGCGAGTTGCCGCGCGGCTGCACGGTGGTCGGGTAGTCGTAGTCCAGTTCGCCGCCGAGCAGGCCCATCCAGCGGCGCAGGGTGAGGACGTCCTCACGGCCGACGTCGCTGGGACCGCCCTCGATGACGGCGACCGTGACGTCGGCGTTCTCGGTGAGCCGGGAGGCGATGACGGAGCCTGCCGTGCCGCCGCCGATGACGACGTAGTCGTAACTGTTCTCGGACGCGTTCTCGTGCGTGCTTTCGTGCATGGGGGTGCTCCAGGGTGCAAGGGGCAGGTGCTGTGTGGGCTTGGGGGGTTACGTCACTGGGGTCGGCCCGCGAACCAGCGGACCGGCTTCGGCGCCAGGTTCTGGTAGACGTGCTTGGTCTCGCGGTACTCGGCGAGGCCCGCCGGGCCCAGTTCGCGCCCCACGCCGCTCTTCCCGAAGCCGCCCCACTCCGCCTGCGGGAGGTAGGGGTGGAAGTCGTTGATCCAGACGGTGCCGTGCCGCAGTCGTCCCGCGACGCGGCGGGCGCGGCCCGCGTCGGTGGTCCAGACGGCGCCCGCGAGCCCGTACTCGGTGTCGTTGGCGAGCGCGACGGCCTCGTCCTCGGTGCGGAAGGTCTCCACGGTCAGGACGGGCCCGAAGACCTCCTCGCGGACCACCTTCATCTCGCGGTGGCACTGGTCGAGGACGGTCGGCTCGTAGAAGTACCCGGTGGCGGGCCGCTGGGCGCACGGCTCGGGGCGCCGGCCGCCCGCACGCAGCACCGCGCCCTCCGCGAGCGCGGAGGCGACGTACGCCTCGGTCTTCTCGCGCTGCCCCTCCGACACGAGGGGGCCGCACTCGACGCCGTCCTCGGTGCCGCGGCCGAGCCTGATCCTGCCTGCCCTGCGGGCGAGTTCGGCGACGAAACGCTCGCGCACGGACTCCTCGACGATGAGCCGGGATCCGGCCGAGCAGACCTGGCCGCTGTGGATGAAGGCGGCGTTGAGGGCCTGGTCGACGGCGGTGTCGAAGTCCTCGTCCGTGGCGCAGGCGTCGGCGAACACGACGTTGGGGTTCTTGCCGCCGAGCTCCAGGGCGACCTTCTTGACGCTCTCCGCGGCGGCCCGCGCCACCTTCGTGCCGCTGACCAGGCCGCCGGTGAAGGAGACGAGGTCGACGTCCGGGTGCTCGGCGAGGCGGGCGCCCACCGTGTGCCCCGGGCCGGTCACGAGGCCCGCGACCCCGGCGGGGAGGCCGGCCTCGGTGAGCAGCCGAATCAGCGCGATCGTCGTCAGCGGGGTGATCTCGCTCGGCTTGACCACGAAGGTGTTCCCGGCGGCGAGGGCGGGCGCGATCTTCCAACTGGCCTGAAGGAGCGGATAGTTCCAGGGGGTGATCAGCGCGCAGACACCGACGGGCTCGTGCACGACGACGCTGTGGACGTCGGCGGACCCGGCGTCGACGACCCGCCCGCCGCCCTCCGCCACGACGAGGTCGGCGAAGTACCGGAAGGCGTCCGCGACACAGTCGATGTCGACCCGCCCCTCCTCCAGGGTCTTGCCCGCGTCGCGGCTCTCCAGGAGTCCCAGCTCCTCGCGGTCGCGGACGAGGAGGCCGGCGACGCGGCGCAGCAGCGCGGCGCGCCCGGCGACCGGGGTACGGGGCCACTCCCCCGTGTCGAAGGCGTGGCGGGCGGCGGCGACGGCGGCGTCCACGTCGCGCTCGTCACCCTCCGCGACCACGGCGAACGGCTTGGCATCCGCGGGATCGAGGATCTCGCGGGTCGCACGGGAGACGGCCTCCCGCCACTCTCCACCCACGTGAAGGGTCTGTTGTGCCTGCTGAGCCTGGTGCGCTTGGTGTCCGGCCATGGTCGGTGTTGCCTTCCGTTCCTGTTCCGTGCCCCTGCGTGCCCGTGTGTCACACGCGTGTCACTCTCGGGGACCGGGAGCGCCTGCCCCTCGACCCGGAATGCATGCACAACCAGTGACCAAAAGTGCCCGGCGTCACTGAAAAATGAGTAGAAATACGACCAGAAACCGCACAACGCACACCGCCCGTGGCCGAACCGGTCCCGGTCTCCTTTGACTCAAGTCAAAGGTTGACTAGAGTCAAAGAATGAATGGACGGGTGTCAGCGGAAGACGTGCGGGCGCTGCGGCGCTTCAACCGGTACTTCACCCGGCGCATCGGAGCCCTCGACGACCACTACCTCGGACAGGACCGGCCGCTCGGCGAGGCCCGGCTGCTGTTCGAGATCGGGGACGGGGCCTCGCTGCGGGAGCTGCGCGGCCGGCTCGGCCTGGACGCCGGGTACTTGAGCCGGATGGTCCGGGCGCTGCAGGTGCAGGGGCTGGTGCGGGTGAGCGTGCCGGCCGAGGACAGCCGGCTGCGGGTCGCGGAACTCACGCCGGCCGGGCGGGTCGAGATCGAGGAGCAGAACCGGCGGGCCGACACGCTGGCCGAGGGGCTGCTCGGCTCCCTCGACGAGCGCCGGCGCGGCGAGCTCACCGCCGCCATCGCCGCCGCCGAGCGGCTGCTGCGGCTGGCCGCGATCACCGTCGAGTCCGTCGACGGTGCGTCGCGCGACGCGCGCGACTGCCTCGCCGGGTACGCCGCCGACATCGACGCACGGTTCCCGGAGGGCTTCGACCCCGCCGCCCTCGTACGGCCCGACGAGGTGTCGGGGGACTCGGGTGCCTTCCTGGTCGCGTACGAGGAAGGGCGTCCCGTGGGGTGCGGGGCGCTGCGCCGGCTCACACCGGACACCGGCGAGATCCGGCATGTGTGGGTGCGGCCCGAGGCCCGGCGGCTCGGCCTCGCCGGCCGGATCCTCGACGGGCTGGAGCGGGCGGCCGTCGCGCGCGGGTACGGCGTCGTACGCCTCGACACCCACTCGGTGCTCACCGAGGCGCAGGCGATGTACCGGGCGTGCGGCTACTCCGAGATCCCGCGCTACGACGACAACGTCTACGCCGCCCACTGGTTCGAGAAGCGGCTGCCCGGCCCGTCGGAGAACCAGCGGAAAGCTGGTGGAGAAACGGGCGTTGAGAACTAGGTACTACTCGCGCAACTCGTGTCGGTGGGGCAGAAGGAGTTCAGGGCCGTGGTGAGCGGGCCCGTCATGTCCACGCCCTCGGGACCGCTCGCGTTGATCGCGTAGAGCGTGCCGTCGGCGGCCTGGAAGCGGTGGTCGACCACATGCGTGGCGCCCTTCTGCGGGCTGTCGTAGCGGTAGGTGACCTCCGTCCAGCCGGTGCCGTTCTGCCGCGCGATGAGCCGGTACCCAGGGAGCTTCTGCGAGATCTCCTCGGCCTGGGACGACGACTCGGCCAGGGAGCTCTCCTTGACCTCGAACAGCATGAGCCTGCTACTGCCGCCGGGGGCCGTGTAGGTGACGACCGGCGCCAGCTTGCCCTGGACCTCCTCGCGTACCCAGCCGTCCGGCACGTCCACCGTGTAGCCCACCGGATCCACCGACCTGCTGTAGCCGGGCGACGGCTCCGGGGTCGTGGGCTGCGTCGCCGGGTCGCTGGACCCGCCCGAACCGGCGTAGATGTCCGGACTCCCGGAGGTGTACCCGGTGTCCGGGGAAGGAACGCTCTGGGTCGCCGTGACGGTCACCGCCGGGCGCGACGGGTCGGCGCCGGTGTGCCCGGACGAGTCGCTCCTGGTCAGCGCCCACACCGCGCCTCCGACACCGCCCGCGAGGACGGCGACGGCCACGATCACGACCAGCAGCCGGCGCGAGTCCGTGGGGGCCGGTCCCCGACCGCCGCCGGAACTCCCGCCGGGCCCGGGCCACGACGGTGGCGGCAGGGGCGTCTCGGGCGGGCGCGGTGGCCCCGCCTGGGTCGTCGCCGACGCCCACCACTGCTGCTCCGCGTCCGGCGGCACCCCGCCACCACCGGCCCCGCCCCTGCCCTGCCCGCCCGCGCCGTCGTCGACCCACCGCTGGCGGTCCTCGTCCCACCGTTGCGCCACCTCGTCACCCCGTTCCCACTAGACCGGTCCCGCGCCGACCGCTAACCGGCCAGCTGCGCGATCACCTGCACCACGGCCGCCGTCGACGCCAGCCCCGCCACGGCCGCGGCGGCGGTCTCCAGGCGCATCCGCAGCCGGCCGAGCCGCGCCGGGTCCGCCTGGCCCGTTCTCTCGATCTCCCCCTGCACCACGGCCAGTTCGCCGTCGAGCCCGGTCGTGTCGTCGGTCTCCGTGAGCAGCCGCAGATGGTCGCGCAACGTGCGGACGGCCTCCAGGAGCGCCACGGTCGTCTCGTCGGCGTCGGCCGCGGGCGGCGCCTCGTGATAGTTCGCGGTGCCGTGGTCGCCGAAGTTCACCGCACTGCGCGTGATCCGGTCGACCCGCCCGCCCGAGCCCTCAGTCATCCCTGCTCCCCTCGTTGTACGACGCGCCCCCACTGCCCATGGAGACGGCGCTCTTGCTGATCCGGCCCACCGCGGTGCCACCGCTCATCTGCCCGATGAACTGGCCCCCCGCGGCCACGTTGAAGATGTTCTGCTCGAAGCTGCCCGTCTCACAGCCGCTGCGCCGCAGCGCCTCGCGCACCCCGCTCGCGATGCGGTCCTCGACGGTCTTGATGTAACGGCTGACGTCCATCTCCTGGAACAGCGACAGCCGGTCGGTGCTGCCCATCTCCCGCACGGACACCAACGGGGCGTCCGGCGGGGCCTGTTCGGGCCGGGCCAGCCAGGTGCGCAGGCACTGGACGAGGGTGCGCAGCATGGAGAACCCGGCCACCACGCCCGTCGCCGGGGCGGACAGCACCGTCCGCAGCACCTCACGCGCCGTCGCGCCCTCCCCGGAGGCCGCGATGAAGTCGACGCGCCGGTACTCCTCGAAGATCGGCCCCAGCACGTGCGGCACGACTTCCAGCACCAGCATCCCGCCCTGCGTGTGGACGCGGACCAGCACCGAGACCACGACCTGCTCGTCCCAGGCGCCGACCCTGACGCGCAGGAAGTGACGGCGCGCCTCGCCGCCCTCGTCCACCGCCCCGTCCAGGTGCAACCGGGCCGACGACGGCTCGTACACGCCCTGGTTGCGGCCCACGCCGTAGGGCAGGTAGACGAACTCCTCGACCTCCAGGTCCTTGAGCCGGTCCCGGCTGGTGCGCGCGGCGGACTCCCGCAGCGCCTCCAGCTTCGGTACGACCAGGTCGAGGATCTGCCGGTTGGTCAACTGCACCGGCGGGCGGTGCCCGTTCGCCGATCCGTCGCCGGTCTGCTCGGGCAGCTTCCCGTTCAGACCGTCGAACGGCTTCTTGGCGGGGGTGATCTCCATCGCGAACGACCAGGGCTCGTACGGCTTTCCCGCGCCGACGAACGGCCGGTGGGCGTCGTAGAGCGCCACGGACGCGTGCTGCTCCCAGGTGACGGCCCGCGCGACCCGGAGCTGACGCTCGCTGCCCATGGGCAGTGCCACGGACGTACGGGCGAAGGCGTCCCGGGAGAGTTCGACGCTCATGACCGCGGCCACCTGGGAGCGGTGGGCACCGATCACGAAGGTGAGCAGGAGCGGGAAGATCACCAGAAAGGGGTCGTGGAGCAACTGAGTGAACGCGTACACCCAGTAGGCGATCTCCGCGGCCCGCGCCATGAAGGTGAGCCCCCAGGCGGTCGCCCTGCGCGGCAGACGCAGCCGGGCGGACTCGTCCCGGCTCGCGGCGTACATGCTCATGCCCCACCCGGACGCGGCCCGCGCGGACCACAGCAGAACGCAGACGGCGGCATAGAAGAACACGGCGGCGGCGCCGAACACGCCCGCGAAGCCCTGGACCCCGGAGTCCGCGACGCTGGTGGCCGCCCGAACCACCTCCACCAGGAAGAACACGATCCAGATGGCCAGCAGGCCGAGCCCGGTCAGGGCCTCCCTGCGGCGCGCCCGCAGCGCGTGCGCGAGCACGGCGACGACGTCGACACCGAGGGACGGTGCCGCGGGGCGCTCCTCGTGCCCTATGAGTTCGTCGATGACCCGTGCCCGGAACACGGTGTCCAGATGCACTCCGGCACACAACAGCCGTGTCGCCTCGCTGTGTGCGTACCGTCTCGCCGATTCCGTCACTGGGACCACCCCCGTGTGTCTCCCCCGGCCGCGCCCCAGCTCTCTTGAGCAGCCCTGCGCTCCCCTACCGGACCGTACGTCACGACGATAGCGAGAGTTACTCCCCGTGCACCCCCGCATACAGCGAGAAAGCATGTACGTTCGATGCGTACTTTCTGTACGCATGCGTCGGCCCCGCCCGGGACACTTCCCGGACGGGGCCGATGAGTTGCGAGTGACTCAGGTGAGTCGGGTACCTCAGATCAGACCGAGACCGCGGACCGCGTCGCGCTCCTCCTCGAGCTCCTTGACGGAGGCGTCGATACGGGCGCGGGAGAACTCGTTGATGTCCAGGCCCTGGACGATCTCGTACTGCCCGTCCTTGGTGGTGACCGGGAAGGAGGAGATGATCCCCTCGGGCACGCCGTAGGAACCGTCCGACGGGATACCCATGGAGGTCCAGTCACCGTCGGCGGTGCCGTTGACCCAGGTGTGGACGTGGTCGATGGCGGCGTTGGCGGCGGAGGCGGCGGAGGACGCGCCACGGGCCTCGATGATCGCGGCACCGCGCTTGGCGACGGTCGGGATGAAGTCCTCGGCGAGCCACTTCTCGTCGTTCACGACCTCGGCGGCGTTCTTGCCGGCGACCGTGGCGTGGAAGATGTCCGGGTACTGGGTGGCGGAGTGGTTGCCCCAGATGGTGAGCCGCTTGATGTCGGCGACCGTCGAGCCCGTCTTCTTCGCGAGCTGGGTCAGCGCGCGGTTGTGGTCGAGGCGGGTCATCGCGGTGAAGCGCTCGGCCGGTACGTCCGGGGCGGCGGCCTGGGCGATGAGGGCGTTGGTGTTGGCCGGGTTGCCGACGACGAGGACCTTGATGTCGTCCGCGGCGTTGTCGTTGATGGCCTTGCCCTGCGGCTTGAAGATGCCACCGTTGGCGGAGAGCAGGTCACCGCGCTCCATGCCCTTGGTACGGGGGCGGGCGCCGACGAGCAGCGCGACGTTCGTGCCGTCGAAGGCGACGTTCGGGTCGTCCGAGATGTCGATGCCCGCGAGCAGCGGGAAGGCGCAGTCGTCGAGCTCCATCGCGGTGCCCTCGGCGGCCTTCAGCGCCGGCGTGATCTCCAGGAGGCGCAGCTTGACCGGCACGTCCGCGCCGAGCAACTGGCCGGAGGCGATGCGGAAGAGCAGGGCGTAACCGATCTGGCCGGCCGCGCCGGTGACGGTGACGTTCACGGGAGTGCGGGTCATGGCGTTCTCCGTATGACAGCAGGCGGTGGGGCGTCCCTGCCCCGGGGTGCAGGATCATCCCCTGCGTCCACCGCAATGATCGATCAAAGGAACCGATGATCGATCTCTCGGCGTCAAGAGAGATCCGCCGTCAGGCTATCGCGCATCCAGGATCCCGCACGGCCGGGTCCCGTGTGGCCCACCCCACAGCCCCCCGACCGGGCGGCCGCCGGTCCGGGAGAGGATGACACGACGACCGCCGTCGGGGTGACCGGCCGGGGCCGGATCCCGTGGGGGTACGGTGCGCCTGCCCCAACGGCGCCGGAACATTCCTGCGCCGCGATTTTCGAGGGTGGTTCTCTTCGGCTACGGGTGAACGGGGGTTGCCCACGCCCCCCAGGCGGGGCTGCGCCCCGAAATCCCGGCCGCGTGTTCGTCTTTTGACGGACGGTTGGTGGGGGTTGCTCGCGCAGTTCCCCGCGCCCCTGAAGGGGCGCGGGCCCTGCGGGTGTTTCCTCGGCTGCGGGACGGTGGGGGCTGGGCGCGCAGTTCCCCGCGCCCCTAAAAGCCTCGGCTCGACCGGCGTTCGAGGACGGGGCCGAGGGTTGAACCCCGCCCACCCCGGCCCGCGTCCTTCAGCCAGTCCGGCGTTCGAGGACGGGGTCGGAGGCCGATGCCCCACCCACCCCGTCATCCCACCCGCCTCGGCCCGCCCTCCCCCAGCCCGTCCGGCGTTGGAGGACGAGGCCGTGAGCCGATGTCCCACCCACCCCTGGTCCCTCCACCCCGGCCCGCATCTTTCAGCCCGTCCGGCGTTTGAGGACGAGGCCGTTCAGGCCGATGCGGGGGTCCAGGGGGCGCAGCGCCCCTGGCGGGGGACTGGGGGCGGAGCCCCCGGGTAGGGATGGGACGGGTAGGGGCGGCGGGGGCGAGGAAACATGCCGCACGCACCCACCCGCCCCAGCCCCTCCCCCCGTTACTTCACTTCGTGCAGCCCTTCTGGCCCGATTTCAACGTGACGCAAGCCTTCGCCTCGGCGGCATCCTTGACGGCGATCATCGGGGTGTACGCATCGGTGGCGTTGTCGACGGTCCCGGTCTGCGCGGCAGCACCCCCACCCGTCACCTGCACCGAGTCACCGATCACGGCCTGGGTGATACGGGCCCAGGCAGCGGCGCAGGTCTTGCTGTAGCGCACCTCGACGAGGGTGGTACCCACGGTGATGCTGGTGCTGGTCGTCGCCAGTTGCCCACCGCACCCCATGTTCTCCGGGTCCTTGCCCGTGCAGTCGGCGCCGCTGCACTTCACCCCGGCCGGCAGATCGGGATTGACCGAGGCGGACGTCGAAGGCGTCTTCGGCGCACTCGCCGCCTTCTTGCCGTCGCCGCCCCCGGTGAAGTACACGACCGCGGCTATCACCACGAGCGCACCCACAACCCCCGCGAGGAACATCGTCAGCCGCCGCTTACGCCGCGCCGCCGCGTCCGCGGATCCGCCCACGGGCGCACCCGGCCCACCGGCACCGACCGACCCGGCCGGACCCACAGAACCGCCCGGCTCCGACGAACCCACAGACCCCGCGGAACCCACAGAACCCGCAGAACCCCCCGGCCCCACAGATCCCGCCGGAGTCGACGGACCGTACCGCCCCCCGTCACCGGACGGCGTGGCGACGACCCCCCAGCCCCCACCACGCGAGCCCCCACCGGACGAAGGCCCGCCCGAAGACCCTCCGGAAGACCCGCCCGAAGAGGACCCTCCGTACCCGGCACCCCCACGCGCCCCACCCCCGAGCGGCGACGAAGAGCCGTACGACGAGTCCTCCACCTCCGTGGCGGACGGCTGCGGCGGCACCGTCGGCGACACCCCCGCGGGCCCGGCGATCCCCGGCGTGATGCCGGGCGTCGCGGTCGCGCTGCCGCCCTTGCGGGCCTGCTTGCCGTTGCTCCCCTTCGCCGGGGGCGCCCCGAACTCCCCGAGCGCGGCGCGCGCCTGAGAGATCCGGATCGCTTCCATGGTCATGTCGTGGCGCATCTCCGAGCGGCTCCACGCACGCTCGGCCAGCTCCCACATGGTCGTCAGATGGATGGGATTGGTCCCGGTCACCTCGGCCAGGGCGACGATCGCGCCCTTGGGCGCGAGAAGCCGACCGTTGAGGTACCGCTCCCAGGACGTCTTGCTGTAGCCCGTACGGTCGGCCACCGCGGCGATGCTCAGCCCGCTCCGGTCGACCAGTCGGCGCAACTGGCTGGCGAACTCCCTGACCTGCGGATCGAGTTCATCCGGCAAGTCCCTCCAACGAGGCATTACTGCTCCCCCCTGCTTCTTTCCCCCCGTACATGCCTGACTGTTCCCCCGCGTGTTCGGCGCCCCTCCGTCGAGTCCCCCCGGCCCCCCCGGTCCCCGTTCTGGCTACCCACAGGGATGCGATCGGTCAGGATCTCAGTTCCCGGGATGGGGGCGTACGGGAGCATTCGGGCCCGGGCATGCACCGTTGCACGCCCCGCGGGCTGCGGCCCATTGTCCCATCGACGTCATGCCCGCCAATCGGACCCTCGCCCTCCGCAACAGGACGTCCGATACCGTCCCGATTGGCCACGCTAACCGGGTTGTTGGTGTGGATCAGGGTAAATCCCTGAACTTGTCAAGACATCGACACAACGGGAACACAGGTGCGACCTCACCCGTCACGAGAACGCTCAGTTCACCCGAGGGTGACGGCACCCACGACGGCGGCGAGCAGGATGACGACGGCGAGGAGGGCCGCGTAGAGGAGGAGGCGGGGCGTACGGGGCCCGGCGGGCCGCCGGGACGCCTCCTCGTCGAGCAGGTCCCACCACGGGAGCGTGGGGTCCTCCTCGTAGCCGTCACGGCCGCGCACGGCGGGAGCGCCGTGCACGACGGGGCCGGGACCGCCCGCCGGTACCCGTACGGGCGGCACGGGCGGCACGGGCTCGCGCGGCCAGGCCCGCACCGCCAGTTCCCAGCGCACCCCGAAGCGTTCGGTCTCCTCGTCCGCGACACCCGCGACCCGGCACAGGGCGACGACCGCCTGCCGGGGCGGCGGCTGGCTCGCGTTGAGGTAGCGCTGCCAGGAGGACTTGCTGTACGCGGTGCGCGTGCCCAGCGCGACCAGGCTCATCCCGGTGCGGTCCTTGAGCAGCCGCAGCTGCTCGACGAAGTGCCGTACCTCCGCCGGAAGCTCCTCCGGCAGCGGCTGCCAGGCACCCATCGCTTCACCCACCTCCCGCGGCGCTCACCAGGCGCCCCGTGTCGTTCCCCGTGAGCGATTGACGACGCCGGGCGGTTGACGGTTCCCGTGACGTGGCGCGGACAGCGTGGCGGAATGGTCACTTCCGTGCCACAGGGAACTGACGGCTGTTGTACAGGCGGTGCCTGTACAGAAGGGTTGACCCGGGCGGTCCGGCCGCCCGGCCGCGGCCCGTCCTTACTCGGGGGAGGGGACGGGCCGCGCCCTGCTTCAGGGCATGCGCGGGGGTCTCAGCGGACCGTGAAGTGCAGCGTGTCGTCCAGGAACGGGATCACCAGCCACGGGTTGGGCTGTGCCATCAGCGAGAGCAGCACGATGGCGACGCCCAGCACGCCGTACGTGACCATGTCCGTGAAGCGGGAGCGGACCGCGAGCATGCCCACGTCGGGCAGCATCCAGCGCATCACGGCGCCGGCCAGCAGCGCGGCGCCGATCAGGATCGTGCCGAGCCGGAACACGTCGAGGGCGGTCAGCAGCAGGCCGAGTCCGACGGCCGACAGCACGGCGAGGATCGGCCACTGGCGGGCCGGGGCCGGGGCGTCGCCGCCCGCCGCCCGGCCGCCGCCCTCGGGCCGCGCGGTGTCCCTCGTGAACAGGGGGAAGCGACGAGTGGTGCGGCGCGGCTTCCCCTCTGCGTCGGGGGCGCCCTCGACGTCGGGCGCACCCGGCTCTCCCTCGGCGTCGGGCGCGCTCACGGCGTCGGGCGCACCCGGCTCTCCCTCGGCGCCCGCCGCCTCCCGCACACCCGCCACACCGTTCACGGCCCCCGCCTTCCCCGAACCGGCCTCACCGTTCACGGCCCCCGCTTTCCGAGGACCGGCCTCACCGTTCACGGACCCCGCCTCCCGCGCGACGGACGCACCCTTCACAGCCCTCGCCCTCCGCACGGCCGATCCGCCGTTCGCGGACGCGGACGCGGCCTCCCGCACGGCCGACTCGGCGTCGGAGCCGGTGTCGGTGTCGGAGCCGGTGTCGGTGTCGGAGCCGGTGTCGCGGGCCGCGGCGTCCTCGGGTCCGCCGTCAGCCGACACTGCGCTCCGCCGCTTCCACCACGTTGACGAGCAGCTGGGCGCGGGTCATCGGGCCCACGCCGCCGGGGTTCGGGGAGATCCACGCGGCGACCTCGGCGACGTCCGGGTGGACGTCTCCGACGATCTTGCCCTCGGCGCTGCGCGAGACACCGACGTCGAGGACGGCGGCGCCCGGCTTCACGTCCTCGGCGCGGATGAGATGGGCGGACCCGGCCGCGGCGACGATGATGTCGGCGCGCTTCAGATGCGCGGAGAGATCACGGGTGCCGGTGTGACACTGGGTGACCGTGGCGTTCTCGCTGCGTCGCGTCAGCAGCAGCGGCATCGGACGCCCGATGGTCACCCCGCGGCCGACGACCACGACCTCGGCGCCCTTGATCTCCACGCCGTAGCGGCGCAGCAGGGTGAGGACGCCGTTGGGGGTGCACGGCAGCGGGGCCGGCTCGTTGAGGACCAGCCGCCCGAGGTTCATCGGGTGCAGGCCGTCGGCGTCCTTGTCCGGGTCCATCAGTTCCAGGATGCGGTTCTCGTCGATGCCCTTGGGGAGCGGGAGCTGGACGATGTAGCCGGTGCACGTGGGGTCTTCGTTGAGTTCGCGCACCACCGCCTCGATCTCCTCCTGCGTGGCGGTCGCGGGCAGTTCACGCTGGATGGAGGCGATACCGACCTGGGCGCAGTCGCGGTGCTTGCCCGCGACGTACTTCTGGCTGCCGGGGTCGTCGCCGACGAGGACGGTCCCCAGGCCGGGCGTGACGCCCTTCTCCTTCAGGGCCGCCACGCGGGCGGTCAGATCGGACTTGATCGCGGCTGCGGTGGCCTTGCCATCGAGAATCTGGGCGGTCATGGACCCATCCTCGCGGATGACCCGCTCCCGGTTCCAATCCGGGCGCCCCTTTCCCCCTGTGACCAGCCGCGATCAGCTGTGATCAGCCGTGTTGCGCTTGCACAACACCTGCACAACACAATCGGAAGTGCTCTGGACAAATAAGTAAGGCATTGAGAACGATGAACATCACAGTGCCGCGGACAGTACCGGGGGGACGGACCGCTCTGTAGAACTCTCCTCCGCACCTTGCCGCGCGTCCCCGCACCAGGCAACGGAGGAAGACCCGCCATGAGTTACGGCGACCCGAACAACCCCTACGGTCCCCCGCAGGGCCAGCCGGCCGGCTACCCGCCCCAGGGCCAGCCCGGCTACGGCTACCCCCAGGGCGCCCCGCAGCAGCCCGGTTACGGCTACCCGCAGGCCCCGCCGATCGGCCAGCAGCCGTACGGCGGCTACCCCGGTGGCCCGATGGAGATGCCCGGCACGGTCAAGGCCGCGCGCGTGATGCTGTTCGTCATCGCCGGTTTCCAGGTGCTCGGCGCCATCCTGATCGCGATCTCGGCGCTCGCCGTCGCCGCCGCGAAGAACAACGCGGACCTCAAGGACGACGTCCAGTTCCAGCAGCTCGCGGACTACTCGTCCGGCGTCCTGTGGGGCGTCACGGTCGCGGTCCTGGCGTGGGGCGTCTTCGCGATCTGGCTCGGTGTCAAGTGTGCGAACGGCGGCAGCGGTGTCCGCATCGCCGCGCTGGTGTTCGGCATCCTCACCGCGGTCCTCGGTATCTACCCGTTCGTCGTCATCGGTCTGGTGCACACCGTGCTCGCCATCCTCATCGCGGTGTTCGTCGGCAAGGCGGACGGCGCCGCCTGGTTCGACCGCCCGAAGTACTCGGTCTGAGGCCACCGGCGGCACGGCCGCCACTAGGCCCACTGCGAGGCCGACTCCGAGGCCGACTCCGAGGCCGACTCCGAGGCCGACTCCGAGGCCGACTCCGAGGCCGACTCCGAGGCCGACTCCGAGGCCGACTTCCAAGCCACGAAGGCGACTTCCCGCCATTCGCTCCGAGGGCCGTGTCTCACCCTGCGCAAGGGGAGACACGGCCCTCGCGCGTCTGTCCACTCCCGGTTTCTCAGCGGCCCTGCGGCAACGGCGCGAGCCGGGGCTGCACGACCGGCTTCACGACTCGTCGGGCCGGGCGGGCGACCCGCGCAGGTGCGCGAGCCGCCCTCTGGCTCAGCCGCAGTTACCGGTGATCCACTGGTGGGACCGCACCTTGTACGTACCGGCGAGGTTGCCGCCCTGCTGCTGCCGGGTGCAGCCGATCCGGCCGTTGTAGTTGGTGTTCGCGTAGAAGGCGACACCGCTGTACGACCCGGTGCCGGCGTTCCACACCGACTTCACGTTGGTCGTGGCGGCCCAGGAACACTTGATGGCGCCGCTCTGCCAGTCGGGGTCGGCGACGCTCCACGAGCACTTGCTGCCGGTGAAGTTGAAGCCGGTCCAGAAGCAGACGTCACCCGACGCGCAGTCCACGGCGGCGGCCGAGGCCGGTGCCGCCGAAGCGGAGGCGGGCAGGGCCAGCGTGGTGGCGGCCGCCGCGCTGACGGCGAGGGTCGCGAGCAGCGGGGAGAGCCGGCGCGGACGACGTAGGACGGAAAGGTTCATGGGTCTGTTTCTCCTTGCGATGCGGCTGCTGGTGCTCGGACAGCCAGA
Organism: Streptomyces sp. NPDC107454; assembly: GCF_055582885.1. Lineage (NCBI taxonomy): Bacteria > Bacillati > Actinomycetota > Actinomycetes > Kitasatosporales > Streptomycetaceae > Streptomyces > Streptomyces sp. NPDC107454. Next base: position 401,267 of record NZ_JBVJPA010000006.1, on the reverse strand, counting down.
AGGTGGCAACGCGTGTCCCGGCCGGGCAAGGAGACCGGGCGGGATGGGACGCCGGGACGGCCGGACGCCCGCTACTTGGCGCGTTATCTAACCCCTGGGACGGCCGTGGGACGGCTACTGTGTCCAGCCACTGGAACGTCTGACCAGCGTGCCGCAAGTGCCAGGGGGGAACCGCGATGCCCGCGTGCCCGGAAACCGAACGGTTCGCCGCGCTGTTGCGTTCGCTGAAGAACCGGTCCGGTCTGAGTTACGAGGCCCTCGCCAAGAAGACCGGAACGGCCGGATCCACACTGCACCGCTACTGCCGCGGCACTTCGGTGCCCCAGGACTACGGGAGCGTGCACCGGTTCGCCACCGCCTGCGGCGCGACCCCGGACGAACTGCGGACACTGCACCGGCAGTGGGCCCTGGCCGACGCCGCCCGGACGGAGCCGGGGACGGCGACGGAGGCGGAGGCGGAGGCGGAGGCGGAGGCGGACGCAGGCGTCGGCGAGGTCGTCGGTCTCGTGGACGGCGCTGGTGCCGAGGAGCCGACGGCCGTGGAGCCGGGAGCGGTGGAGCCGGAAGCGGTCGAGCCGGAAGCGGTGGAAACGGGAGCGGTGGAGCCGGAGGCGGTCGAGGCCGGGCCCGTTCGGACGGTCCGTCAGGGCCGGTTCCGTCTTGACCAGTTCCGGCAGGGCCGGTTCCGTGTAGTGGTGATCGGCGCCGTGGTCCTGACGCTCGGTGTCTCCGCCTGGGCCCTGACGACCGATCACCCGTCGTCCGGCAGCAGCGGCGGCTCCGCGGCGGACGGCCGTCTGCTCTTCTCGGCCGCATGTCAGCCCGTGGTGGCCATGGGCCAGCACGACGCGTGCGTGGGCGAGGTACAACGGCTGCTGCACGCCAAGGGCGCGGACATCGACGTCGACTCGGACTTCGGCCCGCAGACACTGCGCCGGGTCACCGCCTTCCAGGTGTTCACCGGTCTCCAGCCCAACGGAGTCGTCGGGGACGCCACCAAGAAGGCGCTCTACACCTCGAACGTACGCATGACGGTCTGGCCGCCGGCGAAGGTTCGGCAGCACATCCGCACGGTCTTCACCGACGCACCCGACGCGGCGGTCGCCATCGCGGACTGCCAGTCGTTCCTCGACCCGCTGCACATCCTGCCCAACACCAACGGCACCCGTAACTGGGGTCTGTTCCAGATCTCCGACCTGCGCCTGCGCGAACTGGGCGGGACCCCGCGTCAGGCGCTGGACCCGGAGTGGAACATCAGGGCGGCCAGGCGCCTCTGGAGCAAGAAGCGCGACTTCCACGACTGGCCGAACTGCGAGCGCGCGGTCAAGGGCGCCGCCACCACGGCGCCCGCACGGTAGCGGCGGCCCACCGGAACCCCGGTGGACCGCCGCGCACGCACCGACCTGCCGCGGATCAGTGGAAGAAGTGCCGCGTCCCCGTGAAGTACATGGTGATGCCCGCCTTCTTCGCGGCCTCGACCACCAGCTCGTCACGGACCGAACCGCCGGGCTGGACCACGGCCCTGACGCCCGCCTCGGCGAGGATCTCCAGACCGTCGGGGAACGGGAAGAACGCGTCCGAGGCCGCGTACGACCCACGGGCCCGCTCGGCGCCCGCCCGCTCGACCGCGAGCTTCGCGGAGTCGACGCGGTTGACCTGGCCCATGCCGACGCCGACCGAGGCGCCGTCCTTGGCGAGCAGGATCGCGTTGGACTTCACCGCGCGGCAGGCCCGCCAGGCGAAGGCCAGCTCGTCGAGCTCGCCCTCGTTCAGGGCGTCACCGGTCGCCAGGGTCCAGCTCGCCGGGTTGTCGCCGTCGGCCTGGAGGCGGTCGGTGACCTGGAGCAGCGCGCCGCCGTCGATCGGCTTGAGCTCGGTCGGGTTCGCGGGCGCGCGGTGGGCGCGCAGCACGCGGATGTTCTTCTTCTTGGTGAGGGCTTCGAGGGCGCCGTCCTCGTACTCGGGCGCCACGATGACCTCGGTGAAGATCTCGGCGACCTGCTCCGCCATCTCCTTCGTCACCGGCCGGTTGACCGCGATCACACCGCCGAACGCGGACAGCGGGTCACAGGCGTGCGCCTTGCGGTGCGCCTCGGCGACGTTCGAGGCGATCGCGATGCCGCACGGGTTGGCGTGCTTGATGATCGCGACGCAGGGGTCCTCGTGGTCGTACGCGGCACGGCGCGCGGCGTCCGTGTCCGTGTAGTTGTTGTACGACATCTCCTTGCCGTGCAGCTGCTCGGCCTCCGCGAGACCGCCGGCGTGGGAGGTGTAGAGGGCGGCGGGCTGGTGCGGGTTCTCGCCGTAGCGGAGGGTGTGCGCGCGCTCCCAGGTGGCGCCGAGGAAGTCGGGGAACCCGGAGGCGTCGACGGGGGCGTACTCGGAGGCGAACCAGGAGGCGACGGCGACGTCGTACGCGGCCGTGTGCTGGAAGGCCTCGGCCGCGAGCCGCTTACGGGTGGTGAGGTCGAAGCCCCCGGTCCGCACGGCGGAAAGGACGTCGCCGTAACGGTCGGGGCTGGTGACGACGGCCACGGACGGGTGGTTCTTGGCGGCGGCACGGACCATCGAGGGGCCGCCGATGTCGATCTGCTCGACGCACTCGTCCGGCGTCGCGCCCGAGGCGACGGTCTCACGGAAGGGGTAGAGGTTGACGACGACGAGGTCGAAGGGCTTGACGCCCAGCTCTTCCAGCTGCCGCCGGTGATCGGGCAGCCGCAGGTCGGCGAGGATGCCGGCGTGGACCTTGGGGTGCAGGGTCTTGACTCGGCCGTCGAGGCACTCGGGGAAGCCGGTCAGGTCCTCGACCTTGACGACGGGGACCCCGGCCGCGGCGATCTTGGCGGCGGTGGAGCCGGTGGAGACGAGCTCGACACCGGCCTCGTGGAGCCCGCGGGCAAGCTCTTCGAGCCCGGTCTTGTCGTAGACGCTGACGAGCGCGCGCCGGATGACCCGCTTGGTGCCCTCGGTGCTCTCGGCCGTGACTGTGCTGTCGGCGGTCACTGGATAACTACCTTTCGTCCCTCAATGCGATAGCCGTTGCGGGCGAGCCGCCCCACGACATCGACGAGCAGTCTTCGCTCGACTTCCTTGATGCGCTCGTGCAGAGCGCTCTCGTCGTCCTCGTCCCGGACCTCCACCACGCCCTGAGCGATGATCGGTCCGGTGTCGACGCCGTCGTCGACGAAGTGGACGGTGCAGCCGGTGACCTTCGCGCCGTACGCGAGCGCGTCGCGTACGCCGTGGGCTCCCGGGAAGCTGGGCAGCAGGGCGGGATGCGTGTTGACGAAGCGCCCGCCGAACCGGGTGAGGAATTCCTTCCCCACGATCTTCATGAACCCCGCGGAGACCACCAGGTCTGGCTCGTGGTCGGAGACGGCCTCGGCGAGCGCGCCGTCCCACTCGTCCCGGGTGTCGTAGTCCTTGACGCGGCGGACGAAGGTGGGGATCCCGGCCCGCTCGGCCCGGGCGAGCCCTTCGATGCCGTCGCGGTCGGCGCCCACGGCCACGATCTCGGCCCCGTAGGCCTCCGGCCCGGCCACGGCGATGCCGTCGAGCAGTGCCTGCAGATTCGTGCCTGATCCGGAGACCAGCACGACGAGGCGCTTGGTCTTGGCCACGACGGGGCCCTTTCTCGGGGGAGCATTTGTACGGTCGTACGAATGCTTCGCGCCCCTGGATACGGGGAAGTCTACGAAGCGGCCGACCGTCAGCAACGATACCGGCACACCGGGCAGCCCCCACGGGACGGGGGCGTGGCCGGAAGGTAGCGTCTGCGGTGGATCCTCCCGGGAACACCGTTCAGCACGGGGAACGCCCTGTGCGCTTGGGACGTTGACCTGGGACGGGTAGAACGTTCGGGGTACGAGCCCCGGGGGCGAACGTCCGGGGCGCGGGCCTCGGGCGGAAATCCCGGGGCAGGGACTCCATGGAGCGGTGTCCGGGGTGCGAATCCCGGGTCCTGATCCTGAAAACGAACGCCCGGGGTGCGAGCCCCGCGCAGGACGCTCGGGGTGCGCGTCGCGAGCACGATGCCGTGTGGACACGCCGCCCGCCAGAACCACCAAGGGGAAGACGCACACCTGATGCCGGACCGCAGTCTCCGACTCCCTCCGCTGCTGCTTCGCGAGCGGCGCCCTTCGCCTACCCCGCCGCGGGAGAGCGGGGACACGCCCTCGGGTGGGAACGGTTCCGCGGGCGGACGCGGCCCGGACACAGACCCCGGCTCCGGCTCCGGCTCCGGCTCCGGCTCCGGCTCCGGCTCCGGCTCCGGCTCCGACGACAATCCCTTCGCTCCGCCGCCGGAGGGCACGCCCGACCGCCCCTGGCAGCCTCGGCGTCCCTCGTCCGGCCAGAGCCCGAACGACAACGACGGCTCCGGACCTGGCTCCGACCCCGGACAGTCCCCCTGGGGCAGCCAGTGGAGCGACCGGCAGCCGGGGCGTTCGTCCGGCGGCGGTTTCGGCGACCGTCCCGGGGCTCCGCAGGGTCAGGGCGGCCCGGAAGGTCCCGGCGGTGGGCCGGGCTCCGGAATGCGCTGGGACCCGACGGACCCCGCCCAGCGCCGCGCACGCTACGCGCTGCTCTCCGGAATGTGGGCGTTCTTCTTCGCCCTGTTCAGCTGGCCGTACGTGGCGCTGCTGCTCGGCGCGCTCGCCCTGTACTGGGGCGGCAGCGCACTGCGTGCCAAGCCCCGCGCGCAGGACCCGGACACCCCGGCCCCCGACGCGAACACCCGCCCCCAGACGACCGCCGCGGTGAGCGGCCTCGTCACCGCGTCCCTGGCCATCGTCATGGTCGCCGCGACCTTCACCGCGCAGTTCGTGTACAGCGACTACTACTCCTGCACGAACGACGCCCTCACCAACACCGCCAAACAGTCCTGCAACGACCTCCTCCCGAAGGACCTGAGGGGCGTCCTGGGAACGCGCGGCTAGCGCAAACATGGGAAGGGGTAGGGGCGGCGGGGGCGAGGAAAGCGAGGGCTCCCCACTCACCCCATGTCATCGGAGGGCAAGAGGTCGTACGGCTCCAGGCTCGGATCCCGAGCCGGGCCCGAACCCGAAGCCGGACCCGCCCCCACCCTCGAAGCCGCCCCCACCGTAGGAGTCGGCTCCCCCTTCGTAACCGCCTCCACCTGACCCCCCTCACCACTCGACCGCCACGCCCCCCAGGAGAACCACGAGGGCCACGAGGGCCACGAGGGCCGAGTGAGCCGCGTAGGCCAAGAAACCCCCCGTCGCCGCCGAAGCTCCCACCCCCACAACCCCACCCCCACAGGAACCCCCACTCCCACCGTCCACACCACCACCGCGCCCCCCACCTGCCACCACACCGGCCCGAAGTGAGCCAACGCCGCCACCCCCAACGGCCCACCCGCCACCCCGGCAAGCACCGCCATCACCAGCCCGCACAACACGGCCGCGACCTCCACCCCCACCACGACCCGCCCCCACGACCAGGCCTCACGCCCCTCCCCCGGCGCCGCCGCGGTCACCAGGAACCACGCCACCGTGACCCCCGCCACCACCGGCACCGTCATCCCCACCTCGCTCCACACCGTCCCGGGCACCGGCACCGCCGCCAGCAGCGGAAACGCCGGCAGCAACGGCCCGGGCCCCGCCGCGGACAACGGCCCCGCGACATGCCCGGCCCCCAGCACGACCCCGGGCCCGAGCCCGTACGCGGCTCCCCACACCGCCGCGTTCGGCACGAGCGCCATACAGAGCAGCAGTACCGCGAACCGCCCCGACCACACCTCGGTGAGATGCGCGAACGAGCCCCGGACGGCATCGCCGTGCCACACCAGCGACGCCGCCACCAACAGCGAGCCACCCCCGACGAGCACCGCCGCCCCGGCCCCGGCCGCCCGCGCCACGGCCCCGAGGAATTCGGGCGAGCAACGGCGTACGCCGGCGGGCAACACGGCGAGCAGCCGCCGGACCCGCGCGGGCGCAGGGAAGCCGGCGCGTCCGTACGTCGCCCACACCCCCACCCCCGCCGCACCCCCGGCGAGCAACGGCAGGCATGCGGCGGTCCACACCCACGAAGGCCGCAACTCCCCGCCCGAGCAGTACAGCGCGGCCGCCAGTCCGACCGTCAGATAGCCCCCGACGACCCCCGTCCACACCGTGCGCGGCTCCGCCTCGGCCTCGGCGTCCGCCACGCCACGCGCCGCCCGGTACAGCAGCCACACGGGCAGCACGACCAGCAGCAGCGGTGTCACACCCACCGGCATGGGCAGGCCCGACAGCGTCTCGGTGCGGATCAGCTCCACGCCGTGCGCGAGCAGCCACAACGCGGCGGCCACGTGCAGCGATCCACTCGGTCCGCTGTCCGGATAGGGCGAGCTGATCCACAGCATCATGACGAGGACGGCGAACGAGCCGAGTCCGAGCCCCGCCGCGAGGGCGCCACCCAGGAGGCTGGCGCCCAGTCCGGGTGAACGGTGGCGCATCCGGGTGAGCAGGGGCGACAACGACAGCCTGCGGTCGGTCATTTGGGTCACACCCGCCATGCTCCCAACGACACGCGCTTTCTCGTCGTAACAGGCGAACCTCGGATGTGTCGCTCAATATGCAGCTATGTACTTTTTCGTACTAAGGGGCACCCTATGGGGTCCGACATGACAGGCACCCCTGAGACCCCGCTGCCCTCCCCCAAGGAGCGCCGCCGCCTGCGCGAGGCCCAGTCGCTGAGCCAGGCCGACGTCGCGGCCGCGGTGGGCGTCACCCGTGCGACGGTGCGCTCGTGGGAGAACGGCCGTACGACGCCACGCGGCACCAAACGGGATGCGTACGCACGACTGCTGACGGGCGCCGAGGAGGTGACCACGCATCAGGAGAGCCCGGCTCCCGCCCTGGTCGGCGCCGCCACCGGCCCCGTACAGGCGCCCCCCGACCGCGCCGAACCCACCCCCGAGCCGCCCTCCGACACCCCACCCGCCTCCGAACTCGCCCCCACACCCGATCCCGAACCCGGCCCCGAGCTCCTCCCCGAACCCGAGCTCCTCCCCGAACTCGGCCCCAAAGCCGAACTCGAACCCCTTGCGGCCTCCCTGACGCCCGCTCAGGCCTTCGACGCCCTCTACGCGTTCTGCGCCCCCGCCCTCGTACGGCAGACCTACCTGCTCACCGGGCGGCGCGAACTGGCGCGCGAGTCGGTGGAGCGCGCCTTCCAGCTGGCCTGGCACCGCTGGCCCGAGGTGGCCATGGACCGCGATCCGGCGGGGTGGGTGCGGGCGACGGCGTACGAGTTCGCGCTCTCGCCCTGGCACCGGCTGCGCCCCCGGCACCGCAACCCGGAGCCGCCGCCCGCCGCCCCCGCGGACCGCGCGCTGCTCGACGTACTCCTGCAGCTGCCGCCCGTGTACCGGCGGACCCTGCTGCTCTACGACGGGGTCGGGCTCGATCTGCCGGAGACCGCGGCCGAGACGGAGGCGAGCACGCCCGCGGCGGCCAACCGGCTGCTGCGCGCGCGTGAGGCCGTGGCCACGCGGCTGCCGGAGCTGGCGGAGCCGAAGGAGCTGCACCGGCGACTCGCCGAGGTCGCCTCCGCCGAGCGGCTGCGCGCCGCGAAGCCCACCACGGTCCGCTGGGGCGGAGAGCAGCGTGCCCGGCACTGGACCCGCGCCGCCATCGCCTTCACGGTCGTCCTCATCGGCGCCACGACACTGACGCTCCGTACGGCCCCGGACCACTACGAGCCGCCGCTGGCGCCCGGCGCCACGGTGCACGGGGTGCCGCCCCGGGTCGCGCCCGGGCCGCTGTCCGCGGAGGAGCTGGCCCTGCGCGCCAAGCTCAAGGGGGAGACGGTCAGCGGGCCGGAGCGGCTGGTTCCGAAGGCAGGCTGAGCCGGGTACGACGACGGGCTCGCACCCCGGTGGGGATGCGAGCCCGTTCAGTCTGGAGAAGGTCCAGCCTGGAGAAGGTCAGCCGGCGAGGATCTCGCGGGCCAGCTTCGCCGTCTCGGTCGGCGTCTTGCCGACCTTGACGCCGGCGGCCTCAAGGGCCTCCTTCTTCGCGGCGGCCGTGCCGGAGGAGCCGGAGACGATGGCGCCGGCGTGGCCCATGGTCTTGCCCTCGGGCGCGGTGAAGCCGGCGACGTAGCCGACGACCGGCTTCGTCACGTTCTTGGCGATGAAGTCCGCCGCACGCTCCTCGGCGTCGCCGCCGATCTCACCGATCATGACGATCAGGTCGGTGTCGGGGTCGGCCTCGAACGCGGCGAGCGCGTCGATGTGCGTCGTACCGATGACCGGGTCGCCACCGATGCCGACGGCGGACGAGAAGCCGATGTCACGGAGCTCGTACATCATCTGGTACGTCAGCGTGCCGGACTTCGAGACCAGGCCGATGCGGCCCGGCTTCGTGATGTCGCCCGGGATGATGCCGGCGTTCGACTGGCCCGGGGTGATGAGACCGGGGCAGTTCGGGCCGATGATGCGGGTCTTGTTGCCCTTCGACTTCGCGTACGCCCAGAAGGCGGCGGAGTCGTGGACGGCGATGCCCTCGGTGATGACGACCGCGAGGGGGATCTCCGCGTCGATCGCCTCGACGACGGCGGCCTTGGCGAAGGCCGGCGGCACGAAGAGGACGGACACGTTGGCGCCCGTCTTCTCCATGGCCTCGGCGACCGTCCCGAAGACCGGGATCTCGGTGCCGTCGATGTCGACGGACGTGCCCGCCTTGCGCGGGTTCACGCCACCGACGATGTTCGTGCCGTCGGCCAGCATGAGCTTGGTGTGCTTCATGCCCGTGGCACCGGTCATGCCCTGGACGATGACCTTGCTGTCCTTGTTGAGGAAGATAGCCATGGCGGTTGTTTCCCTCGTCCCTTACTTCGCAGCCGCGAGCTCGGCGGCCTTGTCGGCCGCGCCGTCCATGGTGTCCACGCGCTGGACCAGCGGGTGGTTGGCGTCCGACAGGATCTTGCGGCCCAGCTCGGCGTTGTTGCCGTCCAGACGCACGACCAGCGGCTTGGTGACTTCCTCGCCCTTGTCGGCGAGCAGCTGGAGCGCCTGGACGATGCCGTTGGCGACCTCGTCACAGGCGGTGATGCCGCCGAAGACGTTGACGAAGACGGACTTGACGTCCGGGTCGCCGAGGATGATCTCCAGGCCGTTCGCCATCACCGCGGCGGAGGCGCCGCCACCGATGTCGAGGAAGTTGGCGGGCTTGACGCCGCCGTGGTTCTCACCGGCGTACGCGACGACGTCGAGGGTGCTCATGACGAGACCCGCGCCGTTGCCGATGATGCCGACCTCACCGTCGAGCTTGACGTAGTTGAGGTTCTTGGCCTTGGCCGCCGCCTCGAGCGGGTTGGCGGCGGCGTGGTCGACCAGCGCCTCGTGCTCCGGCTGGCGGAACTCGGCGTTCTCGTCCAGCGACACCTTGCCGTCGAGCGCGATGACGCGGCCGTCGGCGACCTTGGCGAGCGGGTTGACCTCGACGAGGAGGGCGTCCTCCTTGATGAAGGTGTCCCACAGCGTCACCAGGATCTCGGCGACCTGCTCGGCGACCTCGGCCGGGAACTTCGCCTGGGCGACGATCTCGCGGGCCTTCTCGATCGAGACGCCCTCGTTGGCGTCGACCGGGACCTTCGCGAGGGCCTCGGGGTTCTCCTCCGCGACGACCTCGATCTCCACGCCGCCCTGGACGGACGCCATGGCGAGGAAGGTGCGGTTGGTGCGGTCGAGGAGGTACGAGACGTAGTACTCCTCGGCGATCTCGGGCGCGGTCTCGGCGATCATCACCTTGTGGACCGTGTGGCCCTTGATGTCCATACCGAGGATGTCCGTCGCCCGGGCGACGGCCTCGTCCGGGGTGGCGGCGAGCTTGACGCCGCCGGCCTTGCCTCGGCCACCGACCTTCACCTGGGCCTTGACGACGGACTTGCCGCCAAGACGCTCGGTCGCCTCGCGGGCTGCCTCAGGCGTGTCAATGACTTCACCGGCCAGCACCGGTACACCGTGCTTGGCGAAGAGGTCCCTCGCCTGGTACTCGAACAGGTCCACGCGCGTCCGTCCCTATCAGTGATCTCGCGGTTCGTTGGATGCGTGGGCGTGCCGCGAAGGGCAACGTGACGTCCGCTGTCACAAGGGTGGCGCACACGGTGTCCGAGCGCGCGGCATGTCCGTCTCGCAGGTTATCGCCGCAGGACGTGGGTCCCTAAATCGCAGGTCACACCTGAGCGGTGATACCTGTCACAGATCTGGCCGGGACGGGGCCTCACCAGGCTGGGGTTTGCCTGGTGAGGCCCCTCGAACAGCCCCTGAGGGGCCCAGGGAGGGTGGTCCCCACCCCAATGGGGACCGCCCCTCCCCATCCGCGGGGTTTCGGTCGGACACGGCTGATGGCTTTCGGCCGTCCGGGGCCGTGGCCCCGCGGAGTCGGTCGGTGGGTAAAGCGGTACGAGCGGTACGAGCGGTACGGCGGGAGGGACGGTCAGAATCTGTACCGCCGACATTCCTCTCGCCGCCCTAGGCCAGACCGGTGGCGCCGGCGGATGTTCTGGCCGGAGACGGTTCGGATCGGGACCGGAGAGGGACCGGAGAAGGTCTGGACGGCGGGCAGACATGTTCCGCTTCCGCCCCTGCGCGGCAGCGCCGACATCGGGGAAAGGACCGCCCTAGCCGGGGAAGACCGGAATATCCCGGTACCTGTCCCGGGACTCGGCCCCGGTCACCGCCGCGGGTACGCCGGGCACGAGCCGCAGCGGCGCCCGGTGACTCGCAGTGACGACGGCCTGAGGATCGCCGTGGCGCGGCGTGCCGCCGTCGACGGCAGACTGACCGCCCAGCGCGCCCGAGGGGTCGCCGGGGGGTGCCTGCCGCTCGGGCGCCGGTGCTGGCGCCGCACCCCGGTGCTCGCCGCGCACGGCGACACCGGCCGTGTCCGTACCGAGGCGGGTGGGGCCGTAGTACGTCGGACCGACGGGCCCGGCGTCCGCGTGCCGCACCACGGCATGCGACGACGAGGGCATGGCCCCCGCACGCGAGTGCTGAGGCCCCGAAGCGGCGGACGGAACCTGGCCCCCCGCGCCCGGACGCACGGGCGGACCGGGCAGTTCCGGCACCTCGGGCAGCGAGGGCAACGAGGGGAGGGACGGCAGGGTCTTCGGCGGCGCTTGGCCCAACTCGCCCGTCACCGTCTCCACGAGATCACCGACCGGCCGTACGACGCTGTCGGCAGCCGACCGTACGACGTCCCGGACGGTGCCGGTCACATGGGTGACGGTGTCGCCGACCTGAGCGCCGGCGACCGTGACATGAGCGTGAGCGACGGTGTCCGTGACGTGAGTGACGTTGTCTGTGACGTGAGTGACGGCGTGGGCCGCCGAGCGCGCCACCGGGAGCGGAGCAGCCGGCTTCACCACCCGTACCGACGAGCTCGTCGGAACCGTCGGAACTGTCGGAACCAACCCGTCCGCCGCATGCGCCCGCTCCCCGCAAAGGAGCCCGAGCGCGAACAACCCGGCCACCAGCAGCGCCAGTCGCAGCGCACGCCGCCCGGCCGCCGTGCGCGGCATGCGCGTCATGCGCAGAGCGGCACCGGCGAAGGGCAGTTCGACGACGGGCAGGGTCAAGACGGGGTGATCCTCCGTGCGGCGGGAAGAGGCGTCGATCCTCGCACGGCTCTCCTGAGGTCGCGCAAGCCCCTTGTCGCCGCTCCTCCCCTACCCTCTCCTCTTCCTCCCCCCACGTCTCCTCAGGCGGTGTCCGGTATCGGGAGCGGTCGCTTCTCGATCGCTGCCGCCATTACCTCGGGAAACAGGTCGGGCGTACAGGCGAACGCCGGTGCGCCCAGTGCCGCGAGCGCCGCCGCGTGCTCATGGTCGTACGCGGGCGCCCCTTCGTCGGACAACGCCAACAGCGTCACGAACTGCACCCCCGACGCCTTCATCGCCGCGACCCGCTTGAGCATCTCGTCGCGTATACCTCCTTCGTAGAGGTCGCTGATGAGCACGACCACCGTGTCGGCGGGCCGGGTGATCTGCGACTGGCAGTACGCCAGCGCCCTGTTGATGTCCGTACCGCCGCCCAGCTGGGTACCGAAAAGGACGTCGACCGGGTCGTCGAGCTGATCGGTCAGATCGACGACGGCTGTGTCGAAGACGACGAGCCGGGTGGCGATGGACCGCATCGACGCGAGGACGGCGCCGAACACGGAGGCGTAGACGACGGACGCCGCCATGGATCCCGACTGGTCGATGCAGAGGACGACCTCCTTCTTCACGGACTGCGAGGCACGCCCGTAGCCGATCAGCCGTTCGGGCACGATCGTGCGGTACTCGGGCAGGTAGTGCTTCAGGTTCGCCGCGATCGTGCGGTTCCAGTCGACGTCGTGGTGACGGGGTCTGCTGATGCGTGCACTGCGGTCGAGGGCGCCGGTGAGAGTCGCCCGCGTGCGGCTCGCGAGCCGCTTCTCGAGATCCTCGACGACCTTGCGCACGACCGCCCGCGCCGTCTCCTTCGTCGTCTCCGGCATGGCCTTGTTCAGGGAGAGCAGCGTGCCGACCAGGTGCACATCGGCCTCGACCGCTTCCAGCATCTCGGGCTCCAGCAGGAGGGTGGACAGCCCGAGCCGGTCGATGGCGTCCCGCTGCATGACCTGTACGACGGACGAGGGGAAGTACCTCCGGATGTCCCCGAGCCAGCGCGCGACCGACGGCGCCGACGCCCCCAGCCCCGCCGAACGGTCCCGCCCGGACCGCCCCTTGCCGTCCTTCCCGTACAACGCGGTGAGCGCCCCGTCCATCGCCGCGTCCTGCCCCGCGAGCACGCATCCGGTGCCGTCCGCCTCCTCACCTCCCAGCACCAGCCGCCAGCGCCGCAACCGCTCGCCGGCGGCCTCGGTGGGTCCGGCCGGACCGTTCGATCCGGTCGCTTCCACAGGTGCCGCTGTCATCGGGCCACCCCCGCAAAGTCGTCGTCGTGGGCCTCGCCCAGCCCCAGCAGCAGGCTCAGCACCGGCAGGACCGCGTCGGCGCGCCCCAGGTCGAGGTCGGGCGCGAACCCGGGTATGCCGGAGGCGGCGGCCTCGGCGCTCCCCCGCGCCCCCGGGCCGCGCCGGACCAGCTCGCCCAGCGTTCTGCGCACCCCTGCCTCGTACGCCGAGAACGTGCGCCGCAGCAGGGGCAGCACATCGGTGAACGCCTCGGCCGGCACCCCGGTCAGCCACGCGTCCACCAGGCCGAGCAGCCGCTCGTCGTGTACGAGCAGCATCCCGCCCCCGGAGCCACCGCCGACGAACCCCTCGATCCACGCGGCCGCGTCCCCCGGCTCCGTACCGGGCGACAGCACGAGACCCATGAGCCGCGCGGCCTCGTCCTGCTCCAACTCCCCGTCGTCCAGCAGCAGTCGTACCGACCGCCCACGGATCACCCCTGGCACGGTGTCGCGCCCGGTCAGCACCCGCAGTACGGAGTGCCAGCGCTCGCGTATGCCGCCGGAGGCGGCCGTGCCCGGCTCCCCCAACAGCCCCACCGCGCCGTGCACCGCGTCCACATGGCGTCGCATGTGCTCGGCGGCCTCGGCGTCGAGGGCCGCACAAGCCGGTGGGAGGCCGACGAAGATCCGCTCGGCGAGGCCCACGGCGACGTCCGTGAGGGCGTGTGTGTCCGTACCGCGCACATCGCCGTACCGCAGGGAGCGGACCAGCGCGGGCAGGGCCTGGGCGAGGTGGCCGACATCCGCGTCCAGCGCCGCCCGGTCGGCGAGGACCCGCATCACCACGGGCAGCGCGTCCGGGAGTTCGGCGAGCAGACAGCGCTCGGCCAGTGCCGTGACATCGGCCAGGGCGTGCGCGGCGACGGCGTCCGCCTCGGCCTTCCCGGTCGCCGCCGACAGCACCGTCGTGCCCCAGACCCCGGCCTCGGCGACCCGCACGGACAGCTCCGGCTCCCAGCGCAGCCGCCAGGTCTCCCGGAAGGTGCCGGTGCTGCCGCGCGAGGCGGTGGGCTCGCCCCACGCGATACCGAGCAGCCGCAGCCGGTGCAGGAGTCTGCTCCGCCCGGCGTCGGTCTCCCCCCGCAGGTCCAGCTCCACCTCCCGCTCCATCGGCTCGGGTTTCAGCCGCAACCGCTTCTGCGCACGCGCCAGGTCGCGCTGCAACGGCACCGCGGGAGCTGACTGAGGCACCTCGCCCAGCGCATCGCCGACCACGAGCCGGTCGTGCACGAGCCCCAGTGGCACATCCGAGCCCTCGCACATCACGGCCCGTATGGCGTCGGTGGTCTCGGTCAGCCCGGGCAGTGGGCGACCGCGCATCGCGGCGAGGGTGTCGGCCAGCCGTACCGCCTCGATGACGTGCGCCGAGGACACCATCCGGTCCTCGTCGCGCAGCAGCCTCGCCACCTTCGTCATCCAGCGCTCGACGGGACGGTCCGGGGCGGCGAACAGATGCCCGTACCAACCCGGCGAGTCGATGCCCGCGCCGTACCCGCTGACGCGCGACAGCCTCCGGTGCGTCCAGGGCACCCACGTCATGTCGGCCTTGGCCTTGGGGAGCCCCTTGAGCAGCGCCCGATCGGCGGCCACGGTCCTCTTCTGCCGCAGCGCAGGCACGTGCCAGGCCCCGCACACCACGGCCACCTCGTCCCCGAACTCCCGCTGCGCCGCCCGCATCTGGAGCCGCATGTACGCCTCGCGCACCAGGTCCCGGTCGTGTCCCCCTGCCCCGTAGGCCTCCCGCAGTGCCGCCATCGCCTCCTCCAGCGCGGTGAACGGCGCCAACGGGTCGGCCCCGGTCCCCGCCCCGCCCCGGTGCTCGACCACGTCCTCCCACCAGCGCTCGGGATCGTCGTACCCGGCCGTCTCCGCGAGTACGGCGAGGGGGTCGATCCGCACGTCCGCGTCGACGGAACGGTCGGCCGCACCGGCCCCCTTCTCCTCTTCGTTCCCCCACGCCAGCGTGTGGGTCGCCGGGAGGTCGATGAACCGGGCCGGGACTCCCTGCGCCAGGGCCCACCGGATCGCCACCCACTCGGGGGAGAACTCGGCGAGCGGCCAGAAGGCGGAGCGGCCGGGCTCGTCCACGACATGGGCGAGGAGTGCGACAGGAGGACGCATGTCCTTCTCGGCGGCGAGCGGGATGAGCGCGTCCGCCTCCGGGGGTCCCTCGATCAGTACGACCTCGGGCGTCGCCGCCTCCAGCGCGGCCCGCACGGCACGGGCCGACCCCGGGCCGTGATGCCGCACCCCCAGCAGCAACGGCCCCGCCGTGAAGCTCGTCATGCGCTCACCTCCCGGCAGGCCCGGTAGAAGTCCTTCCAGCCGTCCCGCTCGCGGACGACCGCCTCCAGATACTCCTGCCAGATGACCCGGTCGGCGGCCGGATCGCGGACGACGGCGCCGAGGATGCCGGCCGCCACGTCGGACGCGCGCAGGACACCGTCGCCGAAGTGGGCGGCGAGGGCCAGGCCGCCCGTGACGACCGAGATCGCCTCGGCCGTGGACAGCGTGCCGCTGGGCGACTTCAGCTTGGTCCGCCCGTCGGCCGTGACCCCGTCGCGCAGCTCGCGGAAGACGGTGACGACACGACGGATCTCGTCCATGCCCTCGGGCACGGCGGGCAGGTCGAGGGAGCGGCCGATCTGGTCGACACGCCGCGAGACGATGTCGACCTCGGCGTCCGCGCTCTCCGGCAGGGGCAGCACCACCGTGTTGAAGCGGCGGCGCAGGGCGCTGGACAGCTCGTTCACCCCGCGGTCGCGGTCGTTGGCGGTGGCGATCAGGTTGAAGCCGCGGACGGCCTGCACCTCCTGTCCCAACTCCGGTATCGGCAGGACCTTTTCCGACAGGATCGTGATCAGCGTGTCCTGCACGTCCGCCGGGATGCGGGTCAGCTCCTCGACCCGGGCCGTCATGCCCTCGGCCATGGCCCGCATGACCGGGCTCGGCACGAGGGCGTCCCGGCTGGGGCCGTGAGCCAGCAGCCGCGCGTAGTTCCAGCCGTACCGGATCGCCTCTTCCGGTGTGCCCGCCGTGCCCTGCACCAGCAGGGTCGAGTCGCCGCTGACCGCCGCGGCCAGGTGCTCGGACACCCACGTCTTCGCGGTGCCGGGCACGCCGAGCAGGAGCAGGGCGCGGTCGGTGGCGAGCGTGGTGACGGCGACCTCGACGATGCGGCGCGGTCCCACGTACTTCGGTGTGATCACCGTGCCGTCCGGCAGTGTGCCGCCCAGCAGATAGGTCGCCACCGCCCATGGCGACAGCCGCCAGCGGGCGGGCCGCGGCCGGTCGTCCTGCGCGGCCAGCGCGGCGAGTTCGGCGGCGAAGGCGTGCTCGGCATGTGGGCGCAGCGCCTCGCCCGCGCTCTCGCTCACGCCTTCACCCAGGCTGTCGCTCACGGGCGGACGGACGGTCGTCGGTTCAATGGACGCAACGGGCACGGACATGGCTCGCTCCCCCTCCAGCTCGGCCGGTTCGGATCTGGTTCCACCGTGCACCACGCCACTGACAATGCGCTCTGACCTGTGCAAATACGCTCGCGAAGGTCGATTGTCAGTGGCGGGACCTACCTTCGATGACATGACTCAGCAGGGGGTGCGCTGGACGGCGGATCAGGTGCTGGCACTGGCGCCTGATGCCGCGTCACGTACGGCCGGCAGCAAGCTCGGCGCGGCCGGGCCGTGGTCGGAGGCAGGCAGTTCTGACGAGGGGACGGTATGGGGACTGTGCAGGGGAAGCGGCAGCAGGCCTTATCAGACGGTCATCGACATCGCGGACTCCACCGGGCCCGCGTACACGTGCAGTTGCCCGAGCCGGAAGTTCCCGTGCAAGCACGCGCTGGGACTGCTGCTGCTCTGGGCGGGCGCGGACGGTTCGGTGCCGCGGGGGCCGGCGCCGGACTGGGCGGAGCAGTGGATAAAGGGGAGACGAGAGCGAGCGGAGGAGAAGGGGACGACGGGCGGGGGATCTGGGACGGCGTCACCGGGCGATCCGGAGGCGGCGCGGCGCAGGGCGCGGCGGCGGGCCGAGCGGATCACCGCGGGGGCGGCGGAGCTGGAGCAGCGGTTGGCGGATCTGCTGCGGGGCGGCCTCGCGTCGGCCGAGCAGGCGGGGTACGGGATGTGGGAGGAGACGGCGGCCCGCATGGTCGACGCGCAGGCGCCCGGACTGGCCGCGCGCGTCAGGGAGTTGGGGGCGATTCCCTCCTCCGGACCCGGCTGGCCGGTGCGGCTGCTGGAGGAGTGCGCGTTGCTCCATCTCCTCGACCAGGGCTGGCTGCGCCGTGAGCGGCTGCCGGACGACCTGGCCGCGACGGTTCGCTCGCGGGTGGGGCTGCCGGGTTCGGCGGACGGGCCACCGGTGCGGGACCGCTGGCTGGTCCTCGCCCAGTACGACACGGCGGACACCCGGCTCACGACCCGCAGGATCTGGCTCTACGGCGCGCAGAGCGACCGCACCGCGCTGCTCCTCTCCTATGGGGCCGCCGGCCGCGCGCCGGAGCTGACACTGCCGGTGGGGCTGGCCTTCGAGGCGGAGGTGTCCGCGTATCCGGGCACCGGACAGCTCCGAGCGGCCCTGGGCGAGCGGTTCACGCCGCCCGCCCCCGCGCAGACGCGTCCACCGGGGCTGACCGCCCCCCAGGCGGCGGCCCGCTTCGGCGAAGCCCTGCGGGCCGACCCCTGGCTCGACTCCCACCCGGTCACGCTGGCCCGGGTGATACCCACCCCCGACGGCGACACCTGGCAACTTGCGGACGCCGAGGGCGACTTCGCCCTCCCGATCGCCTCTTCCCTTCTCTCCCGACCCGGACTGTGGCGCCTCGCCGCCCTCTCCGGCGGCGCCCCCGTCACGGTCTTCGGAGAGTGCGGCCACCGCGGCTTCACTCCCCTGACGGCCTGGCCGGAGGGCGCCGGGGAGCCGGTGTCCCTGTGCTGACCACCGGCACTGCCGGCACTGCCGGCACCACCGACACCACCGGCACCGCCCACAGCACCAGCACCAGCACCAGCACCAACACCAACACCAACACCAACACCAACACCAACACCACTGTCACCGCTCAAGCCATCAGCACCGCCTCCCCACGGAAAGGACGCTCATGAACACGACCTCCGCCCCCGCGGGCGCGCCCGTCGGAGGTTCCTGGGAGGAGCTCGTCACGATGGCCCTGCTCGGGACCGAGCGGCGCCCGGCTCCCGCCTGGGCCGCCGGGCGCGAGGCACCGGTGGTCCTGCTGGACGCGGCCGCGGTGGAAACCCTGCGGCGGCGGGCCGGGGTGCGGGCCGCACGGGCGGCCGCCCGTCCCGAGCCCGCGGCGCCCGACCCACGACCGGCCCTCCCGCCCGCCGCGGCCCATCGACTCGCGACGCTGCTGGCGGACCGGCCCGGCACCGGAGGCGGCGGCCGCCGGGGCACGGCGCCCGACCTCATGGAGCTGCTGCCGCAGTGGCTCGCGCTGGCGAACGCGCGGGGTTTCGCACCGCCCCCGGAAGCACTGCCCGCGCTCCTCGACGCCGCCCGGGGCCGTACGGACCTGCGGCCGGCGGCCCTGTCCTTCGCCGGGCCGCGCGCCCTGTGGCTCGCCCGGCTGAACCCGGACTGGCGCTTCGCCCTGCGTTCGCTGCCCGGCGGCGGCACCACACTGCCCGGCCCAGAGGACCCCGAACGTACGCAACAGCTCTGGCAGGAGGGTCTCTTCGCCGAGCGGGTCGCACTGCTCACATCGATACGGGCCCAGGACCCCGGGGCCGCACGCGAGCTCCTCGCCACCACCTGGGCGACCGAGCGGGCCGAGGACCGGCTGATGTTCCTCGACTCCTTGCGCTCCGGACTGTGCCCGGCGGACGAACCGTTCCTGGAGCGGGCGCTCGCCGACCGGAGCCGCAACGTCCGGGCCACGGCCGCGGAACTGCTGTCCGCGCTGCCCGGTTCGGCGCTCGCCGCGCGGATGGCGGCGCGGGCCGGCTCATGCGTGGCCGTCGACCGGACGCAGGGCACACCCTCGATCGTCGTCGAGGCGCCGCACGAGTGCGACGCGAGCATGGAGCGCGACGGTGTTGTACCGAAAGCTCCGGCGGGACGAGGGGAACGGTCGTGGTGGCTGGGCCAGTTGGTCGAAGCAGCGCCGCTCGGGACGTGGTCGCGACGGCTCGGCGGACGTACGCCGGAGGAGATCGTGGCGCTTCCGGTGACGGACGACTGGCAGAGCGAGCTGCATGCCGCGTGGTGCCGGGCGGCGGTGCGGCAGCGGGACCCGGGCTGGTCCCGGGCTCTCCTCGGCGCGCCGTCGGCTCCGGAGGCCGGCGGGCCGGGGGCGGTGTCGCTGGCGGAGCGGTCGAAACTGCTCGCCACGCTGGGCTCCGCCGAGCGGGCCGAGTGGGTGGCGGGGTTCATCGCCACGCACGGTTTGTCCGAGGCGTTCCAGCTGCTCGGGGTCTGCGCGGTGCCGTGGGCGGGGCCCCTGGGACGGGCGGTGGTCGACGCGCTCAATATCGCGCGGGACGCGGGGAGTTATCCATGGAGCTTCAGTGGGGTGATGGGGCTGGCCGAGCGGTGCCTGGATCCGGCGGAGGCGGGGCGGCTGGAGGGACTCACGGCGGTCGCCGACGAGCCGGAGAACGCGGCGCCCGGTGCCGGTGGCTACTGGGCGGAGGCCTTCCAGCGCCTCGTCACCACCCTGCGTCTGCGCGCGGTGATGTCCTCGGAGCTGGATGGTGCGGAACCACGCTGACAGGAGCGCCCCTTGAAGGGCGCGGGGAACCGCGCGACGAGCCCCCGCCCACCCGGGGCCACCCCACGAGCGAAGGGGACCGCACCCCCGCCGGAGAGGCGCTACGCGCCGGCCGGCTGGCGTACGTTCGCCCGGACCCACTCCACGATCGACGCGGTCGTCGCGCCCGGCGTGAAGATCTCGGCGACGCCCTTCTCCTTGAGCGGCGCGATGTCCGCCTCGGGAATGATCCCGCCGCCGAAGACCTTGATGTCCTCCGCGTCGCGCTCCTTGAGGAGATCGATGACCGCGGCGAACAGGGTGTTGTGGGCGCCGGAGAGGATCGAGAGGCCGATCGCGTCGGCGTCCTCCTGGATCGCGGTGTCGACGATCTGCTCCGGGGTCTGGTGGAGCCCGGTGTAGATGACCTCCATACCGGCGTCGCGCAGCGCCCGCGCGATCACCTTGGCCCCGCGATCGTGGCCGTCGAGCCCCGGCTTGGCCACCACCACGCGGATCGGACCGGCTGCCACAACCATCACTGCCTCCATGAACGGACTTCATCGACCGCCCCGCACCGCACCGGCAGGGGAAGTGAACGAACGTTATCGTCAGATCCGTGCAAACCGCAGTTTCCCGCTGAAGACCGAGGGGGAAATCACACGGTGGGACACATTCGCCGCGCACCGCTCCGCGTCACTGCGGCACACGCGCCGCAGGGATCTGCGACGCGCGGGCCGGGGCCGGAGCCTGCGCAAGGAGAGCCGCCAGCAGGTGGCAGCACCACCGTCGCATCACGGAGGCGCGACGGCGGTGCGGCGCACCGGCGGGAGCACGACGGCAGGGAATCCCGTCGCGTCACCGGCGCACCACACGCCACGGACGCACCGTCGGCAACCGCCCACGCCATCGCCACCGGCACCACCACCGCGGCTTTCCACGAGGGCACACGGGGGACAGAGCGGTCCCGCTGCGTGCCGACTGGAGGTCGGCCATGAAGGTCACCGGGGCTGAGTTGCCCTTTCTCCCTCTCCGTCAGCGCCTGCTGCCCAGCCGACTGACCGGGCTCTCGGTGGCCCTGTTGAAGGCGACGGCCCTGGAGCTCGCCATCCTCGCCGGGCACCTCCTCCTCTATCCGTCCGGCATCACCCAGGAGCGCCGCGGCACCTCCGCGCTCCCCCGGCCCGACGCGCCCCGGCTGCCCACCGGGACCAAGCCGCCGGTCGTGCTGCTGCACGGCTTCATCGACAACCGTTCGGTCTTCGTGCTGTTGCGCCGCAACCTCGCCCAGCACGGCAGGCAGCACATCGAGTCGCTCAACTACTCGCCGCTGACGAACGACATCCGCGCCGCCGCGGAGCTGCTGGGGCGGCACATAGAGGACATCTGCGAGCGCACCGGGCGCGACCAGGTGGACATAGTGGGGCACAGCCTCGGCGGACTGATAGCCCGCTACTACGTCCAGCGCCTCGGCGGGGACCTGCGCGTGCGCACCCTGGTCACGCTCGGTACGCCGCACGCGGGCACCAAGGTCATTCCGCTGATGAACGCGCACCCGATCGTCCGTCAGATGCGCCCGGGTTCCGAGGTGATCGAGGAGCTGCGCAAGCCGGCGCCCGACTGCCGTACGCAGTTCGTGAGCTTCTGGAGCGACCTCGACCACCTGATGGACCCGCTGGAGACCGCCTCCATCGACCACCCGGACCTGCTCGCACAGAGCGTCCAAGTGAGCGGAATCGGACATCTCGCCCTTCCCGTTCACCCCGCGGTCGCCGCCGGGATACGACAGGCACTCGACTTCGAGGAGACACAGGCCCGCCCCGCCGCCGCGCCCGCCGCCGAAACCGGGGGTCTGACAGTGGCGTAACACCCCCGCAGAACACCCTCAACATCGAACGGCAATCGAACGCCAGGCCAAAGCCGTGCCCGCCCTCCCCCGAAACACGGCCGAATGCCCGTTTCCCGAGTGGAGGAAACCTGCGGAAGATTGTCGCGCCCGCGTACCGCCGGGTACAGTCGCCGCACTGCTCTGCCAGCCCCTGTTGTCGAGGCGAAAGAGAAGTTGGTGAACGACCGTCACCCGTCGGGGACCGTAACGCCCCCGGCTCCGGCCTCCGATGCCGCCGCGGCGCCCTATGCGTCGTACGGTGGCCAGGAAGCCCAGTACGGCGACTTCACCTCGTACGACGGCTACGCCACCACCGGTACGTACGCGACCGGAAGCTTCGAGACCACGGGTTTCGAGACCTCGACCTTCGCGGCCGACCCTCTCTTCGGCGACATGTCGGGCGGCGACGGCACGGGTTCGTACGACGCCACGCAGTGGGGCACCGGCAGTCACCAGATGCCGCACTACGACCCGTACGCCGCGCAGCACCAGGCCGCTTACGACACGGGTGCCTACGACACGACCGCCTGGGCGAGCGGATACCAGCAGCTCGCCAACATTCCCGCGCAGCACCCGGGCCCCGAAGGCACCGGCCAGTGGGACGCGGCCGCCTGGCTCCAGGCCGAACAGACCGGCCAGACCCAGCAGTGGACCGCGCACACCCAGGAGACGGGCGCGTACGACGCCACGCAGTGGAACACCGCGGGCGAACACGACCCGTACGACGGGTACGAGCAGCACCAACAGGCCGAGTCGTACGAGCAGCAGCTCGCCGCCGAGGCCTACGAGCATCAGCCGGTGTCCGAGTCCGACGTGGACGAGCGGCCCTTCGACCAGCAGGCGACCGCGACCTTCGAGCAGGTGTCGTACGAGGAATCCGGCGCCGCGGAGGACGAGTTCGAGGACGCCGGTGACGCGCAGGACGCGCCGCTGCTGGAGGACATGGAAGAGGTCACTCCGGCCCCGCGTGCCGCGAACCGGTCCGCGTCCCGTTCCCGGCGGCGCAGCCCGGCGAAGCGTTCCGCCTTGTTGACCGTCGCGGTGCCCTCGGCCTGTGTCATGGGGGTCGCGGGGATCGCCGCCGCCTCCGTGGGCACCATCGGCGGCAGCGACAGCAAGGACAACACGACCCTCAGCGCGTCCGACGGGACCGCGGTGAAGCCGTCGGCCGCCAACAACAAACTGGACACCCAGCTCCAGAGCCTCTCCGCGGGCGCGGACGACTTCGCCGACCGGGCCAGCCGGACGCAGGAACGTATCGACCTCAAGGCTCAGCAGGCCGCCGAGAAGCAGAAGGCGGCGGCGGAGGCGGCTCGCAAGGAGCGGCTGCGGCCGAAATTCGTGCTCCCGGTCACGCAGAAGGGCCTCAGCGCCTACTTCGGCCAGGCCGGCATCAACTGGATGTCCGTGCACACGGGCATCGACTTCCCGGTGTCGTATGGCACGCCGGTGATGGCCGCGACCGACGGCACCGTACGGACGCAGTGGAACAGCGCGTACGGGAACATGGCGATCGTCACCGCGATGGACGGCACGGAGACCTGGTACTGCCACCTCTCCAGCTACAAGGTGCCGTCGGGGACGGTCGTGAAGGCCGGAGACCAGATCGCCTTCTCCGGGAACTCCGGCAACTCGACCGGTCCGCACCTGCACTTCGAGGTCCGCCCCGCGGGCGGCTCGGCGATCGACCCGCTGCCGTGGCTGCGCAGCCACGGCCTGGACCCGACGTAATCCATCGGTCCCTCACCCGGCGACGTGACCGAACGCCGTCGCCAGGTGCCAAGCTGCCCCCCGTAGAACTACAGCTTCTCCACCGGCGCGTACCGCAGCAGCAACCGCTTCGGCTTCACATCGCCGAAGTCGATCGTCGCCTCCGCGTTCGCACCCGTCCCCTTCACGCCGACCACGGTGCCCAGGCCGAACTGGTCGTGGGTGACCCGGTCGCCCACCGCGAGTGAGACCACCGGCTTCTCGGGGACCCCGCGGCGCGTCGCGAAGCCGGAGGCACCGGACGCCGCGGACCGCGAACGCGAGGACGACAGCGAGGCGGCCACACCGGAGACGGGCCCCGAGGGCATGGGAGCGGTCGCGCCGGTGCGCTTCCACTCCAGGTGCGTCTCCGGAATCTCCTCCAGGAAACGGGACGGCGGGTTGTACGAGGGCTGGCCCCAGGCACTGCGCATGGACGAACGCGTGAGGTACAGCCGCTCCCGCGCGCGCGTGATGCCGACGTACGCGAGGCGCCGCTCCTCCTCCAGCTCCTTGACCTGTCCCAGCGCGCGCATGTGCGGGAAGACGCCGTCCTCCATGCCGGTGAGGAAGACGACCGGGAACTCCAGGCCCTTGGCGGTGTGGAGGGTCATCAGCGTGATGACGCCGGAGCCGTCCTCGTCCTCGTCGGGGATCTGGTCGGAGTCGGCGACCAGGGCCACCCGCTCCAGGAAGGCGGCGAGCCCGGCGGGCGTCTCGCCCTCACCCGCACCGGACTCCTGCTCGAACTCCAGGGCCACGGCGGCGAGCTCCTGGAGGTTCTCGATCCGGGTCTCGTCCTGCGGGTCGGTCGAGGCCTGCAGCTCGGCGAGGTAGCCGGTGCGTTCGAGGATGGCCTCCAGGACAGTGGCCGGGCCCGCACCGGACTCGACGATCGTACGGAGGTCCTCCATGAGCGTGTTGAACCGCTTCACGGCGTTCGTCGACCGCGCCGCCATCCCGTACGCCTCGTCGACGCGCTTCAACGCCTGCGGGAAGCTGATCTTCTCGCGCTGCGAGAGCGCGTCGATCATCGCCTCGGCGCGCTCGCCGATGCCGCGCTTGGGCACGTTGAGGATGCGGCGCAGGGGGACCGAGTCCTCCGGGTTGGCCAGTACACGCAGGTAGGCCAGGACATCCCGGACCTCCTTGCGCTCGTAGAAGCGGACGCCGCCCACGACCTTGTAGGGCAGGCCGACGCGGATGAAGATCTCTTCGAAGACACGGGACTGGGCGTTCGTACGGTAGAAGACGGCGACGTCTCCGGCCTTCGCCTCGCCCGCGTCCGTGAGACGGTCTATCTCTTCGGCGACGAACTGCGCCTCGTCGTGCTCGGTGTCCGCGACATAGCCGGTGATCTGCGCGCCCGCGCCCGCGTTGGTCCACAGGTTCTTGGGACGGCGGGACTCGTTGCGCTCGATGACCGCGTTGGCGGCGGAGAGGATCGTCTGAGTGGAGCGGTAGTTCTGCTCCAGGAGGATCGTCGTCGCGTTCGGGTAGTCCTCCTCGAACTGGAGGATGTTGCGGATCGTCGCGCCGCGGAAGGCGTAGATCGACTGGTCGGCGTCGCCCACGACGCACAGCTCGGCGGGGAGCAGGTCGTGCTCGCTGTGCGGGGTGTCCTCGTCTTGCGCGCCGGTGCCGACCAGCTCACGCACCAGCGCGTACTGCGCGTGGTTGGTGTCCTGGTACTCGTCGACCATGACGTGGCGGAAGCGGCGACGGTAGTGCTCGGCGACGTCCGGGAAGGCGCGCAGCAGGTTGACCGTGGTCATGATCAGGTCGTCGAAGTCGAGCGCGTTGGCCTCGCGCAGCCGCGACTGGTACATCGCGTAGGCCTGGGCGAGGGTCTTCTCGAAGCCTCCCCCAGACTCCGTCTGGGAGGTGCCCCCAGCGGCCTGGGCGGCGAAGTCCTCCTCGTCGATCAGCTCGTTCTTCAGATTCGAGATCTTGGCGCTGAAGGACTTGGGCGGGAAGCGCTTGGGATCGAGATCCAGATCACGGCAGACGAGCGCCATCAGCCGCTTGCTGTCGGCGGCGTCGTAGATCGAGAACGAGGAGGTGAAGCCGAGCTTCTTGCTCTCCCGGCGCAGGATCCGCACACACGCGCTGTGGAAGGTCATCACCCACATCGCGTTCGCGCGCGGGCCGACGAGCTGCTCGACGCGCTCCTTCATCTCGCCCGCGGCCTTGTTCGTGAAGGTGATCGCGAGGATCTGGCCGGGGTGGACATGGCGCTCGCCCAGCAGATGGGCGATGCGGTGGGTGAGCACCCGGGTCTTGCCGGAGCCCGCGCCGGCCACGATGAGCAGCGGGGAGCCGGAGTGCACCACGGCCGCGCGCTGGTTCTCGTTCAGCCCGTCCAGCAGGGCCGCCGGGTCCACGGCGGGGCGGTGCGCGCCGTCGCGGTAGTAGGCGTCCCGGCTCGCGGGCGCGTCGAAGCGGCCGCCGAACAGGTCGTCCGGAAGCGGCTCCGGCGCTCCGTCCTCGGGCGGCGGCGGGGGCTCTTCCTCGTGGGCCCCGGAAGGCTTGAGGTCCGCCAGAAAGCTGTCATCAAAGAGGCTGCTCATCGCTCTCCGAGTCTAGGCGGCCCCACTGACAACCCGCGGCCACCCTGAAAACCCGACCGGTTTTTCCGCGACCGCTCATGATCTCTTTCCGTGACAACGCCTGATCGCTTTCCGCCACTCTTTCCGCCGGCCTCTCCGCCGCGGATGCCGTCACCGTTCAGGATCGGTTCATCACGGTCAGCCACAGTCGGTCCCGATCAGTGGCTCCCAGGGTCAAGGTCACAAAAATGTATCGGGCATATCGCACATCAAACTTCACAGAACACTTATGAGTTGGCTACCGTGCCGGGCAGGCCGCTCGACCCAACCGGCGAACACCGCCGGGCCGTGCGGCCTCCGCCGAGTCCGGTGCGCCGTAAGGCAGCCGGAGCCGGGGACCCAACCGACCTTGGGGTGAATCGGTCCAATTGTCCGCTGGGGCAAGGACCGTAGGGCAAACCTTCCGGAAGCACCCGCCCGAACCCGACAGCTAACTCGGTAGGCGGAAGACGGAAGGAGTCGTCTCTCTTGGCGTCGCATCGCAAGTGGAGTCCTACCGGTACGCGCATAGCGGGTATACGGACCCCCGCCCTCGCCACGGCGGCCCTCACCTCCGTGGCCCTGCTCTCCCAGACGGCGAACGCCGCGCCCTCGGCCGACTCCAAGCCGAGCATCGAAGAGGTCGAGAAGAAGGTCGACGACCTCTACCACCAGGCCGAGGCAGCGACCGAGAAGTACAACGCGACCAGGGAGAAGACCGCCCAGCAGCGCAAGCGCGTCGACTCTCTCCTCGACGACGTGGCCCAGCGCACCGAGAAGCTCAACACCGCGCGCGAGGAGCTGGGTTCGTTCGCCGCGGCGCAGTACCGCACCGGCGCCGCCGCCCCCGACACCGCGACCCTCCTGCTGGCCGACAATCCGCAGGACTACTTCGACCAGACCCAGCTGATGGACCGGCTGACCAGCCGCCAGAAGGTGGCCGTCGACGACTACGTCACCGAGCAGGCCGCCACCACCAAGAAGCGCGCGGAGGCATCCAAGAGCCTGCAGACGCTCACCACGACGCAGAGCGCGCTGAGGACGTCCAAGGCCGACGTCCAGCACAAGCTCGCCGAGGCCCGCTCCCTGCTGTCGAAGCTGACCGCCGAGGAGAAGACGCGGCTCGCGGCGATCGAGAAGAAGAAGCAGGAAGCGGCCGACCGCAAGGCGGCGGAACTGGCGCAGCAGCAGGCCGCGGCGGAGAAGAAGGCCCAGGAGGCGGCCGCCCAGCAGCAGACGACGTCCGGGAGCACCGGCACCACCGCCACCACCGGGAGTACGGCCACCGACTCCTCGTACACCGCCAAGGCCGACAAGGCCCTCGCCTTCGCCCGCACCCAGGTCGGCAAGCCGTACGTCTGGGGCGCGACCGGGCCCGGCTCCTACGACTGCTCCGGCCTCACGCAGGCCGCCTGGAAGGCCGCCGGCGTCGATCTCCCGCGTACCACCTGGGACCAGGTCAACGTGGGCACGACGGTCCCGCTCTCCGACATCAAGCCCGGTGACCTCGTCTTCTTCTACGACGACATCAGCCACGTCGGCCTGTACGTCGGCAACGGCATGATGATCCACGCCCCCAAGCCGGGCGCGTACGTCCGCGAGGAGTCGATCTTCTACGGCGGCGAGTCGATCATCCACAGCGTGGTGCGTCCGGCCTAACGCCTCGGCGTCCGGCACGCGCGCGTGGGGCTCATCGAGCTCCACGCGCGCGTGGCCCGCCGCCAACCCGCTCGAAGGTCCTTAGCATCGGGCCCATGTCAGCCATCTCCCCGCCCGGTACCCGGTGGACCGGCCTGCGCACCTGTTGGATGCAGAGTCCGCCGGGCGCCGGAGCCGCGATCCTGGCCACCGGCATCATCTCGATCGGGCTGGAGCAGACCGGCTACGAGATCCTGTCCCGGATCGCGCTGGTCCTGGCGGCCGTCGGCTGGCTCGGGCTCGCCGCGGCCTTCGTCGTACGGCTGCTGCGGGAGCGGGAGCGGTGGCTGACGGAGGCCGGTACACCGAGCGCGCTCACCGCGGTCGCGGCGACCACCGTGCTCGGCACGCGGCTGGTCACGCTGGGGTGGGAGGTGCCGGCCGAGGCCCTGCTCGCCCTGTCGGCGGTGCTCTGGCCGGGCCTGCTCCTCCTGGTCGTACGGCAATGGCGGCCCCGTATGCCCGGAGGGGTGTTCCTCGGCTGCGTGGCCACGCAGGGGCTCGCGGTGCTGGGCGCGACGCTCGCCCCCGCGACGCACACGGACTGGCTCGCGCACACCGCGCTGGTGCTGTTCTGGCTGGGGCTCGTGCTCTACGCGGCGGCGCTGTTCTACTTCGACTACCGCGAGGTCGCCACGGGCGCCGGGGACCAGTGGGTCGCGGGCGGAGCGCTCGCCATCTCGACGCTGGCGGGGTCGAAGCTGATCCTCGCGTACCAGGCGAACCTCTACCTGTGGAACGACGACGACAACGGCGTGCTGCGCTGGGTGACCGAGGCGCTGCTCGTGCTCGTCCTCGGCTGGTACTGCGTGCTGGCCGTGGCGGAGGCCCTGTGGCCCCGACCGCGCTACGACGTGCTGCGCTGGGCGACCGTGTTCCCGCTGGGGATGACAGCGGTGGCGACGCTGTCGGTCGCGGCCGCCATCGGAGTCGGCGGGCTCAGGGGGCTCGGGCAGGTGCTGCTGTGGATCTCGGTCGCGGCGTGGCTGGCGGTGGTGGCCGTAGCGGTCAGGCGTCCGCGGGAGCCGTAGCGGTCCGGCATCTGTGACGCCGTCCGGAAGCGCCGTAGCCGTCCGTGGGGGCCTTCGGGGGGCAGTCAGGTCCAGAGCACCGCGATGAAGATGTTCGCGGTCGTGAGCAGCCCTACGAGCCCGAACAGGCCCTTGTCCACCTTCTCGTCGTCCCGCTTCACATAGACGAGTCCGAGGATCACGATCAGCAGGGCGAGCTTCACGCCGATCTTGATGGTGTTGACCGAGTGGTCGTCGGCCTGGTTGAGGCCGACGAGGGCGACGCCCGTGACCAGCATGGTCAGCGCGCCGTGCAGCATGGCGGGGACGAACCGGGCGGTGCCCTGGCCCATCGCCTTCATCTGGGTGAGGAAACCACCGAGGAGCGAGGCGATGCCGATGATGTGCAGGCCGACGAAGAGATGGATGAGTACGTCCATGGAGCCGGAGCCTAATCTGCGGCCCTGACCCCTCTTGTCACCGGCCCACCCCCTGTAGACCCGTACCACCTGGGAACCACCGATTGTCCCGGAACCGCCCCATCGGTCATCACACCGCGTGAAGTCGACTGCGCCGGGCCGGGATCACGGTCACATACGGTCACCCCGCGATCCAGTGACGCCACTTCCGTACATGACGTCACCAGGGCATCACTCTCAGGTTTAGCGTCCTCCACCAGGTGACCGGCTCCCCACCGCCGCCCGGGCCAGGGGCGGCAGCCGGACACCACCGCCGAGAAAGGTCCGGCGGCGGCCCGCTCCCCCTGTGTGGGCCGCCGCCGGACGTGTCCCCCGCTGACCGCGCTCGTCCCCGGCGGTCGCAGGCAAGTCCCCGGGAAGGATGTGGGCCCTCGTGGCAGCGCACCGAAAGCCCAGACAGCGCTCGCTCGGTGGTAACACGGCCCGCGCAGCCGCGACCATCGCCCTCGCGGGCGCGGCCACGGCGACGGGCTTCGACGGGACCGGGCACGCGGACCCGCAGCTGTCGCCGGCACAGGTGAAGGCCAAGGTGGACAAGTTGTACGAGGAGGCGGAGGTCGCCACCCAGAAGTACGACGGCGCGAAGGACAAGGCCGACAAGGCCGAGCAGCGGCTGAACGCGCTGCGCGACGAGGCGGCACGCAAGGAGGACCGGCTCAACACCGCACGGGACGCGCTGGGTTCGATCGCCGCCGCGCAGTACCGCAGCGGAGGCCTGGACCCCGCGCTGCAACTCGCGCTGTCCGACAACCCCGACCAGTATCTGGAAGGGGCCGCGTTCGCCGAGCGGGCCGGCAGCCGGCAGGCGGAGGCCGTGGCCCGGGTGCGCAAGCAGTTGCGGGAGATCGAGCAGCTGCGCGGGGCCGCGCATGTCGAGCTGGCCTCGCTCAAGTCGCGTCAGGCGGAGCTGAAGCGGGCCAAGAAGACGATCACCGGGAAGCTGGACACGGCGCGGCAGCTGCTGTCGCGGCTCACCGACGAGCAGCGCGCACAGCTCGGGGACCTGGGAGCGGCCGGGGGTACGGGAAGCGCCGGGCAGCGCGCCTCGCGCTCCGCCGCGCGGGACCTCGGCCCGGTGCCGTCGCCCGGCTCCGTCGCGGCCCCCGACTCGCGTGCGGCGGAGGCCGTCGCGTACGCCTACGGGAAGCTCGGCAGCCCCTACGTCTGGGGCGCCACCGGGCCCGACGCCTTCGACTGCTCGGGCCTGGCCCAGGCCGCGTACCGCGCCGCGGGCATCTCGCTGCCGCGCACGACGTACACACAGATCAACGCCGGACACCGGGTCTCACGGTCCGAACTCCGCCCCGGTGACCTGGTGTTCTTCTACTCGGGAATCAGCCACGTGGGTATCTACGTCGGAAACGGCCAGATGATCCACGCCCCGAACCCGTCGGCGCCCGTGCGGCTGGCGCCGGTCGACGAGATGCCGTTCGCGGGGGCCACCCGAGTGGCGTGAAAGACGCGGGGGCGGCCGCGGTGTGGTGCGGACGGAGAAGTGGATCACGGTAGCGTCGGCGCGGACTCTGTTTCCGTCGTCATCGCTCCGTCGTCCCGTCGTCGCTACGTCGTCGCTCCGTCGTCCGAGAGGTTCTGATGCCCGGCTCTCTGCTGCCGCCTCCGCCGCCGCCCGCGCACATCAGGACCTGGCCGGACCGCGCCGCGCTGCTGGCCGACCGGGGGCGGGCGCTGGAGGAGCTGCGCAGGCGGAGCCTCGGGGTGCACCGGGTGCTGCTGCTCTGGCTCCTTGCGCTCGCGGCGATCGTCGGCTGGGCGCTGCTGGTGCTGCCGCTGCGGCAACTCGAGCAGCGCGACCCCACCGGTTTCGTCCTGGGCCCGCTCTTCGCCCTGCTGGGCCTGGCCGCGCTCGCCCCGACCGTCGTCGCCGTCGCCCTCTCCGTCCGCCGGGACCATCACATACACCGACTGCTCGACGCCTGGTCCGAGTTGGACCGGCACCCCCCGACCGACTCCCGGCTCCGCTCCCCCGGCCTCAGCCTCTTCTGGCTGCTCTCCTCGCTCGGCGTCTGCGCGATCGGCGCCTGGACGTCCTTCACGGCAGCCGCGCGGGCCGAGCCCGGCCACCCCCTCTACAGCGATGTCGTCCAGGGCATGGGCATCGGCCTGATCCTGTGGCTGACCGGCCTCATCGGCATCGTGAAGGCCGTACGTCACTACCGCTGGGCGCTGCGGATACTGGGCCCGGCGCCCGAGGCGCCACACCGGTAGGCAACCCCCTCGACGCGATCGGCTAGACCAGCCGACGCGCGGTGGCCCATCGCGTCAGCTCGTGCCGGTTCGACAACTGGAGCTTCCTGAGGACCGCCGAGACGTGCGACTCGACCGTCTTCACGGAGATGAACAGCTGCTTGGCGATCTCCTTGTAGGCGTAGCCGCGGGCGATGAGACGCAGGACCTCGCGCTCGCGCTGGGTGAGACGGTCGAGGTCCTCGTCGACGGGCGGGGCGTCGGTGGAGGCGAACGCGTCCAGGACGAATCCGGCCAGGCGGGGCGAGAAGACCGCGTCGCCGTCCTGGACGCGGAAGACGGAGTCCACCAGGTCCGTGCCGGTGATGGTCTTGGTGACGTACCCACGGGCGCCGCCGCGGATCACACCGATGACGTCCTCCGCGGCGTCCGACACGGAGAGCGCGAGGAAACGGACGGGCTGCCGGGCGTCGGCCATCAACGGGGCGCAGCGGCGCAGCACTTCGACACCGCCGCCCCCGGGCAGATGGACGTCGAGCAGGACGACCTCGGGCCGGGTGGCCGTGATGACCGTGACCGCCTGGTCGACGTCCGCGGCCTCGCCGACCACCTCGACGCCGGTCCGCTCGGTCTCCCCGATCTCGGCCTGTACTCCCGTACGGAACATGCGGTGGTCGTCGACGAGCACGACCCGTACACGGCGTCCGCCCGCGGCAGCCGTCGTGTGGGGGCCGCCGGCGGTCGAGCCCGTGGTCGCGCCCACACCGGCGACGGACTCGGTGGCCGATCCGGTGGCCGACCCGGTCGCGGCCTCGGCCCCGGCCCTCTCCCCCGCCCCGGCGCCGGCCGTGCCCACGGCGGCATCCTCCGGTCCGTTCGATGCCGGGGTCTGCCCGGTCGGTCCGTTCACGTCGCTCATGACGTCTTCTCCGCCCTTTCCATCTCCAGCTCGACCTCCGTGCCGCCGTCCGGCACCGCGCGCAGTCGCGCCGTGCCGCCGTTGCGCTCCATGCGGCCGATGATCGATTCTCTGACGCCCATGCGGTCGGCGGGTATCCCGTCGAGGTCGAAGCCGGGGCCCCGGTCGCGGACGGACACGAAGACCGTCCTGCCCTCGACTTCGGCGTAGACCTGTACGGCGCCGCCCTCGCCACCGTACTTGGCGGCGTTCACCATTGCTTCCCGCGCGGCCTGCATCTGTGCGGTCAGGCCCTCGTCGAGCGGGCAGTCGCCCACGACGACGACCTCGATGGGGACGCCGTGCTTGTCCTCGACCTCGGCCGCGTTGCGACGGACCGCCTCGGCCAGGGTCGTCGGCTCGTCGGCCTCGTCCTTGCCGGTGCCCTCCGGTTTGTAGAGCCAGGCGCGCAGGTCGCGCTCCTGCGCGCGGGCGAGCCGTCGCACCTCGTTCGCGTTCTCCGCGTTGCGCTGGATCAAGGTCAGGGTGTGCAGCACCGAGTCGTGGACGTGGGCGGCGACCTCGGCCCGCTCCTGGGCGCGGATGCGCATCAGGCGCTCCTCGGAGAGGTCCTGGGTCATGCGCACGAGATAGGGGCCGGCGAGGAGCGCCGTGCCGACCAGGACCGCGAGTGCCGCCTGCAGAACCGACCCGAGGTGGGCCGCCGAGCCCTGGAGCACGAATATTCCGGAGACGCCCGCGGTGACGAGCAGGACCCCGGCCGCGGAGCGCAGCAGCGTGAGCGTACGACGACGACGGCCGACCTCGACCCAGCGGGCCCGCCGCGCGTTGTCCGCCTGGCGCCAGACCAGGGCGACGCCCGCGCCGACGAGAACGGTCGGCCAGAGATAGGCCCTTGCCCCACCGCCGAGATTCACATTGCCGACGAAGACCATGGCCACGACGACCATGAGGAGCAGGGCGACCATCTGGCCCCGGTCCGGCTTGCGGGCCACGAGTCTGCGGCGCCCGTCGGGGGCGGTCTCGGTGGTGAAGGCCGGGGTGCGCCCGGAGTCGACGCCGCCGACGCCGAGCGGCACGAAGAACCAGAACGCGGCATAGAGCAGCGCCCCGAGGCCGTCCGCCATGAACAGGCCGACGAACACCAGCCGCACCCAGATCACGGGCAGCCCGAGATGCCCGGCGAGCCCTCGCGCCACGCCCCCGAGCCAGCGTCCGTCGCTGCTGCGGTAGAGCTTGCGCGGGGGCCGCGGGTCGTCGAGGGGCACTGCTGCGGCTTCCGGCATGCCATCGATGTTCACACGGGCGCAGGGCAGGAGCATCAGGGTCGACCCCCGATACTCCCCTGATCTTCGGGAGACCGGTGCTCGAACGGTTCCCTCCGCCCCCGTCAGGGCCGATATCAGGGTTCGGCCAGGGTCGTCCCGACTGCCGCCGGGCCTTCCCGCCCGTCACCATGGACACATGACAGATCAGCAGCACGCGGCAGCGGAGCCGGATCCCGGCCCCGGCCCGGGCGCCCCACCGTCGGGCGCCGGGCCGCGGGACGCCGTGCCGCCCTCCGCGGGCACCGCCACGGGCGCCCGGGCAGCCGGGGGAGCCGCGGAGGGCGTGGGAGTACCGGGCGCGACAGGTGGGGAACCGCGCGTGCACGGGGAGCCGCCCGCGCCCGAGGGCCCGCGCAGGTTCCGGCGCGACCGGCGGCAGAAGATGCTGGGCGGTGTGTGCGCCGGGCTGGGTCGGCAGTGCGACATGGACCCGGTGATCTTCCGGATCGTGCTCGCCGTGCTCTCCGCCACGGGCGGCATCGGTCTCATCTTCTACGGCTTCGTCTGGCTGTTCGTTCCCTACGACGACGAGGAGGAGAACGAGGTCCGCAAGCTCCTCACCGGCCGCGTCGACGGCCACGCGCTGGCGGCCGTGCTCTTCGCGCTGGTCGGCTGCGGGGTGTTCCTGTCGATGTTGAGCAACGGCAGCGTGCTGACGTTCGCGGTCGTCCTCTCCCTGCTGCTCGCGGGCGCGGGGTACTGGTCGCAGCAGCGCGGCGCCCCCGACCCCGACCCGCTCGCCGCCCAGGCGGTGGCGGACGCCCCGCCGGAGGCGCAGGCCCCGCCCGTCCCCGTCTCCTACCCGTCCTGGTGGCGCGACCCGATCGTCAAGGACGGCTCGCACGTGGGCGGCACCGGCTATCTCTGGGGCCCGCCGGGCGCCCGGGACCGGGATGTCGCGGCGGCGCTCAACATCGCCCGCGGCATGCCCCGCCCGGACATACGGGACCTCCGCGCGGCCCGTGAGCCGCAGCCGCGCGGCCCACGCTGGATCGGCGGCTGGGTCTTCCTGCTCGCGCTGGTCGCGGGCGGCCTCGGCACGGGCCTGACCTGGCACGGCCATCCGCTCGCCATCAGCCTGCAGACCGGTCTGTCCTGCGCGCTCGTCGTGTTCGGCCTGGGCATCGCACTCAGCGCGTTCGTGGGGCGTACAGGCGCGGGGTCGATCTTCCTCGCAGTGATCACGGCAGCGCTGCTGGCCGGCTCCGTGGCCATGCCGAAGGACATCAGCACCCACTGGATGCGGGTCGAATGGACCCCCAGGACCGCTGCCGCCGTGCCGGCGCGTTTCGACCTCGGCACGGGTGTGGGCACCCTCGATCTCACCCATCTCGGCCTCACCAAGGGCCAGACGGTGACGACGGCCGCGGAGGTGGGCGCGGGCCGGCTGAAGGTGATCGTCCCCAAGGACGCGACCGTGAAGCTGAACATCGAAGTGGGCGTCGGGGACATCCAACTGCCGGGCGACGGCAAGAAGGACGTGGACGTGGAACCGGGCAAGCACAAGCAGGTGACCCTGCCGGCCCCGACCGGCGGCAAGAACGGCGGCACGCTCGACCTGGACCTCCAGGTCGGCGTGGGACAGGCGGAGGTGGTCCGTGCCACGTCATGAGTTCCAGCCGGGAAAGCTGGTCGCCGGCCTGTTCCTCACCGCCGGGGGCGTCACCTACGCGGGCGACGCGGGCGGTTGGTGGGACACACCGTGGTTCGCGATCATCCCCGTCGTCACGGGTGGGCTCTGCCTGGCGGGCGCGGTGGCGTTCCTGACCCACGGCATACGTCGGCGGCGGTTGCGGCGACGGGGGGCGGGGGTGTCCGGGTAGCGGGGGCGAAAACGGAGCGCTGGTAGGTGCGGGGCGATCGGCTCCCTGCACCTACCAGCCCGCAATGCCCTGCGACGCACGTGCGAGCCACCCTGCGATGCCGTGCGACGCGCTGCGTTGAACTGCCCTGACCCGCGTTACTCAGTAGCGGAGGTTCCCGGACCGTTGCCCGCGCCTCGCGCGCAAGGCCGCGTCGACGGAGAAGACCGAGGCGCCCGCGAGGACCAGGGGCAGCCAGGCCATCAGGTAGGCGAGGTCGTTGCCGTAGTAGTACGGGTCGGAGGCCCAGCTCACCGTCAGCCACAGGCTGAGGGAGATGAGCGCGCCGCCGAGCGCCGCGAGACGGGCCAGCAGGCCGATGAGGGTGCCGATGCCGACGGCCAGTTCACCGAAGGCGATGGCATAGCCGAAGCCGACGGGGCTCTTCAGGGCGAGGTCGACAAGGGCCGGGATCGCGGCGGAGTCATGCACATTGCGCATCAGCTCGCCGATCGAGCCGGAGCCGGAGTCGGAGAGGAAGGCGCTGTTGGTGAGTTTGTCGAGGCCGGCGTAGATGAAGGTGACGCCGAGGAAGACGCGCAGGGGCAACAGGGCATAGCGGGTGGCGGTGTCCCGCCAGTCTCGTCCGCCGCCGTCGAGATAGGGGGTTTGGGTGTCCGACCGCATACCGTGAGTCATCGCTCTCCGCCGCCTCTCGCCACGTGCCGTTGACCCCTCAACAGACCATACGTACGAGAACGGGTTCCCGCTCAATGCTCGGGGCCAGTTTTTTTGATGGCGCGGGCGCGCCCCCAAGGGGGCGGAGAACTGCGCGAACGGCCCCCACCGGCCCGCAGTCGAACGACTCCGGTGGGCCCACCCGCCCGCATTCGAACTTACTCCGGTGAGGCCCCCGCCCGCAGCCGCGGAGTGGTGAGACCCCCGCCCGCGGCCGCGGGGTTCAGTCCGTCACCTCGATCAGGCAGCGGTTCGTTTCCACTCCGGCCGCCGTTACCACCTGGACCTCCACCCGGCCCGGTTCCACGTCGACCGGGACCGGCACGGTCAGGACCGCGTCCGTGGGGTTGCTGAAGCCGCCGGGGACCGGCACCAGGGGGACATGGACGTGCACCGCGCCGATGCGGACGACCATGCGGGACAGACGGTCCGCGCTCTGGGCGCCGGGTGGGACGAAGCCGGCGCCCCGGATCTCGATGTCGTCGCCGGTGCGGATCGGCGCGTCGAGGTCGCCGGCCTCACGGGAGCGGACGACGGAGAGGATGACGGGGCGGCCGCCCTCGGCGTACTTGCCCGCGAGGTAGGTGGCCGCCGAGACGAGGACCAGGAGCGCCAGGCCCCAGGGGAGGTCGGGCAGTTGCTCCGGGCGCCTGGCGAGCCGTACCGCCGCGAAGACCAGGGCGACGGCGCCGATGACGACGTACTGGATGTCGGCGAAGCTGCCCCGGCCGGAGTCGTCCGTGAGGAGGTCGGCGGCGCGCGGCCGGTCCGCGCGTACCTTCTGCAGGCGTTGCCCGAGGACCCGCAGGCCCACGACCCGGCGTACCAGCACCGCGATCGCGCAGACGACGGCGACGACGGTCACCACACCGGCGCCGCGGGCGAGTTCGAGGCCGGCGATCAGGTCGTCGCGCTTGCCGTGGGCGGAGGCCGCCGCCAGCTGGCCCACGAGGACGAGTACGGCGTAGACGACGAACAGGACCCAGCCGGCGGCCATCGCCCGTGAGGTGGAAAGGCGGTTGTCCTCGCCGACGACCGGGGCGAGGGCCCCGCCGCGCGCCCGGTGCAGATAGCCCGCGCCCGTCAGTCCGGCGGCGACCACCAGAGCGGCCAGCAGGCCCGCCGTGCGCGCCGCCGTCCAGCCCGCGCCGATCGCCGTGAGCGCCTGGACGACGAGCAGGGCCAGGACGGCCCCCCACACCGCGTACGCCGTGCGTCGCCACAGGCGTCCCAGCCATGCCTCGCCGTCGACGCGTCCGCGCTCGGCGACCAGGTCGGCGGACTGGGTGAGTTCGTCGGAAACCCACTGCCGGGACGCGGACGCCGAGTGCGCGACGGCGGCGGGCAGTCCCTGTCCGGACGCCAGCTCGTCGCGCTTGGCGAGGAACGCGGCGACGGCGCGCCGGTGCCCCTCGCGCGCTCCGTGCGGACAGTCCCCGCAGGTGCAGCCGCCCGTGTGTGCCGCCCCCTGTCCCGCACCGAGCCCGCCACCGCGCTCCGCGCCGTGTCTCGCCTCCTGCACCGCCACGCCCACTGCCGCCTTCCCCGCGCCGAGAGCTGCCTCGCAAGTCTTGCAACTGCCTTGCGATGACAGGGCATTGTGCCGCACGAAACAGTGCTCGCGTCGGGCAGGTCCGGTCAGCGCGGGTGAAGCGGGGGACCCCGTGTTGACCCGGCTGCGAGAATTTCCCCATGGCCGAGATCATCCAGCGCGACGGGACCTGGGCCTTCGACGGCAGCACGGTCAGGATCACGCCCGGACTCCATCGCTCCGTGCCGTTGTTCCGGCAGACGTACGGAGAGATCGCCGTTCCCCTGGAGGCGGTTTCAGGCATCGTCTACGAACCCGAACGCAAGCGCGGCAGACTGCGCCTCAGGCTCCGCGAGGGTGCCGATCCACTGCTACAGGCGACCGGCGGACGGCTGCCCGACGCGGCGGACCCGTACCGGCTGACGGTCGACATCGACCGTACCGGGGTCGCGGAGTACGTCGCCGAGGAGATCCGGCACGCCCTGCTCCTGGACCAGATCCCCAAGGAGCCGGCGAAGGCCTTCCTCCTCGCGGGGCCGCCCGTGCCCGTGTCCGTCCGGTCCAGCGACGGCACGATCTCCTTCGACGGGGCGCAGGTGCGGATCGACTGGGCGGACACCTCGGACCGGGTCAAGCGGGCGACGGGGCCGCGGATCATCGCCGTCGGGGACCTGGTGCAGGTGGAGTGGCTGCCCAATTCCGGGTACGAGGACGGGTTTCTGCGGTTCGTGACGCGCGAGACCGTGTTCTCCAAGCTGCCGCCGGAGAAGGATCCGTTCGCCCTCGACCTGTGGGGCAGCGCCCGCCGCGACCTGCTCACGGCGCTCGTCGCCGCCGCGGTGACCGCCCGGCTGCCGCATCCGTCCCTCCAGGCGGGCGAGCACGTCGAGGTCCCGCCGCAACTGACCGCGGCGGCGGGACCAGGATCGGCGCCACCGGCAGCATCGGTACCGGCCCAGGCCGACCATCACGACGTACTGCTGCGGCGGCTGCGGGAGCTGGGCGAGCTGCATCGCGACGGTGTGCTCACGGATGAGGAGTTCGCGGCGACCAAGGCGGCTGTGCTGCGGGGCTTCTAGCCGTTGCGCACCGGGATTCAGCTGAGGAGGTCCGGTTCGCTGCGGCTGATGTCCTGCCACAGCGGCTGGTAGTTGATCCACGCCACCAGGTCGCCGCCGAGCTGCTCCCGGGTCGCGACCGCCTGCTTGTGGTCGATGAGGAGGGGGCGGCCCGCGGCCCGTGCGGTCAGCTGGACCTGGCTGGAGCGCTCCATCGACAGGAACCACCAGGCCGCCGCGTCCACCGAGTCGCCCACGGTCAGCAGCCCGTGGTTGCGCAGCACGAGCGCCTTGCGGGTGCCGAGCGCGGAGGCGATCCGGCGGCCCTCCTCGGTGTCCACGGCGACACCGGTGTACGAGTCGTACAGCGCGTGGTCCTCGTAGAAGGCGCAGCTCTCCTGGCTGATCGGGTCGAGCAGGTCACCGAGGGCGGACAGGGCGCGGCCGTGCACGGAGTGGCAGTGCGCGACGGCGACGACGTCGGGGCGGGCGGCGTGGACCTGGGCGTGCACGGTGAACGCCGCCTGGTTGACGTGGTAGCGGCCCTCGATCACCTGCCCGTCCTGGTTGGCCATGACCAGGTCGCTCACGGTGACGTGCTTGAAGGGCATCCCGAAGGGGTTCACCCAGAAGCAGTCGCTGTACTCCGGGTCGCGCGCGGTGATGTGACCGGAGACCCCGTCCTCGAAGCCGAGCCGCCCGAAGATCCGCAGCGCGCCGGCCAACCGTTCCTTGCGATGGCGTCGCTCGTCGTCCAACGAGTCGTACATCGGCGGCATGGCGAACTGCAGCTGGTCGGTGGGCAGGGGCACGGGCGGCGTGGGCCCTTGCATAGGTCCTCCAGCACTGGCGTGTCCGATACGGAGCGGAAGTTACCTCCGGTCGGTGCAGGAGAACAGAGCCGTTCGGTGAAGAGAGTGCGCAACCGTTACGAGAGGGGGCGGGGCAGCTGCCGTGAGCGCCTGCCGAGCGCCCGCCAATACCCGACATCAGTTGTCGGGTATTGGCGCCACACTCACCGTATGAGCGCTGCCAACGGTCTTACCGAGAGCCCTGCCGACCCTGCGAACCCTGCGCGCTGGGGCACCTTCGTCGCCGCCGAACCCTCACTCGCCCAGTCGGTCGAAGAGCGTTTCGGGGCCTTCACGCACCACGTCCTGGCGACCCTCCGCAAGGACGGTTCGCCCCGGACCACCGGCCTGGAGGTGCGTTTCCTGCGCGGCGAGCTGTGGCTCGGCATGATGCCGGACTCGCTCAAGGCACTCGACCTGCGCCGCGACCCGCGCTTCGCGCTCCAGGCGAACCCGGGGCCGGGCACGGCGATGGGGGGCGGGGACGTCCGGATCAGTGGACGGGCCGTCGAGGTCGGCGACGGGGCGGCCAGGGCCGCGTACGTGAAAGAGGTGGAACCGCCGGAGCCGTTCCACCTCTTCCGCACCGAGCTGACGGAGGTCGTGCGGACCTGCGTCGAGGACGACACCTATCTGGTCGTCCAGGTCTGGACGCCCGGAGAGCCGGTGCGGACACTCAGGCGGACCTGACGGGTGGGACTACTCCCACTCGATCGTGCCCGGGGGCTTGCTCGTGACGTCGAGGACGACTCGGTTGACGTCCGCGACCTCGTTGGTGATGCGGGTCGAGATCTTGGCGAGGACCTCGTACGGGAGGCGGGACCAGTCGGCGGTCATCGCGTCCTCGGAGGAGACGGGGCGCAGCACGATCGGGTGGCCGTACGTGCGGCCGTCGCCCTGGACGCCCACGCTGCGGACGTCCGCGAGCAGGACCACCGGGCACTGCCAGATGTCACGGTCCAGGCCGGCCGCCGTGAGCTCCTCGCGCGCGATGGCGTCGGCCTCGCGGAGCAGGTCCAGGCGCTCCTTGGTGACCTCGCCGACGATCCGGATGCCGAGGCCCGGGCCCGGGAAGGGCTGGCGCTGGACGATCTCGTCGGGGAGACCGAGCTCCTGTCCGACCATCCGGACCTCGTCCTTGAACAGCTTGCGCAGCGGCTCGACGAGCTCGAACTCGAGGTCCTCGGGGAGGCCGCCCACGTTGTGGTGGGACTTGATGTTGGCCGTGCCGGTGCCGCCACCGGACTCGACCACGTCCGGGTAGAGCGTGCCCTGGACCAGGAAGGCGACGTCCTCGCCCTCCGCGGCCTCGGCGATGATCTCCGCCTGGGCCTGCTCGAAGACCCGGATGAACTCCCGGCCGATGATCTTCCGCTTCTCCTCGGGGTCCGAGACGCCCTTGAGCGCGGTGAGGAACCGCTCCTGCGCGTCCACGACCTTCAGCTGTACGCCGGTCGCGGCCACGAAGTCCTTCTCGACCTGCTCGGTCTCGCCCTTGCGCATCAGGCCGTGGTCGACGTACACGCAGGTCAGCTGGGAGCCGATGGCCTTCTGTACGAGGGCGGCGGCGACGGCGGAGTCCACGCCGCCGGAGAGGCCGCAGATGGCGCGCTTGTCGCCGACCTGCTCGCGGATGAGGGCGACCTGCTCGTCGATGACGTTGCCGGTCGTCCAGTTCGGCGTGAGGCCCGCGCCGCGGTACAGGAAGTGCTCGAGCACCTGCTGGCCGTGCGTGGAGTGCATGACCTCCGGGTGGTACTGGACGCCGTACAGCTTCTTCTCGTCGTTCTCGAAGGCCGCGACCGGGACGACGTCCGTGGACCCCGTGACCGTGAAGCCCTCGGGGGCGGCGCTGCACGCGTCGCCGTGCGACATCCACACCGACTGCTCGTCCGGGGTGCCCTCGAAGAGGGTCGATCCGGGCTTGGAGACGTGCAGGGGCGTACGGCCGTACTCGCGGGCGCCGGTGTTGTCGACCGTGCCGCCGAGGGTCGTCGCCATCAGCTGGAAGCCGTAGCACATGCCGAAGACGGGGACGCCCGACTCGAAGATCGCGCGGTCGAGGCGGGGGGCGCTCTCGGCGTACACCGACGAGGGGCCTCCGGAGAGGATGATCGCCGCCGGGTTCTTGGCGAGCATCTCCTGGACCGGCATGCTGCTCGGCACGATCTCGCTGTAGACCCGGGCCTCGCGGACGCGGCGGGCGATGAGCTGGGCGTACTGCGCACCGAAGTCGACGACCAGGACGGTCGCGGGGGCGGCGGGGGACGCTTCTGGCACGGTTTGCCTTCCGGCGGTGAGCAGGGGGTGTGGGGTATCGAGTCTACCGGGGGTCCACGCGAGCGTGCCTGCACCGGGTTCTCCGCCCCCGCCGCCCCTACCCGACCCATCCCCAGGGGCTCCGCCCCTTCGCCCCCGCCAGGGGCTCCGCCCCCGGACCCCCGATCGGCCTGAACGGCCTCGTCCTCAAACGCCGGACGGGCTGAAAACGTGGGGAGTCCGGGTCTCAGTATCCGAACCCGCTTGGACGTGGCAAGGCCCTGTGGGCATACTGCTTGCATGCTTACGCAGGCGACCTTCGTGTTTACCTATGGCAACCGGCCCACCGGCTGCCATGGTCGTGCTGCTTGAGCAACTGACAAGCGACTTCCCAGGCGCCCCGGGCCGACAAGGCCCGGGGCGCCTGCCGTTTCCGGGTCCTGCCGATCCGGGGCACCTCATCCCAAGAGGAGCCCACCATGGCCGACGTACTCGACAAGACCGGCGCCCGTACCGACGAGGCCGCGGACGTGATCACCGGCGCCCGTGAACGCATCGACGCCCTCGACGACCGGATCATCGGCCTCGTCCAGGAACGGATGGCCGTGTCGAAGGTGATCCAGGAGGCCCGGATCGAGTCCGGTGGCCGCCGGGTGAACCTCTCGCGCGAGATGGAGATCCTCGCCCACTTCAGGGACGCGCTCGGCAAGCCCGGCACCTCGCTCGCCATGACGCTGCTGGAGCTGTGCCGCGGCCGCGTCTGACCCCGTACGCGACGTGCTCACGTACGCACGTACGCATGCCCTCTCACCCGTACGGCGCGTGACCGGGGCGCCGCGGACTTCGTTGGTCCCGGTGTCCGTGCCAGCCAGGGGCGGGCCCGAAAGAACCACGCGTGGCTCCACTGGGGCGATGAGACGTACGGATCGTGCCGTACGTCGTGGGACCTCGTCCCAGGGGTGTGACCGGACGGCAGGGGACAGCGGCCCGGTCACTCAAGAGAACGGTCGGCTCCGGGGACGCCCGGGGCCGTCCGGCGGAACCCGTTCCACGGTCCCACGTCCCGTATCCCGTGTCCGTGCCCCCGTGTCCGTGCCCCGTGTCCATACCCCCCGTATCCGTCCCCTCATGGCAGTACCCCCGTAGCCATACCCCGTGTCCGTACCAAGACCCGCGGCGCAGCCCCCGGCGCCGCTCCCCAGGCACCGGCGCTGCCCTGACGTCGGTGCTGACGACGAAGGGCCCCGCGGTCTCCGTCCCGCGGGGCCCTTCGCACGCCCGTCACCTCACATCAGGTGCGGGACAGCGTGCCGCACGTCTGCGTGCCGGAGTGCTCGATGTCCCGGCTGCGGTCGTACGGGTCGGTCGTGGGCCCCGTCGGAGGCGCGCCGGTGGGGGCGGCTGAGTCGAACTGGGGGTGCAGGAAACCGTCGTAGACGTCACACGCGGTGTTGCCGAGGTCCTGGTCGTACCGGATGACCGACAGCTTGCCGGGAGTGGCCTGGTACTTCCGCGGGTCGAGGAGTTCGAGGTCGAGGACGCGGCGCACGATGGTGCGGGCGACCTCGGTCGAGCCCCCGCCGGAACCCTCGGTCGGCGCCTTCGACGCCTTCGACGCCTGGATCAGGGGGTAGACGAAGGTGTAGTCCATGTGGATGGCGACGGACCCGTGCTCGCCCGCCTTGAACGTCATCCGGCCACGGACCTTGACCACATCCCCGGCCGGCCGTACCTCGGCCGGGTCGAACCGGCTGAAGAGCAGCAGCGGATCGTGCTTCTTGCCCGGCGCGCGCAGCCGGCTGTTCAGGTCGTCGAGCATGCGGGGCTGCTTCGGGTCGAGGACGGCGAGCGCGCTCTCGGGGCGCTCGCCCCGCAGGGTCCCCGGGGCCAGGTTCGCGCCGACGAGCAGGGTCTTCGCCTGCTTCAGGGCCTCGGCCACCTGCGCGCTCGTGAACGTACCGACCGGCTTCGCCTTCGGTACGACGATGGCGGCGGCGCCGTCGGCCCAGCCCTCGGCGGGCGAGCCGGCGAACGGCCTGTCGAGGGTGGGCGTGTCGGGCGCGGCGCTGGAGGGAGCGGCGGTCGGAGGCGCGGTCTCGGCGGGCAGCGCGGCGGCGGACGCG
The DNA here is from genome assembly GCF_055582885.1 of Streptomyces sp. NPDC107454. Lineage (NCBI taxonomy): Bacteria > Bacillati > Actinomycetota > Actinomycetes > Kitasatosporales > Streptomycetaceae > Streptomyces > Streptomyces sp. NPDC107454. The sequence goes on along the minus strand of NZ_JBVJPA010000006.1, from coordinate 357,380 downwards.
CCCCCGGACGGCGTACCGGACGACGTGCCGAAGGGGTCGCCCGGCAGCAGCGAGGGCTTGACCGCCACCAGCGCCACGGCGATCGCGACGGGCACGCCGAGGATCGCCCACAGCCGGCGCCGACGGGACGCGCGCCCGTCCATCTCCCTCCCCCAAGCTCTCGACTTCGCTCGACCAGGGGGGACCATGGCCGGACCCGTTCGCCACCCCTCCGGCCGGGCGCCCTCGGCGTCCTTCTGCCGGAGCCGTTCGGTCACCATGCGCGCCCGGGCGGACGGCTCCTTCGGCGCCGAACTGCGGATGTCACGTTCGGTGTCGCGGGCGAACCGTTCCCACACGTCGTCGGGGACCGAGGGTTGCTTGAACTCCCCGGACTCCCCCGCCCCTTCGGGCTGCTTGTCAGACACGAGGATCAGTTCTAAGTGGATCGAAAGCCTGTACACAAGGCAGATCCGCACAGATCCGCATGTGACACAGCCCACATAAGAATTTGGTGAGTGAAGGCACAACCGTTCACAGGTTTCGCGGGTCACACCTGCAGAACCAACGGCCACACCCGCGCCCCACACGCGGAGGCCTCATCCCATACGAGTACCGTGACGACGCGGTACCGGACTTTCCGAGGTCTTCATGAAGCTTCGCCGTGCCATGGCCCTGGCGGCCGCAACGGCAGCAATAGCCCCTCTGGCGCTGCTTTCGGCGCCGGCCGCGTTCGCGGACGAGAGCCCCTCCCCCACCGCGACGGTGTCCGAGTCCGCGAGCGAGTCCGCGTCGGCGACCCCGACCGAGACCACTCCCGCGCCCTCCGAGACCACGTCCGCGACGGCGACCGAGACCGCTCCGACGTCGAGCGCCACCGCCACCGCCACCACCTCGACCTCCGCGACGCCCGCGCCGAGCACGTCGACGTCGCCCGAGCCGTCGGACACGCCGGAGCCCGAGCCGTCCGAGTGCCAGGACTCCAAGGTCGACGTCTCCATCTCCGGCCTGCCCGGCAAGATCGCGGCGGGCAGTGGCTGGCACAAGTTCTCCCTGAACGTGCTCAACAACTCCAAGTCCACTCTGAACGAGCTCGGCTTCTTCGCCGGCGCGTCCTCCGACAAGGCGGGCGACGACCTCTTCCAGAGCAAGAAGGTCCAGCTCCAGGCGTACAACGAGGACACCAAGGCCTGGGAGGACGTCGACTCCGAGGGTTACGCGGTCGGTTACGTCGGCTACACCGACGAGCTGAAGCCCGACTACGAGGTCGACATCCCGCTCCGTATCAACGTGAAGTCCAGCGCCCCGGTCGGCGCCGGCTTCTCGCTCGGCGCCAGCATCTACGGCGACACGGACGGCCAGTGCACGGGCTTCGGTGAGGTCGCGTACAAGTTCCAGATCGTCTCCTCGGGTACCGACACCGATGGCACCAAGCCGCAGGAAGGCGGCAAGGTTCCGGTCTCGGACAAGCCCGCCGACAAGGGCAACACCCCTGAGGTCAACGGCAGCCTCGCCGAGACCGGCTCCAGCTCCGCCCTGCCGATGATCGCGCTTGCCGGTGGCATCGCCGTCGTCGCCGGTGCGGGTGCGGTGTTCGTGGTGCGTCGTCGCAAGTCGGGTGACGCGACCGCGTAAGCGGTGACCGCCACACCCACGTAGGCAGCACGCCTCGTAAGAGAAGAAGGACCTGGGCTCGGAGGGGGGCACAGGTCCTTCTTCGCGTGCACAGAGCCGTCAGCACGCTTGTGTACTGCTTACGCCTGTACTCCCCTCGAAGCCGTACCGCTCACGGCTTCGGGGGCACCTTCGGCATCCCCAGGAACGGCAGCCGCAGCGCGCCGAAGGCGTCCGCGGGCACCGCCGGGTCACGGGGCTCGACCGGCTCCAGACGCTCGTACGCCGCTCCCGGCGCCGGACGCGGGTCCGCCTCGCCCTTGTTGGGCCAGTACGACATCGCGCGTTCGGCCTGGGCGGTGATGGTGAGCGACGGATTCACCCCGAGGTTCGCGGAGACCGCCGCGCCGTCGACGACGGAGATGCCCGGGTGGCCGTACAGCCGGTGGTACGGGTCGATCACGCCGGTCTCCCGGGAGTCGCCGATCGGGCAACCGCCCAGGAAGTGCGCGGTCAGCGGCGTTCCCATCAGCTCGCCCACGTTGCTGCCCGCGAACCCGTTGATCTCCGCGGCGACGGCGGACGCCGCCTCGGACGCGGCCCTGATCTGCTTGGGGTTGGGCGCGCCGTGCCCCTGCCGGGCCGTCAGCAGGCCCTTGCCCGCGCCCTTCGACTTCAGGTAGGTCGTCAGGGAGTTGTCCAGCGACTGCATCACCAGACCGATGATGGTCCGCTCGGACCAGCGGCGGTTGGAGAGCGAGCGGAGCACGAGGAGCGGGTGCTTCGCCGCGTTCGCCAGCCATCCCGCCACCCTCGACGAGCCCTCCGCGTACGGGACCTGGAGGATGGACAGGCCGCCCATGGCGTTCGAGCCCTTGCCGTAGCGGACGGGCTCGATGTGGGTGTTCGCGTCCGGGTGGATCGAGGACGTGATGGCGACACCCTGGGTGAAGTCGGCCTTGGGCGTGCCGTGTGCCTTGCGGTAGCGGCGGTTGTCGGTCTGCGCGCCCACCAGCGCCTCCGAGTTGGTGCGGGTCAGCTCGCCCAGCCTCGGGGAGAGGTACGGCAGTTGGCCGCCCGCCTTCATCCGGTGCAGCAGTGTCTGCGTGCCGTACGTGCCCGCGGCGATGACGACCCTGCGCGCCTTGAGCGTGCGCCCTTCGCCCTTGCGTTTCTCGTCCGTGGGCAGGGTGGCGACGGCGTATCCGCCCTGCGAGTCGTCGGTGACGGACACGACGGTGGTCATCGGGTGCACGACCGCGCCCGCCTTCTCCGCCAGGTACAGGTAGTTCTCGTTGAGGGTGTTCTTCGCGCCGTGCCGGCAGCCGGTCATGCACTCGCCGCACTCGGTGCACGCCTTGCGGGCGGGTCCGGCGCCCCCGAAGTAGGGGTCCTCCACCTCACCCCCGGGCCCGGCCTTGGCCGTGCCGTCCGCGTCCTGCCCGTCACCGAAGAAGACGCCGACCGGCGCCATGTGGAAGCTGTCGCCGACGCCCATCCGCTGCGCGGCCGCCTTGAGATGGACGTCGGAGGGGGTCATGGTCGGGTTGAGCCGCACACCGAGCATCCGGCGGGCCTGGTCGTAGTACGGCTTCAGCTCCGCCTGCCAGTCGGTGATGTCCTTCCACTGCGGGTCGTCGAAGAATGCCTTCGGCGGCACGTAGAGGGTGTTGGCGTAGTTCAGGGAGCCGCCGCCGACTCCGGCGCCCGCCAGCACCATGACGTTGCCCAGCAGATGGATGCGCTGGATGCCGTACATGCCGAGCGCCGGCGCCCACAGGTAGTTCTTGATGTCCCAGGAGTTCTTGGGCAGCGCGTCACGGGTGAAGCGACGGCCCGCTTCCAGCACTCCGACGCGGTAGCCCTTTTCGGTGAGCCTGAGGGCCGTGACCGAGCCACCGAAGCCGGAGCCGACGACGATGACGTCGTAGTCGTACGGGTCGCCTACCGGCGGTCGGGCAGAGTTCTCCTGCGACACGTGTTCTCCTCGCTGCGGGTCGTCCGTGGTTGCTCGCGCAGTTCCCCGCGCCCCTTGCGGGGCGCTAGCGCAACCGGAGCGCCTTCATCACCCTCAGGCTGCGGCTCATGAACTGCGCGTACTTCTCGTCGTCCATGCCGAGCGAGGGCGCCATCGGCAGCAGTCGCTGCTGGGCGACGGTCTGTGCCTCGGTGTACTTGAGGATGCCCTCGGAGCCGTGCCGGCGGCCGAGGCCGGAGTCCTTCATGCCGCCCATCGGCGACTGGACGCTGCCGTACGCGGGCGCGTATCCCTCGTTGACGTTGACCGTGCCGGTGCGCAGCCGCGCCGCGACCGCGCGCCCGCGTCGCCCGTCCTTCGTCCAGACGGAGGAGTTGAGGCCGTACGACGTGGAGTTGGCGAGTTCGACGACCTCGTCGTCCGTCTTGAAGCGGTAGAGGGAGACGACGGGCCCGAAGGTCTCCTCGTTGCAGACAGCCATGGGGGCTTCCACGCCGTCGAGGATGGTGGGCTCGTAGAAGTAGGGGCCGATGTCGGGGCGGGCGACGCCGCCGGCGACGAGCTTCGCGCCCTTGGCGACCGCCTCCTCCACGTGCCGGGTCACGGTCTCCAGCTGCCGCTCCCCCACCAGCGAGCCCATGTCGGCGCCGTAGGCGAGGGAGGTGCCGAGCCGCATGGCCTTGGTCCGCGCGGCGAAGCGCTCCGCGAACGCGTCGGCGACGGACTCGTGGACGTACAACCGCTCGATGGAGATGCAGAGCTGCCCGGCGGAGGAGAAGCAGGCGCGGACGGCGCCCGCGGCGGCCTTGTCGATGTCGGCGTCCTCCAGGACCACCATCGCGTTCTTGCCGCCGAGCTCGAGGGAGACGCCGACGAGCCGGGCGGCGGCTCCCTGGGCGACCTCGCGGCCGGTCCGGGTGGACCCGGTGAAGGAGACGTAGTCGGCGTGCTTGACGACCTCGGGACCAACGACCGGACCGTCCCCGATGACGACCTGGAAGACCTCGGCGGGCAACCCGGCCTCGACGAGCAGGTCGCGCGCCCACAGGGCGGTGAGGCAGGTCTCGGTGTCCGGCTTCATCACCACGGCGTTGCCCGCGACGAAGGCCGGGAGCGCGTCGCCGACGGAGAGTTCGAGGGGGTAGTTCCAGGGCGCGATCTGGCCCACGACACCGCGCGGGTGGCGCAGCTCGGTGACCTTGGTGAGGGTGGGCATGGCCCCGGCGTGCCGCTTGGGGCTGAGGTAGGCGGGAGCCTTCCTGCCGTAGTGGCGGGCGGCCACGACGACGGCCTGCACCTCTTCGTGCGCGTGCAGCCGGGCCTTGCCGGTCTCCAGCTGGATGAGGTCGAGCACCTCGGCCTGGCGGGCGAGCACCAGGTCGTGGAAGCGGAGCAGGACGGCGGCGCGCTGCCGTACGGGCGTGGCACCCCAGGCGACCTGCGCCTTACGGGCCCGCTCGAAGGCCTCCTGTACGTCCTCGGGGGTGGACTCGGGCAGGTCGGCCAGCTTCTCGCCGGTGAACGGGGTGTGGTTGGCCGTCCGCCCCGAGCCGACGACACCCTTGGTGAGCTGCGCGACCAGCTCGGGCGTGACCACGTCGGCGGCGGTGCGGGCGCCCACGGGTGCGGGGGCGAGGGGGTTGGTGCCGGTCTTTTCCGACTTGACCGTGCCGGTGATTTCCGAGGCCTGCGAGTCCGTCATGAGGCGCAGCGTATGACGGAGTGCGGGCTTTGGGTACCCGTTGGTAACTCGCTTTCACCGACTGCACACACCGCGCCAGTGGTCACTGGCAGGGAACGCCCTGATCAGGGCGTTGTTCGGGAGCTCGACGCCGCTTCGCCGATGTCCAGGAGTGCGCGGGCGCTCTTGGACGGCCAGGTGCCCCGACGGCGCGCGCGGCGTCCGCCGCACCCTTTATGCCCCACTTATGCTCCACCCGCGTTCCATGATTACCGCAAGGGAAATTTCCCAGGAAAACCCTCTTTTGCCGTCCCGCCCTTTCCCCTGCCAATTTTCCAGAGCGCTTTTTTCGGGAGAAAGCATGAATGAATCGGTCATTCGAGAAGTGAGCTGAACCACACTTCAGACTCCGACTTCACTGAGCATTCATGTTGAACGCACCGACGACTCACGGTATGTTCACATCTCTATCGGCACCTTCTCCCACACATATGGATCTTGCTTACGCGGTTTCCCAAGTGGCCGGCAAACGAGGGGCGTGCCCCGTCTTGCCAGGAGAACGTGACGATGGCTGTGCCCACTGTTTCGGTGATTGTCGCTGCTTATAACGCGATGCCCTACCTGACACGGTGTATTACGTCCGTCGCCGATCAGAGCATCGGGCAGGACCAGCTGGAGATCATCGTCGTCAACGACGGCTCCACGGACGGCACGGCGGCCGAACTCGAGCGGCTGTCCGACGCGTATCCGGCCCTGCTGCGGGTGATCCATCAGGAGAACTCCGGTGGCCCCTCCGCCCCGCGCAACCGCGGACTCGACCACGCGCGGGGACAGTTCGTGTTCTTCCTCGACGCCGATGACTACCTGGGGCCGGAGGCCCTGGAGCGCATGGTGGCGATGGCCGAGGAGAACGGCACGGATGTCGTCCTCGGCAAGATGGTCGGTGTGGGCGGACGCGGCGCGCCCACGTCCATGTTCCGGCGCGACCAGCCGAAGACCGACGTCTTCTCCTCGCGGGTCTACTGGACCCTGAACCCGATGAAGCTGTTCCGCCGCGAACTCCTGGAACGGCACCACCTCCGCTTCCCGACCGATCTCAAGATCGGCGAGGACCAGATGTTCGTCGGCCCGGCGTATCTGCACGCCTCGGGGATCTCCGTGCTGGCCTCGTACGACTGCCTGTACTGGGTGCAGCGGGACGACGACGGCAACATCACCCTGCAGACCGGCGGCTCCGAGCCCCGGCTGCGGTTCCTGCCGCGCATCGTCGACGTGATCCTGGAGAACGTGCCGGCCGGCCCGGGCCGCGACCACCTCGCCCACCGGCATCTGACCGTCGAGGTGCAGCAGCTCCTCGGTCATGTGGCGCGCGAACCCCGCGAGCTGCAGCAGAAGCAGCTGGACCGGCTCGCCGACGCCATCGCACCGCTGTGGCACGAGGGGATGGACGACCAGCTCTCGGCGATGGCCCGGCTCCGGCTCCACCTCGTGCGGCACCGGATGCTCGACGAGGTGCTCGAACTGACCCGGTTCGAGAAGCAGCTGGCCAAGAGCAAGGTCGCCACTCCCGTGCTGGTCGACGGCGGCCGGGCCTACGCCCGCTACCCATTCCTCCGCGACCCCGCCCGCTCCGTCCCGGACAGCTGCTACGACGTCACCGACCAGCTCGGCCTGCGTCACCAGGTCACCCGCGCCGAGCTGCACGGCACCACCCTGCGCCTGGCCGGGTACGGGTACCTCCACCGCGTCGCGACCGAGGACGTCACCACCGGTCTCGTCCTGCGCGAGCGCGGCAGCGGGACGGAGTACCGGCTCCCCGTCCGGCACACCGCCACTCCGGGGCTCGGCGCGCACGAGGACGAGGGCGCGTACACCTACGAAGAGGCCGGATTCGAGACGACCGTCGACATCGACACCGCCGCGGACGGCGCGCCGCTCGGCGACGGGCTGTGGGACATCTCCCTGGCCGTCGGCGCCCAGGGGCTGTCCCGTGAGGTGCGGATCGGCAGCAAGCGGGCCCTGGACGTCTCCGGCGCGGCGGACACCCGTGTCGTGGACACCGCCCGCGGTATTCGCGCCGTCACCCTCTACACCACCAAGCCGCACGGCAACTTCACGCTCGACCTGGGCGAGAAGAAGAACCGGGTCCTGCCGCACCTCACGTTCGGGGAGTCCCGCTGGAACGCCAGCAACCCCACCGAACTGCTGATCACCGGCCGCTGGACCCTCGGCGCCTACCCGGACGGCCCGCTGACCCTGGCCCTCAGCAACGACAGCGGCGCCACCGCCGCCTTCCCCGTCGCACGCACCGCCCACGCCGACACCTTCACCGCCCGCGTACCGGTCCTCGACCTCCCCGCCGGCACCTGGACCGGCGAACTGCGGCTCTCCGGCTGGTCCTTCGCCCTGCCGAAGATCCCGAAGGACCTGGAAGCGAGCAAGTGGCGCCGCCGGGGTCTGCCCTGGTACGCGAAGTCGGCTTCCGGCTCCGGCGGGCGCTTCGCCCTGCTGGTCGCGAAGACCGACCTGGTCAAGGCGGTCGCGGGCAAGCTGAAGGCGTGACCGGAGCGGCGAGGCCGAGCCCTGGTCAGGCCCTCACAGCCGGTCGATGTCCAGGTTCGCGATCGCCGTCCTGGCGACCTCACGGCCGCGTGCCGTGAAGTCGCCCTTGCCCGGATAGCTGATCGTGAGCTTGTACATGTCGCCCTTGGCCGTCTTGTAGTAGAAGATCTTCACCTCGCGCGGGCGCGGGTTCTGGCTGTCGGTGGTCGTGTAGACGACGGTGTTCTCGGCGGACTGCCTGCCGTGGTACTTCGTTTCCTCCGGGTCCGTGCGCGGGGCCGCGGGCATGCTCAGCTCGTACGCGCCGCTGCCCTTGAAGTCGTCGTTGTCGGCGTACATCTCGGCGGCCGAGGAGTCCTTGATCCGATGGCTCGTGTCCTCGGACTTCTCGATCAGGGTCAGGCCGATCCAGATGCTGCCGCTCCAGTCGGTGTACGTGACCCAGTGCCCTTTGTCCGACGTCCGGTCCGGCGTCGATCTCTGATAACCCGCGGGTGCCGCCAGTGTCGCGGCGACGTCCGTCTCGTGGTGCTTCTTCCAGCCGTCGGGCAGCGGCCCCGCGAACGGGTTCGCGAACAGCAGGTACGCCGCCACCGCCGTCGCGACGACCATCGCGCCGAGGCCGAGGAACAGGGGCGTGCGGCGCACGCGCAGACCCTTGCCGCCCGGACCCGCGATCTGCACGACCTGCGTCGGCTCCGGGGCGGGTGGCGCGGCGGCCTCCTCCAGCATCCGCCGGACCCGGTCCGCGCCGGGGCGGCGGGAGGGGTCCTTGTCCAGGAGTCCGTCGATGGCCTCCGCCAGCGGCCCCCGCGCCGAAGCGGGCGGCGCCGGGGTGGAGTTGAGGACCGACTGAAGCGTCGCGGGCGTGTTGCTGCGGCGGAAGGGCGACACGCCCTCCGTGGCCGCGTACAGGACGACACCGAGCGACCAGAGGTCGGAGGCCAGCCCCGGACGCTGGCCGAGCACCCGTTCCGGCGCGATGTACTCGGGCGACCCGACGAAGCCGCCCGTGGCGGTCAGATTCGTCTCGCCCTCGATCTGCGCGATGCCGAAGTCGGTGAGGACGACCCGGCCGTGCGGGCCGAGCAGCACGTTGTCGGGCTTGACGTCCCGGTGCAGGATGCCCGCCGCGTGCGCCGCCTCCAGCGCGCCGAGCACCTCGAGACCGATCCGCGCCGCCTCCCGCACCCCGAGCGTGCCCTCCTGGAGGGCGGCGCCCAGCGAACGGCCCCGCACCAGCTCCATGACGATCCAGGGCTGACCGTCCACGACCGCGACGTCGTGGACGTTCACCACCGCCGGGTGGTCGAGCCGGGCCGCGGCGCGCGCCTCGCGACGCATCCGCTCGAAGACATTGGCGCGTTCACGCTCGGGAAGGTGGTCCGGGACGCGGGGCTCCTTGACGGCGACCTCACGGCCCACCGTCTCGTCCTCGGCCCGCCAGACCGTCCCCATCCCACCGTGACCGAGCTTGCCGAGCAGCCGGTAGCGGCCCGCGACGAGCCGCCCGGTGCCGGGGTCGGGATCGGGCTCGGCGGCGGGGTCGGGCGCGGTCACGGGATGGAGCACGGGCGTGGGTACTGGACCGGGCGCGGAGTCGGCCGTCGGCTCCGGGGCGACCCGGGTCGGCGGTTGCAGAACGAAACTCGTCGGCTCGTCGGACCCGTAAGGGACTCCCCCGTTGTTCCTCATGGGTCCATCCCTATCGCGGCACGCTCTGCGGCATCCAGACCCGTCACGCACCGGTCACAGACCCGTGACGCGGGCCGTCCCTTATCTCCCGTTGATCCCCCGTCCGCGGGGCCACGAAGATGGTCTCGTCTACGGGGCCACGAAGGTGTCCAACGCCACCTCGAAGTACTCCTTCGCCTGCGTCACCTTGCCGACCGGCGCCGACACCCACACGTCGTACATCCGGCCGCCCTCCTCCCAGCAGAGGTCGTACGTGTGCCGCGCGCCCTCCGCCTCGCTGAAGCCGTTCCAGGTGAACTCCCAGAGCGCGGCGGGCTGTCCGTCGTGCGTGGTGGAGGTGACGGCGCCGTCGTGGTAGCCCGGGTTCGTGGACGGCCCGTCGGCGTCGGCGCGCCGCATCACCGCGAGCGGGCCGCCCGCCTCGGGGTCGGTCGCCTTGATGCCGAGGCGGAAGGTCTGGCCCGGTGACAAGTAGAAGATCCGCTCGCCCTCCGGATCGCGGGTGAAGCCGTCCGGCACGGCGAGCGAGAACCCGTCCGGGTCATGGACCGTCCGGTAGCCCGAGGGTGCCGTGCCGGAGGAGGCGGCCGGCTTCTGCTGCCGGGTGACGGTGACCGTGGGGGCGGGGCTCGGTGAGACCGAAGACCCCGGCGCCGCGGGCGCGCTCGGGGAGTGCGACGCGCTCACGGACGTGCCCGGCGCCGAACTGGCGGACGGAGTCGACGTACCGCCCCCGCCGCTGCCCCCGCCGTGGTTCACCAGCAGCAGCGCCGACACGCCCGCCCCGGCCACGGCGGCGACCAGCGCCGCGACGACGAGCATGGTCCGCGCCGACCGCTTCGGGGCACGGTCGGACCCGGCGGCGGGGGGAGCAACCGGCGGAGGGGAGGGGTGCGCGGCCTGCTGGACGGGTGACTTCCGCTTCGGTACGTCCCGTTGCGTGGGCGTGTAGCCGGCCGACGCGGCCCGCGGCGTACGGCCCGTCTCCAGGAAGGCCTTGAGCAGCCGCTCCGCCTCCATCGCGTCGAGCCGCCGCTCCGGATCGCGCTCCAGCAGCCCCCGTACGACCGGCAGCAGGGGCGCGGCCTGCGCGGGCGGGCGGATCTCGTCCATGACGACGGCGTGCAGGATGCCGCCCAACGAGTCACGGCGGAAGGGCGATTCACCGCTCAGGACCGTGCAGAGCAGCGCCCCGAGCGACCACAGATCGGACTCGGGGCCGGTCCTGACGCCGGACATCCGCTCGGGCGCGGTGTACTCGGGCGAGCCGACGAACGACCCGCTCTCGGTGAGCGTCGTGGCGCCCGCGACCTGGGCGATGCCGAAGTCGGTGAGCACGACACGGTCGGTGCCCGCCTCCATCAGGACGTTGGCGGGCTTGAGGTCACGGTGCAGGACACCCGCCTCGTGCGCGCGGCGCAGCGCGCCGAGGAGGGCGAGGCCGATCCGGGCGGCCTCGCGCGCGTCGACGGGACCGTCGGCGGAGATCCGCTCGGCGAGCGAGCCGCCGTCGATCAACTCCATGACGATGTAGGGCCGTTCGTCCTCCTCGACCACGTCATGCACGACGATGATGTGCGGGTGGTGCAGCTGGGCGACCGCGCGGGCCTCGCGCAGGGTGCGGTCGCGCTGCGTCCGGGCCTCGTCGTCGGAGAGCGAGTCGTCGAGGGCGAGTTCCTTCACCGCGACCTGCCGGGCGAGCAGCTGGTCGGTGGCGCGCCAGACGACGCCCATGCCGCCCCGGCCGATCCTGGCCTCCAGCCGGTAACGGCCGCCGATCACACGGACGTTCTCCCCCTTGGTCCCCATACGCCTCATCATGCCGCACCGGACGGACGCGCTCCGGGCTCCGGACCACGCGAGGGTTGTTATCCGGCCTCGTCAGACCGGTTGCGACCAGTTCGTGTCCGTCCGGCCCGTCAGGTCTTGGGGAGCCAGCTACGGAGAATCACGTCGAACTGCCGGCGCGCCGTGTCCCAGTCCGCCGCGGGCGAGGACATGTAGATCGCGTACTCGACACCCTCGCGGCTGAGGTACGTCTGCTCGATCGCCCGCCGCTCGCCGGGGAACGGCGTCTGCTTCGGCAGCGCGGTCCAGGTGAAGTCCCACAGGGAGCCCGGGCAGTCGCGGAAGGTGTTGGACTGCAGTTGCACCTGGCGGTAGTCGGCCAGCTTGGTCAACTGCTCCTCCAGGTCCTGCTGGTGTGCGTACGGGGTGGGGAAGTCCGGCGAGTCGTCGATGGCGATGCGGACGAAGTGCTTGCCGCCGTCGGGCGTGTAGTCGACCTGGTTGCCGTTGGCCTGCCGCTGCCAGGTCTTGTCGGGCAGGGAGATGGTGAAGCCCTCGACGTCGTCCCGCTGCACCCAGGTGTCGGGCACGGCGCCGGACGGCTTCTGGGTGCCCGAATTCGCGCTCGGGGTGCTCCCGGGCTTGGTGGTGCCGGGACTCGCGGTGGGGGGCGAGGCGCTGTTGTGGGTGTCGTCGGTCCGTGCGCCGTTCACATAGTGCATGGCCACGGCGCCGCCACCGCCGATCAGGGCGGCGAGCACGACGACGAGGGCGATCGTACGACCGCGGCGCCGCCTCCCGGACGCGCCCCCGGTGCCGGTGCCCTCGGCCAGGGGCCCGGGCACCGGCGCATGCAGCGTCGGCGTCGCCCCGTGCGCGCCCGATCCGTGCGCCACGGACCCGTGCGACGCCGTCTCGTGCGCCCCCGGTCCGTGGGGCGCGGCGCCGTGCGCCCCCGTCCCCCGGGGCGCCGTCCCGTAGGGCGCCACGCGCTGCGCGCCCATCCCCATGGTGCCGGTGTCCACGTGCTGCTCCGTCGGCACATACGCCTGCGCCGCACTCGGCCGGCGACCCTCCGCGGCCTCGGCGAGCATCTGCTCGGCCTCCTCCGCACCGGGCCGCACGGCCGGGTCCTTGTTGAGCAGCGCGGTGATGACGGGCCCGAGCGGACCGGCGTGCTGCGGCGGCGCGGGCTCCTCGTCGACCACGGCCTGCATGGTGGTCAGCGGCGAGGTCCGGCGGAACGGCGACCGCCCCTCCACCGCCGTGTACAGCGTCGCGCCGAGCGCCCACAGGTCGGCGGACGGCCCGGGGTCGTGCCCGCGCACCCGCTCGGGCGCCAGATAGTCGACCGAGCCGACGATCTCGCCGGTGCGCGTGATGGTCGTGTCGCCCTCGACCTGCGCGATCCCGAAGTCGGTGAGCAGCACCCGCCGGTCGGAGGACAGCAGTACGTTCCCGGGCTTCACGTCACGGTGCAGCACGCCGGCGGAGTGTGCGGCGCGCAGGGCGCGCATCACCCACAGCCCGATCCGCGCCGCCTCGGCCGGTTCGACGCGCCCCTTGTCCTTGACCTCGTCGGCCAGTGAGTTGCCCTCGACCAGCTCCATGACGATCCAGGGCCGGTTGTCGTGATCCAGGACGTCGTGCACGGTGACAACGGCCGAGTGGTTGATCCGGGCGGCGGCCCGCGCCTCGGCGTGGGTGCGCGCCAACAGCACGGCCCGGTCGCTCTCCGTCACGTACAGCGCGGCCGTCAGCTCCTTGATCGCGACGGCACGGTGCAGCACCTCGTCGTGCGCACGCCACACGCGGCCCATGCCACCGCTGCCGATGGATTCGACAAGTCGGTAGCGGCCCGCGAGGAGCAGGCCCTGCATCTGATTCACGTTTCCCCGCAATGGTATTGACAGGGTCAGACTAAAGAGCGGTCCCCGCACAGGGAACCGGCGGGGTCGTACGGAGACCGCACTGTGACGGTTCTCCCTTCCGTGTACGGGAGGGAACCATTCGGCGTTCAGCGGTTCATGACTACGGGAATTGCTCAGCCGGTGACTTGGTAGGTCGCCGACGCCTGCTCGTACAGCCTCGTGACCTCGTCCCGTTCGGCCTCCGGGCCACGCACCTGCACCACGTGGTAGCGGCCGCCGACGATGATCGCGAGATTGCGGACGTACAGCGACTGCCCCGCGGAGTTCTGCCAGGTGAACTGGCCCTCGGCCATGGTCCGTCCGCCCACGTCGATCCGCCGCATCCCGCTGGAGGTGGCCCATGTCGAGTCGCGGAACGGCTGCAACTCGCTCTCGGTCTCGCGCTGGTACGTCAGCGGATCGCCGCCGTACTTGCTGGTGCTGTCCCGTCCGGGTACGACGATGAGCTCGAAGTCGCCCTGGGAGTAGACCACCTGGCCGCGACCGTTCTTGGGCGTGCGGTTCCAGCCGTTGGCCACGGCGACCTGGAAGCCCTCGGAGTCCTTGCGCAGGGTGAAGCCCTGGCCGACCGCCGGGTCGTTGGACTGCGAGGTCGTCGAACTGGCGCCGCCCGAAGGGTTCGTGTCCGTGCCGGGAGAGGTCTGGTCGGGGCGCGGCCGGCTGCTGGCGCTGCCGTCGGCGCCCGTGCCCGCGGTGTTCCCGGGTGCCGGGCTCACCTGGCCCGCGGAGCCGGTCCGTTCGCCGTTCGCGTCGCTGTTCGGGTCGGTCTTCTTCGGCATGAAGACCATCGCGTACGCGACCGCCGCGACCAGCAGGAGCAGGACCAGCAGGAGCAGGTTCCGGCCCAGCTTGCGGGGCTTGGCCGTCTCCGTCGGCCTGGCCGGCCTCGCCTGCCGGTCGGGCTTCGCGCGCTTGTGGCGGGCGTGCGCGCTGGTCGCGGGCAGTCCGGACCGGCGCCTGCGGACGAGCTCGCCCCTGCGCCGTACGATCGGCAGCCGGCTGGGGTCGACGGGCGGCGCCGCGACGACGTGCGCGCCCGCCTCGGGCTCCGGCGCGGACCGCACCAGCGAGCGCAGCCAGCCGCTCAGCTCCTCGAAGTCCAGCCGCTCGGTGGGGTCCTGACGCAGCAGCGACTCCACGACGGGCCGCAGTGGCCCGCACTCCTCGGCGAACGCGGGCGGCTCCGCGCACACCAGCTGCACCAGCTCCGCGGTGTTGTCCTCCGGGTAGGGCGCGTGCCCCTGCACGGCCCGGAAGAGCAGGGCGCCCAGCGCCCACAGATCGGTCTGGGGGCCGATCGGCGCCGCCAGCTGCCAGTTCTCGTGCACCGGCCCGGCCTGCTCCGGCGCCCATCGCTCGGTCACCGGACCGACGACGGCCATCCGCGCCTGCCGGGCCCGCTCCGCGGCGAGCGCGGTGGCGGGACCGCGCCGCGGGGGCGCACCGGCGACCAGCTCGTCCCAACGGCCGTTGGGCGTCGGGGCGGAGGCGGACTGCTGTCCGGGCACGAGGGCGGGCGTGCCGTGATTCTGGGGGCCGTGGTTCTGGATGCCGTGGGGGCCCTGGGCTCCTGGGGGAACCGGGGTGCCGCTGTGGCCGCTTCCATGACCGGTCGCGGGGCCGGGGAGCGCCGGGCGCCCCTGACCGCCATTGCCGCCGGGACCGGGGCCGGGGCCACCGAATCCGGGGCCGTTGACGCCAGGGGCGGTACCGGTGCCGGGGCCGCTTCCGGGGCGGGGCTGCGCGCCGGGCCACGCGCCCGCGCGTCCGACACCGACGCCGTAGGGGTCGGCGATCTGACCGGGGGGCGGGGTCTCCGGCCGCTGCTCCACACCGTGCCCGGAACCCTGGGTCCCCGGCACGGAGCCGTCGGCCGGCGGGGCGGGACGGGGCCCGGGCAGTGCCGCCGGACCGCCCCGCTGCTGCTCGTGCACCCGGGCCGCGGCCCGGGCTCCGGCCCGGTACGCGGCGATGGCTCCGGCCCGGGCCGCCCGGGCGTCGCCTCCGGCCTCCAGAGCCCTGCGCGCCAGGGCCGCTCCGCCGTCGACGGGCGGCTCTCCCACGGGAGTGGTGTTCTCGGCCCGCGCCTCGATCGCGGCCCGCCGCGCGGCCTCGGCGTCGGCCCCCTGCGCGCCGGCGACCACCGCGCCGAACGAGGCTCCGGGACCCCCGCCGGAGGCACCACCGGCTCCCCCGCCGGGCAGTCCTGCGGTCACTCCACCAGGCGCGCCACCGCGCGCACGCGCCGCGCCACGCGGGACACCGGCGCCCGTGCCCGTACCCGCTCGTGAATCCGCGCCGGGACCCGCGTGGGGTGAACCGGCGCCGACGCCTCGCTCACCCCCGGGACCCTCGAAGTCCTGTACCGGCACCGGGTCGTACCCGCACAGTGCCTCCTCCGCGGCGCCGGCGGCCAGGCCGGTCAGCATCACCCGGCCGTCGTCGCAGACGAGCACCGTGCGCACGGTGATGTTGCGGTGGACCCATCCGTGCGCGTGCAGCACCCGCAGCGCGGTGACGACGTCGGCGGCGACCTCGGCCGCCCGATAGGGGCTCAGCGGCTTCTCGGCGAGCAGCGCGGCCAGGGACCGCGCGGGCACCAGCTCACTCACTATCCACAACGACCCGCCTTCGGCGAACACGTCGAAGACCTGGTCCAGTCGGGGATGGTCGGGAATCTGCGCGGCGGCCTGCGCCGCCTCGATCGCCCGTCGCACGGCGGGTTCGGTGGGCCTGCGTGTGGTCCGTGCGGAGGCGCGCCGCACCCCGCCGTCCCGCGCCACGAACCCCTCGGGCAGCCCGTCCGCGTCGAGCATCTCCGCCTCGACGACCTCCGGCAACGGCACCTGCCGGACGAGGACTTCCTGACCGCTGTAGGTGTCGAAGGCCCGGCTCTCGGCGAATTCGTACTCGTCGGAGGGCGGCAGCGGCAGGCGGTAACGGTCGGCGAGTACCCGTCCCGCATAGTCGTCCACGATGCCTCCCCCGGCCGCCCGGTGGTCAATTCCGTTCGCCTCGCGTCCCGTTACGGCTTCGTACGGTCCGCAACCACTCACGATACGTGCCGGAGGCAACCCGCAATGTCGGGATGCGAGATGTCACCGCCCCGTGACCGACCCCTACAACAGACACCCCGGGCGAACCGGCCCGAACCTCACGACATGGGCACGCGCCTCATGACGTGGGGTCGGGCCCAGGCCTCACGACTTCGGCTGGAACGTCGTCGTCAGTGTCTTCCACGTGTCCTTGCGCAGCTCGCTGTCCCAGTCGGATGCCTTCGCCGTGTACATCAGCCCGTACCCGAGATGATCATTCACGACGAACCCACGGTCGATCGACCGGTACTTCGTGCCACCGTCCTGATAGGTGAACTCCCAGTCGGCCGTGTTCCAACCGCGGTAGTCCACCTGCTCTATGCGCACCCGCTTGTACTGCGAGCGCACCATGTACCCCTCTTGGTTCTTCCAGTCCGCCACGGGGTCGCTCTTGGGCGTGGTCGTCCAGCCGACGAGGAGCTTCTGCCCGTCGGGACCGGTGAAGCGGGCTCCCGCGTCATCCGTCGACTGGTACTTCCACCCCTTCGGCAGCCCGATCTTGAACCCCTGGCTGCCCTTGTACGTCGACACGGCGGTGGAACCCGAGGAGCTCGACTCCTTGCCGTCGCCGCCCGTCCCGCTCGTGGCGGCGGCGCTGCCCGACGAGTCGGCGTTCGGTGTGCTGCCCGAACTCCCGTCCCCGGCCGACCCGGTGGCACCGTCCGTCTTGTCGCCGCTGTCGGTGTGAGAGCCGCTGGTCGCACCCTTGCCGCCGCTGCCCGCGGTCACCCCGTGGGACGGGGCCGCCTTGGTGTCGCCGCTCTTGCCGTTCTTCGCCCCGCTGTCGTCACCGCCACCGAGGGTCAGGGCCAGCACGGTGCCGATCACGGCGAGCGCCACCACCACCGCGATGATCATCAGGGTCCGCCGTGGCACCACATCGGTGAGCGGTGCCCGCGGCACGGGCCGCGGCGGCCGCTCGGGCGCCACGGGCCACCCGGAAGCCGGCCTGGCGTCGCCGCCCGAACCGGTGGAACCGGAACCCCCCGAACCCGCCGAGCCCGCCGAGCCGAGAGCCCCCTTCGAGCCGACGGGACCGGAGGGCGAGCCCACGGGCGCGCCGTCACGCACGCCCGGCTTCGGGGAGCCCTCCGCCGCCTCGCCACCCCGGCCGGGCGTGACCGTCCCGGACTTCCCCGGCGTCCCCGCAGCCGCGGCGGGCTTCGACACGTCCACGCGCGGCGGAGCCGGGGGAGCCTTCGGAGCCGCCCCCTCCGCGACCACCGAACCGGAAGCCGTGGTACCGCCGGAACCACCCGCACCGCCGGCGCTGCTCGCACCGCCGCCGCTGCTCGCACCGCCCGCGCTGCCCGTCCCGCCCGCAGCGCCGGACTTCGCACGGGCCGTCGCGGCAGCGGTGGCCGCCGCCGTGGCCGCACCGGCGACCGAGGCGGCCTTCCGCACGGAACGCAGCGCCCCGCGCAACCGCTCCCCGGCCTCCTCACCGCGCTTGGCCCCGGAACCGCCCGAGTCGCCCGAACCGTCCGAACCCTTCTTGCCCCGGCCCTCGTCCGGCACCGGCGGCAGCGCCACGACCTTCGTCGCGTCCGCCGGCTCCGGCACGGTCTCCTTGGGCTCGGGGGCGTAGACCACCTCGCTGAGCATCGCCCGGGCGCGCTCGTTGTCGAGCCGCTGCGCGGGGTCCTTCACGAGCAGCCCGTAAATCACGTTCTCCAGCGGGCCCGCGTTCTTCGGCTGCTCCACCGGCTCGGTCATCACCGCGGTGAGCGTCGCGATCGCGGAACCCTTGTCGTACGGCGGCACGCCCTCGACCGACGCGTACAACAGCCCGCCCAGCGACCACAGGTCGGCCGCGGGGCCGGGCTTGTGCCCGCGCGCCCGCTCCGGCGAGATGTACGAGGGCGCGCCGACGAGCATGCCGGTCGAGGTGATGGACGGGTCGCCCTCGACCTGCGCGATGCCGAAGTCGGTCAGCACGACCCGGCCGTCGTCGGAGATCAGCACGTTCGACGGCTTCACATCGCGGTGCAGGATGCCCTCGCGGTGCGCGGAACGCAGCACGTCGAGTATCGCGAGCCCCACCTCGGCGGCGCGCCTCGGCGTGAGCAGGCCGTCCTCGCGGATGACCTCGGCGAGCGACTTGCCCTCGACGAGCTCCATCACGATCCACGGCCGGTTGTCCTCGTCGACCACGTCGAAGACCGTCACCGCGCCGTTGTTACGAATCCGCGCGATCGCCTTGGCCTCACGCAGGGTGCGCGTGATCAGCCGCCGTTTCTCGTCGTCGTCGATGCTCGACGGGAACCGCAGCTCCTTGACGGCGACCGTGCGGCCCAGCGTTTCGTCCTGGGCCCGCCACACCGTGCCCATGCCGCCGCGGCCGAGAACATCTCCCAGCCGGTAGCGCCCGGCGAGGAGACGTTCGCTCTTGTCCTGACGGGATGCTCCCGCCCGCTCCGCCTCCGACATGCGTCCCCTCATGCAACCCGCCCTGACAGAGCCTTCATTGTCCCTCACCCGACAAGCGCTCAGCGCCCAGGGGGCCCTTCGGCCGACAAGCCTCCGGCGACCGGCACGCCCCTCACCTGCGGACCACCTGCTCGTGCGCACAGGTCCGTCCCCCATGATGTGCCGCAACAAGGAAGGGAACGCCGATGCCTGCGCCCCGGACACCTCGGACACTCCTGGTCATACCCGTGTCTCTGGCCGTCCTGTTGCTGGCGCCGATCGGCCTGCCGCGCCTGATGCCGACCGCCGGCCCTTCCCACTCCACCACGCCCTCGGCCGCCCGTCACACCCCCAGGTCCGCGGCCCGGACAGGCTCACACTCCCCCGCCACCGCCCCGGCAACGAGCGCCACCCGTGCCCTCCGGCGTCTGCTCCCCCTTCTGGTCACCCGCGGCAAGGCTCCCGCCGCCGCGCTGCTGGCCGGCGACGCCTCCGGCGCACGCTTCGCCCGCGCCGGCGAGGGCATCGCCCGCGACGACCACTTCCGCGCGGGCAGCATCACCAAGACGTTCATCGCGACCGTGGTGCTGCAACTCGCCGCCGAGCACCGGCTGTCCCTGTCCGACCCCCTGGACGCTCACCTTCCGGGTCTGGTGCGCGGCGCGGGCAACGACGGCCGGCGTCTGACGCTGCGCTCCCTGCTCACCCACACCAGTGGCCTGTACAACTTCACCGACGACACCAAGGGGGCCGTCCCCCTCACCCCGCTCCAGGCCATCCGCATCGCACTCACCCACCCCCCGACCACCCGCGGCCGCTTCGCCTACTCGAACACCAACTACGCCCTGCTCGGCATGGTCATCCGCCAGGTCACCGGCCACTCGTACGCCACCGAGGCCGAGCGCCGCATCATCAACCCCCTCCGTCTGACAGGCACCTCCTTCCCCGGCGCCCGCACCTCGCTGCCCTCCCCGCACGGCCGCGCCTACTCCGCCGACGGCACCGACGTGACCGCCCTCGACCCGCGCGTCGCCGGCGCGGCGGGTGAACTGGTCACCACGCTCGCCGACCTGAACCGCTTCTACGCGGCCCTGCTCGCGGGCGACCTGCTCCCGTCCCGCCAACTGCACGAAATGCTCGACACCCGCACCGCACAAGGCCTGTACGGCATGGGTCTGTATCCGGTGAAGCTGTCGTGCGGCACCACGGTGTGGGGGCACGACGGCCATATCTCCGGCAGCTACGTGCGCACCGCGGCCACCGTCGACGGCCGTCGTGTCCTCACCTTCCGGGTGAACACGGACGGGATCGAGGACCCGGACCTCGAACCCGACCTGCTCGCCGCCGAGTTCTGCCCCCGCACCCAGTAGAACGACCGGGTTTCGAGCAAAGATCCCAGCTCACGACACCCGTTCGAGTGACATGCACGGGAACTCCCGGGCAGGCCCTCATGGGCAGCGGGGCCGATCAGCGCGGCACGATGTCCGGCGCCCCCAGCCGCGCCGCGTCCGCCGTCTGGTCGTCCGGCTGGCGCTGGGACTCCCGCTCGGCCTCGACCCGCTTCTCGTAGTGCTCCACCTCGCGCTCGATCTGGTCCTTGTCCCAGCCGAGGACCGGCGCCATCAGCTCGGCGGCCTCGCGGGCGCTGCGCGTACCGCGGTCGAAGGTCTCGATGGAGATGCGGGTGCGCCGGGTCAGCACGTCGTCCAGGTGCCGCGCGCCCTCGTGCGAGGCGGCGTAGACGATCTCGGCCTTGAGGTAGTCCTCGGCGGCCGGAAGGGGTTCGCCCAGCGCGGGGTTGGCCGCGATGAGCTCGAATATCTCCTCGGCCAGCACACCGAACCGGTTCAGCAGATGCTCCACGCGCACCACATGGAGTCCGGTGCGCTGCGCGATGCGCGCCCGCGCGTTCCACAGCGCCCGGTACCCCTCGGCCCCGAGCAGGGGGACGTCCTCGGTGACGCATTCGGCGACCCGCTGGTCGAGGCCGTGCACCGCCTCGTCGACCGCGTCCTTGGCCATCACCCGGTACGTCGTGTACTTGCCGCCCGCCACGACCACCAGTCCCGGCACCGGGTGGGCCACGGTGTGCTCGCGCGAGAGCTTGCTGGTGGCGTCCGACTCGCCCGCGAGCAGCGGCCGCAGTCCCGCGTACACACCCTCCACGTCGTCGCGGGTCAGGGGCACCGAGAGCACCGAGTTCACATGCTCCAGCAGGTAGTCGATGTCGGCGCTGGAGGCCGCGGGGTGGGCCTTGTCGAGGTTCCAGTCGGTGTCCGTGGTGCCGATGATCCAGTGCCGTCCCCAGGGGATCACGAAGAGGACGGACTTCTCCGTGCGCAGGATCAGACCCGTCGCGGCGTTGATCCGGTCCTTCGGCACGACCAGGTGGATGCCCTTGGAGGCCCGTACGTGGAACTGGCCTCTCTCGCCCACCATGGCCTGGGTGTCGTCGGTCCACACGCCCGTTGCGTTGACGATCTGCTTGGCGTGGATCTCGTACTCCCCGCCGCCCTCGACGTCCTGCACCCTGGCGCCGACCACGCGCTCGCCCTCGCGCAGGAATCCGGTCACGCGGGCGCGGTTGGCGACCTTCGCGCCGTACGCCGCCGCCGTGCGCACCAACGTGGCCACATAGCGGGCGTCGTCCACCTGCGCGTCGTAGTACTGCAACGCGCCGACCAGCGCGTCCTTCTTCAAGGCGGGTGCTATGCGCAGGGCGTGGCCGCGCGTCAGATGGCGGTGGGTGGGCAGTCCGCGTCCATGTCCGCTCGTCATCGACATGGCGTCGTACAGCGCGACGCCCGATCCCGCGTACAGCCGCTCCCAGCCCTTGTGCTGGAGCGGGTAGAGGAAGGGCACCGGCTTCACCAGGTGCGGTGCGAGGCGCTCCAGCAGGAGTCCACGCTCCTTCAGTGCCTCGCGCACGAGGGCGAAGTCGAGCATCTCGAGATAGCGCAGTCCGCCGTGGATCAGCTTGCTGGACCTGCTGGAGGTGCCCGACGCCCAGTCGCGTGCCTCGACCAGGCCCGTGGACAGGCCGCGTGTCACGGCGTCGAGCGCCGTCCCCGCGCCGACCACGCCCGCGCCCACCACCAGCACATCCAGCTCACGCTCGGCCATTCCCGCCAGGGACTCGGCGCGCTCCGCCGGCCCCAGTTTCGCTGTCCTCACCGCTGCCTCCCGCTGTCTGTCGCGCTGGCCGCACCTGTCCGGCGACGCCCGGCTCACGTCCCCCTGACCCAAAGTCTGACCGCGATGTCCGTCATCGGCCACCACGCGCCCCCAGCCTGTGGACAACACTCCCGGAAACTCGCCCGCCCAATACCGTAAATCGGTCATATTTACTCCTAGTCTGACATTGCGCTCGCTCGTTCTGTCCACAGGGCTTGCGCACCTGTCCCGCTTCGGTTACTGGGAAGGACGGCCCACGCCATGCCCGCAGATCTCGCCGTCATCGGACTCGGACATCTCGGCCTGCCCCTGGCCCAGGCCGCCGTCGCCGCCGGCATCCCCACGCTCGGCTACAAGACCGGGCCGGAGGGCGGTTCACTCACCCCGGCCGAACTGCGCCGGATGCTCTCGGGGGGCTTCCGGCCGACCACCAACCCCGCCGAACTCGGCCGCGTCCGCACCGCCGTCATCTGCGCCCCGACCCCACCCGGCCCGGACGGCACCCCCGACCTGGGCCAAGTGGCCTCGGCCGCCCGCACCCTGGCCGAACAGCTGCGCCCGCACACCACCGTGATCCTGGAGTCGCCGGTTCACCCCGGCACCACCGAGGACTTCCTGCGCCCGTTCCTCGAAGAGGGCTCGGGCCTGCGCGCGGGGCGCGACTTCCACCTCGCGTACTCGCCCAGCCGCGTCGATCCCGGCAACCGCGACTTCACCCCCGCCAACACCCCC
Source organism: Streptomyces sp. NPDC107454 (assembly GCF_055582885.1). Taxonomy (NCBI): domain Bacteria; kingdom Bacillati; phylum Actinomycetota; class Actinomycetes; order Kitasatosporales; family Streptomycetaceae; genus Streptomyces; species Streptomyces sp. NPDC107454. Next base: position 334,742 of record NZ_JBVJPA010000006.1, on the reverse strand, counting down.
AAGGTCATCGGCGGCCTCACCCCCGCCTGCACCGAGTCGGCCGCCGCCTTCTACGGGCGCCTCACCGACAAGGTCGTACGCGCGCGTGGCCCCCGCGAGGCGGAGACCGTGCAGCTCCTGGAGACCAACTACCGGCACGTCAACATCGCCCTGGTCAACGAGATGGCCGTGCTCTGCCACGATCTGAACGTCGACCTGTGGGACGTCATCCGCTGCGCCGAGACCAAGCCGTTCGGATTCCAGGCGTTCCGGCCGGGACCCGGCGTCGGCGGCCACGGCATCGCCCAGGACCTCACGGGCCATTCGGGCCGCACCCTCCGGATGGTCGAACTGGCCCAGCAGGTCAACAGCCACATGCCGCAGTACGTCATCCAGCGCGCCGCCACGCTCCTCAACGAGCACGGGAAGTCGGCCCGCGCCGCACGCGTGCTCCTCCTCGGCGTCACCTACAAGCCCGACCTCGCCGACCAACAGGGCTCGCCCGCCCGGGAGATCGCCCTGCGGCTGATGGAACTCGGCGCGTCCGTCAGCTACCACGACCCGCACGTCCCGGCCTGGAACGTCCTCGGCCGCCCCGTGCCGCGCGCCGACTCCCTTTACGAGGCCGCCGCCGACGCCGACCTCACGATCCTGCTCCAGCAGCACCGCACATACGACCTCCAGGGGCTCTCCGTGAAGGCCCAGGTCCTGCTGGACACCAGAGGAGCGACCCCGACCGGAGCCGCGCACCGACTCTGACCCCGGCGAAACCCCTGGACGGGATGTCACTGCCGACTGCTACTGTGCGTCAGCTCTCGCACACCAGTGCGCCCGCGTCCCGGGCGCTCGCAGGTGTGCGCTCACATCCCTGGGGGGAACCGCATGAGTCAGTCGTCTCCGCCGCCGTCCGGTCCACCGGTCGACAACCCGTACGCGGACCAGAACCCGTACGCCGGCCGGCCGGGCCAGCCGCTCGCGCCGCAGCAGGACGCCGCCCAGGCCGGGTTCCCGCAGCAGGGTGTCCCGCAGGGCGCACCTCAGCCGGGCTTCCCGATGGCCCCCGTCGCCCCGGCCGCTCCGGTGCGCGACAAGCTCGGGCTCGGGCTCGCGGCCGCCGTCGGTGCCGCCCTGGTCGCGGCGGGCGTCTACGGAGTCATCATCGGCCTCACCAAGCACGAGATCGGCTGGGCGGCCGTCGGCGTCGGCTTCCTGATCGGCCTCGCCGCGGGCCGCGTCGGCGGGCGCAACCCGATCCTGCCGATCGCCGGCGTGATCCTTTCGGTGGCCTCGGTCTACCTCGGCCAGCTGGTCGGCGAGGCCATGATCGGCGCCAAGGAGGCCGGTGTCGGTTTCAACGAGATCTTCTTCCACCACTTCGGCATGGTCCAGGAAGCCTGGAAGGCCGAGGCCGACCCGCTGACCTTCCTCTTCTTCGCCATCGCCGCGTACGCGGCCTTCTCCGGCGCCAGGAAGGCCGGTCAGTAACCCCGCCCGGCATGCGCGAGGGCCCGCCCACCTCATGGTGGACGGGCCCTTCGGCGTCGTACGAGCCGGCGTACCGCTGCCGCTAGCGCTTGTGCTGCGAGTCCGCGACCGTCACCTCGACGCGCTGGAACTCCTTGAGCTCGCTGTAGCCGGTGGTGGCCATGGCACGGCGGAGGGCGCCGAAGATGTTCATGGAGCCGTCGGGGATGTGCGAGGGCCCGGTGAGGATCTCCTCGATGGTGCCGACGGTGCCCAGGTCGACCTTCTTGCCGCGCGGCAGCTCCTCGTTGACCGCTTCCATGCCCCAGTGGTGGCCTCTGCCGGGCGCGTCCGTGGCACGGGCCAGCGGGGAGCCCATCATCACCGAGTCGGCGCCGCAGGCGATCGCCTTGGGGAGGTCGCCGGACCAGCCGACACCGCCGTCCGCGATCACGTGCACATAGCGGCCGCCGGACTCGTCCATGTAGTCGCGGCGGGCCGCGGCCACGTCGGCGACGGCGGTCGCCATCGGGACCTGGATGCCCAGCACGTTGCGCGTGGTGTGCGCGGCGCCGCCGCCGAAGCCGACCAGGACACCGGCCGCGCCCGTGCGCATCAGGTGCAGCGCCGCCGTGTACGTGGCGCAGCCGCCGACGATCACGGGGACGTCGAGCTCGTAGATGAACTGCTTCAGGTTCAGCGGTTCGGCGGCACCGGAGACGTGCTCCGCGGAGACCGTCGTACCGCGGATGACGAAGATGTCCACGCCCGCGTCGACGACGGCCTTGGAGAACTGGGCCGTGCGCTGCGGCGACAGGGCGGCCGCGGTGACGACGCCCGAGTCGCGCACCTCCTTGATGCGCTGCCCGATCAGCTCCTCCTTGATGGGAGCGGCGTAGATCTCCTGGAGGCGGCGGGTCGCGGTCTCCGCGTCCAGCTCGGCGATCTCGTCGAGCAGCGGCTGCGGGTCCTCGTACCGCGTCCACAGGCCTTCGAGGTTCAGTACGCCCAGGCCGCCCAGCTCGCCGATGCGGATCGCGGTGGCCGGGGAGACGACCGAGTCCATCGGGGCTGCCAGGAACGGCAGCTCGAAGCGGTAGGCGTCGATCTGCCAGGCGATCGAGACCTCCTTCGGGTCTCGCGTACGGCGGCTCGGGACGACGGCGATGTCGTCGAAGGCGTACGCCCGGCGGCCGCGCTTGCCGCGCCCGATCTCGATCTCAGTCACGTGTGTGGCCTTTCCCTCTTCGCTTCTGCGCCTCCCAGTATCCCCGACACCTACGACAAGGGCGGCCCCGGAACCTCCGGGACCGCCCTCACGTACCTGTACGGCTGGTCGTCAGTACAGGTACGGCTAGTCGTTACGGCTGTAGTTCGGCGCCTCGACCGTCATCTGGATGTCGTGCGGGTGGCTCTCCTTGAGACCCGCCGAGGTGATCCGGACGAACCGGCCCTTGGACTCCATCTCGTCGATGGTGGCGGCACCCACGTACCCCATGGTCTGGCGCAGACCGCCGACGAGCTGGTGCAGCACGTTGGCCAGGGGGCCGCGGTAGGGCACCTGTCCCTCGATGCCCTCGGGTACGAGCTTGTCGTCGGAGGCCACGTCCGCCTGGAAGTAGCGGTCCTTCGAGTACGACCTGCCCTGGCCCCGGGACTGCATGGCGCCGAGGGAGCCCATGCCGCGGTAGGACTTGAACTGCTTGCCGTTGATGAAGAGCAGCTCGCCGGGCGACTCCTCACAGCCCGCCAGGAGGCTGCCGAGCATCACCGTGTCGGCACCGGCGGCCAGCGCCTTGCCGATGTCGCCGGAGTACTGCAGACCGCCGTCGCCGATCACCGGGACACCCGCGGCACGGGCCGCGAGGGCCGCTTCGTAGATGGCGGTGACCTGCGGGACGCCGATGCCGGCGACCACACGGGTGGTACAGATCGAGCCGGGGCCCACGCCCACCTTGACGCCGTCGACACCGGCGTCGATCAGGGCCTGAGCACCGTCACGGGTGGCGACGTTGCCGCCGATCACGTCGACGTGCACGCTCGACTTGATCTTCGCCATCCAGTTGAGCGCGTTGCTGTTGTGCCCGTGCGAGGTGTCGACGATCAGGAAGTCCACGCCGGCCTCGGCCAGCGCCTGAGCGCGCTCCAGTGCCTCGGGGCTGGCGCCGACGGCGGCACCCACCAGCAGCCGGCCCTCGGCGTCCTTCGCGGCGTTCGGGTACTTCTCGGCCTTCACAAAGTCCTTGACCGTGATGAGGCCCTTGAGGACGCCCGAGTCGTCGACCAGCGGAAGCTTCTCGATCTTGTGGCGGCGCAGCAGTTCCATGGCGTCGGTGCCGGAGATGCCGACCTTGCCGGTGACCAGGGGCATCGGCGTCATGACCTCGCGCACCTGGCGCGAACGGTCGGTCTCGAAGGCCATGTCACGGTTGGTGACGATGCCGAGCAGCTTGCCGCCACCGTCGGTGACGGGGACACCGCTGATGCGGAACTTGGCACACAGGGCGTCGGCCTCGGCCAGCGTCGCGTCCGGGTGCACCGTGATCGGGTCGGTGACCATGCCGGACTCGGAGCGCTTCACCAGGTCGACCTGGTTGACCTGGTCCTCGATGGAGAGGTTGCGGTGCAGTACACCGACGCCTCCCTGCCGGGCCATGGCGATCGCCATGCGCGACTCGGTCACCTTGTCCATCGCCGCGGAGAGCAGCGGGATGTTCACACGTACGTTGCGGGAGATGCGCGACGAGGTGTCGACCGCGTTGGGCAGCACCTCTGAGGCGCCCGGCAGCAGCAGCACGTCGTCGTAGGTCAGCCCGAGTGTCGCGAATTTGGCGGGCACTCCGTCGACGTTGGCAGTCATGACACCTTCCCCAAATGGCCTTGATCGGTGCGGATGTCCATGCTAACGGGAAGCAGGGGGCTTCCATTCCACGGTTCGGATCGCCCTCGGGCTTCGTAGGTTCGTACGGGCGGGATGGCGATGCCGTTCAGTTGTGGGCCGGGGCCCGGTCCTCGCCGGGGAACGACGCGCACCCCGCGCCCGGGAAAAACCGGTCCGCCCCTTGAAAGGGCGGACCCGTCGCGCCGGCCGACGCGTCCCCAGAGGTCCCGGGTGCCGCAGGCCCCTGGGACTCGCCTACTGCTCCGCCAGCGCCCGCAACCGGCTCAGTGCGCGGTGCTGGGCCACCCGAACGGCGCCCGGTGACATTCCCAACATCTGGCCCGTCTCCTCGGCCGTGAGGCCCACCGCGATGCGCAGCAGAAGCAGCTCGCGCTGGTTCTCGGGGAGGTTGGCCAGGAGTTTCTTGGCCCACTCGGCGTCGCTGCTGAGGAGAGCGCGCTCCTCCGGGCCGAGGGAGTCGTCGGGGCGCTCGGGCATCTCGTCCGAGGGAACCGCCGTCGAACCGGGGTGGCGCATCGCGGCACGCTGCAGGTCGGCGACCTTGTGCGCGGCGATGGCGAAGACGAACGCCTCGAAGGGGCGCCCGGTGTCCTTGTAGCGCGGCAGTGCGAGGAGCACCGCTACGCAGACCTCCTGGGCCAGGTCCTCGACGAAGTGCCGCGCGTCGCCCGGAAGCCGGGAGAGGCGGGTGCGGCAGTAGCGCAACGCCAAGGGGTGTACATGCGCGAGCAGGTCGTGCGTGGCCTGCTCGTCGCCGTCGACCGCGCGATGGACGAGCGCACCAATCGCCCCTTGGGCACTGGCAGCCTCGTCGTCGCGCATCGGTCCATGGTGCCTTGGCGTCGTCTTGTCCGTGGCACCGCGTCCGTAGTTGTGCACCGAAGCGTTATGAGCAGGTGCGCCGGAACTCATCTCCTGCGCCCTCCCCTTCCGCTCGACCGACTCGTCCCCGAGGAACTCCACACCTCAAGCATGCGGCATCCGCGGCGAAACGAGCAGCGGGCACTCGGCGGGCGCTGTTGTCGGCCCCGCCCACCATGAGGTAGGCGGGGTGCGTCGTACCCCCGCGACGGCTCACCTAACGAACCAGGCCCCACCGGAAACCGAGCGCCACGGCGTGCGCGCGGTCCGAGGCGCCGAGCTTCTTGAACAGCCGCCGGGCGTGCGTCTTCACGGTGTCCTCGGAGAGGAACAGCTCGCGGCCGATCTCGGCGTTGGAGCGACCGTGGCTCATGCCTTCCAGCACCTGGATCTCACGCGCCGTGAGCGTCGGCGCCGCGCCCATCTCGGCCGACCGCAGTCTGCGCGGGGCGAGCCGCCAGGTGGGGTCGGCGAGCGCCTGGGTCACGGTCGCGCGCAGCTCGGCGCGGGAGGCGTCCTTGTGCAGATAGCCGCGGGCCCCGGCGGCGACAGCGAGCGCCACACCGTCCAGGTCCTCGGCCACGGTGAGCATGATGATGCGCGCACCGGGGTCGGCGGACAGCAGCCGCCGGACGGTCTCGACGCCACCCAGTCCGGGCATGCGTACGTCCATCAGAATCAGGTCCGAGCGGTCGGCACCCCAGCGGCGGAGGACTTCCTCGCCGTTGGCTGCCGTCGTCACGCGCTCGACGCCGGGCACGGTCGCCACCGCTCGGCGGAGCGCCTCTCGGGCAAGCGGGGAGTCGTCGCAGACGAGGACGGATGTCATGGCCGCCCTCCGCAGCTGATGCGCGTCACCTTGAGCCTCCAGGCTGGTACGAATCGTCATCTGTGCGGTCGACACTCGCCGACGGAACTGCCGTCTGCCCGAGCGCTTGTTCCTTCAACCGCCTCCGCCCTCTCAACGATGGTCACTCGAAAGAGTTACGGGGCAGTCGGTCGCCTTCGGCACTCTACGTGAGGGCGCGGACACGAGGCAGACATGCGCAACGGACCCTCAACGTTTCATCACAACCTATGCCCCATTCAGCCTGTTTTCTTCCCCTTTGCTGGTGTCTGCGGCTAGATTCGCAATGAGTCATATTTTCATCTCCTTAGATCGTAGATGTACGGTCGGTGGGCACAGAGCGGCCCAGAACGGCAACAAGGGGACAAAGCAATGGCAGATTTCTCCCGCCTTCCCGGTCCGAACGCGGACCTCTGGGACTGGCAGCTCCTCGCGGCCTGCCGCGGGGTCGACAGCTCGCTCTTCTTCCACCCGGAGGGCGAGCGCGGTGCGGCACGGAGCGCTCGCGAGAACTCGGCCAAAGAGGTCTGCATGCGATGCCCGGTACGCGCCCAGTGCGCGGCGCACGCCCTGGCGGTGCGCGAACCGTACGGCGTGTGGGGCGGCCTGACCGAGGACGAGCGCGAGGAACTCATGGGGCGGGCGCGCAACCGGCTGGTGGCGGCGTCGACCACCGGGAGCGGCGATCCCGCTTCGAACAACTGAAGGAACGTTTCTGCTTTTTGGTCCACCGTCGGGCACGCGTACGCGTGCCCATGCTTTTTGATGGCGTCAGCCGCTTTCGGGCGGCGTCAGCGGCTCGCGGCCCGCGCCAGTTGGTCGAGCGTCGCCGCCACCGCCGGCACCTGTGCCAGGTCCGGCAGGGTGAGTGCGACGATCTCGCGCCGCACCGGCGGCTCCACCGTCACGGTGCGTGCGCCCTTGGGGCGTACGGACTCGATCGCGAGCTCCGGCAGGACCGCGACCCCGAGGCCCGCGCCGACCAGCCCGACCACGGCCGGGTAGTCGTCGGTGGCGAAGTCGATGCGGGGCACGAAGCCCGCGGCGCGGCAGACCTCCACCAGTTGTCCGCGACAGCGCGGGCAGCCCGCGATCCAGGGCTCCCCGGCGAGTTCGGCGATCGCGACCGAACCGGCCCGCGCGAGCCGGTGCTTCTCGGGGACCAGCCCGACGAGCCGGTCCCGCAGCAGGGGCCGTACGACCAGGTCGTCCCACTCCTCGGCACCCGCGGCCCCCTCGTAGCGGAACGCGAGGGCGATGTCGCAGTCCCCGGCCCGGAGCTTCTCGACGGACTCCGGCGGCTCGGCCTCCTCCAGGGAGACCCGGGTGCCGGGATGCGCGGCGCGCAGCGCGGCGAGGGCCGTGGGGACGAGCGTGGAACTGCCGCTGGGGAAGGAGACGAGCCGGACCCGGCCCGCGCGCAGGCCCGCGATCGCTGCGACCTCCTCCTCGGCCGCGGTCAGGCCCGCGATGATGCCCGCCGCGTGCCGGACCAGCGCCTCGCCCGCCTGGGTGAGGCGCATCTCGCGGCCGGTGCGGACGAGCAGCGGGGTGCCGACGGACGATTCGAGCGCCTTCATCTGCTGGCTGACGGCGGGCTGGGTACAGCCCAGTTCACGTCCCGCCGCCGAGAAGGAGCCGGTGGCGGCGACGGCGCGCAGAACACGGAGATGACGGGCCTCGATCACCTTTCGAGCATAAGTGAGCCTTGGGTGCGGCGGCGAATATCGCGTGGCCGCTTTGGCCCTCATCACCTAGCGTGCTGTCATGAAGCTTCTGTCCTTGAACATCGGCAGCCCGCGGGCCGTCCCGTACACGGACCAGCCGGAGGGCGTGACCGGCATCGACAAGCGACCGGTGGACGGGCCGGTGCGGGTGGCGGCACCCGGGCCCAAGGGGGTCGGCGCGAGCGGCCTCGCCGGGGACGCCGTGTGCGACCTGCGCCATCACGGCGGGAACGACCAGGCGGTGTACGCGGTCGCCCGCGAGGACCTCGACGACTGGGGGCGCGAGCTCGGCCGGCCGCTGGCGAGCGGCGCGTTCGGCGAGAACCTGACGACCCAGGGGCTCGACGTGTCCGGCGCGCGGATCGGCGAGCGCTGGCGCGTCGGCTCCGAGGTGGTCCTCGAAGTCACCTGCGGGCGCATCCCCTGCCGTACGTTCCAGGAGCACATCGGTGAGCGGCGCTGGGTGAAGCGGTTCACCCAGAAGGGGGCGCCCGGCGCCTATCTGCGGGTGATCGAGCCGGGCGAGATCCGGGCGGGCGACCCGATCGAGGTCGTGCACCGGCCCGGCCACGAGGTGACGGTCGCCCTCGCCTTCCGCGCCGAGACGACCGAACGGGCGCTGCTGCCAAGGGTGTTGGCCGCGGGCGACGCGCTGCACCCGGAGTTGCTGGAGATGGCGGAGAAGTACGTGGCACGGCACAGCGACTGACCGCTCGAAGCGGGGGCGCGGGACGGGGGCGTCCGGAGTGTGCGGGGGACTCGTGGAGCAAGCTCGGGCGTTGGGTGGCGGGGGCGCGGTGGGCCTGGTCAGGTCACTAGCCTTGGGCCATGACAACGGCTCTGATTACGGGATCGACCGCGGGCATCGGCGCCGCCTTCGCGCGGCGGCTGGCGGCTGACGGGCACAACCTCGTGCTGGTGGCGCGCGACACCAAGCGGCTGGGCGAGCAGGCGACCGAACTGCACGACCGGCACGGTATCGAGGCGGAGGTGCTGACCGCCGACCTGGCGACGGACGGGGGCATCGAGGCGGTGGCCGCCCGCCTCTCCGACCGCAAGAACCCGGTCGACCTGCTGATCAACAACGCGGGCTTCGGCAACAAGGGCCGCTATCTCGAGGTGTCGATGGCCGACGAGCTGACGATGCTCAAGGTGCACTGCGAGGCGGTGCTGCGGTTGACGTCGGCGGCGACCGAGGGCATGCGGGAGCGCGGCCGGGGCGGAGTCGTCAACGTCGCGTCGGTGGCCGCGTTCGTGCCGCGGGGTACGTACGGGGCGTCCAAGGCGTGGGTCGTGCAGTTCACGCAGGGCGCGGCGCGGGATCTGGCGGGCACCGGCGTACGGCTGATGGCGCTGGCCCCCGGCTTCGTCCGCACCGAGTTCCACCAGCGGGCCGGGATGGGCACGGACAACATCCCGAACTGGATGTGGCTGGATGCGGACAAGCTGGTCGCGGCGGCGCTCGCGGACCTGGCCCGCGGCAAGTCGCTGTCCGTCCCCGACCCCCGCTACAAGGCGCTGATGGGCCTGGTGAAGGTGGCGCCGCGAGGGCTGCTGGGCGGGGTCACGTCGAAGACGGGCCGGAAGTACGGCCCCCAGTAGGGGCCACCGCGCAGTGGGTGGTGTCGTCCCTCCGGTGGGAAACTGAGGGTGTTCAGCCGGACCCAGGGGGCCGGAGGCGACGCCATGACATTCGTACAGCTCATCGATTGCAGGACCAGCCGGTTCGACGAGATGAACCAGCTGATGGACACATGGGTCGAGAAGACCAGGGGCAAGCGGACCGCGACGCACAGTGTGATCGGCAAGGACCGCTCGGACGCGACCCACTTCATAGAGATCGTGGAGTTCCCCTCGTTCGAGGAGGCGATGCGGAACTCGAACCTCCCCGAGACCGACAGGGTCTTCCAGGAGATGGTGGCGCTCTGCGACGGGCTGCCGACGTTCACCGACCTGGACGTGGTGCGGGACGAGCAGTTGTTCGCGGCCAACATCCGCAGGTTCTTCGAGACGTTGGCCGGCCTGGGTGAACTGCCGCCGCTCAACGGTCTGATGGTGGAGAGCTACCACGACCACGATCCCGCCAACGAGCAGGACACCATCGGCCTCGACGCGATGCGGCGCGAGATCGAGATGTGGCGCGGCGGTTTCGACTTCACGTTCATCGTCGAGGACCAGCTCACCCAGGGCGACCGGGTCTGCACCCGGTGGGCCTGGAACGGCACCCACAAAGGCGACTTCATGGGGATCCCGGCGACCGGGAAGCAGGTCACCATGACCGGCACGACCGTCTTCCGCTGTCAGGAGGACGGGAAGATCGCCGAGGGCTGGTGGCAGTACGACCGGCTGGGGCTGTTGGCTCAGCTGGGGGCGCTGGACGCGCTGGAGCAGTAGTGCGGTGGCCGGTGGCGCGGTAGTCGGCCGTCGGCCGTCGAACAGTCGGTAGTCGGTAGTGCCGGGTACGGGAGAAGCCCCCGTTCCGTGTGGAACGGGGGCTTCTTCGGGAGTACGAGACTCAGTGGGAGTGCCCGTGGCCGTGGCCGTGACCGGCGTCGGCCTCCTCCTCGGCCGGCTTCTCGACGACCAGGGTCTCGGTCGTGAGGAGCAGGGAGGCGATGGAGGCGGCGTTCTCCAGGGCGGAGCGGGTGACCTTGACCGGGTCGATGACACCGGACTTGACCAGGTCGCCGTACTCGCCGGTGGCCGCGTTGAAGCCCTGGCCCTTGTCGAGCTCGGCGACCTTGGAGGTGATGACGTAACCCTCCAGGCCGGCGTTCTCGGCGATCCAGCGCAGCGGCTCGACGGCGGCGCGGCGGACGACCGCGACACCCGTGGCCTCGTCGCCGGTCTTGTCGAGGTTGCCCTCGAGGATCTTCACGGCGTGGACGAGCGCGGAGCCACCACCGGAGACGATGCCCTCCTCGACCGCGGCGCGGGTCGCGGAGATGGCGTCCTCCAGACGGTGCTTCTTCTCCTTGAGCTCGACCTCGGTGGCGGCGCCGACCTTGATCACGCACACGCCGCCGGCCAGCTTCGCGAGGCGCTCCTGGAGCTTCTCGCGGTCCCAGTCGGAGTCGGTGTTCTCGATTTCGGCCTTGATCTGGTTGACCCGGCCGACGACCTCCTCGGAGTTGCCGCCACCGTCGACGATGGTGGTGTCGTCCTTGGTGACGGTCACGCGGCGGGCGGTGCCCAGCACGTCCAGACCGACCTGGTCGAGCTTGAGGCCGACCTCCTCGGCGATGACCTGACCACCGGTGAGGGTGGCGATGTCGCCGAGCATGGCCTTGCGGCGGTCACCGAAGCCGGGAGCCTTCACGGCGACGGCGTTGAACGTGCCGCGGATCTTGTTCACGACCAGGGTCGACAGGGCCTCGCCCTCGACGTCCTCGGCGATGATCAGCAGCGGCCGGGAGGCGTTGGACTGGATGACCTTCTCCAGCAGCGGCAGCAGGTCCTGGATGGAGCTGATCTTGCCCTGGTGGATGAGGATGTACGGGTCGTCGAGGACGGCCTCCATACGCTCCTGGTCGGACACCATGTACGGCGACAGGTAGCCCTTGTCGAAGGCCATGCCCTCGGTGAAGTCGAGCTCCAGGCCGAAGGTGTTGGACTCCTCGACGGTGATGACACCGTCCTTGCCGACCTTGTCCATCGCCTCGGCGATGAGCTCGCCGACCTGCGGGTCCTGGGCGGACAGCGCGGCGACGGCGGCGATGTCGGACTTCTCGTCGATCGGGCGCGCGGTGGCGAGGAGCTCGTCCGAGACCGCCTTGACGGCCGCGTCGATGCCCTTCTTCAGCAGCGCCGGGGAGGCACCCGCGGCGACGTTCTTCAGGCCCTCGCGGACGAGCGCCTGGGCCAGCACGGTGGCGGTGGTCGTACCGTCACCCGCGATGTCGTTGGTCTTGGTCGCCACCTCCTTCACCAGCTGGGCGCCGAGGTTCTCGTACGGGTCGTCGAGCTCGACCTCGCGGGCGATGGTGACACCGTCGTTGGTGATGGTGGGTGCGCCGAACTTCTTGTCGATGACGACGTTGCGGCCCTTGGGGCCGATCGTCACCTTGACCGTGTCGGCAAGCTTGTTGACGCCGCGCTCGAGGGCGCGACGGGCGTCCTCGTCGAACTTCAGGATCTTCGCCATGGGAGCGATTCAGCCCTCTCGGAAAACTGGGGTGAACGAACCGCGCCCCCGACGCCCGGCTGGTTATGGTCGCGGGGGCCAGGGGCGCAGTTCACTGCAAAACTGGGTGGAACGGTGAAGCTCGGTGAACTACTTCTCGATGATCGCGAGCACGTCGCGAGCCGAGAGGACGAGGTACTCCTCGCCGTTGTACTTCACCTCGGTGCCGCCGTACTTGCTGTACAGCACGATGTCGCCGGTGCTGACGTCGAGCGGCAGGCGCTCGCCGTTCTCGAAGCGGCCCGGGCCCACGGCGAGGACGACGCCCTCCTGGGGCTTCTCCTTCGCGGTGTCCGGGATGACCAGGCCGGAAGCCGTGGTCTGCTCGGCGTCCAGCGGCTGGACCACAACACGGTCCTCGAGCGGCTTGATGGCAACCTTGGAGCTGGTGGTCGTCACGATCCGACCTCCCCCTTCGGAGATCTCACGGGGTTAACTGTCTGAGGTGGCGACCAGGTGGATCCGTCGTCGCGGGTGCCGGACCTGCCCGTCGCTATTGGCACTCTCCAGGGGGGAGTGCCAGGGCCGAGACTATGACCGCGATTAGCACTCGGTCAAGCGGAGTGCCAAAGCGTGCGGCGTGGCGCGGGGTTTTGGGCACCCGGCGTGCGTGTCGGCGCGCCCGGGGCCGGCCGCCCCCGGACCCCCGCCCGGGGCCTGAACGGCCTCGTCCTCGAACGCCGGACGGGCTGATGGACACCGGCCCGAGAGGTTCAGAGGTAGTTCTCCAGGCGCGCCGGTGTGAGGCCCTCCGCCTGGATGCGTCGCAGGAGTCTGACCGTCGCCTCCGTGAGGTTGGGCTCCTCGAAGCCGGAGAGGATGTCACCCCGTCGCAGGCGGCGGGCGTCGGGCTCCCGGCCGAGGACGACGGCCGCGACCCCGCAGTCGGCGGCGGCGCGCAGCGTGGTGGTGTCGTAGGTGCCGTAGGGCGGACGGAAGAGCCGGGGGCGGACGCCGAAGCGGGCCTTGAGCTTCTCCTGCTGGCCGCAGATCTCGGCCCGTTGCCCCGCGTACGGCAGTCCGCGCAGTGAGGCGTGGTGGAGGGTGTGGTTCTGCACGCTCGCGCCGACCGTCCGCAGCTGGGCGAAGTGCCCGTACCCCGGCCCGACGACACTGTCCGTGAGGAACATGCTGACGGGCAGCCGCAGTTCACGGACCATGTCGACGAACCGCGGATCGCGCTCGGCACCGTCGTCGTACGTCAGGAAGACCACCTTGTCGCGGGTGGGTACGCGGTCCACGACGGGGGCCAGCCCCGGCGCCGCGCCGCGGAGGGCGGGCCGGGCGGGCCGCCGCGGGGCGGCGGCGAGCGGGGTGGGCAGCCCCCAGTGCCGGTACGTCGACGGGGTCGGCCCGTTCGGCCGGGACCTGCGCACCTCCTGTGCGGCCTTCTTGCCCAGCCGTTCGATCGGGTCGACGGACTGGGCACAGCCGGTGCAGCCGGTCAGGAGCGCCGCGGTGAGCGCCCCCGCGACCAGCGCCCGCGTTCTCACAGGTAGTCCTCCAGCCGTGCCACCGCGTACCCCTTGTCGGTGACCAGCTTCAGGAAGCGGCGGATCATGTCGGGCATGGTGCCGTCCCAGTCCTCCCTGCCGCGGAAGTGGGTGAGGACGATGTCGCCGGGGTGCAGGTCGCGGTCCCAGTCGCGGTACTCCCAGTGGTCGACGAAGACCTCCTCGTCCCAGATGGGCGCGTACTTGATGCCGCAGGACTTGGCGGCACGCAGGGTGTCCCGGTTGTAGTTGCCGTAGGGCGGCCTGAAGACCTTCGGACGCTTGCCGAACTGCTTCTCCATGATGTCCTGCATGCCGCAGATCTCGTGCCGCTGCTCCTCGTACGACAGCCCCGGCAGGTAGGGGTGGGTGAGGGTGTGGTTGTTGAGGGTGACACCCCGGTCGCGCATCTTCCGGAAGTACCCGTAGTCGTCCTTGACCAGGTAGTTGCTCAGGAAGGCGGTGTAGGGGATCTTCAGGTCGCTCATCATCCTGAGGAACGCCGGGTCCTTCTCGGAGCCGTCGTCGATGGTGAGGAAGACGACCTTGTCCTTGGTGGGGACGGTCGTGAAGACCGGCGGCAGGCCGAGCTCTTCCTGATCGGTGACCTCGAAGCCGTCGCGGGGTCCGATGACCGGCTTCCTCGCCGGGGCCGGCGGTGCGGCGAGCGGGACCTTCGTGAGCCCCCAGTGCTTGGCCGCGACGGCCCGGGCGGCCTGCTGCGCGCGGAGTCTGGCGGCGTAGGAGTCGAGGGCGCGGGCCGGGGGCGCGTGCAGCGCCTGCTCGGGTCCCTCGACGGGACGGGCGCCGTTGGTGTCGTCGTCGGCGCAACCGGACGCGAGGGCGGCGACGGCGAGGACGGCCACTCCGCCCCAGACGCGCGCCCTCTTTGCATTGTTTTTGTACTTTTGTCGTACTGATCGCATGGTGTCGGATCCTCGCAGGCCACCGCCCGTCCAGGGCTCCGACACCGCGACCGGGGGCGCACCGTCCACCGACTGGCCCACACCCACCCGCGCTGACCGACAATGGGCCGGTGAACGACGTCTCCTTCGCCTCTCTCCTCACCCCCGAGGGCCACGCCCTGCTCGACGAGGTGCGCGGCACCGAACCGGCCCAGGAGCTGGCCGTCGCCACCCGGCTGCGCCGCGACCACCCGGCCGAACTGGTCTCGGCCGCACTCGGGCAGGCGCGGCTGCGGCAGCGGGCGGCGGCGAAGTTCGGCGCCGAGGACGCGGAGCGGATGTACTTCACCCCGAACGGGGTCGAGCAGTCCACGCGCACCGCGGTCGCCACCCATCGCGCGCGGCGGCTGCGGTCCCTGGGTGTGCGCTCGGTCGCCGACCTGTGCTCCGGCATCGGCGGCGACGCGATCGCGCTGGCCCGCGCCGGGATCCGCGTCCTCGCCGTCGACCGCGACCCGCTGACGGTGGCGGTGGCGCGCGCGAACGCCGAGGCGCTCGGGCTCGCCGACCTGATCGAGGTGCGCGAGGCCGATGTCACCGAGGTCGGCACGGAGGCGTACGACGCGGTCTTCGTGGACCCGGCGCGGCGCGGCGGACGCGGCCGGATCTTCGACCCGGAGGCGTACTCGCCCCCGCTCTCCTGGGCGATCGCGACGGCTCTGAAGGCCCCGCTCGCCGCCCTGAAGATCGCCCCTGGCATCCCCCACGAGGCGGTCCCCGCCGAGGCCGAGGCCGAGTGGATCTCGGACGCCGGTGATGTGAAGGAAGCGGTGCTGTGGTTCGGCACCGAGCCGGGGCTGGTGCGGGCCACCCTGCTGCCCGGCCCGCGCGAGCTGCGCGGCCGCGGCCTGCCCGACCCCGCGGTGCGAGAGGTCGGGCGCTACCTGTACGAGCCCGACGGCGCCGTCATCCGCGCCCATCTGGTGGCCGAGGTCGCCGAGGAAGTCGACGGCGGCCTGGTCGACGAGACGATCGCGTACATCACGGCGGACGAACTGCGCCCGACGCCGTACGCCGCCGCCTACGAGATCACCGACCGACTTCCCTTCAACGTGAAGAAGTTGAAGGCGCTGCTGCGGGAGCGGGGGGTCGGGGTACTGACGGTGAAGAAGCGGGGGTCGGCCGTCGAGCCGGAGGAACTCCGCAAGAAGGCCCTGCCCAAGCAGCACGGCCCCCACTCGGCCACCGTCTTCCTGACCAGGGTCGCGGGGGCACCGACGATGCTGCTCGGCCACCCGGCCCAGCGACACGCCTCCTAGGCCCTGTCGTGCGGACCGGCTCTAGCGACAGTCCCGCGCCCTCGTCTCCAGCAGCTCGCGTTCCCGTTCGTTGCGGGCCAGGCCCGCGGCTCGTTCGAACTCCGCGCGGGCCTCCTTCGTACGGCCGAGGCGGGCCAGCAGGTCCCCTCGGACGCTGGGCAGCAGGTGGTAGTCGCGCAGGGCCGGCTCGCCGGCCAGCCGGTCGACGATCTCCAGCGCCGGGGCGGGGCCCTCGGCCATGGAGACGGCGACGGCGCGGTTCAGCTCGACCACGGGAGACGGGGAACGGGTCGCCAGCAGCCCGTACAGGGTGGCGATCTGCCGCCAGTCCGTGTCCTCGTACGCGTACGCCTGGGCGTGGCAGGCGGCAATGGCGGCCTGGAGGGCGTACGGACCGGGGGGTCCGGTGGTGACGGCGCTCGCCCGGCCGAGGGCGGCGAAGCCGCGGCGGATCAGCAGGCGGTTCCAGCGGCGCCGGTTCTGGTCCTTGAGGAGGACGGGCTCGCCCGAGGGGCCGGTGCGGGCGGCGGCGCGGGACTCCTGGAGTTCCAACAGGGACACAAGACCGTGCACTTCGGGCTCTTTGGGCATCAACTCGGCGAGCACGCGGGCCAGTCGCAGCGCGTCCTCGCACAGGGCGGGGCGCAGCAGGTCGTCGCCCGCCGTGGCCGCGTATCCCTCGTTGAAGACCAGGTAGATGACCTCGAGCACGGACCCGAGGCGCGCCTCGCGGTCCGGGCCGTAGGGGACCTCGAAAGGGACGCCCTTCGTCGCCAGGGTCCGCTTGGCGCGCACGATGCGCTGGGCGACGGTCGCTTCCGGGGCGAGGAAGGCGCGGGCGATCTCGGGGGTGGTGAGACCGCCGACCAGGCGCAGGGTGAGGGCGATGCGGGCCTCGGCGGAGAGGACGGGGTGGCAGGCGGTGAAGACGAGCCGCAGCAGGTCGTCGTCGATGTCGTCCGGGTCGGAGGGTTCGTCGAGGTGGTGCGGGGCGGTCACCGAGAGGTCCCGCCCCACCTCCGCCAGCTTGCGCGCGTAACTCTCCCGGCGGCGTACGAGATCGATCGCGCGGCGCTTGGCCGTGGTCGTCAGCCAGGCGCCCGGGTTGTCCGGGACGCCGTCCCGCGGCCACTGTTCCAACGCCGCGACCAGGGCGTCCTGCGCGAGCTCCTCGGCGATGCCGACGTCGCCGACGATGCGGGAGACGCCCGCGATGACGCGGGGCGACTCGATCCGGAAGATCGTCTCGACGGCTTCGACGGCCTCGTCGGCACCTCCGGTGGCCCCGGACGCGACGGCCTGTGTGACGGGCGTGACGGTGGGCTGTTGCTCTTCCACAACCCACCATCAGACACCCGCGACGGCCGCAGACCAAGAAACCGCTCGGGCCTAGCCCTCGGCGATCTCCCGTACCTCGCAGGTCACCGTCCAGTGCTCCTCGTGCACCTTCAGGAACCGCTTGGTCCACTCCAGGGCCTCGGCCATGTCCTTGCACTGCATGAGCGCGTAGCCGCCGACGACCTCCTTGGACTCGGTGAAGGGCCCGTCGGTGACGGACAGCTGCCCGCCCGACCAGTGCACCCGCTTGCCCTGGGCGGACGGCGTCAGCCCGGCGGTGTCGAGCATGACCCCCGCCTTGGTGATCTCCTCGATCAGCTCGCCCATCCGCTGCATCAGCTCCGGGCTCGGGCCCTCGGCGGGTGCGGTGCTCTCGTCGATCTGGACCAGCGACAGGTAACGCGGCATGGTGACTCCTCGTGTCCGTGGTGCCTCGGAGGCGGGGCTTCTCCCTGCCTCTCACCCGTGCGTCGAACGGGAGACATCTGTTTCGACACCGTCCCCGAAATCCTTTGAACTTTCTCGCCGGGCGCTGCCCCTGGCTCCGTGTGGGCAGGGTCCTCGTATGCCCTTCGACCACAACGATCACTACCACCGGATGCTGCTGCGGAAGTTACCGAAGCACGGGCGTGTCGCCCTCGACGTCGGCTGTGGCACCGGGGGTTTCGCGCGGCGGATGGCGGCGCGGGGCTATGAGGTAGACGCCGTCGATCCGTCCGCCGAGGTGATCACCGCGGCGCGGCGGATCGGCGGTGGCCCCCGGTTCCGGCGGACGGACGTGGCCTCCGCCGGGCTGCCGAAGGGGCACTACGACGTCATCACCTGTCTGGCGAGCCTGCACCACATGCCGTTCGGCACGGTGACCAGGTTCCGGGAGGCGCTCGCGCCCGGCGGAGTGCTGCTGGTGCTGGGCTGCTACGCGGGGATCACCTGGTGGGACCTCGCCGCCGTGCCCGCCAATGCGGTGGCACGGGCGGGGGTGGCGATGGGTGAGCGGCTGCGCGGAGAGGAGGCCGTGCCCCTGCGGGCGCCGGTGCGCGAGCCGCGGATGTCGCTGGCGGACGTCCGGAGCGAGGCGGACCGGCTGCTGCCCGGCTCCCGTGTCCGCCAACTCCTCTACTGGCGTTATCTGTTGACGTACCGGGTCGGCGGGATCGACCGGGTCACTTGAGCGAGGTCCACAAGTCGCTCGCCTCCGGCTCGTCGGCCACCACCCGGTTGGGGTTCGACGGAGCCGTCACCACCGGCATGGTGATCGTCTTGACCTTGTCGGAGGAGAGGGACTTCAGGCTCTGGCCGAGTTTCATCAGTTCGCCGAGCGAGTCGAGCCCCGTGTCCGTCGTCAGACTGCCGGTGACGGCGTCGGCGACCTTGTAGAGCTTGGTGGGGTCGGTCAGCAGGGATGTCGACGCCATCTGTTCCAGCAGTGCCTTCACCAGCTTCTGCTGGAGGCCTATGCGGCCGAGGTCGCTGCCGTCGCCTATGCCGTGCCGGGTGCGGGCCAGCGCCAGGGCCTGGGTGCCGCCCAGGTGGTGCGTGCCCGCCTTCAGGCGCAGATGGCTCTTGTCGTCGTCGATGTTCTGGTCCGTCGTCACCGTGACGCCGCCGAGCGCGTCCACCAGCTTCGCGAAGCCGGAGAAGTCGATCTCGATGTAGTGGTCCATGCGGACGTCGGTGAGGGACTCGACGGTCTTCACCGCGCAGACCGGACCGCCCACCGAGTACGCGCTGTTGAACATCGCGCTGTACGCCACCGAGGTCGACCCGCCGGACGAGGTCGGGCACGACGGGCGGGTCACCAGGGTGTCCCGGGGAATGCTCACCACCGTCGCCTCGGTGCGGCCCTCGTCGATGTGGACGACCATCGCCGTGTCGGAACGGGCGCCCGAGCTGTCACCGCCCCCGAGCGTGGCGTTCGCCTTCCCGCTGCGCGAGTCGGAGCCGAGCACCAGGATGTTCACGGCGCCGCTCGGCAGCGGGGCGGCCGAGGCGGACGCGGACGCCGACGGGGCCGACACCGCCTTCGCCGGGCGGTCGTCGCCCAGCGCGCTGTTGATGTCCACGCTCTTGATGTTCTGGTTCAGATGCCAGTAGACCCAGCCCGCCCCCGCCGCGGAGAGCACGAGGACGCCGGCGAGCGTGATGCCGGCGGCTTTCAGCAGACCTCTCCGCCGTCCGGCACGTCTCGCGGCGCCCTCGTTCCCGTCCCCGCTCCCGACCCCGTTCCCGTCCCCGCGCCCGGCCCCACGTCCGCCCCCGCGCTCCTCTTCTGCAGTCACGCGGAGGAACGTAAGTCCGAATTATTACGAGCAGGAACCTCTTCTGGGGTTTCCTTCGGAAAATCTAAGACTTCTCACGCCGCCCTCAGCCCAGCGTCACCGTGGGCACCGGATTGCTCCCGCTCCATGACGCGTTGAACCCGAACGTCACTGATCCGCCGTTCGGTACCGTTCCGTTGTAGGAGGCGTTCGCGCACGTCACCGCCGCACCGGACTGGGTGCAGTCGGCGTTCCAGGCCTGGGTGATCCGCTGGCCCGCGCCGTACGTCCAGTTCACCTTCCACGACGACAGCGCGGTCCCGGAACAGGCGACCGTCACCTGCCCCGTGAACCCCGTGTTCCACTGGCTCTGGACGCTGTACGTCGCCGTGCAGGCGCCCGTGGGCGGTGGTGTCGTGGTCCCGCCCAGCGAGCCCGCGATCGCGTAGTACGCCGGTTTCGGCAGGTAGTTCTCGTCGTACGGGGTCGCCGCGCCGTAGCCGGAGAAGACGTCCGGGATCCAGGAGTCGGAGTCGGTGAAGCCCCAGACGGTGACGCCGTAGCACCGGGACACCGCCACGCACGCGTCGATCACGGCCTTGTAGTCGGCGGCCTGCTGCGTCAGCTTCGCGCTGTCGGAGGGGAGTTGCATACGGATGTCGAGCTCCGTGACCGCCACGTCGACGCCGAGGTCGGCGAAGCGCTGGATGTTCTGCTGGAGCGTGGACGGCACCTGGCCGAGGATGAGGTGGGCCTGGAGACCGACCCCGTCGATCGGGACGCCGCGCTCCTTCAGCGACTTGACCAGGTTGTAGAGGGCGGTGCTCTTGGCGTTGACGCCCTCGACGTTGTAGTCGTTGATGTAGAGCTTGGCGCTCGGGTCGGCCGCGTGCGCCCAGGTCAGGGCCTGGGCGATGTAGTCGGAGCCAAGGCCGTTGTACCAGAGGGTCGAGCGGTAGGTGCCGTCCTCGTTGAAGGGCTCGTTCACCACGTCCCAGGCGGCCAGCTTCCCCTTGTAGCGGGTGACCTCGGTGGTGATGTGGTCCTGGAGCAGCGAACTGAGCTGGGCGGACGTCCAGGTGCCGTTCGTCAGCCAGCTCGGGTTCTGGCTGTGCCAGACCAGCGTGTGGCCGCGCACCTGCTGGTTGTGGGCCTGCGCGAAGGCCACGATCTGGTCGGCCTCGGCCCAGTTGTAGGTGCCCCGGGTGGGCTCGACGGTCTCCCACTTCATGGCGTTGCCAGGAGTGAGCGAGTTGAACTGGGCCCCGGCGATGTCGCCGTACGTCCCCGTCAGCTTGGACCCGGTGACGGCGGTGCCGACCACCTTGCCCTTGGCGGCGGCGAGGTCACGCAGCGGGGTGTCGGCCGCGTGGGCGGCGGGGGCCGCGACCAGCAGGGCGCCGAGGGCGGCGATGCCGGTGAGGACGGACCCCAGGGATAAGCCTGTTCTCAGAGATCTCATGCGGGTGCCTCCGAAAGTTTCGGTCTTGCAACCGACTGGCTTCGGAGGAGTGTGGGGCGAGATGCCCCACACGTCAATACGTCCACTTCACTCCAGGCCGACCGCCGGAGCCGCCCCCGTGCTGCTGCGCACCACCAGACTCGTCGCCAGCTCCACCCTGGTCCCCGCCGCCGGCCGCTCCTCGCGCCCCAGCTCCAGCACCAGCTTGGCCGCCGCCTCCGCCATCTCCGTCAGCGGCTGCCGTACGGTCGTCAGCGGCGGCCCGACCCAGCGTGCCACCGGCAGATCGTCGAACCCCACGACGCTCAGGTCCTCCGGAATGCGCAGACCCAGCTCGCGGGCGGCCTCGTACAGGCCGAGCGCCTGGAGGTCGTTGCCGGTGAAGACGGCCGTCGGGCGGTCGGGGCGGCGCAACAGGTCGAGGCCCAGCCGGTAGCCGTCCTCGTGGTGGAAGTTCCCGACCCTGATCAGCTCCGGGTCCACGGGCAGTCCCGCCGTCTCCAGCGCCGCCCGGTATCCGTCGACCCGGGCACGGCTGCACATCATCCGCGAGGGCCCGCTGATCGCGCCGATCCGCCGGTGCCCCAGATCGACGAGATGGCGGGTCGCGGCCAGCCCGCCGTGCCAGTTGGTGGCGCCGATGGACGGCACGTCGTCGCCCGGGTCGCCCGCCGGGTCCATCACCACGAACGGGATGGACCTGCTGGTCAGCAGCGCGCGCTGGGACTCGTCCAGCCGGGACAGGACGAGGATCACGCCGTGCGGGCGACGGGCGGCGACCTGGTCGGCCCAGGTCCGCCCGGGGGTCAGCCGTCCCGCGCTCTCCGAGAGGACCACGCTCAGCCCCTCGTCCCGCGCCACGTTCTCGACGCCCCGGATCACCTCCATCGCCCAGGCGCTCTCCAGCTCGTGGAAGACCACGTCGATGAGGGGCGAGCGGGTCGCCTCGGCCCGGCGGCGCCGGTAGCCGTACGCGCGCAGCAGTTCCTCGACCCGGGTGCGGGTGGCCGGGGCGACATCGGCCCTGCCATTGAGCACCTTCGAAACAGTCGGCGGGGAGACGCCGGCCTCGCGGGCGATCTCGGCGAGGGTCGCGGTCCCCGAGGCACGGTCCGCCATCCGCTTCTCCACGGGCTTCGCGGGATTCATGGGCGCGATCGTATCCCCGGGTGCACGCCGGGCGACCCCTCTCCGACCTCAGTGAGGTCCTTAACATTCGGAGACTGGCGAGAAACATTCGGCCGCTGCGGGAACCGACGGCTCACTTCACGCGCACCTCGCACCGCATCCGCCGCTCCCGGCCCACCACCCGCTCGGGCCCGGTCAGCGTCACCGGTACTGCGTACCGCACGTCGCCCTCGGCGCTGGACACCCCCAACCGCAGCTCCAGCTCCCCCGGTTCGACGATCCGGTCGCCGTCCGGGCCGGTGTACGCGGCCAGGTCCGCCGGGACCGTGAAGTGGACCTCCGCCGACGCGCCCGCCTCCAGCGGCACCCGCGCGTAGCCCACCAGCCGGGCCACCGGCCGCGCCACCTTGCCGACCGGGTCGTGGAGATAGAGCTGCACGACCTCGGTACCGGCCCGCTCCCCCGTGTTGCGGACGGTCAGCCGCAGGGTCGTCTCGCCGTCCGTCGCGAACGCGGTGTCGTCGACCGACGGCGCCTGCCAGTCGTACGTCGTGTACGACAGCCCGTGTCCGAAGGCGAACAGCGGCGTCGGGTCGAGGTTGCTGGCCCCGCTGAGCTGTCCGAGCGGCGGCGCGAGATACGTCCACGGCTGTCCGGCCCGCTCGCGCGGCACGCTCACCGGGAGCCGCCCCGACGGGTTCACCCGCCCGGACAGCACCCCGGCCACCGCGGGACCTCCCTCCTGTCCCGCGAAGAACGCCTGCACCACCGCCGCGCACCGGTCCGCCCAGCGCCCGAGCGCGTACGGCCGCCCCGACAGCAGCACCAGCACGACCGGTGTCCCGGAGGCCAGCATCTTGTCGACCAGCTCTCCCTGCCCCTCGGGCAGTTCGAGGTCGGCCGCGTCGCACCCCTCGCCCGAGGTGCCCCGCCCGAACAGCCCCGACCGGTCGCCGACCGCGACCACACACACGTCGGCGGCCACCGGATCGTCGGTGAACTCCACGTCCGGCAGCTCGGCGCGCAGCGCCTCCAGCAGCGTCGGCACGCCCACCCCCATCTCGACCTCGGGATGGTCGAGGAGGACATGGCGGGGGAAGGTGTAGCAGCCGAGCATGGCCGCGGGATCGTCGGCGAGCGGACCGAGCACGGCGATCCGCCGCACCCGGGACGCCAGCGGCAACGTACCCCCGTTGGCGAGCAGGACGACCGACTCCTGCGCCAGCTGCCGGGCCAGCTCCCGCATGTGCGGCGGATCGAGATCGGCGGAAGCGGAGTCGGCGGGCGGTGCCCAGTCGGGGTCCAGCAGCCCCAGTTCGCACTTCTGCGTCAGCACCCGCAGCGCGGCCCGGTCCACATACTCCTCGTCGAGGGGCCCGGCGCCGTAACAGCGCACGGCGGGCAGCTCGACGTCCACGCCCGCCGCGAGCGCGAGCGCGGCCGCCCCCGAAGGGGAGTCGGTGAGCCCGTGCGCGGACTCCAGGAGGGACACCCCGAAGTAGTCGGCCACGACCGTGCCGGTGAACCCCCATTCCTCCCGCAGGAGTTCGGTGAGCAGTCGGCGGTGCGCGTGGGCGGGCAGTCCGTCGAGGTCGTTGTACGAGGCCATCACCGAGCGCGCCCCGCCCTCCCGTACGGCCATCTCGAACGGCGGCAGGATGACGTCCGCGAGTTCGCGCGGGCCGAGCGAGGCGGGCGCGTGGTTGCGGGCGCCTCGGGAGGCCGAGTAGCCGGCGAAGTGCTTGAGGGTGGCGACGACACCCGCCGACTCCAGGCCCTGGACATAGGCGGTGCCGACGGTCGCCACGAGGTAGGGGTCCTCGCCGATCGACTCCTCCGTACGGCCCCAGCGGGGATCGCGTACGACGTCGAGGACCGGGGCGAGGCCCTGGTGGACTCCGACCGAGCGCATCGAGGCGCCGATCGCCGCCGCCATCTCCTTCACCAGGGCCGGATCGAAGCTCGCGCCCCAGGCGAGCGGGGTCGGGAAGACCGTCGCCCGCCAGGCCGTGAACCCGGTGAGGCACTCCTCGTGGGCGAGCGCCGGCAGTCGGAAGCGGTTCGCGGACCGGATGCGCTCCTGGAGTGCGGCAAGACGGGCGGCGCCCTCGGCCGGGTCGACCGGTGCGGTGCCGAAGGGGCGGGTCAGCTGGCCGAGCCCGTGCGGGAGCAGCCGCGTCAGGTCGATGTCCTCGGACAGGGCGTGCTGCAGCGGCGCCATGTCCCCGCCCGGGGTCTGGTCCGAGCCGGGCCACACGCTGTAGAGCTGGGCGACTTTCTCTTCCGTGGTCATACGGGCGAGCAGGTCGGCGGCGCGGACGCCTGCGGGCAGAGCGGTGTCCTGCCAGGGGTCGGTCATGTAACTCCTCACATCCACAGGGGCATCTGGAGAGGCTGGTGCTCAGCCCTTGGTCGCGCCGAGCGTGATGCCGCCGATCAGCTGTCGTTCGGCGACCGCGTAGAAGGCCAGGGCGGGCGCCATGGCGAGGACCAGATACGCGAAGATGCGGGCCACGTCGGAGGCGTACTGGCCCTGGAACTGCTGGATCCCGACGGGGACCGTCCACCAGGTGGGTTCGCTGAAGACGAGCAGGGGGAGCAGGAAGTTGTTCCAGCTGCCCACGATGGCGAGGACGGAGACGGTGCCGAGCGCCGGGCGGGCCAGCGGCAGCAGGATGCGCCAGAAGAAGCCGAACGGGGAGCAGCCGTCGAGGGTGGCGGCCTCCTCCAGTTCGCCGGGGATCTCCCGGAAGAAGCCGCGCAGGATGACGATCGTCATGGGCAGGCCGAAGGCGGCCTGGGGCAGGATCACGCCCCAGGGGTTGTCCAGCAGCCCGAAGGTGCGCAGCAGGATGAACAGCGGCAGGATCGCCACCGCGAAGGGGAACATCAGCCCCATCGTGAAGACGGTGAAGAGCACTTCCCTGCCCCGGAAGGCGAACCGGGCGAGCGCGTAGGCGGCGAGCGCCGACGCCCCCACGGTCAACAGGGCGGTGGCGACCGCGATGAGGGTGCTGCTGCCCACGGACCGCCAGAACGGTCCCGAGCCGAGCAGCGAGGTGTAGTTCGAGGTCACCCAGGGGTGGGGAAGGCCGAAGGTGTTGCTGGAGAGCTGGTCGGTGGACTTGAAGCCGGAGACCAGGGCGTACAGCAGTGGGGTCACCATGACCGCGCCGACCAGCCACAGGGTCACGTACACGGGCAGCGTGCGCAGCCTGCGACGGCGTACGACACTCTTCGGGACGGTGTTCTTCACGACGGTGCTCATCGGCCTGCTCGCATGGTGGTGATGGCTCCTTCGGTGTCGCGGCGCAGCACGAAACGCTGGTAGGCGAGGGCGAAGACGAGGCTGATCAGGAACATCGCCACGCTGATCGCGCTGGCGTAGCCCATCTGGTAGCGCTTGAAGCCGTACTGGAACATGCTGATGACCATGGTTTCGGAGTGGTGGTCGGGACCGCCCGCGGAGATCACCCACACCAGGTCGAAGAGCTGGATGGCGCCGATCACGGACAGGAACACGCTGATCCGCAGGGTCGGCGCGAGCAGCGGGAGCGTGACGTGGCGGAAGCGCTGCCAGCTGCCGGCGCCGTCGATGCGTGCCGCCTCGTGCAGCTCCGCCGGGATGCCCTGGAGGCCTGCCAGGTAGAGCATCATGTGGAAGCCGAAGTACTTCCAGGTCATGACCAGGAAGAGGGTGGGCAGGACGGTGTTCTGGCCCGCGAACCAGAGCCCGCCCAGGCCGTCGAGACCGACCGCGCCGAGGACCTTGTCGGCGAGTCCGTCGCCCGGCGCGAAGATCATGCTGAACAGCACGCCGGTGATGACCTCGGACAGGATGTACGGCGCGAAGAACAGCATCCGGTAGACGGCCCGGCCGCGCAGTCTCTGGTTGAGCAGCACGGCCATGGCGAGCGCGAACGGCAGCTGGAGGACGAGGGAGAAGGCGATGAGCAGCAAGCCGCGCCACAGGTCCCCGAGGAACACCGGGTCGTGGAAGAGCCGGGTGTAGTTGTCGAACCCCACGGAGTCGGTGGGCGAGCCGAATCCGCCCCAGTTGAAGAAGCTGACGTAGAAGGCGTAGCCCATCGGCAGGAGGACGAGCATCCCGAACAGGGCGAGCGCCGGGACCGTGAAGACGAAGGCCGCGAACCAGTCGCGCACGCGCCGCAGGACGGGACGGCGGGGGCTCCCGCCCGGTGAAACGGCCGTCGCGCCGGTCGACTTGCCGAGATCGGGCACATACGTCGACGCGGTCGAGGTCGAGGTCGAGTGCGTCATCGCCGGCCGCTAGCTCTTCTCGCTCTTGGCGACCTGGGTCACCGAACGCGTGACCTGCTCGGGCGACTTGGAGCCGGCGATGAGCGCGGCGACGCTGTCGTTGATCTCCTGGCCGACGGCGGGGGCGTAGGCCTGGTCGAGGTAGAGCTGGAAGCCGGTGGACTTGTTCAGGGCGTCCGACACGGCGGTGAGGTTGGGGTCGGTCAGGGCGGGGAGCGCGTCCTTGGACACCGGTATCAGTCCGGTCTCCTTGACGAGGGTCTCGGCGAACTGCTTCTCCGCGAAGAACTTCAGGAACTCCACCGCCGCGTCCGGCGCCCCCTTGCGCACCGCGTGGCCGCCGCCCCCGCCGAACACCTCGGTGAGCGCGCCCTTTCCGCCCTCCACGGAGGGGAAGGAGAAGAAGCCGAGATCGGCGCCGAGGCCCTTGCCGGAGGACTTTTCGACGCTCGGTGCCCACTGGCCCATCAGCTCCATGGCCGCCTTGCCGTTGCCCATGGTGGCGGCCTGGCCGTTGGGCTCGGAGTAGGCGGCGCCGAGGACCCCCTTCTGGAAGGGTTCGAGCGCGACGAGGTCCTTGAGGTGCTGGCCGGCCGTGACGAACCCGGCGCCGGTGAAGTCGGCGTCGGTGGCGGCCTTCTGCATCGCCTCCAGCCCGGCGACACGCATCGACAGGTACGCCCAGTAGTACATGCCGGGCCACTTCTCCTTGCCAGCCAGCGCGATGGGCGTGATCCCGGCGCTCTTGAGGGCCTTGACGGCGTCGAGGTAGGCGGACCAGGTGGTGGGCGGGGTGGTGATCTTGGCCTTCTTGAAGAGCGCCTTGTTGTACCAGAAGCCGACCATGCCGATGTCGAACGGGACGGCGTACGTCTTGCTGTCGAACTGGTAGGCCGACATCGCGGCGGGTACGAAGTTCGTCGTCCACGGGGAGACCTTGTCCGTCAGGTCCTCGACCAGACCCGCGTCGATCTGCTGCTTGAGGACTCCGCCGCCCCAGGTGTGGAAGATGTCCGGCAGTTTCCCGGAGGTGGTCAGCGCGGTCATCTTGGACTTGTACGCCTCGTTCTCCAGCGTGACGATCTTGACCTTCACGTCCGGGTGCGCGGCCTCGAAGTCCTTGGCGCGCTGGGCCCACAGCTTCTTCGCCGGGTCGGTGGTGGTGATGTTCCACCACTCGATCGTCGTCTTGCCCGAACTGTTCCCGCTGTCGGAGGAACCGCACGCGCTCAGGGCTGCCGCCCCCAGTCCGGTCGCCGCGGATGCCGCCAGGAACCTCCGGCGGGAGAAAGAGGTGTAGGTGTTGCCCAACGCTCGCATCGCACACCTTCCGGAAGAGAGCCGATAATTATCGGCCGAGTGCGCCGGAAGTTACGGGGGTACGACAGGCGTGTCAACGCCCCTGACAAATATCGGGAGTTCTTTGACCGCGGGTGGTTCGTGGCTGGTCGCAGCCCCGCAACAACCTCAAGCCCCCGCCCGTGGGGCCGCCGTCAGCCCCGTCGCGCCGTACTCGCCCGAACGACCAGCTCAGTGGCCAGTTCGACCCTCGGAGAGACCGGTTCCTCGCCCAGCGCCAGCCGCAGCACCGTCCGGGTGGCCAGCTTCCCCATGTCCGCGAGCGGCTGCCGCACCGTCGTGAGCGGCGGCGCCGACCACCGGACCTCCGGCAGGTCGTCGAACCCGACGACACTCATGTCCTCGGGCACCCGCATCCCCCGCCGCCGCAACGCCTCGATCGCCCCGAGCGCCATCTGGTCACTCGCCGCGAACACGGCGGTCGGCGGTTCCTCCAGGTCGAGCAGCGTGTTGCAGCCGTCGAAGCCGGCCTGATGGTAGAAGTCACCCGGCACGATCAGCGCGTCGTCGACCGCGACCCCCGCGCCGTCCAGCGCCGCCCGGTACCCGTCGAGCCGCGCCCGCGAGCACAGCAACCGCACGGGCCCGGCGACAAAGCCGATCCGCCGGTGCCCGAGCCCGAGCAGATGCTCCGTCGCCGCCATCCCGCCCGCCCAGTTGGCGGCGCCGACGGTCGGCACGTCGAGGGTCGGGGACCCCGCCGGATCGATCACGACCAGCGGCACCCCGAGCCGCCGCAACTCCTCGTGCAGCCGGGGTTCGAGGACCGAGGTGACGAGGATCACGCCGTCCGAGGCGCGGGCGCGCAGATTGGTCATCCACTGCCGCGCCGAGCCCGACGCGCCGTGAATCGCGGACACGACCGTCCCCACACCCGCCGCGTGCGCGACCTCCTCGACCCCCCGGATGATCTCCACGGCCCAGGGGCTGTCGAGGTCGTTGAAGACCAGGTCGATCAGGGCCGCCCGGTCCCCCGGCGCGGACGACCTGCGCTGGTAGCCGTGGCGCCGCAGCAGGTCCTCGATGCGGGCCCGGGTCTCCGGCGACACGTCGGAGCGGCCGTTGACGACACGCGACACGGTGGGCACCGAGACACCGGCCTGCCGGGCGATCTCGGTGATCGTCACCTTGTTCTTGATGCTCTCCCGGGCCACTGCGCCCACCTCCGTCGACACGTCGAACCGCCCCTCTACCGTTCCACACCCACACACGAAACTTTGCAGGAGTCTTCCGGAAAAGCGAGGTCGGCGTGAAACCCGGCCGGGGACGAAGGCGTCAGGAGACCGACTCGAACCGCCACCGATGGACCGTCCGGGTCACCAACTCCCCTTCCGGCTCCGGGAGTTCCGGCAGGTCGGCGTCGTAGGGCGCATCCCACCAGGTGATGACGAGGACCCGGTCCTGCGGTGCGCGCAGGACCTCCCGGCGCAGCGGCTCGCTCACCAGCTGCTGTCTCCGCACCCAGGCGAGCAGCTCGTCGCCCCGCCCGGGGACGGCCCGCGCCTCCCACATCAGCGCGACGCTCACGAGTACAGGTTCTCCTTGGAGACCTCGTGCACATGGTCGTGGTCGTGGCCATGCTCGTGTGAACGGCCGGGCACATGCGGGTCCGTCACCGGGAGGGACGAGTCCGCCGACAGGTCCCAGTCGGAGGCGGCCCGGTTGCGGGAGACCATCTCCGCGCCCAGCGCGGCCACCATCGCCCCGTTGTCCGTGCACAGCTTCGGCCGCGGCACCCGCAGCCGGATCCCCGCGGCCTCGCACCGCTCCTGGGCGAGCGCACGCAGCCGTGAGTTCGCGGCCACGCCACCGCCGATCATGAGGTGGTCGACGCCCTGGTCCTTGCAGGCCCGTACGGCCTTGCGGGTCAGCACGTCGACGACCGCCTCCTGGAAGGACGCCGACACGTCACGCACCGGCACCTCCTCGCCCGCCGCCCGCTTGGCCTCGATCCAGCGCGCCACGGCCGTCTTCAGGCCGGAGAAGGAGAAGTCGTACGCCGGGTCGCGCGGCCCGGTGAGCCCGCGAGGGAAGGCGATCGCGGTGGGGTCGCCCTCCTTCGCGTACCGGTCGATGACCGGACCGCCGGGGAAGCCGAGGTTGAGCACGCGCGCGATCTTGTCGAAGGCCTCGCCCGCGGCGTCGTCGATGGTCGCGCCCATGGGCCGTACGTCGGAGGTGATGTCGGTCGAGAGCAGCAGGGACGAGTGGCCGCCCGACACGAGCAGGGCCATCGTCGGCTCCGGCAGCGGGCCGTGCTCCAGCTGGTCCACGCAGATGTGGGAGGCGAGGTGGTTGACGCCGTACAGGGGCTTGCCCAGCGCGTAGGCGTACGCCTTCGCCGCCGAGACCCCGACGAGCAGCGCGCCGGCCAGCCCGGGCCCCGCGGTGACGGCGATGCCGTCCAGGTCCCTGGCGCTCACCCCCGCGTCCTTGAGCGCCCGGTCGATGGTCGGCACCATCGCCTCCAGGTGGGCGCGGGAGGCGACCTCGGGCACGACGCCGCCGAAACGGGCGTGCTCGTCGACGCTGGACGCGACGGCGTCCGCGAGCAGCGTGTTGCCGCGGACGATGCCGACGCCGGTCTCGTCGCAGGAGGTCTCGATACCCAGGACCAGCGGTTCGTCAGCCATTGCTCTCTGTTCCTTGTACGCCGTTTACTGAGGGTGAACCCGGGGCGGAGCCGCTGTCGGACGCGGTGCGCATCCGCATGACCAGGGCGTCGACGTTGCCCGGCTGGTAGTAGCCGCGGCGGAAGCCGATGGGCTCGAAGCCGAAGCGCTCGTACAGCTTCTGCGCGCGGACGTTGTCCACGCGGCACTCGAGCATGACCTCGGCGCACTCGAACGCGGTCGCGGCCCGCAGCAGCTCGGTCAGCAGCCGGGCGCCGAGGCCGGTGCCCCACTGATCACGTCGTACGGCGATGGTCTGTACGTCGCCCAGGTCACCGGAGGCGGCGAGCCCGGCGTATCCGACGAGCCGGCCGCTCTCGGTCGCCACCACGTACCGGCGCGTCGCCCCGGGCCCGCGGGCGTGGGCCAGCTCGGACCAGAACATCCCCCGCGACCAGGCGTCCTCGGGGAAGAGGTCCTTCTCCAGCTCCAGTACGGGATCGATGTCCCACCAGCGCATCTCGCGCAGCTCGGCGGTCACTTCGGGGTGACCACCTTGTAGTTCTTGGGCACCTGGGCGTCCGGACGGCGCAGGTAGAGCGGCCGGGGCGCCTCCAGCTCCTCGCCCGCGGCGAGCTTCTCCGCCGCCAGGGACGCGAGCGCGCCGGCCGGGACATGCTCGGGAGCACGGGCGTCCGGGAAGGTGTCGGGATAGAGCAGCGCACCCGCACCCACGGCGGGCAGACCGGCGACCGTCCCGGCGATGTCGGCGGGCCGGTCGACGGCGGGCGCGGAGGCACGCGTACGGGGGTCGTCGTACAGCGCCCAGTACACCTCCTTGCGCCGGGCGTCCGTCGCGACGACGAACGGGCCCTCGACGCCGGTGCCGTCGGCGGCGTACGCGAGCCCGTCGAGGGTGCACAGGCCGTGCACGGGCACGCCGAGCACGAGGCCGAAGGTGTCGGCGGTCATGAGGCCGACGCGCAGCCCCGTGTACGGGCCGGGGCCTACGCCCACGACGATGCCGGTGACGGCGTCCAGTTCGAGACCTGCCTCGGCGAGCACCCGGTCGACGGCCGGCAGCAGCAGCTCTCCGTGCCGGCGCGCGTCCACCTGGCTCGACGAGGCGATGACGGACGTGCCGTCGTGCAGGGCGACGGTCACGGCGGGGGTGGCGGTATCCAGAGCGAGCAAGAGCACGCAAACAGCCTACGGCGCCCGAGCGGGACGCACGGCCGTCCCGGTCTGCGGGGCGGCGGCTGCTACCGTCACCACAAAGGACGTAATGGACACGAGCGCGGTACGAGAGGCGGGTACACAAGGTGGCCAGGAGCAGCTCGGGAATCGTGGCCGGGCTCACCGCGGCGGCTGTCGCGGTGGTCGGCTTCCTCGCCTACCAGGCGTCCGCGAACGTGCCCGACACCCTGAGCAAGCCCCCCGCGGGCGCGTCCAAGGTCCCCACCACGAAGGCTCCCCGGGACAAGAAGAACCCGGTGGCGCTGCCGACCGCCTCGGGCAGGGGTGAGCGGGTCGTCTACTCGGTCGACGACGACCGCGTGTGGCTGGTCACCGCGAACAACAGGACCGAGCGCACCTTCAAGGTCACCCCCGGCACGGTGGATCCGGCGGTCGGCACCTACGCCGTCACCTCTCGCTCCAAGGCCGTCACCGGATCGGACGGCGCCCAGATCGAGCACGTCGTCCGCTTCGCCGTCGTGGACGGCGTGGCGATCGGCTTCAGCTCCGCCATAGACGGCTCCACGGGCTCCCCCGACTCCACCAAGAAACTCGGCGGTATCCGGGAGTCCCGCAAGAACGGCACCGCGATGTGGAACTTCGCGACGGTCGGCGTGAAGGTAATCGTCATCCGGTAGTCGGCGGACCTGTGCGAAGGCGCGCCCTCAGGGGCGCGGGGCTGTGTACATCAGCGGCTCCGCCGCGGGGCGCGACCAGCCCCCACCGGGCCCGCGGCCGAGGAACCACCCGCGGAGCGCTCACGCGGCTTTGCGCGGCCGCGCCTGCGCACGCGGAGCCTCCGGCGCGGGCGCCCGAGGCGGCCTGGACACCGCGTCGGCCGCCGCACACGACGCCAAGAGGTCCCGCATCGACACCCCACCGCACGGCTGCTGCACCGGCACGTCACGTTCCGAAGCCGACATGGACGCCTCCTGGGGATTCGGGGGCAAGCGTGGTTAGGTAGACCTAACTACGGACTGAGGTCCATGTGACCACGGCCTGGACACCGAACGCAACATCTTGCCGACGACTTGTCGGAACCTTCACGTCCCCCGGCACCCTCACCCAGGGTGATCAGGCCGCGAGCACGCTCAGATCGGTCGTCGCCCAGCGCTCCCCGAGCCCGGTGATCGTGACGTGCCGTACCTCGTCCGTGGTGTCGCCGACGGCCCGGTGGATGACGACGTCGAGCCGGTCGTCGGTGAGCTCCTCGACCTTGCCCTCGCCCCACTCCACGACGATCACCGAGTCGGAGAGCGACACGTCGAGGTCGAGGTCCTCCATCTCGTCGAGCCCCCCGCCCAGCCGGTACGCGTCCACGTGCACGAGCGGCGGACCGTCACCGAGAGAGGGGTGCACCCGTGCGATGACGAACGTCGGCGAGGTGACCGCGCCCCGTACGCCGAGCCCCTCGCCGAGGCCGCGGGTCAGCGTCGTCTTGCCCGCGCCGAGTTCCCCGTTCAGCATCACGAGATCGCCCGCGCGCAGCAGCTTGGCCAGGTGAAGGCCCAACTCCCGCATCTGTTCCGGCGAGTTGACGGTGATCCGGACGTTCACGCCCTCGGCGGCGGGCTCAGCCGGGTTGTGCGCTGCTGCTGGTGCTGGTGCTTCCATAGCCACCCACGGTAGCCCCTGCCGGGACGGCGCCCGCGCGCATCAGAAGGTCGGCGAGACGGTCTATGACCACCTCGGGGTGCTCCAGCATGACCAGGTGCCCGGCGTCCGGGACGAGCACCAGTTCGGCGTCCGGCAGCAGGTCCGCGATCGCCTCACTGTGCTCACTCGGTGTCACCATGTCGCCGACTCCGGCCAGCACCAGCACCGGCAGTTCGGCGAAGTACGCGAGGGCCTCGGTCTTGTCGTGTTCGGTGAACGCCGGGTAGAACTCCGCGACGACGTCGATCGGGGTGCCCTCGATCATCCGTTCGGCGAACCGCACGATGGCCGGGTCGACGTCCCGGGACGCGAACGAGTACCGCTTGATGATCCCCGCGAACAGGTCGGCCGTGGCCCGCCGCCCCCGCTCCACCAGGGCGGCCTGCTGACCGAGCGCCTTCAGCACCCCGGGAAGCACCCGGCGTACCGCGTTGACGCCCGCGACGGGCAGCCCGAAGTTGACCTCGCCGAGCCGCCCCGACGACGTACCGACGAGCGCGACGGCGACGACCCGCTCGCGGACGAGGTCCGGATACCGGTCGGCCAGCGCCATGACGGTCATCCCGCCCATGGAGTGCCCCACCAGCACGATCGGCCCCTCGGGCACGGCCGCGTCGATGACGGCCTTCAGGTCCTGGCCGAGCTGGTCGATGGAGACGGGCGTGCCGTCCTGCGTCTGCGCGACCCCGCGCCCGGAGCGGCCGTGACTGCGCTGGTCCCAGTGCACCGTGCGCACCACCCCGCGCAGCGCGGCCCGCTGGAAGTGCCAGGAGTCCTGGTTGAGGCAGTACCCGTGGCTGAAGACGACGGTGACGGGGGCCGGGGCCTTGCGTCCGAAGAGCCGGCGCCGGCGCGGGGTGAACGTCACATCCTGCTCGATGTCGTCCACCTCGTAGTACAGCTCGGTGCCGTCGTCGGCGTACGCCTTGCCCGGCGTGCCGCGCAGCGAGCCGTACGGGCCCGTCGAGTCGAGAGCGAGGCGGGCCTTGTTGCGCATGCCGCGGCCCACCGTCAGCCGCTCTATGGCGACTCCGGCGGCGGCGCCCGCGGCGACCACGCCTATGGCGACGCCGGCGATACCGGCCTTGCGCCAGTTCCCGGCGGCGGAGGCGACGGCCGCCGCGGCGACGTCCGTGACGGCCTCCGCGCTGCTCTCGCTCACGTACCGCTCCTCTTCGCCGGGGTGTCGTTCACTTCAGTAGGTCGTGCTGGGGGTGGTGCCGGTCGTGCTGAGGGTGGTGCCGGAGGTACCGCCGGTGGTGCAACTATGTCCTGTTGCCCTGTTGTCCTGCGCGGGGCACCCCCTGTACTCCTTGCGGGTTACCCGCCTTGTTCCTTATTCACGTATACGCGCGGCACTCGGGTTCCGATCCGGGTGACGATTTCGTACGCGATCGTCCCCGCCGCCCGTGCCCAGTCCTCGGCGGTCGGCTCGCCCCGGTCACCCGGCCCGAACAGGATCGCCTCCGAGCCGGGCACCGGCTCGTCCCCGCCCAGGTCGACCACGAACTGGTCCATCGCGACCCGCCCCGCCACCGTCCGCCACTTGCCGCCCACCAGCACCGGTCCGGTGCCGGAGGCGTGGCGCGGCACGCCGTCCGCGTAGCCGACGGGGACGAGGCCGAGGGTGGTGGCACCCGCGGTGACGTAGTGATGCCCGTAACTGACCCCGTGGCCCCCCGGTACGTGCTTCACCAGCGCGAGGGACGCGCTCAGCGTCATGACCGGGCGCAGCCCGAAATCGGCCGGGGTGCCGATCTCGGGGCTGGGCGAGATGCCGTAGACCGCGATCCCCGTCCGTACGAGGTCGAAGTGGCTCTCCGGGAGGGTCAGCGTGGCCGGCGAGTTCGCGATGTGCCGCACCTCGGGGCGCACGCCCCGCTCCTCGGCGTACGTCAC
The DNA here is from genome assembly GCF_055582885.1 of Streptomyces sp. NPDC107454. Taxonomy (NCBI): domain Bacteria; kingdom Bacillati; phylum Actinomycetota; class Actinomycetes; order Kitasatosporales; family Streptomycetaceae; genus Streptomyces; species Streptomyces sp. NPDC107454. Next base: position 299,833 of record NZ_JBVJPA010000006.1, on the reverse strand, counting down.
CATCTCGCGGAAACGGTCCAGTTGGGCACGGATGGAGGGATGCCCGGGTTCGTCGGCGCAGGCGAAGTGCGACCACAGACCGGTGATGCCGATCAGCCCGCGTTCCTCGGCGCGCAGTGCCTCGCGCACGAGTTCGGGCCAGTCGGCGGGCTGGCAGCCGCCGCGCCCGAGCCCGGTGTCGGCCTTGAGCTGGACCCGGGCAGCCGTCCCGGCCGCCTCGGCCGCGGCGGTGACCTCCCGCAGGGCCCACATCCCGCTCACCGACACGTCGAGGTCGGCCTCGATGGCCTCCCGCCACGGCCCGCCCGGCGTCCACAGCCAGCACATGATCCGGCTGTCGGTCAGGCCGGCCGCGCGCAGGGCGAGGGCCTCCTCGGGGGTGGCGGTGCCGAGCCAGGTGGCGCCCGCCTCCAGCGCGGCGCGGGCGCACGGGACCGCCCCGTGGCCGTACGCGTCGGACTTGACCACGGCCATCAAGGCCGCGGACGGCGCGTGGGCACGCAGGGTCCGCACGTTGGCTCGCAGGGCGGCCAGGTCGATCTCTGCGCGGGCGCGCAGGGGTGCTGTCTCGTTCATCGCGCCCCCAGTGTCTCAGAGGGGCCCGAGGGCCCCCGGAGGACGGTCAGGTGCCGGCCCTGTGGCCCCACACGTACACGTGGTCGTTCGTCTTGGTGACGTTCCACAGGGAGCGGGCGTCGGCCAGGCGCAGATTGACACAGCCGTACGAGCCGTTCGGGTCGTAGATGCTGCCGTAGATGGCGTGGAAGGCCTCTCCGCCGCTGAAGAACTGGCTGTACGGCATCGGGGTGTTGTACAGCGTCGACCAGTGGCTCTTGTGCTTCCAGTAGACCTTGAACGAGCCGGTCCTGGTCCGGTACCCGGCCCGGCCGCTGCGCATCGGCACCGGTCCCCACAGCACCTTCTTCCCCTTCTGCACCCAGGTGAGCTGCCGGGTCAGGTCCACACACGCGACGCGGTACGACCGCACGGGACACTTCCCGGCCGCGTTCGGGTTCTTCTTCGCGGACAGCAGCTGCATCCGGGCCCAGGTGACGGCGCCGGCGAAGCCGGTGTTCGGCTTGATCCCCTGCTTCGTCTGGAACGCCCGGATGGCGGCGCAGTCGCCCGCCGACTGCTTCCCGTCGACCTTCAGCTTCAGCCACCGCTCGACCTGCCGCTGGTACGGCCCGGTCAGCTTGGTGCACGTCACGGACTTGCCCGCGACGGCCTCACTGAGGGGGACGTACTCGATGAGCGCGTCCGTCTCCGCGGGGGCGTCCCTCGGCTCGACGGCGTCCTCCCGCGCGCTCGGTGTGTACACCCTGGGCGGCAGCATCTGGTCCGGCGTGTCCACCTGCCACGGCTGATGGGCCCCCGGCGGCACGCCGGGCACCAGCTCGCTTCCCGGCCCGGGGGCCGGGGGCCCGGCCTGCGCCGCCGCCCCCTCCACCGGCATCACCACCAGCAGTGCGAGGAGCACACCCACACTCCCGCGTCTCATTCGTCTGTTCATCATCATGCGACCAGCGATACGCAACCCCGACGCGAGCGGGGGTGAGCCGCGCGGACGGGGTCCCCCGTAATGGGCAACGCAGCGCCCCCGTAAGGGGCGCGGGGGGCCGCCCCAGGGGCACGGGGAACTGCGCGCTCAGCCCACACCCACCCGCAGCCAGATAACGCGCAGTCAGCGGAGCACGTCGCGGACGTCCCGCCACGCCCGAGGAATCGCCGCCGCGACATCATGCGCCCCCAAGGGCGCCCCGTCCGCCGCGAGCCTCCCCGCCAGCCCATGCAGATACGCGCCCACGCTTCCCGCGTCCAACGCCGACAACCCGGCCGCGAGCAACGACCCCGCAAGCCCCGACAGCACGTCCCCGCTCCCGGCCGTGGCCAGCCACGCCGTCCCCGTCGGATTCACCCGCACCGCACCGCCCGCCGGGTCCGCGACCAGAGTCGTCGACCCCTTCAGCAGCACGGTCGCCCCGTACCGAAGGGCCAACTCCCGCGCCGCAGCCAGCCGAGCCGCCTCGACCGACTCCCGCGAGACCCCGAGCAACGCCGCCGCCTCCCCGGCATGCGGAGTCATCAGCGTGGGCGCGGTACGGGCCCGTACGGCGGACCGGTCGGCGAGCCGCAGCCCGTCCGCGTCCACCAGCACCGGCACATCCGCCTCGAGCACCTGCGCCACCGCCGACGCGTCGTCCCCGACCCCGGGCCCCGCCACCCACGCCTGGACCCGCCCGGCCCGTGCGGGCCCCTGGTCCGACACGAGCGTCTCGGGAAAGCGGGAGATCACGGCATCCGCCGCGGGCCCGACGTAGCGCACCGCCCCCGCCCCACCCCGCAACGCGCCGGACACGGCGAGCACGGCGGCGCCGGGATACCGCGCGGACCCGGCCGCGATCCCGACGACCCCGCGCCGGTACTTGTCGCTCCCGGCCCCCGGCACCGGCAGCCGCGCCGCCACGTCCGCGTGCTGAAGGGCCTCCAGTTCGGCCTCCTCGGGCAGTTCGAGCCCGATGTCGACGAGGCGTACGGAACCGGCGTACTCACGCCCCGGGTCGATGAGCAGCCCGGGCTTGTGCGTCCCGAAGGTCACCGTCAGATCGGCGCGGACGGCGGTGCCCAGGACCTCTCCCGTGTCGGCCTCGATCCCGCTCGGCAGGTCCACGGCGACCACGGCGGCCCGGGAGTCCGCCGCGTACTGGGCCAGCGGCACCGCCTCGGGCCGCAGCCCGCCCTTGCCCCCGATGCCGACGATCCCGTCCACGACGAGGTCGGCCCGCAGGATCAACTCCTCGGCGGCGCCGGACCCGGCGACCGTGCCCCCGGCCCCCCGCAGCGCGGCCAGGCCCGCGCCGTGCGTCCGTTCGGGCACGAGCAGCACGGCGGTGACCCCCGCCCCCCGCCGCGCCAGCCGGGCCCCGGCGTACAGGGCGTCGCCGCCGTTGTCCCCGCTGCCCACGAGCAGCACGACCCGGCTGCCGTACACCCGTCCCAGCAAGTCCGCGCAGGCAGCGGCCAGTCCGGCCGCGGCGCGCTGCATCAGCGCACCCTCCGCAAGCCGCGCCATCAGCTCACGCTCTGCCGCCCTGACCGTCTCCACGCTGTACGCAGTACGCATGGGTCGAGTCTCCCGTACGCGCGCGCACCGCGCCGCCCCGGACGCCGGCCCCTCCCCCGCCCTACCCCTCTGCCACCACCACGGCCGAGGCCACCCCCGCGTCATGGCTCAGCGACACATGCCACGAGCGGACGCCCAGTTCGGCCGCGCGCGCCGCCACGGTCCCCGTCACCCGCAGCCGCGGCCTGCCGCTGTCCTCGACGTAGACCTCCGCGTCCGTCCAGTGCATGCCCGCCGGAGCGCCCAGCGCCTTGGCGACCGCCTCCTTCGCGGCGAAGCGCGCGGCCAGGGACGCGATGCCGCGGCGCTCCCCGTTCGGCAGGTGCAACTCCTGATCCAGGAAGAGCCGATGGGCCAGCCCCGGCGTACGCTCCAGCGCCGCCAGGAACCGGTCGATCTCGGCCACGTCGATACCGACCCCGATGATGCTCATGCCCAGCACCCTATGGGCCGGACGGCCGCCGACGTGCCGACCTCTCGGCGTTGATTGCGCGAGCTCAGTGCTCGGCGTTCTCCGGCACGGTGATCTGGTGCTCGCCCCAGCTCATCCGCGTCGTCGCCTCGTAGTTCACCGTCGTACCCGCGTCGAGACCCGCCTCCCGTGCCCTGGCCGACGGTTCGACCAGCACGCTCTGCTCGCTGAGCATCGCGCCGGTGGACGGGTCCACGACCAGCCGCTGCTGCACGCTCCCCAGCGGGGTCCGTGTCGTGCCGGGGAACGCGACACCGACGCCCTCGCGCCCGAGTGGATCGGTGACACGCCCGAGCCCCCGGACGCCGGGCAGGTCCGCGATCACCCGGTACGCGGCCGCCCGTACGGCGGGCTTCACCGGCATCGTGATGAGGTCGGCCGCCTGGCGCAGCACCGAGGCCGTGCGGCCGCCGCTGGTCTCGGCACCGCTGCTGTCCTCCTCGTACAGCTTCTCCAGCCGACGGCGCAACTCCGCACTGTTGGAGGGGAGTTCGCGCAGATCCTGGTACGAGACGTTCCGCGGGCCGAGGGCGTAGATCTTGTCGTCGGCGTTCGTCCGCATGACCATCGGCCGCCCGGTTCCGATCCTGTACCCCAGCGTGCCCTGTCCGGCCGCTGTCGAGGCCTCGGCCTGTACCGTGGCGGGCGAGCCCGCGGCCCGCCAGCGCGCCTTGTCCGCCTCGGTGCGGGGCGCGGTCACGTCGTCCAGACCGGAGACCATCAGGCTCTGGGTTCCCGGGCGCACACCCACCGACCACTCCCCGGCCGACGTGGTGCGCACGGCGAAGAGCTGTCCCTTCGCGCCGACGACGTTCACGTCCTCCGAGCGCGTGGTGGTCTGCCAGTACGTTCCCTCGGTGGCCGGTGTCTCCGCCTTCTTCGCCACACTGAGCAGTTCGAGGCGGCCGTCGACCTGGACGTCGGCACGGCCCTGCGACGCCGCCGAGGCCGACCCCGACGTGGCGGCCGGGGACTGCGGGTGGGCGCTCGCACGCACACCTGAAGGATCCTGCCCGTCGAGCGTGCTCACGACCACCACGGACGCCGCGACCGCCGCGACGGCCACGACGGTCCCGAGCGGCCGGATCCCGGCCCACAGGCGCCGCGGTTCCTGGGAGCGTGCCGCGCGACTGTCCGTCGCTCCGGCCAGGATGCGTGCCAGGTCGTCGTGCTGCCGCGGGGAGTCGGCCAGCCGGGCCGGGTCGAGTTCGTCGGGCCGGGCGTCCGCGAGCACCCTCAGGACGTCGGGCCGCCCGGACCGTGCGGGGGTGTTCTTCATGTGAGTGCTCCTTTGCGATCGGTGCTGCGGTGCGGGGTCCGAGCGGGTGGCACTTGCGCGGCCTGCGCTGGTGCGGGCGGGGCTTGCGCAGGCGCTACGGACGCCGTCTCCGCCGGGGACACCGCCTCCAGGGCCTTCTCCAGACGGCGGCGGGCCCGGTGCAGCCGGACGGTCAGCGTCGCGATGGTGCAGCCCAGGACCCGCGCCGCCTGCTTGGGGCTCAGCCCGTGCCAGGCGATCAGGGTCAGAAGCTCCCGGTCGGCGTCGGACAGACTCGCCAGGGCCTGCAACGCGGCTTCCCGGTCGGTCACGTCCGCCGCGACGTCACCGACGTCGCTCCGGGCCCCGCTGCTGATGCGCTGCGCCTCCTCGGCGGCGAGGGCGTACTGGTGGCTGTCGCGGCGGCGCAGTTCGCGCACCAGGTTGCGGGCCACTCCCAGCAGCCAGGGCAGTGCGGGTTGCGGAATGTCCCGCACGCGCCGCCAGGCGACGGTGAACGTCTCGCTCGTGATGTCCTCGCCTACCTGTCGGCCCACCAGACTCGTGGCATAGGCGAGGACGCGCGGATAGCACTCCTCGTAGACGTCCCTGAAGCGTTGGGCATGTGTCACGCGCCATCCCCTCATATCGGCTCTCTCACCAAGCAATGCGCGTGACGGCCCACTTCTTACAGGGCGAGCCGAAATTCATGCGGTGTGGTCCGCGTCACGCCACGGAGAGGCGAGGGGTGCCCGATACCGAACGAGCGGGAACGGCCGCAGCCGTTCCCGCTCGATCTCTGTGCTGTACGGCCGGACGAGTCCCGGCCCGGATCTCTCAGACGGTGCCGGAGTCCGAGATGACGATCTTCTTGGACGTGGAGCCGGAACGGCTGCCGAGCTTCTCGACGGCCTTGACGACGTCCATGCCCTTGACGACCTCACCGAAGACGACGTGCTTGCCGTCGAGCCAGTCGGTGACGATCGTGGTGATGAAGAACTGCGAGCCGTTGCTGTTCGGACCGGCGTTGGCCATGCTCAGCAGACCCGGCTTGGTGTGCTTGAGCTTGAAGTTCTCGTCCGGGAACTTCGCACCGAAGATGCTCTTGCCGCCGGTGCCGTTCTCGTTGGTGAAGTCACCGCCCTGCAGCATGAAGTCCGGGATCACACGGTGGAACGGCGAGCCCTTGTAGCCGAACCCGTTCTGACCGGTGGCCAGCTCACGGAAGTTGCGGGCCGTCTCCGGGACCACGTCGTCGTACAGCTTGAACTCGATCCGGCCGAGCGGCTCGCCGTCGGCGGACACCTCGAAGAAGACGTTCTGTCCCATGGCACTGCTCCTCTTGTATCCGAAAGGTCGTGTCCGAGAATAAGAGGGCACCGGCCCACGGGTCGCAGCGGAAACCCCCACAGCGGGACAAACGGCCTAACGCCACCATCGGGACGAGCCTTCTCGCCGGCCCTGGGGCCTGTCCGACGGATCAGGTTCTAGTCACCGTCTCCGCCGGACCGATTCGCACTCCGCCGCCGGTTGCTCTTCGCGAAGGCGTGCACCAGCTCCCCCGCGACGAGCGTCACCGCCGCCACGCCCCGGACCCAGCGGGGCCCGCCGCGCGACGCCCACACCACACACACGCACCCACCGATGACAAGCACCAGGAGACCGGCCAGCACCAGAACGCTCATGTTCCCCACCCTGCATTCGCATATCCGTACGGTGCGGGTGATCCTCTCAGGAGAGAACGCCCCCGCGGGATGTCACTGGGCTCACTTGCCGGAGCCGACGTGGTAGCCGACGGGGTCGACGTAGACGTCCGGAGCGTTGCCGCTGGAGGCGGAGATGGTGACGGCCAGATCGTTGAGGTTCACGATCTCCGAGATCTTCTCGTTGGGCGGGGTGACGGAGAGCCGGGTGTAGGTCTTGCCGGAGCCGCTGGTGTCCGGGATGAAGTGCAGCAGGAAGCGTGTCTCCTCGCCGGGGCCGATGGTGACGGTGGACGCGGAGACGTCGGTGCGGGCGGCGTCGGGCCCGGTGTCGCCCAGGCCGTCGGGGCCCACGAGCTGGACGCCCGGGAAGCCGTGCATGCTGCACTTGCTGGAACCGGTGTTCTTCAGGTTGACGACTATCTGGTCCTTGACCCCCGTGGCGGAGGCGCTGAAGGCGAGGCGGTCGGTCTTGCACATGGAGCCCGACGTCGTGGACTGGCTCTGGGCGGTGAGCCCGCTGCCGCCCTTGCCGGAGCCGGTGGAGGAGCCGGACGAGGAGGAACCTGAGGTCGAGGTCGAGGTCGAGCCCTTGCCGTCGGCGGAGGAACCGGACGCGGAGGAACCTGAGGTCGAGTCCGGGGCGCCGGTGGAGCCGCTCGCGGCGGTGGACGCGGTGGTGTTGGACGCACTGGTCTTGGCGGAAGCGCTCGATCCGTCGCTGCTGCCGCACGCGGTCAGCGAGAGGCCGGCAGCGGCGACGACGAGGGCGAGGGCGGACATCTTCTTGACGCGCATCGGTACTCCTGGGAAGCGGTGTCGTCGCGCTCGTTCCGGCTGAACGGGCGTTGTTGCTTCAGAGGAGACCCGCCGCCGGGCGGGCGTTGCGACAGGGCTTGCTTCAAGACGCCGCTGTGACAAGCGAGTCGACGCGCCGTTACGGGAAGCGCGCAACTGCCTCCCCGCTACGGCAAACACCGTGCAGCACTGGGCCGCCGCCAGCTCGCACCACACGTACTTGCCGCGCTGTCCGTTCCTGGCCAGCGACTGCCAGCCCCACAGATCGGCACAGGCCCGCACGAGGGCGAGGCCGCGCCCCTCCTCCGCGTCGACGACATGGTGTACGCGGGCGGCGCCGCCGCCAAGCTGGACACCGTGGTGCGCGACGGGCCCAACGGCCCCGTGTTCATCGACGCCGAAGCCCAACTCAACCGCTGTCGAACGCTCTTCCGTAGGGCAGAGACGGTGTCACTCGAACCCGAACGCTCGCGTGACTTCATCCACCGGCCGGCGAAGGAGCTGTAAGGAAATGACCACCCATGATGTCCGGCAGAAGTCGTCCTTCTCCGGCGGTGGCCAGGGCGACGCCTGTGTGGAAATCGCCAAGCGTCGCACCCACATAGCCATCCACGACTCCAAGACCCCGGCCCGAAGCACGCTCACCGTCCCGACCGAAGCCTTCTCCGCCTTCATCGAAGCCCTGAGCACCGACTTCGCCGGGTTCCGCGGCGGCGCAACGTGACGACCCTTGGCAACTGGCGGAAGTCGTCCTACTCCGGCGAAGGCGATGGGAACAACTGCGTGGAGATCGCCGACTCACTCACCCACATAGCCATCCGCGACTCCAAGACCCCGGCCAGGGCCACCCTCACCATCCCGGCCGGAGTCTTCACCACCTTCATCGACGCCCTAAAGGCAACTCACTCCACCGTCACCGACTTCGCCAGGTTCCGAGGCTGATCCACCTCGTTCCCCCGCGCCGTCGCCAGTTCGCACGCGAACACCTGCAACGGCACCGTCGCGACGAGCGGTTGAAGCAGCGTCGGCGTGGCCGGAATCCGGATCAGGTGGTCGGCGTAGGGCACCACCGCCTCGTCACCCTCCTCCGCGATCACGATCGTCCGCGCACCCCTCGCCCGGATCTCCTGGATGTTGGACACGATCTTGTCGTACAGAACCGAGCGCCCGCGCGGGGACGGCACGACGACCACGACCGGCAGATCGTCCTCGATCAACGCGATCGGCCCGTGCTTCAGCTCACCCGCCGCGAAGCCCTCGGCGTGCATGTAGGCGAGCTCCTTGAGCTTGAGGGCGCCTTCCAGGGCGACCGGATAGCCGACGTGCCGCCCCAGGAACAGCACGGTGTTCTTGTCGGCGAGCGATCGCGCGAGCTCGCGTACCGGCTCCATGGTCTCCAGGACCCGTTCCACCTCGCCGGAGATATGGGACAGGTCCCGGATGACGGCCTGGATCTCGTCACCCCACTTGGTGCCGCGCACCTGGCCCAGGTACAACGCGACGAGATAGCAGGCGACGAGCTGCGTCAGGAAGGCCTTGGTCGAGGCGACCGCGACCTCCGGACCCGCGTGCGTGTACAGCACCGCGTCCGACTCGCGCGGGATCGTCGAACCGTTCGTGTTGCAGATCGCCAGCACCTTGGAGCCCTGCTCACGGGCGTGCCGCAGCGCCATCAGCGTGTCCATGGTCTCGCCGGACTGGGAGATGGCGATCACCAGCGACCGCGTACCGAGAATCGGATCCCGGTAACGGAACTCGCTCGCGAGCTCCACCTCGCACGGGATGCGGGTCCAGTGCTCGATGGCGTACTTGGCGATCAGCCCGGCGTGGAAGGCGGTCCCGCACGCCACGATGACGACCTTGTCGATCTCGCGCAGCTCGTGAACCGGGATCCGCACCTCGTCGAGCGTCAGTGAACCGGCCGCGTCGATCCGGCCCAGGAGCGTATCGGCGACCGCCTTGGGCTGCTCGGCGATCTCCTTGAGCATGAAGTAGTCATAGCCCCCCTTTTCCGCGGCCGAGGCGTCCCAGTCGATGTGGTACTTACGCACGTCCGCCGGACGGCCGTCGAAACCGGTCACCGTCACGCCGTCCCGCCGCAGCTCCACCACCTGGTCCTGACCCAGCTCGATCGCCGACCGCGTGTGGGCGATGAACGCGGCGACATCCGAGGCGAGAAAGGCCTCGCCCTCTCCAACGCCCACCACGAGCGGCGAGTTCCGCCGCGCCCCCACCACCACGTCCGGATCGTCCGCGTGCACGGCGACCAGCGTGAACGCGCCCTCCAGGCGGCGGCACACCAGCCGCATCGACTCCGCGAGGTCGTCGCACGCCGAGAACTCCTCGGCGAGCAGGTGTGCGACCACCTCGGTGTCGGTCTCGGAGGCCAGCTCATGTCCGCGCTCAGCCAACTCGGCACGCAGCAGGGCGAAGTTCTCGATGATCCCGTTGTGCACGACGGCGACGCGCCCCGCGTTGTCGAGATGCGGATGAGCGTTCGCGTCCGTGGGGCCCCCGTGCGTGGCCCAGCGCGTGTGGCCGATCCCGGTCGACCCGGTCGGCAGCGGCCGGCCGACCAGCTCCTTCTCCAGGTTGACCAGCTTCCCGGCCTTCTTCGCGGCGGCGAGCCCCCCGTCCGCCGGCACGGCGACGCCCGCCGAGTCGTACCCCCGGTACTCCAGCCGCTTCAGCCCGGCCATCACCACGTCAAGCGCCGACTGCGACCCCACGTATCCCACGATTCCGCACATGCGCCGCAGCCTAAGCGCCAACAGCCTCCCGAACCCGGCACTCCGTGCCCGAATTCGGAAATTCTGGCCGGGTCGACGTTCGGCCTTTTTTGGGCACGGCGGGCTGCCGAACATCAGGCACTTTCACGCCACCCCACCACACCACCCATGCAACAAACAGCTGTTCGACCTGACCGTGCCCGGTGGGCGAGGAGCATCTGCTCAGTCGAGGGCCGCGGTGGCTTCGATCTCGACGAGGTGCTCGGGTACGTCCAGTGCCGCTACGCCCAGCAGCGTGGCCGGCGGGACCGGGGTGACCCCCAGCTTCGCGGCCGCCCGGGACATGCCTTCCAGGAGCAGGGGCATCTTGTCGGGGGTCCAGTCGACGACGTAGACGGTCAGTTTCGCCACGTCGTGGAAGGAACCACCGACCTCGGCCAGGGCGGTGGCGATGTTGAGGTAGCACTGCTCGACCTGTGCGGCGAGGTCGTGTTCGCCGACCGTGACCCCCTCGGCGTCCCAGGCGACCTGCCCGGCGACGAAGACCAGTTTCGACCCGGATGCGATCGACACCTGCCGGTAGACGTCGATCTTGGGCAATCCTGTGGGGCTCACCAGGGTAATGGCCATGCTTCCTGCCTCCTTGTCACGGGAGCCCGTGGGCTCGCTGCCACCGGACCAAGACATCCCTTGGTCTCTTGTGGTTACTCAGGAACCGTAGGAGAGTGTTCGCTGACATGGAAGAACGCACTTCTTAGTGACTGGGGAACCTCATGGTGACCAAGCAGTTCACGGGCTCGCCCGACGAGGCAGACCTGAGGCGCGCGGACTCTCTGGCGCGGGAAATCTTCTCGGACGTCGCCAACAAGTGGGCGCTCCTGATCATCGAGTCCCTGGGGGAGCACACCCTGCGCTTCGGCGAGCTGCGGAACGCGATCGAGGGCATCAGCCACAAGATGCTCACCCAGAACCTGCGCATGCTGGAGCGCAACGGCCTGGTTGAGCGGACGGTGCACCCTGTCGTACCGCCACGGGTCGAGTACACCCTCACCGAGCCGGGCCAGGCCCTTCGCGTGACGATCGACGGACTCTGCGACTGGACCCACCGGTACCTCGGCCACATCGAGACCTCCCGCCATCGCTTCGACGCCTGACGGGGCGACTGCGTCGCCAACCAGCGACCCCAGTTGGCCATTGAGTGCTTCAGTCGGCCACTGCGCCGCTCAGCTTGCTGCTTCGTCTTCGGGCCGGGGAATCGCGGTGCTCCCCAAGCGGGTGAAGTCGTGTCGTGCGGTCATGCACGCGGGGCGGGCCAGGAGTTGAGGGGCAGCGGGCCGCGGTCGATGACGGTGCGGATGCAGAAGGTGCTGCGGGCGTCGCGAACGGGACCGATGGCCAGGATCTGGTCGGTGAGCACCTTCTCGAAGGTGCGCAGGTCCGGTACGGCGAGCTCGACGAAGAAGTCGGCGTCGCCGGAGACCACATGGCAGGCGACCACGTGGTCGATCGCCTTCAGCGCCTCTTCGACCACCTGGGAGGTGGTGCGGGAGTGCTCGACCTTGAGGGAGAGGAACACCGTCAGCCCCAGCCCTAGGCGCTCACGGTCCAGGTCGGCCCGGTAGCCCGCCAGGACCCCGTCCTCCTCCAGCGCCTTGGTGCGGCGCAGGCAGGACGAGGGCGACAGGCGTACGGCCTCGGCGAGGTCGACGTTGGGGGTGCGGCCGTGACGCTGGAGATGGTCCAGGATCGCCCGGTCGATGCGGTCGTACAGGGGACGTGGCATGAAATGCAGCGTATCGGCAGTATCGGCGAACAATCGTGCGCTGCGGCGCCGTACCGGCACTCACTGCGCCATCGCATGCCGGGCTCGGCGGCGCATTCTGGTCACGCGCCGTGGCCGCCAAGCCGGTCCCGCTGCCGCCTCCGTACTCCCTCTCACCGCCATCGGACTGCCTCATGCACCCCTTCCCCCTGGAACCCGACCGCGCCGCGATGGCCGAAATGGGCCGTCTTGTCCTGGACCGTGTCGTCGACCGCACCGAGAACCTCGCGGGCCGCCCTGCGAGCAGCCCCCTGTCGCCGCGGGCCGAGGCCGAGCTCGTGGAGTCCTTCCTGGCGCCGCCGCCCGCCCGGGGCGGTGACCTGAAGGCTCTGCTCGCGCGCCTGGACGAGGCCGCCGACTGCGCTCTGGAGACGGCCGGACCCGGCCACCTGGCATACATCCCGGGCAGCGGTCTCTACTCGGCCGCGCTCGCCGAGTTCTACAACCGTGCCGTCAACCGCTACGGCGGCCTGGCCTCGGTCGCCCCGGCCCTCGCCGCGCTGGAGGAGAGTGTGATCCGCTGGATGGCCCGCGACGTGTGCGGCCTCCCGGAGGGCAGCGGCGGGCTGCTGACCAGCGGTGGTTCGATGGCCACCTTCTCCGCGACGGTCGCCGCCCGCCACAACAGGCTCGGCGAGGATCTCGCCGGCGGCACCGTCTATACCACCGCCTTCGCCCACCACTCCGTCGCCAAGGCCGCCCGACTCGCCGGCATCCCCGCCGCCCGCATACGTACCGTGCCGCACACCCCGGACCTGCGGATGGATCCCCACGCCGCCGCCGCGATGATCCGCGCCGACCGGGACGCCGGGCTGCGGCCGTTCCTGCTGGTGGCCACCGCCGGCACCACCGACACCGGCACCGTCGACCCGCTGCCCCGGCTGGCCGACCTGGCCCGCCGCGAGGACGTGTGGTTCCACGTCGACGCGGCCTACGGAGGCTTCTTCCGGCTCACCGCACGCGGCGAGGAACGCCTCGCCGGTATCGAGAAGGCCGACTCGATCACCCTGGACCCGCACAAGACCCTGTTCATGCCGTTCGGCACCGGCGCCCTGGTCGTCCGCGACCTCGCCGCCCTGCACGCCGCGCACGACGGCACCGGCAGCTACCTCCAGGACATGGGGGCGGCGGGGAGCGTCCCGGACTCGGGTCACCTCGGGCCCGAGCTGACCCACGAGATCCGCGGTCTGCGGGCCTGGCTTCCCCTGCACCTGCACGGGGTGGACGCCTTCCGCGAGGCCCTGGACGAGAAGCTCGACCTGGCCGAACACGTCCACGACACCCTGTCCGGCGTGGCGGAGCTGGAGGTCCCGCAGCGCCCTGACCTGTCCACCGTGATCTTCCGCTTCCGCCCCGCTGACGGCAGCCGGGCCGCCGCCGAGCGGGCCGACGAGGCGAGTCGCCGTCTGCTGGAGCGGATCAACGGCCACCGGCGCATCGTGCTCTCCAGCACGGTGGTCGACAGCCGCTACACCCTGCGCGTCTGCGTGGTCTCCCACCGCACCCACCACGACCGCATCGCCGAGGCGCTGAAGATCATCACTGCCGAGGCCGAGCGCCACACCACCGCGTAGCGATCTCCGGCCACCTGCGATGCCCGGAGCGGCCAACTGGAGGGTTCTGACCGCGCTTCCGTGGCGTACGACCCGGACGTCGTAGTCGGCGAGGGGCGTCCGGCGTAGCCGTCACGCAACCGCGGTCAGGACCAACTGGCACGCTCAGCCACTTCATTCCGCTCGTCCTCGCCGTCGCGGTCCTCGCCGGGCTGGCTGTCCGCCCGGATCTTCTCGGACGGCTGGCGGGAGGGGACGCCGCCAGGTAGGGGGGCGAAGAGATCGGTTCCGGCCGGAATGTTGCGGTCGCCAGGATTCCAGGGTGGAACGACCCCAAAACCGGTGACTTTGCCGTCGGTTTCAGCAGGGGCGGCGGTCACCACTCGGAGAACCGCATTCCGGACCAGTTGGCGGCAGAGAAATTCAGGCCGTCAGATCACGGACCTCCGGCGATCCTGACGCGCCGGTCGTCACACGTGACGGACCCCACCCCCCGCCCCGTCCACACTCCCGTAACAATGGACTGTGATCTCTCCGGTCTCCCCGATGCCCCGGAGCGCCCACCGGCACAGGCCGGAGGCGACTCCCTACGTCGACCTCACCCGAGCCGAGTGGAGCGTGCTGCGCGAAAAGACGCCGCTGCCGCTGACCGCCGAGGAGGTCGAGAAGCTGCGCGGTCTGGGCGATGTCATCGACCTCGACGAGGTGCGGGACATCTATCTGCCGTTGTCCAGACTGCTCAATCTGTACGTCGGGGCCACTGACGGGCTCAGAGGGGCGCTGAACACCTTCCTCGGCGAGAAGGGCTCCCAGTCCGGCACCCCGTTCGTCATAGGGGTGGCCGGATCGGTCGCCGTCGGCAAGTCCACCGTCGCGCGCCTGCTGCAGGCCCTGCTCTCCCGCTGGCCTGAACACCCGCGCGTCGAGCTGGTGACCACGGACGGCTTCCTGCTCCCCACCAAGGAGCTGGAGGCACGCGGTCTGATGTCGAGGAAAGGTTTCCCCGAGTCGTACGACCGTCGGGCCCTCACCCGGTTCGTCGCCGACATCAAGGCGGGGAAGGACGAGGTCACGGCGCCCGTCTACTCCCACCTGATCTACGACATCGTCCCCGACCAGCGGCTCACCGTCCGCCGCCCGGACATCCTCATCGTCGAGGGCCTGAACGTCCTGCAGCCCGCCCTCCCCGGCAAGGACGGCCGCACCCGCGTCGGCCTCGCGGACTACTTCGACTTCAGCGTGTACGTCGACGCCCGCGCCGAGGACATCGAGCGCTGGTACCTCAACCGGTTCAAGAAGCTCCGCCAGACCGCCTTCCAGAAGCCCGACTCCTACTTCCGCAGGTACACACAGGTCTCCGAGGAGGAGGCGCTCGACTACGCGCGCACCACCTGGCGCACCATCAACAAGCCCAACCTGCTGGAGAACGTGGCCCCCACCCGCGGCCGCGCCACCCTCGTCGTGCGCAAGGGCCCGGACCACAAGGTGCAGCGCCTGAGCCTGCGCAAGCTGTAGGGACGGGCCGCAGGGCCGTCATCCCGTGCGGGTAGCCTGCGCCGCATGCTGCATCTGCGTCTGATCACCCCGGCCGACCGTACCGACGACGTCGTACGGCTGATCGAGAGGACCGTGGGCACGACCCATCTCGTCGTACTCACGGGCGCCGCCCGCAACCCGGCAGGGGACGTGGTGACGTGTGACGTTGCGCGTGAAGCGGGCGACGAACTGATCGGCGGGCTGCGGGAGATGGAGCTCGACCGGACCGGGTCGATCGCCGTCGAGAACATCGATCTGTCGCTGTCGAAGCGTGCCGACAAGGCGGAGGACGAGGCGCCGGGCGAGGGCGCGGACGCGGTGCTGTGGGAGCACCTGGCCGACGCGACGCACGAGGAGTCGACACTCTCGGTGACCTACGTCGCCTTCCTCACGCTCGCCACGATGATCGCGGCCTGTGGTGTGGTCCTCGACAACGCGATCCTGATCGTGGGCGCGATGGCGGTGGGCCCGGAGTTCGGGCCGCTGGCCGGCATCTGCACGGCGCTGGTCCAACGCGTCCCCCGGCTGGCGTGGCGCTCCCTGAACGCACTGCTCGTGGGCTTCGCGGTGGCGTTGGTGGTGACGGTCGGCTTCACGTACTTCATGGACGCGGTGAGCCTGTTCAGCGCGGTCAAGCTGGACGCCGAGCGGCCCAACACCAACTTCATCTACCGCCCCGACCCGTTCTCGTTCGTCGTCGCGGTCCTGGCAGGCGTGGCCGGCACCCTCTCGCTGACCTCGGCGAAGTCGGGCGCGCTGGTCGGTGTCGCCATCTCGGTGACCACGGTGCCGGCGGCGGCGAACGCCGCCGTGGCCTTCACCTACGGCGAGTACCGGCAGGCCTGGGGCTCCACCGAGCAGCTGTTGCTCAACCTGCTGGGCATCGTGCTGGCCGGTACGTTCACGCTGGTCGTCCAGAAGTGGCTCTGGGCCCAGCAGCGTGAACGTGCCGCCAGAACAGGTCGGTTCTAGCCCAGCGCCGACTTCACCGCGTCCGCGAGCCGCCCCGCCACCGACCGCGCGTGGTCGATGTCGGCGGCCTCGACCATGACCCGGACGAGCGGCTCGGTGCCGGAGGGGCGCAGCAGCACCCGGCCGGTGGAGCCGAGTTCCCGCTCGGCCTCGGCGACCGCGGCCGCCAGTTCGGCGGAGCTGTTCACCCGCGAGCGGTCGACGTCGGGGACGTTGATGAGGACCTGCGGCAGCCGCTCCATGACGGACGCGAGGTCCTGGAGCGTACGGCCGGTCTGGGCGATCCGGGCCGCCAGCAGCAGGCCGGTCAGCGTGCCGTCGCCGGTGGTGGCGTGGTCGAGGATGATCACGTGCCCGGACTGCTCGCCGCCGAGCGCGTAGTTGTGCTCCTTCATCTCCTCCAGGACATAGCGGTCGCCGACCGCGGTCTGGATGAGGGAGACACCCTCGCGCTCCATGGCCAGCTTGAAGCCCAGGTTGGACATGACCGTCGCGACAACCGTGTCGGAGCGCAGCTCGGAACGCTCCCGCATCGCCAGCGCGAGTACGGCCAGGATCTGGTCGCCGTCCACCTCGGCACCCGTGTGGTCCACGGCGAGGCAGCGGTCGGCGTCGCCGTCGTGCGCGATGCCGAGGTCGGCCCCGTGCTCGACGACGGCGGCCTTCAGGAGGCCGAGGTGGGTGGAGCCGCAGCCGTCGTTGATGTTCAGGCCGTCGGGGGAGGCGCCGATCGTGATGATCTCGGCACCGGCCTGTGTGAAGGCCTCGGGAGACACCCGGGCGGCGGCGCCGTGCGCCTCGTCGAGGACGACCTTCAGGCCGTCGAGGCGGTTCGGGAGCACGCCGAGGAGGTGGGCGACGTACTGGTCGAGTCCCTCGTCGTACGCGCGCACGCGCCCGACCCCGGCGCCGGTGGGCCGGTCCCAGGGCGCACCGGTGCGGTGCTCCTCGTAGACGCCCTCGATCCTGTCCTCCAGCTCGTCGGCGAGCTTGTGGCCGCCGCGGGCGAAGAACTTGATGCCGTTGTCGGGCATGGCGTTGTGGCTGGCCGAGAGCATCACGCCGAGGTCGGCGCCCAGCGCGCCGGTGAGGTACGCCACCGCGGGGGTGGGCAGCACACCGACGAGCAGGACGTCCACACCCGCGCTGGCCAGGCCCGCGACCACAGCGGCTTCCAGGAACTCCCCGGACGCGCGCGGGTCCCGCCCGACCACTGCCACCGGCCGGTGGCCCTCGAACGTACCCGCCTCGGCCAGCACATGCGCCGCCGCCACGGAGAGACCGAGCGCCAGCTCGGCCGTCAGATCCGCGTTGGCGACACCGCGCACGCCGTCCGTGCCGAAGAGTCGTCCCACTGGTGTCCTCCTGATGAAGCTCAGTTTTCGGAAGTCATCCGATCATGCAAGCCTTTGAGCGCCTTGTGCCGTTATACGCCCTGGGCTGTGATAAACGAACGCCCCGGCGGCACACAGCGTGCCGCCGGGGCGAACGGTCGTACGAATACGCAGCAGCCAGTGATTAACGCTTGCTGTACTGCGGAGCCTTACGGGCCTTCTTGAGACCGGCCTTCTTGCGCTCGACCGCACGGTCGTCGCGCTTGAGGAAGCCGGCCTTCTTCAGGGCCGGGCGGTTGTTGTCCACGTCCGCCTCGTTCAGCGCGCGGGCGACACCGAGACGGAGCGCACCGGCCTGACCGGAGACGCCGCCACCCGAGATGCGGGCGATGACGTCGTAGCGGTTGTCGAGCTCGAGCACCTTGAAGGGCTCGTTGACTTCCTGCTGGTGCACCTTGTTGGGGAAGTAGTCCTCAAGGGTGCGACCGTTGATCTTCCACTTGCCGGTGCCCGGGACGATCCGGACGCGGGCGATGGCGTTCTTGCGACGGCCCAGGCCGGCGGCCGGCTGCGGGTCACCGAAGCGGCCCGCGAGCGACTCCGAGGTGTACTCGCCCTCGACGGGGACCTCGGACTCGGTGGTGTAGTTCTCGATGTCGACGAGCTCAGTCTCTTCGACCGGCTGCTCAACGGTGGTCTCGGCCACGATTCTCCTCAGATTCTTTTCTGTCTTAGGGGGTGGTGGCCGGAACTACTGCGCGACCTGGGTGATCTCGAACGGGACCGGCTGCTGAGCAGCGTGCGGGTGGTTCTCGCCCGCGTAGACCTTCAGCTTCGAGAGCACCTGACGGCCCAGGGTGTTCTTGGGAATCATGCCCTTGATGGCCTTCTCGATGGCCTTCTCGGGGTTCTTGGCCAGCAGCTCGTCGTAACGGACGGAGCGCAGACCACCCGGGTAGCCGGAGTGGCGGTACGCCAGCTTCTGGGTCTTCTTGTTGCCGGAGAGGTGCACCTTGTCGGCGTTGATGATGATGACGAAGTCACCAGCATCGACGTGGGGCGCAAAGATCGGCTTGTGCTTGCCCCGCAGGATGTTCGCGGCAGTGGTGGCCAGACGGCCCAGGACGACATCCTGGGCGTCGATGACATACCACTGGCGAGTGATGTCGCCGGGCTTGGGGCTGAACGTACGCACTTCGCAGCCTTCTTCTTCAGTGGATGGGTGCTGACACATGGCATCACTGAAGCGATCGTGCAGCTGGGGACGACAGTGCCGGGAACGATGCCCGTATGCCGCCCACTGGTAACTGCTCCAGGGAACCTACGTAGGGGCCTCTCGCGTGAGAACGACCAAGCCGATACGCATAACGAACTGCAAGAGTACCCGCGGTTGCCCGGACGGGTCAAAACGCGGGTTCGCGACCCGAGTGCCTGGGCATTCAGGGCCACGCGAACAGTCCCTGCGAACAGAGTAAGGCAGTCCTTTCCTCCGCAACGGTCCGACTACCCGGCGTCACCGGACAGCCGATGCCGGGGAGCCTGTCGAAGCGTGTCGCACCAACCACCCGGAGATGTCAGTTTTGCCCGTGGGCACTCAGGTCACGCTAGGGGCTCAAGTGCCCTCCGGTGCGGAACGCCACCCCCCTGAGCCCGTCTAAGATGCGCCCCATGAGTTATGGGCAGGGTGGGCAGGGGGAGCCTCCGTGGGATCCCTGGAAGCCTGGTTCTCAGCAACCCGATTGGGGACGTCGGAACCAGACTCCGGACTGGGCGGCACTCGCCGAGGCGTCCGAGACACGCAACCGTAGGCGCAGACTGCTGGTGATCGTCGGCTCGGCGGTCGCCACGATCGCGGTCGGCGCTGCCGTCGCCGTGGCCGTCGTCTCCTCGAACGGGGACAACCAGGCCGGGAACACGCCCAGCAAGCTGCCCGCCACCGCGAGCATCCCGAGTGACAGCGCGGCGCCGGTACCGACGTTCGCGCCGACCTCGGCGCCGCCGCCGCTGGATCCGATGGACTTCATATCCAGCGTGCAGAAGGACACCGCGCCGCTCAGCCCGGACATCCTCTTCCCCGGTTCGCAGCTCACGATGGGTGACCGCGTCTACCGCAAGGGGCCCACCGCCTCGACGACGAACTGCGCGTCGGCCGTGCAGGGCACGCTGCCCGCGGTGCTCAACAAGAACGACTGCACCCGGATGATGCGCGTCACGTACAGCAAGGACGGCATCTCGGTGACCGTCGGCGTCGCGGTCTTCAACACCGCGGCCCAAGCGGTCAAGGCGAAGTCCGAGGCGGACAGCAAGAGCATCATCACCTCACTGTCCGGCCAGGGCGTCGCCAACTTCTGCCGTACGGCGGTCTGCCGCTCGACCACCAACTCCTACGGCCGTTACGCCTACTTCACGCTGGCCGGCTTCAGCAACGGCAAGGACGTGACGACGAAGGACGCCAAGGTCTTCACGACCGGCGACGACCTGGCCGAGTTCGCCTTCCGCCAGATCCGCCGCCGCGGCGAGGCCCAGGCGTCGACGGCGGCCAACCAGTAACCGGCCGGCCGCCGTACCCGGGCCCGGGACCTGGGTCAGTTCTTCTTCATACGCAGCCGGATCGGCACGACCGCCGACTCCAGCTGTGTCTTCAGCGTCATCTTCGAGACCCCCTCGGTCCGCTCCTCGAAGCGGATCGGGATCTCGACGGCGCTGTGCCCCGCCCGTACGGCCTTGTACTTCAGCTCGACCTGGAAGCTGTAACCGGCGCTGTCCAGCGTGGCCAGGTCGATGTCGCGCAGGGCCTGGGCCGACCACAGGTTGAACCCGGCCGTGATGTCCCGGATCCGGGTGCCGAGCACGGTACGGGCGTACCGGTTGGCGAAGCGGGACAGCAGGACGCGGTGCGCGCCCCAGTCCTCGTCCAGCGAGCCGCCCTCGACGTACCGGCTGCCGATGACCAGCCCCACCCCGTTGGCCAGGGCCGTGCCGAGCATCCGGGGCACGGCCTCGACGGGGTGGCTGCCGTCGGCGTCCATCTGGACGACGTACTCGGCGCCCTCATCGAGCGCGAGGCTCATCCCGGCCGCGTAGGCGCGCCCGAGTCCGTCCTTCTCGGTGCGGTGCAGCACGCTCATCCGGCGCCGCCCCTTGGTGTTGTACTTCTCCGCCAGCTCGTCGGCGATCCTGCCGGTGCCGTCCGGGCTGGAGTCGTCCACGATCTTCAAGTGAAGCCCGTCGAGCGGCAGTTGAAGCACCGCTTCGGCCATTCTCGGCAGGTTGGCCGCCTCGTTGTAGGTCGGCATCACCACAGTGACGGCAGTGCCCGCCCCCAGGATGTTCGTCATTCCCCTTCTCCTCCCCATATGTCATCTTAAATTTCCCCCCGCCGGACGACCGTGTCCGGCACGGCACCCGGAAGGCCGCTGCGCTCAGGTGTGGATCTTGCGCTGGGCGGCGTCGTCCTTCTTCCCTGACGTGTCGCCCGTGGCCGCCTTGGCGGACTTTTCGAACAGCACCAGCGTGAGGCTGTCCAGCTTGCGTGTCTTCACGACGCGAAAGCCTCGCTCGACCGCGGTCGCCGTCGCCTTCGGCATACCGCTGAGCGGCTGTCCGTCGAACGTGGTGGACACCAGCCACAGCCGGTCGGCGTTCGCCAGGCACTTCGCGGGCCGCGGGCACTCCGCGGCGCCGAAGGAGCCCAGTTCCTGCGGGGTGCGGTACATGAGCACGTCCCGCGGACGCCCCTTGTCGTCGCGCAGCTCGTAGTCCATCGCCCGGCGCTCCGCCAGCGCCCCGCTGAACACGATCCCGTCGCCCTTGCGCTGCCCGGCCTCGATGAACTGGGCCGCACCGCGGAAGTCGGGCTCCCCGAGCGCGTTCTCGCGGGTCTCGCGGATGCCCGGGAGCGCCTGCCAGGCGAGCCCCGCGACCGCTGCCGCGGCAAGCACCCAGCCGAACCCACGCCGGGCCGCGGCCCCCGTACCCGCCTTCGGCCCGGCCACCGGCCCGGCGATCCGGCAGACCGCGACCGCGGCGAGCAGCACCCAGGCGGGCGCCGTGAACAGCAGATAGCGCGGCAGAAAGAGATGCAGTTTGGACGCGGTGACATAGGTCGCCAGCGGCGGCAGCACGATCCACACGGCCAGCGGAAGCGCCCGGCGGCCCGCGAAGAACAGGCCCAGAGCGCCCAGCGCCATCACCGGCGCGGCCACCGCCCAGGACCCGAAGAGGTTCTTCGGGAAGTCGACCAGGTCCTTCGTGACGGGGTTGTTCCAGGCGATCTGCCCGCTCTGGCCCGTGCCCTGGATCGCCATCGGGATGACGAAGCACAGGCCGACGGTGCCCGCCGCCGCGTACGCCCAGCCCACGATCCGGTCCCCCGAACGCCGGGCCATCAGGACCATCACGACATGCGCACCGAGCACCGCGAGCGAGGCCAGATGGCTCCAGCCGATCATCGGCACGGTGAGGGTGTAGCCCACCCACACCTTGAAGCCGGGCTGCTCCAGCGCCCTGGCGAGCAGCAGCGTCGACAGGAGCACGGCGGCCACGGCGAAGGCGTACGGCCTGATCTCCTGCCCGTAGCGCGTCACCGTCGGCACCACCGCGAACAGGAAGCCGGCGAGCAGCCCGGTCTGCGTGGTGAACAGCCGCCGCCCGAGCAGCGCGAGCAGTCCCGCGGAGGAGGCCATGGCCAGGGCGCCCGGGATACGCATCGCGGTCGGTGAGTCCCCGGCGAGCGAGACCCAGAAGTGCATCAGCACGTAGTACGGGGTGAACACCACGTCGATGGAGCGGATCAGCTGGCTCAGGTCGTGGAAGGAGAGCGTCGCCGCCCACCAGGTGGCGTGCTCGTCGCGCCACAGCTGTCGATGGCCGATCCCGCGCAGGATCAGCGCCAGCGCGGCGGCCGAGGGCAGCAGGAAGACGAGCAGCGCCGCGAGGCGCCCGCCGCGGTCACCGGTGTGCTGCTCGGCCTCGCGCCGCGCCCTCCGTCCTCCGGAACCGGCGCCCGCGGACGTCTCCGAGGCGGGCTCGTACCCCGCCGCCGTACCGCCGTCGACCGCCGTCGTGCCGCTCATCGCTTGACCCAGATCCGGTAGGCGTTCTGACCGCTGCTCGTCGTGAACGGGAAGACCGCGGCCAGGCGGTAGTGCGTGTTGCCCTTCAGCCCCTTCTTGACCGCCTCGTACGTCGCCGGGGTCACCGAGCCGTGCATCACGATCACGTCGAAGCGCCCGTCGCGCACCGCCTGTTCGAAGGCCTCGGGGCCGGTGTGCTGCTTGCCGTCCTTGCCCCGGTAGTCCATGAAGTAGGTGTTCTGCCACTGGTTCCAGCCGGTGACGTCGCGCAGGTAGTACGCGGGCACCTCCTGCTCCTCTGCCAGGTAGAACCCCTTCTTGTCGACGTGGGCCACCGTGCGCAGATAGGCGACCATCGGCGAGGAGTCCGGGAAGCTGTATGCCTTCTGCGCCTGCACCATGCCGAACACCAGCGCGAGGACGTACACCATGATCCCGAGCTGTGGATGCCGGAAGTGCGGGCCGACCAGGCGGGCCATGCCCAGGCCCGCCATGGGCGCGGCGAAGAGCAGGCCGAAGCCGACGTGCTTGTAGAGCGAGACCTCGGTGTGCAGATGGATCTGGTAGGCCGGTGCCAGCAGCGCCGTCCCGGTGAGCACCACTCCGAGCCCGGCGCGTCGCACCCGCCCGGCGGTCTCCCCTTCGATCCACGGCATCTCGCCCATCCGCCCGCGCAGCGCGTACGCGACCGAGCCGACGAGCGCCGCCAGGAAGACCAGACCGCCCCACTCGGCGCTGTGCTCCAGCAGCTTCATGGCGGAATCGGCGCCCTGAGCCCGGTTGGTGGTGGTGGAGCTGATGCCGCCGAGCGGCCCGGAGAGGACGTACCCGGCGCCGAGCAGCGCCCCGATGCCCGTGCCGAGGAACACCCCGCGTCCCAGGGCCTTCACCCCGCGGTGCCTGTGCGCGGTGACCACCGCGAGCAGCACCAGCGTCGGCAGATACAGACCGGAGGCGTACTTCACGGCGAAGGCCAGCGCGGCCGGTGGCGCGGCCAGCAGGACCGCCGCCGAGCGCATCCGGTCGGTGCGCACGACGGCGTACATCGACAGGGCCAGCAGGAAGATCGCCGCGGCGTCGTACGTGGCGAAGTTGCCGAGCACGGTCGTCGACTGGAGGACGGAGAAGAGGGCGGCCGCGCCGAGCGCCGCCCGCAGGTTGAACAGGCGCCGGGTCACCGCGTACAGCAGGCCGGTGGCGGCCAGCATGAACAACAGGCTGAGGACCCGGACGCCGGTCAGCCCGAAGTACGAGTCCACGGCGGCGGCGAGCACCGGGTACAGCTTCGGGTGGCCGGAGAAGTAGCCCGCGAAGTCGACCGGCAGCTTGGTGCCGTGCAGCAGGTTGTTCAGTTCGTAGTGGCCGGAGGCGATGTAGAGCGCCTCGTCCTGGAAGGCCGTCCCCCGCAGCCGCAGCGAGAGCCCGGCCTGCACCAGCAGCAGGCACCCCAGCACTCCGCGCCCGAGCAGCTTGCCGCGCCGGTTGTCCACGGCCCAGGAGGACTCGGGGACGGCGGGCAGCGTGTAGCCGGGGTCGTCGGGCTCGGGCTGGGGCTCGGGCTCCGGTTCGGTCGCACGGACCGGGGTTCCGGAGCTCGAAGGGGCCGAGGGCTCCGCGTACGGGTCGTACGTCTCGTAGTACGGCGGATACTCCTGCTGCTGGGGCGGCCACGCGTACGAGTCCTGCCCGTACGACTCCTGTTGGTACTCCTGGTACTGCTGGTACTGCTGCTGGTACTGCTGCTGGTGCTCCTGCGGCGGCTGCGGCTGTCTGCTGCTCATGGCTTGGTCACATCGAATCCGAAGCGGGAGGCGGCGGCCTGCTCGCGGAAGGTGCGCGTCGTGGCCGGACCGCTGGTGATGCGCCAGTCCGCTTCCTTGTCGAAGTTGAACCAGACGAAGCCGATCATGTCGTTGTGTGCGGCCGTCCCCTGGAAAAGGTCGGTGATGTCGGCCGGCTTGCGCTGCCCGGCCTCGGCCGCCGTCTCCGCGATGATCACGGGCTTCTTGGTGAAGGCACGGATCTGGGTCGTCGTCGGCCCGTACAGAGTCGAGAAGGTGGAGGGGCCGGTGCGGGCGTAGTAGCCGATGACTCCGACCCAGTCGACGTACTCCTCGCCCGGCCAGTACGGCTTCAAGCGCACGGTCGGCACCGGGTTGATCACGTTCGGGCTCCACACCCAGATGACCTGGGTGGCGCCCTCCTGGTCGAAGAGGTCGTGGACGTGCCGGTACGCGGCGACAAACTGCGCGGCGGTGGCCTTCTTCGTGCCCCAGGGGTACCAGAAGGCATTCATCTCGTGCGCGAAGCTGATCGCCACCGGCAGGTTGAGCTCCTTGACGGACCTCGCGTAGTCGCGGATGTACGCGTCGTCCGCGCCGGAGGCGATCTGCCCCAGCGTCTTGTCGAAGGGCTCCCAGGCGATGAAGGGCAGCGCCTTGTAGTCCCGGGCGTGCTGTACGGCGGCCGTCTCGTAGCGGTCGCCCCACGCCGAGTAAAACTCGATCAGGTTGGGCTTCTTGCCCGCGGACTTCGCGAAGGCGTCGACGTTCTTCATGTCGGCGGGCGCGCCATCGGCGGCCAGGCCGAGGTATTTCTTCGCAGGTTTCAGCAACGGGCGTACGTCGTACGGGGGTTCCGGCTTGGCCGCCTCGGTGGCCGCTGACCCGCTGGGGTCCGCCGCCTCGCCCTGGGCCCGTCGGTAATCGTCCCGGCCCTGCTCGGAGAACGTGCTGCAGCCGGCGAGGAGTGCGCCGGCGAGCAGGACTGCCGCCAGCGCACGAAAACGACTCATCACGCGATCTGCTCCCGGGGCTGGACGAGCACGCGCCCGACGACCATGGCATAGAAGAGGCCGGCGGACAGCATCAGCGCGAAGTCCGGCGGATAGAGCGTGAGCATGCGCCAGGCGGCGACGCCGATCCACAGCACCGCGGTCCCGGCGCTCCACACGATCATTCCGGTCCAGTACCGGCGCATGCCGTTCTTCTTGGCGCCCTGCGAGCCGGTCGGCTTCCAGCCCATCGGACGTCCGCGCAGTACGTCCCACACGGCGAAGACATGCGACCACCCGTACATCACGCGAACCGACCAGGCCTCCAGGCGGTACGGCGCCCGGTGCCACAGCGGCAGCACCAGCGTCACGTACGCCACGCTGGGCAGCACCCAGAGCGAGGCCTCGGCGCGCAGCAGATCGGGCCGCAGGATGAGCAGCCCGAGCGGGATCAGCGGGGCGAGGAAGGTCGCGAGGGCGGTCTGCAGGTAGTAGAGGAACCCGGAGACGTAGCACAGCCGCGTCTGGAACTTCAGGTCCATCTCCCAGAACCGCTTGCTGGTCAGCAGCGACAACGAGCCCATGCACCAGCGGTACTGCTGGTTGTGGAAGGCGCCGGCGGTGTCCGGGCACACACCGGCCGACAGCGCGACGGGCACGTAGCGCAGCTTCCAGCCCAGCGCCCGCAGGTCGAAGCCCGTGTACATGTCCTCAGAATGCTCAATCAGCGAGATGCCGCCGATCTGCTCCAGCGCGGCCCGCCGGTACACGGCGCACGAGCCGACGCAGATCGACCCGTCCTTCTCCTCCCGGGAGGTCTGCACGGACCGGTAGAACTGCTCCTGAACGGCCCCGGCCCCGCGCTCGATCCAGTTCTGCCGGTCGGTGATGCGGAAGAACTGCGGCGACTGCACGATCCCGACCCGTTCGTCGGCGTCCATGTAGGGCAGCAGCTCGTCGAGCAGATCAGCACGCGGCGCGAAGTCGGCGTCGAGGATGAGGATGTGATCGCCGTCGGTGATCCCGAAGGCGTGGTGGAGGTTGCCGGCCTTCTTGAACCAACCACGGTTCGGCCGCACCACGTAGTGGAAGCCGAAGTCCCGCGCCATGGCGCCGACCTCCAGGTCGGCGGCGTCGTCCAGCACGTACACCTTCACGACGCCCCGGTAGGTGCCCGCGAGCCGGTTCACGTTGACCCAGGTGTTGTGCAGCACCTCCAGCGGCTCACCGCACACCGGCAGGAAGACGTCCACGCTCGGGTGGACGGCGGGCCGCCAGTCCCGCACCAGCAGCTTGTGCGCCTTGATGTCGAAGTCCTTGCTGACCCCGTCCAGGTACAGCGAGATCAGGTAGTCCGCGACCACGAAGGCGAGCAGCGGCATCGTCAGCCAGAACCACGGGCTGGACGCCGTGAACAGGAACTGGCTCACCGCGAGACAGGCGAAGCTGATCAGCGAGCCCAGCGTCAGGACCCACAGGTGACGGCGCGTGTACGAGTACTTCTCCGCGTCGTCCGGCGGCTGTGGCAAGAGCCCATGGCTCTCCGGCTCGCGTCTGCGCCGATGAGGACGCTCAGCGCGCGCCGCAGCACTCACTGCACTACTCATGAACCCCCCCAGGACCTGGAACGGACCTGTGAACCCACCCCTGAGCCCGGCTGCCCCAAATTCGAACTTTCAGCCGGACTGCGAAAGCATAACCGGCTCTCCCGTTTATGACTCAACAACCTTGTTACGTGACGGTTTCATCAGGGGTCACAGGGGTAGCAGTCGCGCCGCACAGCAACGAAGCACACCCCCGCAGTGCGCAAAAAGGTCAACTGATGGTAAGAACAACCACTCAGTCTTCACGTTTGCGCCACACCTGTGATCATTCCGGGCGCGAACACTAGGGGGAGGTCCTGATTTGCCCGGGTTTTCCGTGCCCGCACGCGGTGGCCGCCATCGCAACCGGCGGCGCAGATGGCTGTTCTCCACAGTGACCGTGGCCGCTGCGGCACTGATCGGCACGACGATCAGCCTGGTGGCATCCTCGGCCCAGGCCGACCAAACCACCCAGGGCATCGACAATTTGCGCACCAACTGGGACCAGAACGAGGCCGGGCTCTCCCCGGCAGTTGTCCAGTCGTCCGCCTTCGGCCGGCTCTTCGCCACGAAACTGGACGGGCAGATATACGCCCAGCCCCTGGTGCTGGGCGACCAGGTGATCGCGGTCACCGAGAGCAACACCGCGTACGGCCTCGATCGCGCCACCGGCGCGATCGAGTGGAGCAAGAACTATGGAGCGTCATGGCCGGCCTCGGCGATCGGCTGCGGTGACCTGACCCCCAACATCGGGGCGACCGCGACCCCCGTGTACGACCCGGCCACCAAGGCCCTCTACTTCACCACCAAGGTCGACGACGGAACCTCCACGCACCGCCACCCGACCTGGCTGATGCACGCGGTGGACCCCAGCTCCGGAACCGAGCTCTCGGGCTGGCCGGTCACCATCCAGGGAAGTCCCAGCAACGACCCGAGCGTCAGCTTCGACGCCTACTACCAGCAGCAGCGTCCCGGCCTGCTGCTGATGGACGGCGTCGTCTACGCGGGCTTCGGCGCCCACTGCGACGCCTGGCCGTACCGCGGCTACGTCGTCGGCGTGAGCACCACATCGCACAGCATCACCTCGATGTGGGCCTCGGTGACCGGTGCCAGCACGGGCGGCGCCGGCCTCTGGCAGTCGGGCGGCGGACTGGTCTCCGACGGGTCCGGCCGGATCTTCTTCAGCACCGGCAACGGCATCAGCCCGGCGCCCGGACCGGGCAAGACCGTTCAGGGAACCCTGGCCGAGTCCGTCGTACGCCTCCAGGTCGGCTCGGACAACAGCCTCAGTACGGCCGACTTCTTCAGCCCGAGCGACGCCTCCACCCTGGACCTCAACGACCAGGACATCTCCTCGGGCGCACCGATGGCGCTGCCGGACGGCTTCGGCACCAGCGACCACCCCCACCTGCTGGTCCAGCAGGGCAAGGACGGGCGGATCTTCCTGCTCGACCGCGACGGCCTCGGCGGCATGGGCCAGGGCGCCCAGGGCGGCGACGCCGCGGTGAGCGTGTCCGGCCCCTACCAGGGCATGTGGGGTCACCCCGCGTTCTGGGGCGGCGACGGCGGCTATGTCTACGTCGTCGGCAACCAGGGCCCGCTGCGCGCCCTCAAGTACGGCGTGCGCAACGGCGGTACGCCCGCCCTCACCCTCACCGGCCAGAGCCAGGACACCTTCGGCTACACCAGCGGCTCGCCCCTGGTCACCTCCAACGGCACGGACGAGTCCAGCGCCCTGGTGTGGATGACCTCCGCGAGCAACGCCTCCGGGGCCGACGGCACCCTGCGCGCCTACAGCCCCACCCCCGACAGCAACGGCCTGCTCCAGCTGCTGTGGTCCGCGCCGATCGGCACGGCGACCAAGTTCAGCACGCCGACCGCCGACAACGGCAAGGTGTACGTCGGCACGCGGGACGGTGTGCTCTACGGCTTCGGCAGCCCGGCCAGGACCGCTCTCACCGCGGCCTCTCTGGACTTCGGCCAGGTCGGCGTGGGCGACAGCAGCTCCGCGACGATGAAACTGACGGCCACGCAGGACGTCAGCATCACCGGCCTCAAGGCCTCCGGGGCGTTCTCGGTCGACCCGTCCGTCGCGCCCACCTCCGACCAGCCCACGGCGCTGGCGACGGACGCCACCCTGGACGTCCCGATCAGCTTCACCCCCACCGCCACAGGCGGCATCAACGGCACACTGACTGCCAACCTCTCGGACGGCCAGAAACTGGTCTTCGCCCTCCACGGCGTCGGCACCAGACCCGGCTTCGGGGCGGCACCCGCCGCCCTGGACTTCGGCGAAGTGCCCACCGGCAGCACTTCGACGCTGAACCTTCAGGTCACCAACACCGGTACCGAACCGGAGACCATCGACTCGGTCGACTCCCCCAGCGGCGCCTTCTCCGCCTCGGGGCTGCCGAGCGCGGGGACGGTCGTACCGGCCGGTGGCTCGTTCGTGCTCTCGATCACCTACACCCCGACCGGCGACCAGGTCGACAGCGACGCGCTCGTGGTCACCAGCAGCGGCGGCGGCACCACCCACACCCTGAGCGTGCCGGTCAGCGCGACCGCCATCACCGGGCAGGGACACCTGGAGTTCTCCACCAGCTCCCTGGACTTCGGCGACGTCCCGATCGGCAGCTCCAAGTCGCTGTCGTTCACCATCACCAACACCGGCAACATCCCGGTGACGGTGACCAAGGCCAAGGCACCCACGGGTGACTTCAACAGCGCGGTGCAGCTGT
The DNA here is from genome assembly GCF_055582885.1 of Streptomyces sp. NPDC107454. NCBI lineage: Bacteria > Bacillati > Actinomycetota > Actinomycetes > Kitasatosporales > Streptomycetaceae > Streptomyces > Streptomyces sp. NPDC107454. The sequence goes on along the minus strand of NZ_JBVJPA010000006.1, from coordinate 270,363 downwards.
CCGAGGGGCTGATCATCGGTCCTGAGCAGACCGCGGTGCAGAGCGTGACGTTCACTCCGCGCTCGGCTGCGGATCTGAGCGCCTTCTACGAGGTCACCGGCACCGGGACCGACGCGAACGGCAACAGCCAGGGCGCCATGTACGTGCCGGTCAAGGGCACCGGTACCGGCACCGCCACGACCACCTCGGCCGCCGACGGGAAGTGGCAGACCAACGGCTCGGCGGTGCCGGCCGACGGCGGCGGGGTCCAGCTGACCTCGGCCACCAGCAATCAGGCGGGCACGGCGGTGTACACCGAGCCGCTGCGCACCGATGGTCTGCGGGCCACCTTCACCACGAAGTTCGGCCCCGGCAGCGGCGGGAAGGGCATGACGCTCACTCTGCTCGACCCGGCCAAGAACTCCGCCTCCGCAGTGGGCGGGACCGGTGACAGCCTCGGCATCGCGGGGCGGCCGGGCACGGTGATCGCGTTCGGCACCGGCTGGAACGACACGCTCAAGACGCAGAACTTCGTGGGCGTCGGCCGCAGTGCGGCCGGCTCGTCGGCGATCGACTACCAGTCTGTGGCCACACTCGGCACCTCCCTGCGCCAGGGCACACACCAGGTCGACATCCAGGTGGCCACCGGCCATCTGTACGTCTGGATCGACGGGACGCAGGTGATGGACGCGACACCGACGCTGACGTCCACCGCGCTCCTGGCCTTCTCCGGTGCCACCGGCGACAGCGCCGACGTGCAGACGGTGAGCGGCCCGGTCGTCAGCGAGGCGGCGCCTGCGGCCCCGGAGCCGAAAGCGGCGACCTCGCTCCATCTCACCGCCCCGAGCACGGGTGTTCCGGGTCGGCTGTTGACCGTTGACGGCACGTTGACCTCGTCCGTGGCGCTTCCCGCAGGTCAGGTCGCGCACATCACGCGGAACGGAACAGCACTGCGCGATGTGACGACGAAGGCGGACGGCTCCTTCGCCTTCAGCGACACCCCGCCGGCAGAGGGCACTTACACCTACGCCGCGAGCTACGCGGGGGACGCAACACACGAGGCGGCGAGCACGGCAAGCCTCGTCCAGGTGTCCAAGCCGGCCACCTCGGTCACTCTGGCGGCCCCGGCCACGGCCACCCGCACGCACAAGCTGACCGTGTCCGGCACGCTCTCCGGCTCGCCCTTCGCCACCGGTGGGGTCGTCACGGTGACGAAGACCGACCTCGCACACCCGACCGGCGTCGCACTCGCCAACGCGAAGGTCGCCGCGGACGGTTCGTTCACGTTCGCGGACACCCCGCAGATCGGCGGCGCCAACACCTACAAGGTGGCCTACGGCGGCGACATCTCACACAAGCCGGGCAGCCGCAGCGCCACCGTCCAGGTGTCCCGAGTCTCGACGGACCTGACCATCACCACCGACCACTCGACGTACGCATATGGTCAGTCCGCGAAGGTCACCGCTCACCTCGGTACGACCTACAACAAGCGCACGGTGGCCATCTACGCTCAGCCGTTCGGCGGCAGATCGGTCCTGGTGAAGTCGGGCACGGTGGACTCCCACGGCAATCTGACAGGGTCCTACAAGCTCGCCCGCAACACCACGTTCAGCGCGGTGTTCGCCGGCGACTACCGGTACGCCCCGAGGACCGTCGCCCGAAGTGCCCAGTCCTATGTGCGGATCTCGGAGAAACTGTCCGGTTACTACACGAGCACGCGCTACGGCAGCACTCTGTACCAGGTGTACCACCACACCGCCAAGGAGCGACTCGACGCCACCGTCACACCCAACAAGGCCGGCCAGTGCCTCGTCTTCCGCGTGCAGCGGTACTACAGCGGCGCCTGGCACACGCAGACCACCACCCCCTGCTCCTCCCTCGGTTCCACCAGCGCCGGCCGCCACCAGATGTCTCTCACCAAGTCCGTCAACAGCAGGTTCCGCATCGCCGCGGAGTACATCCACAGCAGTAAGGACAACACCAACCTCAGCACCTGGGGCGCCTGGCAGTACTTCACCGTCAGGCAGTAAGCACGACTGCGACCCGGCTGAACAGCCCCGCCCTCGGACAGCGGCCCAGGGCGGGGCCTCGCCTTCCGGGCGGCAGGTCCTCGTGGCCGACCTCCATGCCCCGCCGCAGGCCGCGACCGGACGCGTCCATGGCCCGGCCGACGGCCCATGCAGTGGGGCGTACCACCGCCTTCCGGTCCTCCACCGGAAGCCGGTTCAGCAGCACCCGGCCCCCGGCAACGACCGCCGGTTCCGCGCCTCCTTGTTGCGCGCCGCGAGGAGTTCGTCCGCCGGGTAACCGACCTCCTCCAGCGTCAGCCCGTGCGGCCGTACGACATGGACGGCCGAGTCCCGTACGCCGGCCGCGAGCACCTTCCCGGGCCAGTCGGGCCCGCGGTGCCCGTCCCCCACGAACAGCAGCGCGCCGATGAGCGAGCGCACCATGTTGTGGCAGAAGGCGTCCGCGCGGACGGTGGCGGTGATGATCCCGTCGTCCCCGCGCACCAGGCTCAGCTCCTGGAGCGTACGAATGGTCGTGGCGCCCTCGCGCTTCTTGCAGTAGGCGGCGAAGTCGTGCTCGCCCACGAGCCGCTCGGCCGCCTCGTTCATGGCGTCGACGTCCAACGGCCAGTCGTGCCACAGGACGTGCCCCCGCAGCAGGGGGTCCACTCCCCCGGCGTTGTCGGTGACGCGGTAGGCGTACCGCCGCCAGATCGCGGAGAAGCGGGCGTTGAACCCGCTGGGGGCCTCCCTCAGGGACCACACCCGCACGTCCTTGGACAGCCGCCCGGCCAGCCGCTTGAGCAGCTTCTCCTCGTGCTCGGCCCACAGCTCGACGGGCAGATCCACGTGCGCCACCTGGCCGCGCGCGTGCACACCGGCGTCGGTGCGCCCGGCGACGGTCAGTTCGTACGTGGTGTCCCTGGACCGCGTGACGGTCCTGAGGGCGTCCTCGATCTCCCCCTGTACGGTCCGGCGCCCCGAGGCCTGCTTGGCCCATCCGGAGAACTCGGTCCCGTCGTACGACAGATCCAAACGCACCCGTACGAACCCGGGCTGTACTTCGTCACTCACACCTAGATCCTCTCAAGGCCGGCATCGGTGCCGGAAACGCGAAAGCGGGCCCGCCCCCGAAGGGACGGACCCGCTCACAGCCAGGCAGTGCCTCAGGCGTCCTTCGACTCCTCGGCGGGAGCCTCGGCGGCGTCCTCGACCTTGGCGTCCTCGACCTTGGCCGGAGCCTCGGTCTTGACCTCGGCGTCCTTGGCGGCACGCTTGGTCGCCGCCTCGGCCTCACCGGTGGCCTCCTGGGCCACGGTCAGGGCCTCCACCAGCTCGATGACGGCCATGGGCGCGTTGTCGCCACGGCGGTTACCGATCTTGGTGATACGGGTGTAGCCACCCGGGCGGTTCTCGTAGCGCGGGCCGATCTCGGTGAAGAGCGTGTGCACGATGCTCTTGTCCGTGATCACCGAGAGCACCTGACGGCGGTTGTGAAGGTCACCCTTCTTCGCCTTGGTGACCAGACGCTCCGCGTAGGGACGCAGGCGGCGGGCCTTGGCCTCGGTGGTGGTGATGCGGCCGTGCTCGAAGAGCGACTTCGCGAGGTTCGCGAGGAGCAGCTTCTCGTGCGCGGCACTGCCGCCCAGACGGGCACCCTTGGCGGGCTTCGGCATGGTTTCTCCTAGGTGTCTGCCCCGGCCGTACCAGGTACCGGGGTCAGTGTCCGAGCGGGCGATCGCCCGTCGGAGATCCGGGACGGCTCCGAAGGAGCGTCCCGGAAGGGGCGCGGGGAACTGCGCGACCAGCCACAGCGCACCCGCACCCGAGAACGAACCGTCAGTCCCGAGCTCTTAGTACTGCTCGGTCTCGACGAACCCGGCATCCGCATCGTCGTCCGCGCCAAAGGCGTCCGCCGCGGCGGTCGGGTCGAATCCGGGCGGGCTGTCCTTGAGGGCCAGGCCCATGCCGGCCAGCTTCGCCTTGACCTCGTCGATGGACTTCGCACCGAAGTTGCGGATGTCCAGGAGGTCGGCCTCGGAGCGGGCGACGAGCTCACCCACGGAGTGGATGCCCTCACGCTTGAGGCAGTTGTACGAACGAACGGTGAGCTCGAGCTCCTCGATCGGCAGCGCGAGGTCCGCGGCAAGGGCGGCGTCCGTGGGGGACGGGCCCATGTCGATGCCCTCGGCGTCGATGTTGAGCTCGCGAGCCAGACCGAACAGCTCGACCAGGGTCTTACCGGCCGACGCCATGGCGTCACGGGGACGCATGGCCTGCTTGGTCTCGACGTCGACGATCAGCTTGTCGAAGTCGGTGCGCTGCTCGACACGGGTCGCCTCGACCTTGTACGTGACCTTCAGCACCGGCGAGTAGATCGAGTCGACCGGGATGCGCCCGATCTCCTGACCGACCTGCTTGTTCTGAACGGCGGAGACGTAGCCGCGACCGCGCTCGACGGTCAGCTCCATCTCCAGCTTGCCCTTGCCGTTGAGCGTGGCGAGGACGAGGTCGGGGTTGTGCACCTCGACACCGGCCGGGGGCGCGATGTCGGCGGCGGTGACCAGACCCGGGCCCTGCTTGCGCAGGTACATCACGACCGGCTCGTCGTGCTCCGAGGAGACGACCAGCTGCTTGATGTTGAGGATCAGGTCGGTGACGTCCTCCTTGACGCCCGGCACGGTGGTGAACTCGTGCAGGACGCCGTCGATGCGGATGGACGTGACCGCCGCACCCGGGATCGAGGACAGGAGGGTCCGGCGCAGGGAGTTGCCGAGGGTGTAGCCGAAGCCCGGCTCCAGCGGCTCGATCACGAACCGGGAGCGGAATTCGTCGACGACCTCTTCGGTCAACGAGGGACGCTGAGCAATCAGCATGTTGCGATCCTTCAGTCATGGGCGCCCGCTATTTGACGCCCTGCTGCTACTGCAAGGGTACGGGCGGCACGCCTCTGAAGAGGCGTACCGCCCGGAACCTCAAGACAACCGAGCCTCAGACGCGGCGGCGCTTGGGCGGACGGCAGCCGTTGTGCGGGGTGGGGGTGACGTCCTGGATGGAGCCGACCTCGAGGCCAGTGGCCTGGAGGGAGCGGATCGCGGTCTCGCGACCGGAGCCCGGGCCCTTCACGAAGACGTCAACCTTGCGCATGCCGTGCTCCTGCGCGCGACGGGCGGCCGACTCGGCGGCCATCTGCGCGGCGAAGGGGGTGGACTTGCGCGAGCCCTTGAAGCCGACGTGGCCGGCGGAGGCCCAGGAGATCACGTTGCCCGAGGGGTCCGTGATCGAGACGATGGTGTTGTTGAACGTGCTCTTGATGTGAGCGTGCCCGTGAGCGACGTTCTTCTTTTCCTTGCGGCGCACCTTCTTGGCAGCGCCCTGACGACCCTTGGGGGGCATCTATTACTCCTACGGGAGGTGGTCGGTCCTACAGCGAAGACCGCTGATAAGCGTCCGCTGAGGACTACTTCTTGCCCGGCTTCTTCTTACCGGCGATGGCGCGACGCGGGCCCTTGCGGGTACGAGCGTTCGTGCTGGTGCGCTGACCGTGGACGGGCAGGCCACGACGGTGGCGCAGACCCTGGTAGCAGCCGATCTCGACCTTGCGGCGGATGTCGGCCTGAATCTCGCGACGGAGGTCACCCTCGGTCTTGATGTTGGCGTCCACGTACTCGCGGATCTTGACCAGCTCTTCTTCGGAGAGGTCACGAACGCGGGTGTTCGGGTTCACGCCGGTCTCGGCCAGCGTCTGCTGGGAAAGGGTCCGGCCGATGCCGAACACGTAGGTCAGGGCGACCTCCACACGCTTTTCGCGCGGGATGTCAACACCGGAAACGCGTGCCATTCAATGGCTCCAGTTGTCGTTCGGAGGTCTTCCGCAGAACCGGATCCCGCCCGCCGTCCTCTTCTTTTGCCGAAGATTCGGTACGAACCGGGTCCCCGGCCTCCGACCGGGGGTGTCAGGTCTGAGGAGACTCAGTCCTGGATTCTGCGTATGAACATGTACTGCTTGCGTCGCGCGAAGTATCTGCGGATGCAGAAGGTGCGGTCGTGCGTCAGCCCTGGCGCTGCTTGTGGCGCGGGTTTTCGCAGATGACCATGACCCGACCGTGACGGCGGATCACCCTGCACTTGTCGCAGATCTTCTTGACGCTCGGCTTGACCTTCATTGGGTGAGGTTCTCCGGGTCAGTGCCACCCCCCGCGCCCCGGAACCGGGAACACGGAGTAAGGGCAAGATCTACTTGTACCGGTAGACGATGCGGCCACGCGTCAGGTCGTACGGAGACAACTCCACCACGACCCGGTCGTCAGGGAGGATGCGGATGTAGTGCATACGCATCTTGCCGCTGATGTGTGCCAGGACCTGGTGGCCGTTCTGGAGCTCGACCTTGAACATGGCGTTCGGAAGAGACTCGACGACAGTGCCCTCGATCTCGATGGCACCTTGCTTCTTGGCCACGCTTCGCCCTTCGAATCGACTACCTTGATCGACTTCGCACGAGCGCATGCAGACATGCGGGTGCACGAGAGCCGACGAGTCAGTCTACGTCAGGCCTCTCGGAAAGACGAATCGAGAAAGAATGCCCCACTACGGAGATCGTTAAGCAACGGGGGTCGCCGGCACGTGGCCGCGAACCTTCCGGGGGCGGCTCCACGGAGACGTACGGCGATCACACCGCCACCCGCCGTATCCGCCCGGTACCCCGGGCTCGGGTGCCGCGATCCCCCACGCTCCGCCGACCCGGCCCCGTCCGCCACGGTCAGGCCAACGGATCCGTCACGCTCAGGCCGGCGGGGCGGGCGCAATTCAGACCAACGGGTCCAGCGCCGACGGCCCGTCGGGTCCGGTGCCGTCAGGCCAGCGGGTCCGGCGCCGCCGTGATCCCGTGCTCCGCCAGCTTCGCCCTGCCGCCGTCCGGGGCCGTGAGGACCAGCGGGCCCTGCTCCGTCAGCGCCACCGAGTGCTCCCAGTGCGAGGACCAGGTGCCGTCCGTCGTGATGACGGTCCAGTCGTCCTCCAGCACCTCGGTCCGCGGGGTGCCCAAGGACACCATCGGCTCGATGGCCAGGCAGAAGCCGGGAACCAGCTTCGGACCCTTGCCGCGCCGCTTCTCGACGTAGTTCAGCAGGTGCGGGTCCATGTGCATCTCGGTGCCGATGCCGTGGCCGCCGTAGTCCTCGATGATTCCGTACTTGCCGCCGCCGGGCTTCGGCTGACGGCGGATGTACGTCTCGATCGCACGCGAGACGTCGATGAGCCGGTTGCCCTGCTTCATCGCCGCGATGCCCGCCCACATCGACTCCTCGGTCACCCGGGAGAGCTCGAGCAGCTCCGGGGCGTGACCGGATCCCACGAACGCGGTGTACGCCGCGTCCCCGTGCCAGCCGTCCACGATCGCGCCGCAGTCGATCGAGATGACGTCGCCGTCCTTCAGGACCACCTTGTCGGACGGGATGCCGTGGACGACGACCTCGTTGGCCGAGGTGCAGATGGTCGCGGGGAAACCGCCGTACCCGAGGAAGTTCGACTTCGCCCCGTGCTCGGCCAGCACCTTGCGCGCGACCTCGTCCAGGTCCTTCGTCGTGGCACCCGGCACGGCCGCCTCACGTGTGGCCGCGTGAATGGCCGCGACGACCAACCCCGCCGCACGCATCTTGGCGATCTGCTCAGGGGTCTTGATCTGCACCATGGCGGCCCGCGCTCTCCGTCTTCTCCGTCATTCCGACGACGTACCCAACCAGGTCGTGCACCACTGCGTACACGACCACCTGCACAACACTACGGCCGCGGCACCCCCGGAGGGCACCGCGGCCGATGGCAGCGTGACGACTACTTGTCGCCGACCTTGCTCTTGAGCGCCTCCATGGCGCGCCCCGTGACCTCTTCCACCTTGCCGAGCGCCGAGATCGTCACGACCAGGCCCTGAGCGGCGTAGTAGTCGATGATCGGCTCGGTCTGCGTGTGGTAGACCTCGAGACGCGTACGGACGGTCTCCTCGGAGTCGTCGTCCCGCTGGTACAGCTCGCCGGCGCAGACGTCACAGACGCCTTCCGTCTTCGGCTGCTTGTACGTCACGTGGAAGACGTGCGAAGAGTCGTTGCGGCAGATGCGGCGGCCCGCGATGCGCTTGACCACCTCGTCCTCGGGGACCTCCAGGTCCAGCACCGCGTCCAGCTTCATGCCCTCGGCCTTGAGCATCTCGTCGAGCGCCTCGGCCTGCGAGACGTTACGAGGGAAGCCGTCCAGCAGGAAGCCGTTGGCGGCGTCGGGCTGCTCCATGCGGTCCTTGGCCATCCCGATGGTGACCTCGTCCGGCACCAGCTTGCCCGCGTCCATGTACGCCTTGGCCTGCTTGCCCAGCTCCGTGCCCTGGCTGATGTTGGCGCGGAAGAGGTCGCCCGTGGAGATGTGCGGAATCCCCAGGTTCTTGGCAAGGAACGCAGCCTGCGTTCCCTTACCGGCACCGGGCGGCCCGACGAGGACGATTCGCATCAGCGGAGGAACCCTTCGTAATTGCGCTGCTGAAGCTGGCTCTCGATCTGCTTCACCGTCTCAAGACCGACACCCACGATGATCAGGATGCTGGTACCACCGAACGGGAAGTTGCCGGTTGCCCCGAAACCCACCAACGCCATTGTCGGTACGAGAGCGATCAGACCCAGATACAGCGACCCCGGCCAGGTGATCCGGTTGAGTACGTAGCTCAGGTACTCAGCGGTCGGCCGGCCAGCCCGGATGCCCGGGATGAAGCCACCATACTTCTTCATGTTGTCCGCGACTTCCTCGGGGTTGAACGAGATCGCCACGTAGAAGAACGCGAAGAAAACGATCAGGAGGAAGTAAGAGACCAGGTAGATCGGGTGATCGCCCTTGGTCAGGTTCTGTGTGACCCAGGTCTTCCAGCCGGAGTTGCCGTTCGAGAACTGGGCGACCAGCGCCGGGATGTAGAGCAGCGACGACGCGAAGATGACGGGAATCACACCCGCCTGATTCACCTTCAGCGGGATGTAAGTGGACGTACCACCGTACGACCGGCGCCCGATCATGCGCTTCGCGTACTGGACCGGGATCCGCCGCTGGGCCTGCTCGACGAAGACGACCAGCGCGACCATGACCAGTCCGACCGCGATCACGGTGCCGAACTCGATCCAGCCGCCGGCCAGCGTGCCCTGCGTCTTGATCGCCCACAGGGCGGACGGGAAGGTCGCGGCGATCGAGATGAACATGAGGATCGACATGCCGTTGCCGATGCCACGGTCGGTGATGAGCTCGCCCAGCCACATGACGACGCCCGTACCGGCGGTCATGGTGACGACCATCACGATGGTCTGGAAGATCGACTGATCAGGAACGATCTGGCTGGCGACCTGGCAGTTACTGAACAGGGCGCCGCTGCGGGCGGTCGCGACAAGGCCGGTGCCCTGAAGGATCGCCAGCGCCACCGTCAGGTATCGGGTGTACTGCGTGATCTTCGCGGTGCCGGCCGAACCCTCCTTCTTGAGGGCTTCGAGGCGCGGGATCACCACCGTCAGCAGCTGCAGAATGATGCTCGCCGTGATGTACGGCATGATGCCGAGCGCGAAGATCGTGATCTGCAGCAGTGCGCCACCACTGAACATGTTGACCAGCCCGAACAGGCCCTGGTTGCCCTTGGCCACGTCGATACAGGTCTGGACGTTCTTGTAGTCGACACCTGGGATCGGAACGTGGGTACCGACCCGGTAGACCACGATGATGCCGAGCGTGAAGAGCAGCTTCTTGCGCAGGTCGGGCGTCTTGAACGCCCGGGCGAACGCGGTGAGCACGGTGCCTCCTGCGACCCCCGCGCAAGTGCGTCAGAGGTGACGGTCTTGAGGTTCGACGGATACGTAACGGATAAACAGCCAAGAGCCGCTCAGAGTTCCGTGTGGGCACAGCGAGCGAAAATTAGCAGTGCAGGCCACCATACCGGCGAGACTGCCCCCCTAGGAACGACCAACCGGGGATACCCCTTTTGTAGGGGCACCCCCGGTCGGGATCGCTCATGTCATCGAGACGCCTGAAAAGGTCAGACGAGCTCGGTGACGGTACCGCCGGCGGCGGTGATCTTCTCCTTGGCGGAGCCGGAAACGGCGTCAACCGAAACCTGCAGCGCGACGGAGATCTCGCCCTGGCCGAGGACCTTGACGAGGCTGTTCTTGCGAACGGCACCCTTGGCGACGAGACCCTCGACGGTGACCTCGCCACCCTCCGGGTACAGCGCGGCCAGCTTGTCGAGGTTCACGACCTGGAACTCGGTCTTGAACGGGTTCTTGAAGCCCTTCAGCTTCGGGAGGCGCATGTGGAGGGGCATCTGCCCGCCCTCGAAGCGCTCCGGAACCTGGTAGCGGGCCTTCGTGCCCTTGGTACCACGACCGGCCGTCTTACCCTTCGACGCCTCACCACGACCCACACGGGTCTTGGCGGTCTTGGCGCCCGGGGCGGGACGGAGGTTGTGGATCTTGAGCGGGTTGTTCTCCGCCATGATCAGTCGACCTCCTCAACCGTCACGAGGTGGCGGACGGTGTGCACCATTCCGCGGAACTCGGGGCGGTCCTCCTTGACGACCACGTCGTTCAGGCGCTTGAGCCCGAGCGAACGCAGGGTGTCGCGGTGGTTCTGCTTGCTGCCGATGTACGACTTCGTCTGCGTGATCCTGAGCTGAGCCATGATTACGCACCCGCTCCCGCACGCGCACGAAGCAGAGCCGCGGGGGCGACGTCCTCGAGGGGCAGACCACGGCGGGCCGCGATCTCCTCGGGACGCTGCAGACCCTTGAGGGCCTCCACGGTCGCGTGCACGATGTTGATCGCGTTGGACGAGCCGAGCGACTTCGACAGGATGTCGTGAACGCCGGCGCACTCGAGCACCGCACGCACCGGGCCACCGGCGATAACGCCGGTACCGGGGGAAGCAGGCTTGAGCAGGACGACGCCCGCGGCCTTCTCGCCCGTGATCGGGTGCGGGATGGTGCCCTGGATACGGGGGACCTTGAAGAAGTGCTTCTTGGCCTCCTCAACACCCTTGGCGATGGCGGCCGGCACCTCCTTGGCCTTGCCGTAACCGACACCCACGGTGCCGTCACCGTCGCCCACCACGACCAGCGCAGTGAAGCTGAAGCGACGACCACCCTTCACAACCTTGGCGACGCGGTTGATCGCGACAACGCGCTCAACGTACGCGGTCTTCTCGGCAGCAGCGCCGCCGTCACGGCCCTTCCGGTCCCGCCGCTCGCCGCCACCGGCACCGCTTCCGCGGCGCTGGGGTCCAGCCATTGGATTACCTCTCTCTTTTTCCGCTAGCTACGCAGCGACCTAAGTCGCTAGCGCGACGGGCGACTCAGAACTTGAGTCCGGCTTCGCGGGCGGCGTCCGCCAGAGCGGCAATGCGCCCGGCGTACTGGTTACCACCACGGTCGAATACGACAGCCTCGACACCGGCGGCCTTGGCGCGCTCGGCGACCAGGGCGCCGACCGACTTGGCCTGCGCGGACTTGTCGCCCTCGCCACCACGGACCGTGGTGTCCAGGGTCGACGCCGACGCGAGGGTGTGACCCTTAACGTCGTCGATGACCTGGGCCACGATGTGACGGTTGGAGCGCGTCACGACCAGGCGCGGACGCTCAGCCGTACCCGAGATGTGCTTACGGATCCGGATGTGGCGACGCTTGATGGCAGCACGCTTGTAAGCGTCGCCCTTAGCAATCTTGACACCGTATGCCATGGCTTACTTACCCGCCTTTCCGACCTTGCGGCGGATGACTTCGCCTTCGTACTTGACGCCCTTGGCCTTGTACGGGTCGGGCTTGCGCAGCTTGCGGATGTTGGCCGCAACCTCTCCGACCTTCTGCTTGTCGATGCCCTCGACCGAGAACCGCGTCGGGTTCTCGACCTTGAAGGTGATGCCTTCGGGGGCCTCGACGGTGATCGAGTGGCTGTAGCCGAGCGAGAACTCCAGGTTGGAGCCCTTCGCCAGGACGCGGTAACCGACACCGCTGATTTCGAGCTTCTTCACGTAACCCTGGGTCACGCCGGTGATCATGTTCGCCACCAGCGTGCGGGACAGGCCGTGCAGGGCCTTGTTCTGACGCTCGTCGTTCGGGCGGGTGACATTGAGAATGCCGTCCTCACCCTTGGCGACCTCGATCGGCGCCGCGACGGTGTGGGAGAGGGTGCCCTTGGGGCCCTTCACCTGGACCGTACGGCCGTCGATGGTGACGTCCACGCCGGCGGGAACCGTGATGGGGAGCTTGCCAATACGCGACATAGCTGTTTCCTCCGTTCCCTTCCGTTACCAGACGTAGGCGAGAACTTCTCCGCCTACGCCCTTCTTGCCGGCCTGCTTGTCGGTGAGGAGACCGTGCGACGTGGAGATGATCGCCACGCCGAGGCCACCGAGCACCTTGGGCAGGGAGGTGGACTTCGCGTACACGCGCAGACCCGGCTTCGAGATCCGCTTGATGCCCGCGATGGAGCGCTCACGGTTCGGGCCGAACTTCAGCTCGAGGACGAGCTTCTTGCCGACCTCGGCGTCCTCGACCTTCCAGCCGGTGATGAAGCCCTCCTGCTGGAGGATCTCCGCGATGTGAGACTTGATCTTGCTGTGCGGCATCGCGACATCGTCGTGGTACGCCGAGTTCGCGTTACGCAGACGAGTAAGCATGTCTGCGATGGGATCAGTCATGGTCATGAATTGGCCTTCGGCCTCTCTCGCCGGGGTTTCCTGTATGCGCCATCCCTCTCCCCACTCAGTGGCGGGACGGGTGCGGTGCGGGGACCTACGGCGTAGTAAGTCGATTGGGGCGGCAGGCGCCCAACCCTCCTAGCCTAAGCCATGGAGAGCAGGGCACCTGACCGAACCCTTTACTTACCGAGAGCCCTGGAATCCCTTGTTAGGGGGACTACCAGGAGCTCTTGGTCACGCCCGGCAGCTCGCCGCGGTGAGCCATCTCACGAAGGCAGACGCGGCACAGGCCGAACTTGCGGTACACGGAGTGCGGACGGCCGCAGCGCTGGCAGCGCGTGTAGCCACGTACGCCGAACTTGGGCTTACGAGCAGCCTTGGCAATCAGAGCCTTCTTCGCCATCTCGCTTACGCCTCCTTGAAGGGGAAGCCGAGGTGACGGAGAAGGGCACGGCCCTCAGCGTCGTTGGTCGCCGTGGTCACCACGGTGATGTCCATGCCCCGGGTACGGTCGATCTTGTCCTGGTCGATCTCGTGGAACATGACCTGCTCCGTGAGACCGAAGGTGTAGTTGCCACGGCCGTCGAACTGCTTGGGGGACAGACCACGGAAGTCGCGGATGCGCGGCAGCGCGAGCGACAGGGTGCGGTCCAGGAACTCCCACATGCGGTCGCCACGGAGCGTGACGTGGGCACCGATCGGCTGACCCTCACGCAGCTTGAACTGCGCGATGGACTTGCGGGCCTTGGTGACGGCCGGCTTCTGACCGGTGATCGTGGTCAGGTCACGGACGGCACCGTCCATGAGCTTGGAGTCACGGGCGGCGTCGCCGACACCCATGTTGACCACGATCTTGACGAGGCCGGGAATCTGCATGACGTTCTCGTACGAGAACTCCTCACGCAGCTTGCCCGCGATCTCCTCGCGGTACTTCGTCTTGAGACGCGGAGTGGTGGTGGTAGCCATCAGATGTCCTCACCCGTCCGCTTGGCAACGCGAACCTTGTTGCCCTCATCGTCGAAGCGGTAACCGACACGCGTGACGACCTTGTTGCCGTCCTTCTCCACGACGAGCTGAACGTTGCTCACGTGAATCGGGGCCTCGGTCGTGACGATGCCGCCGGCCTGCGAACCGCTGGCGGTCGGGCCGGCCTTGGTGTGCTTCTTGACCCGGTTGACGCCCTCGACCAGGACGCGCTCGTCGCGCGGGTAAGCGGCAATGACCTTGCCCTGCTTGCCCTTGTCCTTGCCGGTGATGACCTGAACCGTGTCACCCTTCTTGATCTTCATGCTTACAGCACCTCCGGCGCGAGCGAGATGATCTTCATGAACTTCTTCTCGCGCAGCTCACGGCCGACAGGGCCGAAGATACGGGTGCCGCGAGGGTCGCCGTCGTTCTTCAGAATGACGGCGGCGTTCTCGTCGAAGCGGATGTACGAGCCGTCCGGACGGCGGCGCTCCTTGACGGTGCGAACGATGACCGCCTTGACGACGTCACCCTTCTTCACGTTGCCGCCGGGGATCGCGTCCTTGACGGTGGCGACGATGACGTCACCGATGCCCGCGTAGCGGCGACCTGAGCCACCGAGCACACGGATGCAAAGGATTTCCTTCGCCCCCGTGTTGTCGGCGACACGCAGTCGCGACTCCTGCTGGATCACGTCTATCTCCTGATTGTCTGCCGGTTCCCGCGGGGATCCCTTCCGGGTCGCCCCGCGAGCCTGGCGGAACCGTCCTGCGGATGAGCCCCGCAGGAATTACTTGGCCTGTTGAGGGAGAAAACCTCCGCCGGGGGCCGGGCACCTGACGGTGCGGCAGGCCCCCGGCGGGGGGCAACGGGGGGACGGAGCCCCCCGTTTGATTACTTCGCCTTCTCGAGGATCTCCACGATGCGCCAGCGCTTCGTCGTGGACAGCGGACGCGTCTCCATGAGGAGGACGCGGTCGCCGATGCCCGCGGCGTTCTGCTCGTCGTGGGCCTTCAGCTTGCTCGTACGGCGGATGACCTTGCCGTACAGGGCGTGCTTGACGCGGTCCTCGACGGCGACGACGACGGTCTTGTCCATCTTGTCGCTGACGACGAGACCCTCACGGGTCTTGCGGAATCCGCGCGCCTCGGTGTTCTCAGTCACGTTGCTCTCGCTCATCAGGCGCTCTCCACCGTTTCGATGCCCAGCTCGCGCTCACGCATCAGGGTGTAGATCCGCGCGATGTCCTTGCGGACGGCCTTGAGCCGACCGTGGTTCTCGAGCTGACCGGTCGCCGCCTGGAAGCGGAGGTTGAACAGCTCTTCCTTGGCTTCGCGAAGCTTCGCGAGAAGCTCCTCGTCACCCAGTTCGCGCAGCTCGGACGCCTTGGTACCGGCCGACATCACGCTTCACCTGCCTCGCGCTTGACGATCCGGCACTTCATCGGCAGCTTGTGGGCTGCACGAGTGAGGGCCTCACGGGCGATCTTCTCGTTGGGGTAGGACAGTTCGAACATGACCCGGCCCGGGTGCACGTTCGCGATCCACCACTCCGGCGAACCCTTACCGGAACCCATGCGGGTCTCGGCAGGCTTCTTCGTGAGCGGGCGGTCCGGGTAGATGTTGATCCAGACCTTGCCGCCACGCTTGATGTGGCGGGTCATCGCGATACGTGCGGCCTCGATCTGACGGTTCGTCACGTACGCCGGCGTGAGGGCCTGAATGCCGTACTCGCCGAACGAAACCTGCGTACCGCCCTTGGCCTGACCACGGCGCTTGGGGTGGTGCTGCTTGCGGTGCTTGACCCTACGGGGGATCAGCATGTCGGTCAGGCCTCCGTTCCGGTGCTCTCAGCCGGAGCGGCAGCCGCCGGAGCCTCGGCCTTGGGGGCCTCGGCAGCGGGAGCCTGCTGCGGCTTGCGGCCGCGGCCGCCACGCTCGCCACCACGGCCACCACGGCCGGCCGGGCGGTCGTTGCCGCCACCACGGGCCGGGCGGTTGCCGGCGCGGGCAGCGGCGTTCTCGGCGCGGACCTCGGCGATGTTCTTGACGTCGCCCTTGTAGATCCAGACCTTCACACCGATACGGCCGAAGGTCGTCTTGGCCTCGAAGAAGCCGTAGTCGACGTTCGCGCGGAGCGTGTGCAGGGGCACACGGCCCTCGCGGTAGAACTCCGAGCGGGACATCTCGGCGCCGCCGAGACGGCCACCACACTGGATCTTGATGCCCTTGGCGCCGGCCTTCATCGTGCCCTGCATGCTCTTACGCATGGCACGACGGAAGGAGACGCGGGAGGACAGCTGCTCGGCAACGGCCTGAGCAACCAGCTGAGCGTCGGTCTCGGGGTTCTTGACCTCGAGGATGTTCAGCTGGACCTGCTTGCCCGTGAGCTTCTCGAGGTCACCGCGGATGCGGTCGGCCTCGGCGCCACGGCGGCCGATGACGATGCCGGGACGCGCGGTGTGGATGTCCACCCGCACGCGGTCACGGGTGCGCTCGATCTCAACCTTCGAGATGCCGGCGCGCTCCATGCCGGACGTCATCATCCGACGGATGGCGACGTCTTCCTTGACGTAGTCCTTGTACAGCTTGTCGGCGTACCAACGGGACTTGAAGTCCGTGGTGATGCCGAGCCGGAACCCATGCGGGTTAACCTTCTGGCCCATTACCGGGTTCCTTCCTTGCTGCTGACGACCACGGTGATGTGGCTGGTCCGCTTGCGGATCCGGTAGGCACGGCCCTGGGCGCGCGGACGGAACCGCTTCAGGGTCGGACCCTCGTCGACGTACGCCTCGGAGATGAAGAGGCTGTCGGCGTCGGTGTGGTCGTAGTTGTGCGCGGCGTTGGCAATGGCGCTGTCAAGCACCTTGCCGACCGGCACGCTCGCGGCCTGCGGGGCGAAACGCAGGACCGCCTGAGCCTCCGTGGCATCCATGCCACGGATAAGGTCCACCACGCGGCGGGCCTTCATGGGCGTAACGCGGATGTACCGCGCCTGGGCCCTGGCTTCCATGGTTGTCCTTCCAGTGTCTGTCATGGTCGATTCCACCCCGCGTTAGCGGCGCTTCGACTTCCGGTCGTCCTTGACGTGACCCCGGAAGGTGCGCGTCGGCGAGAACTCGCCGAGCTTGTGGCCGACCATCGACTCGGTGACAAACACCGGAATGTGGGTCTTGCCGTTGTGCACCGCGATCGTGTGGCCGAGCATGGCCGGGATGATCATCGAGCGACGGGACCAGGTCTTGATGACGTTCTTGGTACCGGCTTCGTTCTGAGCGTCCACCTTCTTTACGAGGTGGCCGTCAACGAAGGGTCCCTTCTTGAGACTGCGCGGCATCTAAACCCGCTCCTAGCGCTTCTTGTTCGTCTTGCGGCGGCGGACGATGTACTTGTTCGAAGCCTTCTTCGGCGAACGAGTACGACCCTCCTTCTGACCCCACGGGGAGACCGGGTGTCGACCACCGGAGGTCTTGCCCTCACCACCACCGTGCGGGTGGTCAACCGGGTTCATCGCCACACCGCGGACGGACGGGCGAACGCCCAGCCAGCGCTTACGGCCGGCCTTACCCCAGTTGATGTTGCTCTGCTCGGCGTTGCCGACCTCGCCGACCGTGGCGCGGCAGCGCTGGTCGACCAGGCGGATCTCACCGGAGGGCATGCGGAGGTGGGCCATCGTGCCCTCCTTCGCGAGCAGCTGCACCGAGGCACCGGCGGAGCGGGCGAACTTGGCGCCGCCACCGGGACGGATCTCGATCGCGTGGATCGTGGTACCGACCGGGATGTTGCGGAGCGCCAGGTTGTTGCCCGGCTTGATGTCGGCCCCGGGACCGTTCTCGACGCGGTCACCCTGCGACAGGTTGCGGGGGGCGAGGATGTAGCGCTTCTCGCCGTCCGCGTAGTGCAGCAGCGCGATGCGCGCGGTGCGGTTGGGGTCGTACTCGATGTGCGCGACCTTCGCCGGCACGCCGTCCTTGTCGTGACGACGGAAGTCGATCACGCGGTAGGCGCGCTTGTGTCCGCCACCCTGGTGGCGAACGGTCACACGACCGGAATTGTTACGGCCGCCCTTGCTGTGCAGGGGGCGAACCAGCGACTTCTCCGGCGTGGACCGCGTGACCTCGACGAAGTCGGCGACGCTGGAGCCACGACGGCCCGGCGTCGTCGGCTTGTACTTGCGGATTCCCATTTCTCAGTCCTCGTCCGATATCGGACCAGGGCGCTCCGTTAGGAGGCCTGGCCGAAGATGTCGATACGGTCGCCCTCAGCGAGGGTCACGATGGCGCGCTTGGTGTCAGCACGCTTACCGAAACCGCTCTTGGTGCGCTTGCGCTTGCCCTGGCGGTTGATCGTGTTGACCCCGGTGACCTTGACCGAGAAGACCGCCTGGACGGCCTGCTTGATCTGGGTCTTGTTGGCGCCCGGCGCGACGACGAAGGTGTACTTGCCCTCGTCGAGCAGCGCGTAGCTCTTCTCGGAGACGACCGGCTTGAGGAGCACGTCACGGGGGTCCGTGAAGCTCTTGCTCGTCGGCGTCTCGACGGTGTTCTTGCCCTCGGCCTCGTGGCGCCTCGCCTTGGCGACGCGCGCGGCCTTGGCGGCCTTGGCCGCCTTGGAGGCAATACTCGGGTGACGCGTAGCCATCAGGCTTCGCTCCCTTCGGTGTCAGCGGCCTTGGGGCCAGACACGAAGGACTCGAAAGCGGCCTGGGTGAAGACCACGTCGTCCGAGACGAGAACGTCGTACGTGTTCAGCTGGCCCGGCTCCAGGATGTGGACCTGGGGCAGGTTGCGCGCGGAGAGCAGCGCGGCCTCGTCGGAGCGCTCGATGACCAGGAGCACGTTCTTGCGCTCGCTGACCTTGCCGAGGAAGCTCTTGGCGGCCTTGGTGGAGGGGGTCTCGCCCTCGATCACGCCGGTGATGACGTGGATGCGAGCGTTGCGGGCCCGGTCGGTGAGGGCGTGGCGCAGGGCCGCGGCCTTCATCTTCTTCGGGGTCCGCTGCGAGTAGTCACGCGGCGTGGGGCCGTGAACGACGCCACCGCCGGCGAACTGCGGCGCGCGGGTCGAACCCTGGCGCGCGCGGCCGGTGCCCTTCTGGCGGTAAGGCTTCCGGCCACCACCGCGGACCTCGCCACGACGCTTGACCTTGTGCGTGCCCTGACGGGCGGCGGCCAGCTGTGCGACGACGACCTGGTGAAGCAGCGGGATGCTGATCTTCTCTACGTCGAAGATCTCGGCCGGGAGCTCAACGGTCCCGGCGTTGTCGCCGGAGGGCGACAGAATGTCAATGGTGCTCATAGTCCTCAGGCCCCCTTGGCCGCGGTACGGACCAGGACGAGGCCGCCGTTCGGACCCGGGATGGCTCCCTTGATGAGGAGCAGGCCCTTCTCCGCGTCAACGGCGTGAACGGTCAGGTTCTGGGTGGTGACCCGCTCGTTGCCCATGCGGCCCGCCATGCGGACGCCCTTGAACACACGGCCCGGGGTGGCACAGCCACCGATGGAGCCGGGAGAGCGGTGCTTGCGCTGGACACCGTGGCCGGCGCCGAGGCCACGGAAGTTGTGGCGCTTCATGACACCGGCGAAGCCCTTGCCCTTGCTCTTACCGGTGACGTCGACCTTCACGCCCGCCTCGAAGACCTCGGCGGAGATCTCCTGGCCGAGGGTGTACTCGGAGGCATCCGCGGTGCGGATCTCGACGAGGTGACGACGGGGGGTGACGTCGGCCTTGGCGAAGTGACCCTTGAGGGGCTTGTTCACCTTGCGCGGGTCGATCTCGCCGAAGGCGATCTGGACCGACTCGTAGCCGTCGCTGTCGTTGGTACGCACCTGGGTGACGACGTTGGGGCCGGCCTTGACGATGGTGACCGGAACAACACGGTTGTTCTCGTCCCACACCTGCGTCATGCCGAGCTTCTCGCCCAGGATGCCCTTGATCTGCTTAGCCATTCTCAGATCACCGATCCCTAGAGCTTGATCTCGATGTCGACACCGGCCGGGAGGTCGAGTCGCATCAGAGAGTCAACGGTCTTGGGCGTCGGGTCGAGAATGTCGATCAGGCGCTTGTGCGTGCGCATCTCGAAGTGCTCGCGCGAGTCCTTGTACTTGTGCGGCGACTTGATGACGCAGTACACGTTCTTCTCAGTGGGCAGCGGCACCGGGCCCGCGACCGACGCACCAGTGCGGGTCACCGTCTCGACGATCTTCTTCGCCGAGCTGTCGATGACCTCGTGGTCGTAGGCCTTGAGCCGGATGCGGATCTTCTGTCCCGCCATGGCTACTCAGTAGTCCTTTGTCTAGTGAAACGCTCTGGAACCCGGGGGTTCGCGTCCCGCATCTCCGACCCACGCGGTCGGGTGTGTCGCGCTCCTGCCGCAGAAATATCCGTAACGGATTTCCCTACGAGGGACGCGGCCCGCCCGAAAGCAACCGCAGGACCGGAGGCTGGAACACCCACCGGGCGCCTGGCCTGCACCCCGCTGACGCTTCCCGAAAGATTCCCGTACGTCCGCCCCAGCGCTGCCTTACGGCAGTTGAGGCGACGAGTACTGTGGGACTCGCTTCCGGTCCTCCCGACGGGAGGCGCGCAGCATCGGCACTCGACCGAGCAACTCCGACAGTCTGCCATACGGGGCGGGGGGCTGGCCAATCGAGCCGAGGATCGTACCCCTTGAGTGACGCAGGTCAAACCCTGGGCGCGCAAGACCCGGGATGCCGACGTGGCCGGGATGTCCGAGACGTCCGGGACATTGGGCCAGCGGGCGAACAGCATCCCGGCGACGACGACCCCCATTACCGTCTTCGCCGGCTCCGCAATGGGGCTCCCGGCCTTCGGGTCCGGCATGACTTTCCCCTTGTTAATCATGATCCGGAGGGTGGTGTCACCGGGGCCCCGAGGCTCTGACTGACCGCCGATTAGGGGCTTGACCACCGACTCTTCGCAGGTCGGGTGACTCTTCGTAACGTGGATGTGGCGATCGGTGCCGTGGGTAAGGCCAGGCAGGAGCGCGACCGGAGGACGCACGTGATCGACACCGGCGACATCGACGTCTACCTCGGCCTGGACGTCGGCAAGGGCGAACACCCCGCCACCGTTGTCACACCGGGCGGCAAGAAGGCATTCGACAAACACTTACCCGACACCGATCCCATGCTTCGCGAGTTATTCGCAAAGTTGCAGGCCAAACACGGGACGGTGCTGGTGGTCGTCGACCAATCGGCCTCGCTCGGCGCTCTGCCGCTAGCGGTGGCCATGCTGCTGCCGTCACTTCGGCGGATCGAGATCAACCGGGACGGCGCTTGAACGGCCGAGCCACATTCGGGGTGGGCCCGGCGGGGTACTCGATATCGCCGTCTCCAGACTGTCACTGGTAACCCGCGCAGTTCCTCGCATCCCTGCGGTCCCAGTGCTGGAATGCCAGGGCCGCGCCGTGGGGTGCACGGCACCACAGCCAACCCCCTGAAGCCAGCCGGGCCTGTAGGCTGCCCGGCTCGCACGTGCACGCCGTGCGTCTGGCCGCCAGAGACCCGGCCGGGGACTGACGGTGCCCCCCCCACCGCGCCGATCGCGACCGCCCGCGGCATTCTCCACGAGTACGCGCATACCGCGTGACCTGCGCGAGTGAGACGCCCTGTAAGAGCAGCGCCGCCGGAGGGTGCTGAGCCGCAATCTGCTGACGGCCCGGGTCCGGTCAACGCGTGGGACAGGTGTGCACCGTGCACCCTCGGCTGGCGGATCTGAACACTGTGCACGGTGTTCCGGAACGACACCTCGACGGCAGACTTGGCATGCACGCGCTCGGACTGCAGTGGGGGCTGAGTATCGCCCCGGGGCCTGGGGACGCCCGGCCCGCGCCATCGAAACCACGGGTATGGAAGGCAGACACAGATGCAGAAGTCGCTCGAGGCGCAGGACATTACGGTCACACACGGTAGCGGAATCGTTGTCAGCCCGTTCGACTGCAGCGTGGGGACTCACGACGACAACGACAGCCACGACCGTGGCATTAAGGACGTGTACGACGACGAGGACAGGTGCTGACCTAGCTCCAACAGGGCGCTCAGCCCGGTGCAACGACACCGGGCTGAGCGCCCTCCGCCTGGCACCAGTTCACCCACGTCCTACGAAAGGAACGCTCCCGTGACGACCCTCTACTCGGTAGCCGACACCGTCCACTCCGCCCTCCCGACCCCCGAGCTCGCCCGCCTGATCGGGCCGGTTCCTGTGGCCGAGTTCTGGCAGGAGTACTGGGAGCGGAAGCCACTCCTCATTCACCGTGAGAGCCCGGACTACTACGCCGATCTGCTGACTCTGGACGACATCGACGAGGTACTCTCCCTGGCGGGCATCGGCCTGAACGACATCCGCGTCGTCGTGGAGGGCAAGGAGACACCCGTGGCCGAACTCGGCTCGGGTCGAGGCCGCAACGGCACGTCGAACGCGCTGGAGATGCTTTACGACCGCTATCGCAGCGGTTCCACCATCGTGGTGAACTCGCTCCAGGAGCGACGGCTGTCACTGCAGCGCGCCGCGGGTGCGCTCGGGAGCGAACTGGGCGCCCGTATCCAGATGAACATCTATCTCACCCCGCCCGGCTCGCAGGGGTTCCTGCCACACTACGACACGCACGACGTGTTCATCGCGCAGGTATACGGCAGCAAGGTCTGGCGTATCACCGAGGCGCCGTACGAACTGCCACTGGCGAACCGGCCCCACGACAAGTCACAGCCGACGCGCGAGGCCACCCGGGAGTTCGAGCTGCGCGCCGGTGACCTGCTCTACATGCCGCGCGGGACCGTCCACTCCGGAGCCGCCAACGAGGCCGCCTCACTGCATGTCACCATTGGCCTGCATCCGGTTGTGTGGGCGCAGGCGATCCAGGACGAGTTCACCCGAATCGTCGCCGACGACGGACGGTTCCGCCGTTCCCTGCCCGTGGGCTTCGCCCGGGACCAGGCGGTGCGCGAGCGGCTGCACGCGGAGTGCGGCGAACTGTTCGACGCGCTGCACGAGCAGTTCTCCTCAGAGAAACTGATCGCCGATGCGGCAGCACGGGTGACCTCCATGGGAACACCGCCGCTGCGTCATCACCTCCTGGACCTGGAGGAACTCCCGCATACCGAGGTGGACACCCCGGTCCGTCGACGTCCGGGCGTACGGTGGCAGTTGACCGTCGAGGACGGGATCGCCGGACTGCACTTCCACAACAAGACCGTGCGTTTCCCCGCCGCCGTGGCCGAGGAGGTGCGCTACGTCGCCGAGCAGGGCACGGACTGGATCACCGGGAACTCGATCCCGGGTGAACTGGACGATCCTGGCCGTAAGACGCTGATGCGCACGCTGTTGGGCGAGGGCTTCCTCACCCTCCGCTGAACTCGCTGACTTCGATGCCGACCACCGTGAAGGTGACGACAAATGAGGAGCATCCGGCAAGTCGGCGGATGCCATTGCGCAGGATCCTGGAGCTGTTCCTGCCCTACCGGCTGAGGCTGGGGGTGATGCTCGGGCTGATTGCCGTGTCCTCCGTGCTGGCGATGGTTCCGCCGTTCCTGCTGCGGTCGATCCTGGACGTGGCGCTGCCTCAGGGCCGCGTCGGCCTGCTGAGCCTGCTGGCCGTCGGCATGCTCGCGGTGACGCTCATCGCCAGCGGCGTCGGCGTCTGGCAGTCCTACCTCTCGCTGGGTATCGGCGAGAACATGATGAACGACCTGCGCATCGCCGTATACACGCACCTCCAGCGGATGCCGCTGGCGTTCTTCACCCGGACCAAGACCGGCGAGGTGCAGTCCCGCATCTCCAACGACATCGGCGGCATGGGAGCCGTCGTCACCACGCTCTCAGGCAGCATCGTAGGGAACGTGACCACCGTGCTGGCGAGCCTGATCGCCATGCTGGCCCTGAACTGGCGGCTGACTGTCGTCTCGCTGCTGATGCTTCCGGTCTTCGCGTTGATCAGCCGTAACGTCGGCAACCAGCGACGGGCGATCACCCGCGAACGGCAGGCCCAACTGGCCCTGCTCTCAGTCCTGGTGGAGGAGTCGCTGTCGGTCAGCGGGTTCCTGCTCGGACGGGTCATGGGACGTACCCAGACCCTCGTCGAGCAGTTCACCAGGGAGTCCGGCAGACTCACCGACCTGACCATCCGGTCAGCCATGGCCGGCCGGTGGCGCGCGGTGACCATGCAGATCATCATGGCTGCCATGCCCATCGGGATCTACTGGGCGGCGGGGTTGACGGGCGATCAGGGCCACTTGGCGATCTCGGTCGGGACCCTGGTGGCGTACACCACCCTCCAGCAGGGGCTGTTCGGGCCGACCGTCTCCCTGTTGGGAGCAGGCATCACCCTGCAAAGCTCCCTCGCTCTCTTCGAGCGAATATTCGAGTACCTCGACCTGCCAGTGGAGGTGCCCGCGCCGAAACGACCCGTGCGCCTGCGCCGCCCCCGCGGCCACGTACGTCTGCAGAACGTCGACTTCTGCTATGGAGACCGCCCGGCCTTGCAGAACATCAGCATAGACATCCCAGCGGGGAGCCACCTCGCCGTCGTGGGCGCCACCGGCGCCGGAAAGACGACCCTCGGCTATCTCATTCCGCGACTGTACGAGGTCACTTCGGGCCGCATCCTCATCGACGGCGTCGACATCCGCGACCTCGACTTCGAGACACTCGCCTCCGTCGTCGGGGTCGTCTCGCAGGAGACGTACCTGTTCCACACCACTGTCGGCGACAACCTCCGGTTCGCTCGGCCGCAGGCGACGCCGGACGAGGTCATCGCCGCCACCAAGGCCGCCCAGATACACGACGTCATCGAGGGCCTGCCCGACGGGTACGACACCGTCGTCGGCGAACGCGGCTACCGCTTCTCGGGCGGGGAGAAGCAGCGTCTGGCCATCGCCCGCACCATGCTGCGCGACCCCCGCGTGCTGGTGCTCGACGAGGCCACCAGCTCACTGGACACCCGCACCGAGCGGACCGTCCAGCAGTCGTTGGACCGGCTCTCTGAGGGAAGGACCACCATCACCATCGCCCACCGTCTGTCCACCATCCAGCACGCCGACCAGATCATCACGCTCGACGGCGGGCGCCTCGTCGAGCAGGGCACGCATGCCGAACTCCTAGCCCGGCAGGGCCACTACGCGGCGCTGTTGGCCAGAAGAAGTCCTGGAGAGCCGATCGGCGCGACGAAGGACGCACGATGACTGACACAGACACACGCCTCCTACTCGCTTACGACGCGACCTGCGGAACGTGCCGCGCGATCTCCTGGGAAGTCGCCCGCGCCTCGGCCGGTCGGCTCAGCGTCGTTCCGCTCGGTCGTCCCGACATCCAGCAGTGGCGCGAACAGGCGCTGGGCAACGCCGCCCGCTGGGCGCCGACGCTGCTGCTGGTACGGGGCGACGACGTGCGCGCCTGGATCGGCCCCGCCATGGCGCCGATCCTGATCCGCCGGTTGGGCCCGCGTCACACCCTCCGGGTCGTCCATGCCCTGGGCCGCCTGCGGAGTAGCGGGAACCACTCACTGCTGAGGCTCGGCGCTGGCGCAGCAACTGCGGCGCAGTTGTTGCTCACCGGCAAGGCGCCGATTCCCGCCGCCCGCGAGAACGATGCGGCCGCGCAGTGGGTCGCTGCGCACCGCGGCGACCTACCGCGCGACTTCGACCAGGTGACGGAGTATCCGGTGGCATATCAGACGGCGATCTTCGCGGCCTCGCCACCTGATGTGCAGAGCCACCTGTGGGTTGAAGTGCTCAAACGCGACCGGGCGAAGCGGGGCGACCTCACGGCCGAGCAGGCAGAGGTCTTCGACCGCGCCATCACACTCGCCCATGACGAACGCCTGTTCATACCTCGCCGGGCACCAGACCCTGACCTCGATCAGCGCCTCGCCTCCCTTCGGCGGGACGCGACGCGGCAGTTCCCCCGCCCAGGCGCGCATCGCCTCCTGGTGACCCTCGGGGACATCCGCTGAGGTCGTCCCTACCGTGGAAGTTTCAGCGAGAAAGGACGGACACTCGCCGATCTTCGAGAGCATGACAGGCGAGCCGCGGCCGCGCGCCGCAGAAAGGATCTTCTTGTGGTTGTTGCCGCTGGTGGCAGCAATTAGTGCGGGGTCGAAGCCGCCGTGGATGGTGTGCCAGTCCACCATGCGCAGGCCCGACCAGTCGACGCGGATGTGAAATCCAGGCCGGATTGGTCGTAGAGGTCCTGGTTGCGGTCGCACGCCTCGGCGGCGGCCATGGCACTCGAGGCCCGTCGAAACCGAGCAGGTGGGGAAGAAGACGGTGTCGCGGACAGCGTAAGGGAGCGCTCCGCGAAGGGAGCTGAGCAGGCGCTCCGCGGACGTGATCGTCACCGCCACGAGGCCAGGGCGGGGCGCAACCACGCCTGCCGTCTACGTGTGCGAGACACGGTGCCCGAGTGTGCTGACATCGCCCAGGAAGGATGAGCCGGGCCGGCTTCACGCGAGTCGCGTCACCAGGGCGGACCTCCGCGGGGCCCGACGTGCAGGAGTGACAGCGGCCAAGATCACCTTCCCGCGTACGGTCAGCGATTCCCCACTGGCGGCCAGTCGAGCTCCCCACTGGCGGACTGCTGGAAAAGCACGGTGACCGCGAATAGCCCGGCGAGCTCCCGCCCAGGTAGAGGCCCACTCCGCGGCAATCGACACCGCCTGCCGCCTGCTGCGGCTGACCACCGTGCGGGCCCAAGCCGGCGACACGATCGCCCGAGCCGAACGCGAGGGTCTGTCCTATTCCGGGTGCCTCGCCGAGTTGCTGATGGCCGAGTGCGAGGGCCAGGGCCGACGCCGACCCGAACGACGCATGGGGGTGACCCACTTTCCCCTCGAGAAGTGGCTTCGGGAGTTCGACTACAGCATCAACCCCAACATCGATCCAGCCGTCGTCAACAAACCTCGCCACCTGAGAGTGCATCGCAAAGGGTTACCCCTTGTGTCTGATCGGGGACTCCGGCACCGGCAATGCAGACGACAAGCAGTTGGGCAAGACCATCGCCCGCTACGGGTGCATCGACCTCCTCCAAATCGACGAACACGGCTACCTCGAACTAGACCGACGCGGCACCGAAATGTTCTTCCAAGTTCTCACTGAGTGTGAGGAGAAGAACAGCATCGCGATCGCCTCGTCCTACCGCCTGGCCCGGACCAAGGCCCGAAGGAACGAAGAGACGCAGTAAGCAAGCGACTTTTTGCCAGATGTCGGGTGTAATTCACTCGCGGACGCGCACTGCGCCGATCAGGCTTGCCGTGTAAGAGCGTCAACTTGTTCCTTGCGGACGGCCAAGCCGCCTTCCCAGGTAGTTTTCCACGTTCACCTGCATGTTCCCCCCTTCACAGATGACCCATTTCGCATTGATGCTGACTGGCGCGCAGAGGCGAGACCAGTTCGACAAGTCGGCTGCTGCCCTCCGTGGCGGCCTCGCTGCCCTCGACGCCGGGCAGCGCTGACGACCATCGCTCTACTGGTGGGACACGACCCTTCAGCCTGATGTCAAGGAAGTCCATCGAGTCCTACCAAATTCATACCTACGCACGCCAATTCCCGAGGCCACTTCAAGACGTCTCGATGACAGAGGTTCTTCAACAACCGCGGCCGTTTGGAGCCAACACGGCGGAGCCATTGAACGACGTCATAGCCATTGGAGCAGTGAGGTGGGTTAAGTGACTCCCTTGGGAACGCATATACGGGTCGACGGTCCCTGCGGGGGTAATTCGAGCCCGGGACGCGCCAACGTCCAGGAGCGCAGGATTTGCCGGCTGAGTGGCTGTTAAAGGGGAGGACGAGCCTTGGGAATGTCGGAGTGCGCCGAGAATCTGGACGAACTGCTGAGAGTGGTGCGGCGGGGGGGATCCCTGGGGGAGGTACTGCGCTGGCTGGGTCTACGGATCGGGTCGGAGGTCGCCTGGGTCGGTGACACCGGCACGGTCCAGGCGGCGACGCCGGGGTTCCCCATGACGGCTCTCGGCGCCCTTCATGAGCATTTAGAGAGCTTAGCTGCGGGGCGGTTGGCCGCGGCGACTGCGCAGGTCAACGACGTTGTGGGGCACGTCGAGGCATTCGGGAGGCGTCAGCCGCGTCCGGTGCTGGTGACGGTCAGTAATGCGGAACTCTCACGGGAGGCGGCGGCGCTGGCATCGCGGGCCGGGGGGCTAGTGGAACTCTTGGGACGGGCGTCGCAGGCCGACGAAAGCTCGCGTGGATACGAGGAGAAGGCGCGGCAGATGCGGTTCGCGCTGCTGACCGCGCTGATGGCGGGGGAAGTCACACTCGCCAGGAAGATGACCACCGGTGACGTGCCGCTACTGCTGGGCGCCGAGCGAATACGGGTGTACTTGCTGCACTGTCCTCCAGCCGACCGCGACGGGCTCGCCCGTGAATACCAGGACGCCTCTGGGTACCACGAGTCGGGACTGATGGTGCACTGCCCTGCGTTCAAGGAGCACCTGATCTGCCCCGTGGCCGAGGATGTCGGCGCCGACGGACGCCTAGACCTCAGCGGGGTGCTGCGGCGCCTGATCAGCAGAAACCCCACGTACGCGCTGGGGGTCAGCAGGGTCCATCCGCTCGACGCTACGGCCGCGGCTTACGGCGAGGCTTTGCACGCTTTGGCCGTCGCTCGCAACTCCCCGGAGCGCCTGGCGGCCTACGGTGATCAGCTGTCGTTGGTGCACGCGCTGCCCCGCCAGGCGGCTCTCACCTGGGCCCGCGCGTACATCGAGCCATTGCGGGCCGTCCCGAAATCCACCCTCGCCATCACACGCCTGGCCGTGACCTTCCCGCGCACCGCCGTGGCCCGTCTGCTGCACATCAGCCGCAACACTGTCCGCGCACACTGCCGACGGGCGGAGCAGATCCTCGGGCTCGACCTCGCGGACGTCCGGGCCCGTGCTGCGCTCAACCTAGCGCTGTCGCTCAGCAGTCTCCACAACGATGTCCAGCCCGACCCTGGGGACACCGGGCAGGCGGCCGCGGCCAACCTGAGCGAACTACTCCTCACCCGCCCCGCGACAGTATGGGCGGAAACCTTCCTCCGGCCGCTCCGCGACGCCGAGCACCGCGGCCTGTACGCCACCGTGCGGACCTGGATCGAGGCCAACACCGACGCCCGGCAGGCCGCCGCACACCTGGGCCTGAGCCGGAACACCGTCCGGGCGCGACTGCGCGAGGCCGAGCGCCTACTCAATCGCGACCTGCTGACGACCGGGTCGGGCATCCATGACCTCGTCCACGCCCTCCATGCGGTGACTCGGCACGGTGCACCGCCGAGTACGTCTGGTCGGCCGGCGACCGGTGCCTCGGTGCCGGGGAGTGGCCCTCCCCATGCCTCGGCTGCGGCAATGGAGGCCAGCAAGGGGCGGCTTCACCCCGGACACGTTCATTAGCCCCCTGCCCCACACTGCGGGCACTGCGCACGTCGGCCAGGGCCACACTCTCGTCTTCGTGACCACGACCGAGGAAGGGTGCGTTTCCTCTTGAGTGACCTCGGAGCGCGGTGGCCGATCCCAACGGGGGCGCTGCCTCTTTACGGAACGGGGGCGTCGTCCTTCTGTTCCTAGTGATTCTCGGACTCTTCTGCCGCACCGGATGGACTTTCCTGGACAAAGGTCTCTATCTGCTCCCCGGTAAAATGTGCGAAGGCACTCTCGAACGGGACATGGTCAAAAGCGTGCTGCCGTCGGCGCGATCGGCCAGCAGTGGCTCCGACAGCCAGGGCGCGGGGGATGACCTTACTTTCCGGTGCCATGTCACCACTAGCAATGACTCGTCCATCTCCGAGGAAGCCGGGGCCCAGCCCACCTCGCGCGAGAAATGGCTCGCCTACTATCGAGGATCCGGAGGCCAGAATCGGATCATCCGCGTCTCCGTCTGCGACATAGAAACTCTGGCTCAGATTGATCCCGATGCGGACACCTCATCGGTGTACGTGCCCTGTGTTCCGCCAAGTGCCCCCTCCTACAACGCCTCCCAGCCCTATGCCGTCATCGGAGAGGCCCGGATCCACGGATCTGCCAAGGCCACGGGCGTGCCACTGCGGCAGACCCTGACGGACTTCGCCTATCAACTCACCAAACACGCCTACAAACTGGCCGAGTGCAAGGATCCCTGCGACTTTCCCGAGGAACTGCCCCGCTACGAGCACGCCCGATGAAGGACGAGGAGATCCTCGCCCAATTCGATCGCCGCGATCGGGTCGAATTGCGTACCTGCCGCGTCGGCGCGTCCCTGGCGCGTGCGCGCCCCGCCGGGGGTCGTTCTCACCGACCTTGGGGTGATCGACCGGGAGACACACACGGACCACGGCGGCAGCGATCAGCGCGGATACGGTCAGCTCCGTAGCGGGGCCGGCGCCTGTTGAGCCGGGAGTTCCGGATCGTCCCACTCGGTCATGGGCGAGCCCGACGGGTATCGGGCGCACTCGGAGTAGGCCACAACACCCAGACGGTCATAGGGGAAAGCCTCGACCCGAACGAAGTCGTCGGTGCCCGGGGGCTGCACATTCAGTACGGTCCAGTGGTCGTTGATCTCGTACCTGGTGACTTTCCAACCGCGCCGCGTCAGCTCCTCCCGCGCCCGTCGCAGCGCCGACACCGCCTGGGACGGGGTGACACCCTTCAACCCCCATTCGCTGCTCACCGCGACCACACCCGGCACACTGGGCGGTGAGTCGCTCACCTGCTTGGCCAGGTCCTTGAGCCCGGTGTAGTAGCACCCGGACCCGTCGACCTCCCGACCGCCGCCGGGCCACTTGGGGTCCAGCGTGGCCTGCGGCAGGTCGAGTGTGTCGTAGACCTGTTGCGTGAGGCCGTCGAGGCGCTGCGAGGTGACGGCTGGATCCGCGACGGGGTAGGGATCGCCGTTCCAGAGCCGCCCGGCCCCGCGAGCGACCCACACCCCTCCGGCTGCCGTCACCGCCATGGCCAACGCGGCGGCCGTGGCGAGAAGGACTTTCCGGGGCGGTCCGAGGGGACGACGTAGCTGTGTCATGCGGAGATCGTGCGGCGGGGAGGGCGAGGGGGTCATGAGCACGCGTACTCAACTGCCGTGTGTGGACCGGCGACCGCGTCTCACTGGCCGACCACCTCACAGCTTGACCAGCACTCCGTGCCAGGTCCAACCCGCGTCGAGGACCGCTTGCCGGAGTGGATTCGTCATCTCCCGCGTGTCGAAATGGAACGCCTCCACCTTGTGCCGGCGGCCATCGGGGCCCGGCTTCATCTCCCACCGCCGGTACACCGCGGGCGCGTGCCCACGTCCGTACTGCGGATTGGCGTGGTCGGACGAGCGCTTCTCCCATCGCTCGTCGAGGAATCGCACGTCACGCTTCTCCGGGACCAGGCACATCCGGGTCTTGAGGGTCACGCCCAGCCGCCGAATCTGGCACTCCGCCACCAGGTCGGCCTTCTCAGCAGGGATGGCGTTGCGCACACGGAACGGAACATCGGGCCCGTTGAGCGCGAGCAGTGCGGCCCGGAGTTCCATGGTCGGCAGCGGTACGACACCGCTGTCGGGGTGCTTGGTTCCGGTCAGCCTGTCGAAGAGGCCCATGAGATCAACCTGCCTGAGTATGCGCGCACGGACGGGATGAGTACGCCCCCCGATCCCTCGGGCGGCCGGCGTTGCTGGGATGGAGCCCATGACGACGCAGAACGACGGCGTGACGCAGTTCCCTGTCTTCCACAAGACGTGGTGGAAGGCGCCTCTCGTAGCCTCCCTCCTCGGTCTGCCGCTCCTCGCCTGGGAGTACAGCCTGTGCCGGGCCCACGGCGAGATGTGGGACGTGCTCTATTGGGCCATGGGCCTGTTCGCGATCGCCTGGGCCCTCCCCCACCGCTGGTCCATGCGAACGCTCCGCGTGATGACCGCCGGCCTCGCACTCGCGTGCACGCTTCTTCCCGCACTGCCGTTGGTGCTGCTGGGCGCGGCGTTGGCCTCGGGCTGACGACGGGCTGTGGCGGTGCCATGCCTGGAGTTGTCAGAAGCGTTCGACCTCTTGGCCGTCCGGAGCCTTGTAGCAACCGGATACGACGGTCAGGCTCAGCTTCGGCGGGTCGTTCTTCGACATTTGAACGATGTTGACGCTGACCTTCTTCTTGTCGTTGTCAGCGGTCAGGTTGATGTTCTTGTTCTTACTGGTGTCCGGCCCGTATTCGACGATTTTCCACCCGTGTTTCGGCAGTTCCGTTTTGAGCTGATTCATCGCGTCGTCGAGGTCGCTCGCCGATGCAGGGTAAAAGCTCCACGGGTGGAACATCCGGAAGTACGTCTTCGCGTCCTTGCCCGAGCAGTCCATGACTCCCGGTTGGCTGTCGGACGCCTTCCCCTTGACGCCGATCAGGTCGTAGATTCCGCTGGATACATCTTTCATCACATCCGAGGCGTCACTCGAGGTGCTCGTGCCGACGAGCGGGGTTGTGTCGGATTTTTTGTCAGTCACGCTACATCCGGTGAGGGTCGTGAGGGCAACGGGCACGGCAAGCGCGAAAGCGCTCAGTTTGGTCTTCACGTCAGGGGGCCTTACGTCTTCGGAGTGGGCTCTGGGCTGGTCAACTCGTCATCTCCTCTGGTAGCAGCGCTCTTACTTCACATGCGCCCAGGGGTCGGGCGGCGGCTTCAGCGCCACCGAATCGCCCTTCCCAACTACGACGAGAGCCTGATTCCTCAGACTCTTGGAGTGCTCATTCCAGTAACCGCTATGCCCTTCGGTGTCTGTGGTCATCTGGTTAGCTCCGAACTCCGGATCGCTGGGGATGATGAAGTTGTCCCCGCTGAGGCGGCCCCAGCGGCCGATGTCCGGAACCGGGTCTCCGTCGGCCTCCTCGTTCCACACATGTCCCTTGGGGACGTCCATCTCATCGGCACCGGACACCCTGACGCCGGGGCTGCCCGCGAAGGCCACGTCATCGGCATTGAGATGGCCCGTCTGGGCCGCAGCGCCGACGAGGGTCGACCCGTACGAGTGGGCGATCACGGTGCGGTGCGCTTCCGAATCACCGGAGTGCGATGCGTCGAGACCGTCCAAGAACTGATTGAAGGCCGGTGC
Source organism: Streptomyces sp. NPDC107454 (assembly GCF_055582885.1). Classification (NCBI taxonomy): domain Bacteria; kingdom Bacillati; phylum Actinomycetota; class Actinomycetes; order Kitasatosporales; family Streptomycetaceae; genus Streptomyces; species Streptomyces sp. NPDC107454. The sequence continues at coordinate 237,652 of NZ_JBVJPA010000006.1, read as the reverse complement.
TCCGTCGTACGCGTAATGTTTGAACGGTGCGTCCTTGACCACGCTGTCAGGTGCGTCGTAGCCGAGCCAGGTAATCGTGGAAACGGATTTTCCGTCGGCTTCGTCGTCGGCTGCGTGCCAGACATTGACCATCCGGTTGATGTTCCCGTCGATGTTTCCCAGCTCTGACGTCGTACCCGGAACATAGACCGCCTGATGATCCGCGGTGTCCGGGTTTCCATTGGCGACGATCGCGCGGCCGTCTCCTTCGGCACTGAATCCCAGCAGGTATGCCTGGGGCAGTCCGTTCTTACCAGTCGCGTCGAAGCGGGTCTGGATCGACTCCATGCCCTTGAGGGATGTGGTGAGGTGGTCGTACCGGTCCCCGTACCTGTTTGACCACTCCATCCATTCATCGGTATGCACCTTGGACGCGTAGCCCCCGGCGCTGATCCAGGTCCACTCATTGAGCGGCGGCGCCGGCATCGAATTCAGCTCTGTCTGCATCGCGCCCCGCTTCTCGTCGAACACGATGCGGTTGGCCTCGTCTCGAACCGTGGAAGGGAGCCCGTCGAGCGCGCCCACGGAGTCGGGTTGCATGGACAGCCAGGCGGTCTGCTCCTCCGCGCTGAGTCCCTTCCACCACTCCGCGTTGCCCTTCGGGTTGCCGTCCTTGGGCGGCTGCGGCAGCGAGTCGAGATACTTCTTGCCCGCCTCGCTCACACCCTTCGTGTCCGAGGAAGCGTCGGCCCAGTCCTTGTCGGAGACGGTCAGATCGTCGTCCGCCTTCAGCGCCCGCAGCTTCGGCGCCCACTTCTCGTCGGCCTCCGTCGCCTCCTTGAGGGCAGCGGCGATCTGGTCCGCGTAGTCCTGTGCGAGGCGGTGGTTGGGGTTGGGGTCGAAGTTGGCCGCCTGACGGCCCACCGCGGAGGCCGTGTCATCCGTCAGGCCGCTCACCGTGCCGCCTTCGGGGATCTTGCCGTCCTCGCCCTTCTCACCACCCGGCGGATACGCGATCGATCCGTCGGCGTTCACGGTGAGCTGCGCCGCCAGGGCGCCGTCGAGCGCCGCGTCGAGCTTGCTCTTGGCCGCTCCCACCTCGTACGAGAAGGCTTCGAGAGCCGTACTGACGAGACCGCATTCGGCCTGGATGTAGTGGAAGTTCTTGCCCAGCTCCGTCAGCTCTTTGACCGCCGCGGTCGCGGCCTCGCCCTTCAGGGAGTTCCTCATGGCCACGGCGATCTGGTTTTCGATGCGGTCCTTGGCCGCGCTCGCCATGTCAGAGGTGCTGCGGTATCCGTCGGCCGCTTCCGAGAACTCGGTCAGCTTGAGGGCTTTGAGCGTTGCGAGGTCCATGACGTCTCGTTACCGCCCCTTGTCCTGCCCGCCGACGGCCGGGGTATCCGAGTAGGCGACCTCCAGGTTGCCGATCTCGACCTTGATCGCCTCGTCGGTCTTCAGCTGGGCGTTGCCCGTCTTCGCCAGCAGAGCCGAGAGCTTCGCGCAACGCCCGTTCACAGCCTTGACGTAGCGCTCCCACGAGTCGTAAACGTCCTTCTGCGCTCCCGCGGTCTGGCAGCCAGCATCCTCGCCAACGCCGTTCTGACCGTCCGCCAGCTTCCCCAGCGCCTTGCCGATGCCCTCACGGAGCGAACCGACGTCTTCCCCTGCCTTGGCCCAGGCGCGCTTGTTCGACACCAGCGTGCCGCCTGCACCACCTGGGTCCATCGGTACGTGGTTCAGCTGCATCTGGGCAGAATGCCGTCCTGCCGCCGCAGTCTTGAGCTGTTCCCACTCGTCCCACGCCATGCGTGGCCCCTCCCCCGTGGCTCGTCGTACGCCGCCTCGCCCATGTAAATGTGCGACCGCGACGCTTGATGATCGAGAAATACGGTAGCGCCGCTTCATCACATGCCCATCCGTATCGGCCACCATGGCGCTTGAGTATCCGTACTCAGAGTGCGCCGGGGCCTCGGCCGGCAGAGGCATTGCCGTCGCCGTCCGGTGCGCCGGGAGGCGAGTACGGCGGAGGCGTAAACCCCGGTGCCGTGTACGAGAGTTGCCCTTGCGTGGCCGCTGTTGCCATGCTCAGGCTTGCGGTGGCCCGGCGCTTGCGGATGACCAGGAATGCCCCGACCGCCGCACCGAGGAGGGCTACAGCGCCGATGCCCAGGGTGATCCAGAGGGTGTTGCTGCCGTGGTCCCTCGATGAGGCTTCGGCTACCGCGTCCTTTGCCGGAGCAGCGGGGTCCTTACCAGCAGCAGCTCCAGGCGATGGTGACGCCGAGGTCCCAGCAGGGAAGTCCCCGAGCGGGTAGACATCGGTCGGGCCCGGGTCACCCGGGGTCTGCAAGGCGATGCGAGGGCGGACGATGCCGTAGCCGATGGAGTCGTTGCGCTTCGAGCCGTCTGTGGGGCCGCCGGCGGTGTTGAGCATGACCCGTAGGACCTGGTTGTTGGTCCACGTCGGGTGCTTGGACCAGATCAGGGCCGCGCTGGCGGAGGCGAGGGCGGTGGCGTCGCTGGTGCCGTGGGAACGGCAGAGGTCGATGCCGTTCAGACACGTGTGGTAGATCTCGTCGCCGGGGGCAGCAATGTCCACCTGGGGGCCGTACTGGGATTCGCTGGTCTTGCGGAGATTGCGGCCAACTGCGCCGACGGCCACCACACCCGGAGTTGCCGCTGGGTACTCCAGGCCCGCAGTGCCGTCGTTTCCCGTACCGGCGAAGATCAACGCCCCCTTGTCCAAGGCGTACCTCACAGCAGCGGTGAGTTGATTCGATCCTTCGAACGTCCGCATCGAAATGTTGATGACCCGTGCACCGGAATCGACGGCGTAGCGGATTCCGGTGCTAACCGTGTTGTTGAACTCCTTGCTGTACAGGTTGGAGTCCAATCCACGGTCTGGTACTCGGATGGGGAGCACCTTTGCGCCAGGCGCGAGGCCGAAAGTTCCGGTGCCCCCATTCGCCTTGCCGGTGCCGGCAATCGCAAGGGCCATCGCAGTTCCGTGGCCGTCATAGTCCGTGTGTTCATCCCCGGGCGACAGCGGTGCCTCGTCCTTGCCAGGGAGTACCTGCCCCTTCAAGTCGGCGAGGTCGTCCTTCACTCCTGTGTCGATTACGGCGACCGTCACCCCTTTGCCCGTGCTGGTCTGCCACATCTGCTCGGCCTTCATGGCCTTGAGGTGCCACTCCCTCTCGCGGATGGACTCCGCGTGGGCGGGAGTGGCCGCGATACCGACCAACACCAGGCCAACGGCCCCGGAGACAACGCTCCCGTAGCGGGCATTCCTCATCGTGGTGGCAGGCATCTGCTTCCTCTTAGTGTGTGCAGGGTCAGTCGATAGCTGGTGACTAGGTGGCTGAGCGGCCGTTCCGCTGCTCGGTGTCCTGCTCCTCGCTTCGCTCGGCGGCCCTTCCGCCCTGCTTGTTGTTCTGTCGCGAATTCGATGGCCGAGTGCCGTTCGGCGGCGCACCGGTACGTCCAGCTGCGCCTGATGCGGGCGTGCCGTCACCAGAGTCCTGGTTCCGTACCAAGCCCGAACCGCCGGGGGTGAACGGCCGGGTTCCCGAGCGTCTCTGCGGCTGCGGACGGCCGCCGACGACTCCACGGTCCACGCCTGCGCCCGTGCCCATGGTCCGACGGCCGTTCGGTGTCGCACTCTGCCCGACGCCCGCTCGCCCTGTACTGGCGGCGGTCCTCTGAGTAGTCGAGCCACGACCACCGGCCGAGCTGCGCGTTTCACCGCCGACGACATTGCCTCGCGGCAATCCGTTGGCGGGCCGACCGGCGGGCGATGGCGTGGGGCTGCCACCGACGATGCCGGAGCCGCCGCCCGGCACACGCCCGGGAGTTGCGCCCGTGGTCCCTCGGCCCGTAGGCACTGCGGGGCGACCGCCGACCACTGGCCGCGCCGTGCCTGTCGGGCCCTCCGGCTCGGTCGTACCACCGCTACCCGGCACACCTCTGGAGACCGGACCTGCCGGTCCGCGCCCGGGTTGGGCCGAAGGGCGGCCGCCGATCGCCGTGCGGCCCAGCCTCGGGGGATTGGCGGATGGGCTTGGTACGCCGCTTGCCATCGGCGGAATCGGCCCTGCGGGCAGTGCCCCGCCGCCGTCAGCCCTGCCTCCGTTCGGCAGCCCGACTGGGCTCGTCGAAGATGCCGATGGCGTTTGCGGAAGCACCTCCGTCCCGTCGACGTTCATACGCACACGGTCCGAGAGATCAGGCAACGACTGCTGGGTTGTGCCACGCGAGTGGGATTCGACGTTGGCTGCTCCCTCACCCCCAGTTGCCTGGGTCATGACTCGATGTGATCCGCCGGCCGGAGAAACTTCCGTCGCTCCTCCGGCCGAGGATGTGCGAGGGCCGCCGCCTCCGCCGGACACGACCTCATCGTCAGAGACTTTGCCCGGTGTCGGCTGAATCGCCTCCGGCGGCGGCGGAAACTTGGGCCTCTCCAGCCCGTCCAGCTGCGTCGCCGACAGCTGGTACGCCTGCCCCAGCTTCGTCATCTGGGCGGCGGCCTCCTGGCGGACCTTCTCCTTGTTCGCCGCCAGTGCCGCGAGCTCGGTCGTGGACTTACTGCTCACCGCTGCCGCGTCAGGGTCGTTGTGGGCCGCTGTCGCCGCGTCCAGGTTCGCCTGGGCGCCGGCCTTGTCGCGGGGGATCGACGCCTGGGCCGTGGCGATCGCGTCGGAGGCGTGGCCCAGCCAGGTCGCCGAATCCTCGCTGAAGTCGCCCAGGCGCAGAGTCGAGTTGGCGAGATCGCCCGTCCAGGCGCGGAACGCGTCCGCTCCCTCGCCCTTCCATTCCACCCACTGCGGGCGGACCTTGAGCTCTTCGGCGATCTTGCGGATCTCCTTGGCCGCCGCGGTCAGTCGGCTGGCGGCGGCCTGCACGGTGCCGGCGTTCGCCTGGTCGAGCCACGCCAGCATCTGCTCGTGGCTCATGTCTTCGAAGGACGTGCCGCCGGTCCCCTTGCCGGACATCAGAACTCCTCCATCGGATCCATCAGATGCTGCCACCCGAGTCGCCGCCCGCCGCCGCCTGGTCCGGCTTCGCGTCGCTGCCGCCGTCGTGGCTCTTCTTCGGGAGGCCGGGGTCGTATTGCCCGCCGTAGTGCTTCGCGGTCTCCACGCTGATCGCCTTCATGCGGTCCCGCACGTCCAGGTCGATGTTCTGATAGCCCTTGTGCGAGGCCAGCACCGCGATGTTCATGCCCTCCATGGAGTCGGACAACAGCTTCGACAGGCTCTCCAGCTCGGTGATCACCGTCTCGTACGAGGTGAACAGTCCGGATGCCTCTGCCCACGCACCAGCTCCGCCGCCGAACTGGTGGCGTGCCAGCTGCTCCTGGCCCACCTCGCCCGGACCCGCCGCTGAGCCCTTCAGGTCGCGGATCAGGTCATCCACGCGCTTCTGGAACTTCGTGAACGACGACAGCTCGGTGACCACATCGCCGACCGCGTCCCGCGCCGCGTCGAACACACCCGACGCCCACGAGGACGTCGTCCCCGACGCCGATCCACTATCACTCGGCAGCACAACACCCTCCCCCCGTAAAACGAAACAGCCGAAGCCGCACCAACAACTCTAGCTACCGGCAGTGACAGTCCACAGTCGCCCCATCGCAGGGAGCGATCACAACAGGCCATCCGCTATCCAACGAGGATCAGTACGGCCAGTTGGCCAGGGCGACGCGGGCCCGGTGGGCGAGCGACACGGTGCCGGGTGTTGAGGTCGTTGAGGAGCACGGCTCTACTCAACCTCCTCGCGCGTAACGGCACATGAGTGCGCGTACTCACGTGAGGGCGCGAGTGACCAGAGGGAGCGGGTGGTCAGCTCTTCGACGCGTACGTCACGAAGTTCGCCCACGCGGTGGGGGCGAGTGCCAGACGGGGGCCCTGGAGGTTCTTGGAGTCGCGGATGTGGATGGTGGCGGGGGTGGCGGCTATCTCGACGCACTCGTTACCGCTGTCGCTGTCGCTGTAGCTGCTCTTGAACCATTTCAGCTCGGCTGCGTCACCGGCTGAGGTCTTGTGGATCATGTCTCTCCCAGCACTTGCTCGATGAAGGCCAGCGACTCGTGCGGCGTGAGGGCCTGGGCTCGGATCATTCCATAGCGCAGTTCGAGAACCCGGAGCTGCCGCGGGTCGGAGACCGGATGCCCGTTGAACGCTCCAGGGGAACGCCCTACCGCCGTACCGTCCGCAAACCTCAATACGTGGATCCTGCCGTCCAGTCCGGGATGGGCCTCACGATGAGTTGGCATCACTTGGAGCGTCACGTACCGCAACTGGGCCACCCTCAAGAGGTGTTCGAGTTGTCGGCGCCACTCCATTGTGCCTCCGATCGGGCGCCGAATCGCCGACTCCTCCTGCACGAAGCTCAGCGCCGGAGCAGGTGACCGCTCAAAGGCGGACTTGCGGGCCATGCGCGCGGCCACCGCTCGTTCCACCTCGTCCAGCGAGTAGGGCGGTTGCCGCGCTTCGAACACGGCTCGCGCGTGGCCCTCCGTCTGCAACAGGCCGTTGATGGCGTGGCTCTCGTACACCCCCATCTCAACCGCCCGGTCCTCCAACATCTTCAGCTCGCGCACCTTCTTCGGATACCTAGCCTTCTCCATGTCCTCCTTGAACGCACTGATGAGCCCCCGCGCGTTCAGGACCTCGTCCGCCCTGTCCAGGAACTCCGCCCGCGGGATGCGCGCCCCGCGCTCCACCTTGCGGACCAGGTCCTCGCCGTACCCGATGGCCAGCCCGAAGTCGGCCGCCCGCATCCCGGCGGCCTCCCGCCAGAGCCTGATCTGCCGGCCGGCCGACTCCACCACAGGGGCGATCTCGTCCTCCGGACTGACGTCCCAGCCCGGCTCATCCGTACCCTCGCCCGTACCCTCGCTGCTCATGCCCACCCACCTCCAACGCCCACCCGTACCCGTACGGCACTCGGGACAGCCGGGACAGAGCAGGACAGCGGCCGGACATTCCCTGTACGCACAGGCGTCATCGCAGCTCAGAGTAGGCAGGGTCCGCCACGCTGAGTGATGTGAATAAGGAAACCGCCGGGTCCCCAGCCCAACTCGACTGCCAAATCCGCAACTTCAGTGTGCTGCTGTCTCCCACGCCCCGCGGCGCCCGGCTGGGACGGTTGCTCGCCGTCGAGCAACTCCGTTCCTGGGACCTTCCGTTACGTCCGGCTGAGCAGATCGTGGGTGAGCTGGCCGCCAACGCGGCCACGCACGGCCGCGTACCGGGCCGGGACTTCCGGCTCACGCTGTACGTCGTCGGCGACACCTTGCGGATCGAGGTGACCGACGCCCGGGGTGATCAAATCCCCCGGGCCCGGACTGCGGACGTCGACGCCGAGTCCGGGCGCGGTCTGATCCTCGTGGACGCCCTCGCCGACCGCTGGGGTGTGGCGCCGGGCCCCGCCCCGCGCAAGACCGTCTGGGCCGAACTCGCCCTCTCATCACCGGAGCACAGCGGATCGTGCTTCGGCGCGACCGGCGGTCTTCCCTAAGAAACACGAGGAGAAAGAAATCCCACCAAGCCCCACCCCTCCCGCCCGCCGAAACGGCGACCATCGCGCAAACTCACTCCCCCGGGTGAATATGCCCAACTCGGGTGGATTCGGGACCGGTTGCCTGCCTTACGCTCAGCGCGGCACCGCACAACCGCAGACATGCGGCAGAAAATGCGACGGCCCTCGCCGGGACTGGCATCCCAGTGCGAGGGCCTGACCACCGAGGAAGAGGCACTTCCTGATGGACACCCAAAACCCTAGCGCGCCCCCGCGCGCCCAGTCTCGTATCGCGGGCAAAAACCACCCGGGCCGCCCGAACCGGCACCCTCATTCCGGCGTCGTTCACGACAACACCCGCCACACCACCCGCTTCACGGTGATCGGCAACCACCTCGCCCAGCACCCGGAGCTTTCAGGACTCGCGATCGGGCTGGCCGTCTACATCCAGTCGCTCCCCAGCGGCGCCCGCGTCGACATCAAGACCCTCGCCGCCCGCTTCCCCGAAGGCCCGACCCGGATCGCCGCCGCCCTGCGCGAACTCGAAACCCACGGCTACCTCCGCCGCACCCGCGAACGCACCCCCGGCGGCCGCATCGTCACCCGCACGATCTCCTGCAACCAGCCCGGCCACCGCGGAACGGCGGCCGACACCCCCAGCAGGCCCACCCGACGCCCGGATCCGGCCGAACGCCCGCCCCGCAAGCTCCTCCCCGCCGTGCCCCAGCCCGCGCACGCCTCCCCCACCCTTCTCCGGGCCGCCACCGACCTCCTCGCCGGCCTCCGCCGCCACGACCCCCGCCTCCTCCTCTCCGCCACCGACACGGAGCACCTGGCCCCCGGAGTCGCCGCCTGGCTGGAACGCGATCTCACCCCCAGCGCCGTACAACGCGCGCTCACCGCGGACCTGCCGCCCGAAGACCTGCGGCGCCCAGCCGCACTTCTCGCCCATCGACTCGCCGCGCAACTGCCGCCTCCTCCACCGCCGTTCCGAGTGCCCATGCCGCCCCCGGACGTACGGCATCCGCTCCAGAACTGCGAGGGCTGCGACCGCGCCTTCCGCTCCCCCGGCCCCGGCCGCTGCCGTGAATGTCGATCCTCACGCAATGAAGGTCGCGCAGCTTGAACATGCCGATCCTTGCCGCCCCCGCCCCCGCCCCCGCCCCCGCCCCCATCCACCGCAGTCCGAAGGAGGTCCCGCGGCAGCACGGCCGGCTCCTTGGACGTGAGGTTCCTGCACTGGAGTCCGCCGCTGCGGCAGTGCAGGACTCGCCCTCACCAGTGCCCCGGCCGGATAACCTGGCCAGGGCACTCCTGGAGGACACCATGAGCACACTGGCCGACCACGGACACGAGCTGATCCCCCGCCCCGAGCAGAATCCGGACGCGCTCCGCGCAGCTCTCGCCACCGTTGCCCCGGGCCGCCTGGAGGAGATGCAGGCCACGAAGGACGAAGTCTTCGCCAAGGCGGTCGAGTGGCAGTCCCTGAGCCCTGTACAGAGCTGGGTCCTGATCTGGGCCAGGGACATCGAGATCGCCCGCCGCCCAGACCTGTCCGCCCGCTTCGCCCACGCGCAGAGCAGGCTGGAGCATGAGGACCCCGTCACCGCCCAGGACGCCCTGCGGGAACTGGGCGCCGTCCTGGACGACGCCATGAAGGCAGTGCGCGGTTGAGCTGAAAGTGGGAGTACGCCTTCGGTGCGGAAGAAGTCGCCCGCACCGCTCCCGCCAACTTCCTCACCAGGGTGGAAGAGAAAGCGGACGAGCTCGTCAGGGCAGCCGAAGCCGCCCACATCCACGGCCGGACCCATCAGGGCACGGATCCGAAGGGCGGCGACATCATCGTCCCTGGCGGCATGTTCACCTATCAGGTCGTCGTACGCCGCGAACGCGTCTACGTCGTTCAGATCACTTACCTGGGCTTCTGACGTCAGACAAGGAGCGAGCGCCGCGGCCGGCGCCCCGGACGACGCGCAGCAGGGCGGCTCCCGCCGGTACCAGGCCATGCGCGACTTCGTTCAGTCCATGACCTACACCACCACCGCACCAACACTCCGCCTGGAGCACTCCCACGCGACACCTCACCCCCGCCCGACGATGCTGAACGCATGGCAGAAGAGACCAGCACACTCGCCGAGCGGCCCGAACAGCCCCTTCCCCCTGTTCGGGACTGGCCCGCCGGTGAGCTGAACGCCACCGAGTTCGAACCGGTGCTCGCGGAGCTGATGCGGGAGGGGCCGCTGACACGGATCCGGCTGCCGTACGGGGAGGGCTGGGCGTGGCTGGCGACGCGCTACGACGACGTGAAGATGATCACGAACGATCCCCGGTTCAGCCGGCGGGAGGCCTCCGTCCGGCAGGTCACGCGACTCGCGCCGCACTTCGCGCCGCGCCCCGGGGCCCTGGCCTGGGCCGATCAGCCCGACCACAACCGGCTCCGGAACGCCGTCTCGGCCGCCTACACCGTGAGTGCCGTGAAGCGCCTGCGCCCCCGCGCCCAGGAGATGCTCGACACCCTGGTGGACGGGATGGTGGCGGACGGCCCCCCGGCGGACCTGGTCGAGCGGGTCCTCGAACCCTTCCCGATCAACGTCGTCTGCGAGGTCATGGGCGTACCCGTCGACGAGCGGCAGAAGTTGCACGACTGGACGCGGGAGATCATCAGCACGGCGGGCGGCGCCGAGGCCTCCGAGCAGGCCAAGAAGGGGCTCTTCGGGTGGATCGGGGAGGCCGTCCGCGAGCACCGCGACAGCGAGAGCACGAGCGAGAGCACGAGCGACGGGGACAGCGAAGACGTGCTGGCCCTGCTCGGTGGTGCCGTGCGGCGCGGCCAGCTCGGCCTGGAGGAGGCGATCAGTGTCGCCGGGCCGCTCCAGATCGGCGGCGAGGCCGTCACCAACAACAGCGGCCAGATGTTCTACCTCCTCCTCACCAGGCCCGACCTGCTGGAACGCTTCCGCGACGACCCCGCCTCCCGCCCGGCGGGCATCGAGGAACTCCTGCGCCACATCCCGCACCGCGCCGCCGTCGGGCTGCCCCGCATCGCCACGCAGGACGTCGACATCCACGGCACCCTCGTCAGCGCGGGCGACGCCGTCTACGTCTCCTACCTGGCCGCCAACCGCGACCCGGACGTCTTCCCCGACCCCGACCGGATCGACTTCGACCGGGACGCGGGCGCCCATGTCTCGTTCGGCAACGGCCCGCACTTCTGTACGGGCGCCGTCTTCTCCCGTATGCAGATCGAGCTGCTGATCGGCACCCTGCTCGAACGCCTGCCCGGACTGCGCTTCGCCGTGCCCGCCGATCAGGTTCCCTTCCGGCAGCGCACGATGATCCGCGGTCCGGTGGCCTTGCCGGTCACCTGGTGACACCCCGGCCCACACGGTGACTCTCCGGCGGGCCCAGATACGTCGGCCCGAGCCCACCCGTGTCGATCACCAGCCGTTGCAGCACCACCGTCGGGTCGACCATCCAGAACTTCAGGCGGTGCACCCCGGGGACAGCAACCTCGTGCCTCGTCGACGTCATGTTCACGTTGTCCGAGGTGTTGCGGGCCCACTGGCTGTTCATCAGGCCGTCGTCGGCTCCCGTGGCCGCGTGGATGTCGACCGTCCGCGGCGGCGCGTCGTCGAGGGAGAGTGCGTAGCGAAGACCGCCCGTCGGGAGGGCCGGGTTGCGCGGGGACAGATACGCCCACACGGTCACCGTGCCGGCGCTCAACAGGCTCACCTCGTACTCCAGGCGGGGGGAGGCCGTGCCGCCCGGCGTCCGGCGCGGGGCCGTCACGGGGTACGGCGTCATGCCCGCCCCGGTGCGGCCGATCCGGTCGATCCGCCGCCAGGTGCCCACCGCCCGTACGCAGTGCTCCGCGTCCATCGCCACATACCCGCCCGCCTCGACGAATCCCCGCAGTCCACGGGCGGCCGGGCGCTCGGCGATCACCGGCACGACCACCGAGGCTCCCGCACCGCTCACCGTGATCCGGGCCCGCGTACGGCCGTGCGGCGCCCGCGACCAGTCCGCCCGAACCACCGTCCGCGTCTGCTGACCGACCCGCCCGCGCGGACGATCCACGGCTCCGACGCCTCGATCCGGTAGTCGAAGGCGTCCCGGCCCCGGTTGAACACCTCGATGTACGGCGCCGGACCCGTCCGGTACGGGCTCAGTACCGCCTCCGCGCCCGGGGAACCGTCGACCGCCACCCCCAGCTCGGCGCCCTGCGGCAGTTCGATGCGGCGCACCGCGGGGAACAGGACGTCCGGCAGTGCCACGTTGTTCAGCTCCGGCTGCTGCCAGCTCGCGTTCGGGCCGTAGCGCGCCACATCGCCGTAGTCGATGTGCGGCTGTGTCTGGAAGCCCGCCCATTTGCCGCCCGCGACGCCGTGGTTGAAGCGTTCGGCGAGCGCGAAGTCCCGTTGCAGGCCGGCCTCGGCCGCCGCGGCCAGGTCGTTCGTCGCCGCCCGGCCCTGGGCGGCGTAGAGCAGGTTCGTGAACTCGGCCTCCCGCAGCTCGTACAGGTTGGCCGTCGCCTCGACCTCGTAGCCGACGAGCTCGAACCACGCGTCCCGCGCCGAGTCCGGCAGCCGTCGCGCGATGCGCCCGGCCCGTGCCGCGAGCGTCCGCCACTCCTGCGTGACCTGCTCGAGTTCACGGCCGTAGAAGGGGGTTGCCTGGTCGTCGTACACCACCGCGCCCGATGCCGGGTCGAGGGTGATCCGGCGGTTGAGGAGTTCCGGCTTGCGGCGCGACTGGAGTTGTCCGTACGTCGCCAGTACGTCCGCGATCGCCGCCGCCTGCTCCGCGCCGAAGTTCTGCCGCGCGTACCGCCTCTCCCACTCGCCGAGCGCGCCCGGGTCGTCCCAACGGCCGGGATTCCAGGCGTAGTCGAGGAAGAACTCGGCGGGCAGCTCGTTGCCCTTGAGGTCGCCGACGTTCGTCACCCACAGCCCGTGGTTGCCGTACGCGTGCGCCTGGTGGAGCTGGTCCCAGAGATTGGGCAGGTTGGCCGTGTCGACCCACTTGTAGTTGCGGCCCGCGCCCACGTAGTCGAAGTGGTAGTAGAGGCCGTAGCCGCCGGGCCGCGCGGGTTCGGCCGGGTCGGGGTGCTTGCGGATGTTGCCCCAGTTGTCGTCCGTCAGTACGACGGTGACGTCGCCCGGGGCCCGCAGCCCGCGGTCCCAGTACCGCTGGACCTCCTTGTAGAGCGTCCACACCTGGGGGACCGAGGCCGGGTCGCGGCCCGTCACCTCGGCGATGATCGTCCGCTGCGCGTCGATGATCTCCCGCATCAGCTCGACGCCGTCGCCGTCCGGCAGGCTGGTGTCGCCGTTTCCGCGCATCCCGAGCGTGACGACGCCCTCGAAGTCCTGGTCGGCCATCCGGCGGATGCCGTCGCGCCAGTACGCCTTGAGCGCGTCGGCGTTGCGGCGGAACGACCACTCCCCCGTACCGCCGTACGGGTCATGGCCGGGCGTGACGACGGTTCCGGCGCTGTCGCGCACGGCGGGTACCGCGTGCCGGTTCCACTCCTCGATGCCCCGCATCATGGGCGCCTCGTGAGACGTGCCCATGACAATCCCGTACTCCTTGGCGCGGGCATGGTTGCGCGGGTCGTCCTCGGCGAAGGCACGGCCCCACACCGCCGGCCACAGGTAGTTCGCCCTCAGGCGGAGCAGTACCTCGAAGACCTTCGCGTAGAAGTCGGCGTTGAAGCCGCCGTCGTACCCGGGCGCCTTGCCGGGGCCGAAGCAGGCGGGGGCCCAGGTGCCGAGGGCCGGGTTCTCGTCGTTGATGAAGATCCCGCGGTACTTCACCGCGGGAGTGCCCTGGGTGTGCCGTCCCGGCAGCACGTGGAGCGCGTCGCGGCGGACCGGGCGAACGTCGTCCCACCAGTACCAGGGCGAGACGCCGATGCCGTACGAGACGTCGTACGCACCGAAGATCGTGCCGCGGGGGTCGCTGCCCGCGATGACGAAGGCACGGTCGACGCCGGGCATCGGCCGCTCCACGACGGTCTGCAGGGAGGTCTCCCACCGTCCCCGCACCCCCGTGACATCCAGCTTCCCGGTGGCGATCAGGCCGTCGATCAGCGGGCTGCGCCCGATCGTCCCGACGAGCACGACCTCCCGGGCCATTCCGTCTCCGGGCCGTACGTCCGTCACCCGTTCGAGGTCGTCACGAAGGTCGCCCGCCACCCGTACGACTCCGGGGTGGTCCTCCGGGGAGACCACGACCGGCGCGCCCACCAGCGAGAACGCTCCGCCGGTGAAGGAGATGTATGCGCCGGGGTCGGTGGGCCGCGGCCGCCCCCCGTCCGCCCACGCCTCGCCCGACAGCACCGGTAGCGCCGCGAGTCCGGCACCGAGTCCGGCACCGAGAACGGTTCTGCGGCTGACGTCTCCAGACATGCCTCACCCCTCGCCCCGACGGCGTACGAATTTGCTCAGCGGCATGACAAATAGTGGAGGGAGGGTCACGCGGGGGGAATGGGTCGTCGGCGTCGAATACTTTCGGAGGACGTCGCTGGCTTACGGAGACCGTCATCGGCCTACGGAGGACGTCATCGACTTACGGAGGACGCCATCGGGCCACGGAGGACGTCGTCGGCCTACGGAGGACGTCATCGGGCCACGGAGGCGACATCTCGCTTACGGAGACCGCCATCGGCCACGGAGGCCGTCATTGGCCGACGGAGGCGTCATCGGCCCACGGAGGCTCATCACGCTCACGGTGACCGCCATCAACTTACGGAGGTCGCCATCAGCCTCCGAAGGCACTCAGCACGCTTACAGAGATCGTGATCGACCAACGAAGACCGTCATGGGCAAAGATCGTCGGCGGTGCCGGCCACGGCCGGGCCGAGTCCCGCCGGGAGGTGGGCCACGACCAGGGCGACAGCCGCTTCGGCCGTGTCGGTCTCGCCGAGGACGGTCCCGGCGCGTGGCACGAAGACCCGGAAGCGCCCGTCGTGCCGAGGCAGGACGCTCGGCACCCGCAGCACGTACGGGTACCGGGTACAGCTGCTCAGATGCAAGGCGAAGTGGCTGTTGTACGGACACAGCTGCCGCAGTGTCCGTTCCGCGTGGGCCGCCTCGATGAGGTGCACGATGCCCGGGTAGCCCACCCCCGGCCGGAGGACCTCGTGCCGCTCGCGACGCCACTGCCACACCAGCGCCAGCTGCCGCCACCGCGCCTCCACGGCATCGGCCGGGCCACGCAGATGCGCCGCCGCCACGTCCGGAAGAACCGGCTTCGCCGGCAGCGGCCGATGTCTCGCCGCGCCCAGGTCGCTGGAATCCATGCACGCAGTGTGCGCGATGGGCACGGCAAAGGGGCCCGTACGACCGAAGTCGTACGGGCCCCTTCAAGGAGCTCGCGAGGAGCTACCAGGCTGTCAAGCCAACAAGGACTACTTGTTGATCTTGATGACCTGGCCGGCGCCCACGGTCCGGCCACCCTCACGGATGGCGAACTTCAGGCCCTCCTCCATGGCGACGGGCTGGATGAGCGAAACGGTCATCTCAGTGTTGTCGCCCGGCATGACCATCTCGGTGCCCTCGGGGAGGGTCACAACGCCGGTCACGTCCGTCGTACGGAAGTAGAACTGCGGACGGTAGTTGTTGAAGAACGGCGTGTGGCGGCCACCCTCGTCCTTGGACAGGATGTAGGCCTGGGCCTCGAACTCGGTGTGCGGCGTGACCGAACCGGGCTTGATGATGACCTGGCCGCGCTCGACGTCCTCGCGCTTGATGCCACGGAGGAGCAGACCGACGTTCTCACCGGCCTGGCCCTCGTCGAGCAGCTTGCGGAACATCTCGATGCCGGTGACCGTGGTGGTGGTCTTGTCCTGCTTGATGCCCACGATGTCGACGGTCTCGTTGACCTTGAGGACACCACGCTCGATACGACCGGTGACGACGGTGCCACGACCGGTGATCGTGAAGACGTCCTCGATCGGCATCAGGAACGGCTTGTCGACGTCACGCTCGGGCTGCGGGATGTTCTCGTCGACGGCCTGCATGAGGTCGAGGACGGTCTGGCCCCACTCCTTGTCGCCCTCAAGGGCCTTGAGCGCCGAGACCTTGACGACCGGCAGGTCGTCGCCCGGGAACTCGTACTCGGAGAGCAGCTCGCGAACCTCGAGCTCGACGAGCTCCAGGATCTCCTCGTCGTCCACCATGTCGGCCTTGTTCAGGGCGACGACGATGTAGGGAACGCCGACCTGGCGGGCCAGGAGCACGTGCTCCTTGGTCTGCGGCATCGGGCCGTCGGTGGCCGCAACCACGAGGATGGCGCCGTCCATCTGCGCCGCACCCGTGATCATGTTCTTGATGTAGTCCGCGTGACCGGGGCAGTCGACGTGGGCGTAGTGACGCGTCTCGGTCTGGTACTCGACGTGCGCGATGGAGATGGTGATACCGCGCTGGCGCTCCTCAGGAGCCTTGTCGATCTGGTCGAAGGCCGAGGCCTCGTTCAGGTCCGGGTACGCGTCGTGCAGCACCTTGGTAATGGCGGCCGTGAGGGTCGTCTTACCGTGGTCGATGTGACCGATGGTGCCGATGTTGACGTGCGGCTTAGTCCGCTCGAACTTCGCCTTCGCCACTGGGTCCTCCTGTGGAGTGGTTCTGGTACGCCTTACTCATCGGCGCCAGGTGATCTTTGCTGGGATGCCGCCCGCCGGGGTTCTCCCCCGGGGGACGATCTCTCGTCCCCTTGCCGGTTCGAAGCCCCGGCGGTCGGTGTCAAGCCTAAAGCGTGTAAACGGGGTGCGTTACTCGCCCTTGGCCTTCGCGATGATCTCCTCGGCGACGTTCCGGGGAACCTCGGCGTAGGAGTCGAACTGCATCGAGTAGCTTGCGCGACCCGAGGTCTTGCTGCGGAGGTCGCCGACGTAGCCGAACATCTCCGAGAGGGGCACGAGGCCCTTCACGACGCGGGCGCCGCTGCGCTCCTCCATGGCCTGGATCTGGCCACGGCGGGAGTTGAGGTCGCCGATGACATCACCCATCGACTCCTCGGGCGTGGTGACCTCGACGGCCATCATCGGCTCGAGGAGCACGGGAGAAGCCTTGCGCGCGGCCTCCTTGAAGGCCTGCGAACCGGCGATCTTGAACGCGAGCTCGGAGGAGTCGACCTCGTGGTAGCCACCGTCGAGAAGAGTGACGCGGACGCCCGTCATCTCGTAGCCGGCCAGGATGCCGAACTGCATGGCCTCCTGCGCACCGGCGTCCACCGACGGGATGTACTCCCGCGGGATACGGCCACCGGTCACCTTGTTCACGAACTCGTACGCCGGACCATCGGTCTCGGTGATGGGCTCGATCGCGATCTGCACCTTGGCGAACTGACCGGTACCACCGGTCTGCTTCTTGTGGGTGTAGTCGTGACGCTCGACGGTCTTGCGGATCGTCTCGCGGTACGCGACCTGCGGCTTGCCGACGTTGGCCTCGACCCTGAACTCGCGCTTCATACGGTCGACCAGCACCTCGAGGTGCAGCTCGCCCATACCGCCGAGGATGGTCTGGCCCGTCTCCTCGTCCGAGTGAACGTGGAAGGAGGGGTCCTCCTCCGCGAGACGCTGGATGGCGACACCCAGCTTCTCCTGGTCACCCTTGGACTTGGGCTCGATGGCGACCTGGATGACCGGCGCCGGGAAGTCCATGGACTCCAGGATCACCGGGTTCTTTTCATCGCAGAGCGTCTCACCGGTCGTGGTCTGCTTCAGACCCATCACGGCGACGATGTCGCCGGCGCCCACCGCGTCGATCTCCTCACGCTTGTTCGCGTGCATGCGGTAGATCTTGCCGATGCGCTCCTTCTTGCCCTTGACGGAGTTCAGCACGGCAGTGCCGGTCTCCAGGCGGCCCGAGTACACCCGGACGAAGGTGAGCTTACCGAGGTGCGGGTCGCTCATGATCTTGAACGCCAGCGCAGACAGCGGCTCGTCCTCGGACGGCTTGCGCTTGACGACGACCTCGGGGTTCTTGACGTCGTGGCCCTCGATGGCCTCGACGTCGAGCGGGGTCGGCAGGTAGCGCACGACCGCGTCGAGCAGGGGCTGGACGCCCTTGTTCTTGAACGCGGTGCCACAGAACACCGGGGTGACCGTGACGCCGTCACCCTTGCCGGACGCGATGGTGATGCGACGGATCGCGGCGTACAGCTGCTCCTCGGTGGGCTCCTGGCCCTCAAGGAACAGCTCCATGATCTCGTCGTCGTTCTCCGCGACGGTCTCGACCAGCCGGCCGCGGTACTCCTCGGCGGCCTCGGCGTGCGTGGCGGGGATGTCGACGACGTCGTACATCTCGCCCTTCGCCGCCTCGGCGGACCACACGAGCGCCTTCATGCGGACCAGGTCCACAACGCCCTTGAAGTCCATCTCGGCACCGATCGGCAGCTGCATGATGATCGGGACAGCGCCGAGGCGGTCCTTGATCATGTCCACGCAGCGGTGGAACTCGGCGCCGGTGCGGTCAAGCTTGTTCACGAAGCAGATGCGCGGCACGCCGTAACGGTCGGCCTGACGCCACACCGTCTCGGACTGCGGCTCGACACCGGCGACACCGTCGAACACCGTGACGGCACCGTCGAGGACGCGCAGCGAGCGCTCCACCTCGACCGTGAAGTCGACGTGCCCCGGGGTGTCGATGATGTTGATCGTGTAGTCGTTGTCCTCGAGCGGCCAGTGACAGGTGGTGGCAGCAGAGGTGATCGTGATGCCACGCTCCTGCTCCTGCTCCATCCAGTCCATGGTGGCAGCGCCGTCGTGGACCTCACCGATCTTGTAGCTGACGCCGGTGTAGAAGAGGATCCGCTCGGTGGTGGTCGTCTTGCCCGCGTCGATGTGGGCCATGATCCCGATGTTGCGGACCCTGGCCAGGTCAAGTGAAGTGGTAGCCATAAGGCTTCGGTCTTCTCTCGGTCTCGATGGGGGTAGCGACTACCAGCGGTAGTGCGCGAAGGCCTTGTTGGACTCGGCCATCTTGTGGGTGTCCTCGCGCTTCTTCACAGCGGCACCAAGGCCGTTGGAGGCGTCGAGAAGCTCGTTGAGCAGACGCTCGGTCATGGTCTTCTCGCGACGGGCGCGGGAGTAACCGACCAGCCAGCGCAGCGCGAGCGTGTTGGCACGACCGGGCTTGACCTCGATCGGAACCTGGTACGTCGCACCACCGACACGGCGGGACTTGACCTCGAGGGTCGGCTTGATGTTCTCCAGCGCGCGCTTCAGCGTGATGATCGGGTCGTTGCCCGTCTTCTCACGCAGACCCTCCATGGCGCCGTAGACGATGCGCTCGGCGGTGGAGCGCTTGCCGTTCAGCAGCACCTTGTTGATGAGGGAGGTCACCAGAGGGGAACCGTAGACCGGGTCGATGATGACCGGGCGCTTCGGGGCGGGGCCCTTACGAGGCATTTCTACTTCTCCTTCTTGGCGCCGTAGCGGCTGCGGGCCTGCTTGCGGTTCTTGACACCCTGGGTGTCGAGCGAACCACGGATGATCTTGTAGCGAACACCCGGCAGGTCCTTCACACGGCCGCCGCGCACGAGCACGATGGAGTGCTCCTGCAGGTTGTGTCCCTCACCCGGAATGTAAGCGGTGACCTCGATCCCGCTGGTCAGACGCACACGCGCGACCTTACGCAGGGCCGAGTTCGGCTTCTTCGGGGTGGTCGTGAACACACGCGTGCAGACGCCGCGACGCTGGGGCGAACCCTCGAGTGCGGGCGTCTTGTTCTTCTCGACCTTGTCCTGCCGGCCCTTCCGGACCAGCTGCTGGATCGTAGGCACTACTTCTCCGGTTTCTGTGTGCCGAATGGTGAAGCTAACCTGGAACATCTCCGACCCACGCGGTCGGGTGTGTCGAATGCTGCAGACTCCCGCCGCGAGGCGAAAAGGGCGCAGATTACGGTGGCCGGTTACGGCTCGCCTTGCGGTTTGAAGGCACGCACGCGAGCCAGGGCACACCCCAGGCACAAGGTCTGAGCGTACCTACCTCAACGACTTCGGTCAAAACAAATGCTGTCCAGGGCGACACGCCGGACTTCTTGCCACGTCAGCGCGCTGCTCCCGCAGGCCGGACGAGACTCGGGGACGGGGCGTCCATGAGGCGGTCGTGGGGTCGTTGCGGGGTGATTGTTGGGCCGGCCTTAGCGCATTCCCGGGGCGCTCGTCCCCAAAAGTTTCCGATCCCCGACGGTCCCGCGCAATCTCTGTCCACCGTCGTGTGCCCTTCAGTACGTTGATCGGTCGGCTGTGGCGATCGGGGGAACCATGACGGCAGCACACGCACCGGACTCATCCGGGGCATCCGGGTCATCGGGCTCATCGGACTTACCTGGTTCGTGGGACTCGTCGGGCTTACCCGGCGACGGGGGGCTCGACGACCGGGTGCCGTTCCTGGCCCGGCTGGAGAGCGAGGACCGCTCGGCGCTGCTCGATCTCGGGCACGAGCTCTCGTACGCGCCCCGGGTGGTGCTCCTGCACCAGAGCGAGCCGTCCTCGCACGTCCTGTTCGTCACGCACGGCTGGACGAAGGTGACCGCGGCCGCCTCCAACGGCTACGAGGCGCTGCTCGCGCTGCGCGGCCCCGGCGACATCATCGGGGAGTCCGCGGCGCTCACCGGGCGCCCGCGGTCGGCCACCGTGACGGCCCTGGAGCCGGTCCGTACGGTCGCGGTCGAACGCGGCCGGTTCACCGAGTTCCTCGCCCGCTCCCCCGCCGTCTCCTTCGCCCTCCTCGGCCTCACCTCCGATCGCACCCGGGCGGCCGATCGGCGCCGCCTGGAATTCGCCTCCCTCAGCGTGCGGGAGCGCTTCGCGATTCTGCTGCTGGACCTCGCCCGCACCCACGGTCGGCGCACAGACCAGGGCATCGAACTCTCCGTCCCCCTGAGCAAACAGGAACTCGCCGGGTCGGTGGGGGCCTCCCGCGAGATGGTCCAACGCCTGCTGAAGGACCTGCGGGAACGGGGGGTCGTGACGACGGGGCGCCGGGCGCTGGTGATCGTGCGGCCGGATGTGCTGCGGCGGATTGCGCGGGGGTGACGTGGGTCCGGTGGATCACTTCGGCTGCCGGCCGGTGGGGGCTGGTCGCGCGCGAGGGACCGGGCGTTCTGTGTACGCCGTCACACTCCGACTGCGTCATCCGCCCTCACGTCACCCCAACCCCGCCCGCCACTCTTCTGCCACTGCCGCACCACCTGCGAAAGGCGACCATGACCGACCCCGTGAGCCGGACGATCCTGTTGCTCGACATCGAGAAGTACAGCGACCGGGACGACATCGAGCAGACGTACCTGCGGCGCATGCTGTACGACGTCGCCGACCGCACTCTGGAGCGCGCCGGCATCGACGAACGCCTGCGCCTGCGCGCCGACCGGGGCGACTCCGTGATGGAGCTGATCGACGCCAACGCCTCCGTCACCGCACTGCTGCGCGCCCTGCTCACCGAGGTCCCCGCCCAGCTGCACGCGGTCAACCGGATGGCGTCCAGCTCGGCACAGATCCGGCTGCGCGGCGTCGTCGCCACGGGCTACGTCGCCGTGGACGAGCACGACGGCTGGGTCGGCTCCGACCTCAACCACGCCTGCCGCCTCCTCGACGCCCAGCTGCTGCGCGCGGCCCTGCGGGAGCGGAGGGACGACTTCGCCCTGTGCGTCTCGGAGAGCGTGCACACGGGGATCGTGCGGCACGGTCACGCGGGCATCCCCGCGGGGGACTTCCACGCGGTGACCGTGGACAGCAAGAACGGCCCGCTGCGCGCCTGGCTGCACGGCCCGGTACCGGGGGCCGGCGACGACCACAGTGAGAAGGGGGGAACCTCGGTGCCGGGCGCCAGCTCGGGGGAGCGTCCGGCACCGAGGCGGGACCGGCCGGGGGACCAGGCGCCCGGGTCCCAGGCCCCCGAGGCCCGCGCGGCCCGGCCCTCCGCCCCTCCCGCGGGCGCCGTCTTCCACTTCGACGGAGGCGCCCCCACCTTCGGCGGCAGCCTCGTCGGCGGCGACCAGCACGGCGTGTCCGGCGGCCAGGTCACCGGAGACGTCCACCTCGGCGGGTCCGGGGGTGAGTCGGCGTGACGGTGCCTCCACCCACGACGCCGGGCCCCGACGACCTGCCCCCGAAGGACGTACACCCGGCCCCCGAACCGGACACCCGGCGCCAGGACGCGGAGGGGGAAGGAGAGGGAGAACAGGAACGGACGCAGGAGGCGCGCGCGGCTCAGCGCGAGCTGTTCGCGCACACCCCGGGGTTCATCCTCGGCTCGGCCGCGTCCTTCGGCGGGAGTCTGGTCGGTGGCGCCCAGCACGGCGTGTCCGGCGGTGAGGTCGCCGGTGACGTGTTCATGGGCGGCAAGACGGAGATCCACCACCACGGCTCGGCGGCTTCGGCGACGTACGCCTCCGGAGAGATCCCACGGCGCCACCTCGAAGACCTGGACGCCGTCTTCGTCGAGAGCCCCGCCTTCGCCGCCGCCCTGGACCGGCTGCGCGAAGAACGCGTCCTCGTCCTCGCCGGCGCCCACGCCACCGGCCGCCACGCCGCCGCGCTGATGCTCCTGCACCGTCTGGGTGTGCCCGCCGTGCACGCCCTCTCGCCGGAGACGAGCCCGGCGACCCTGAGCGCCCCGCTCACCGCACCCGGCGGGCACGTCCTGCGCGATCTGCCGCTGAGCCGCAACCGGCCGCTGCGCGACACCCATCTCTACGCGGCCCGCGACCAGCTCAAGAAGGTCGACGGGTATCTGGTGGTGACGGTCGAGAACTCACCCTTCCTGCTGGGCGCCACCGCCTCCGTCTGGCAGCCGCCGGAGGCGTCGGCCGTCGTCCGCGCGTATGTGAGCAGGCACCGCGCGCGGGACACCGACGGCCTCCTCGCCCTCGCCCCGGTGCGGGACTTCCTCGCCCGGGGGCACCACCAGCCCTCCGAGGCGGCCGAGTTCGCGAAGGAGGTGGCGGGTTACGACGGCGGCGAGGCGGCTGCGGCCCGGCTCGCGGAGTTCGGGCAGGCGGCCGTGGAGCAGCAGTGCCGGGAGTGGCTGAGCGACCCCGAGTCCACGCTGCGCGACAAGGCCTTCCTCATCTCGCTCGCCGTCTTCGACCGGGCGCCGTACGTCCTCGCCGCCGAGCTCGCGGACAAGCTGTTCGTGCACTTCCAGCGCTTGCAGCACCCGGAGGAGCCGCCGGAGATCCCGGTGTTCGGGCTCGCCGCCGAGACCCGGCTCGCGCGGGCCCGCGCCGAGGGGGAAGTGCGGGACGAGGCGACCGAATGGGGCCCGGTACCGCAGTTCACCGCGTTCTTCCGGAAGGAGAACACCCCGCGCGCCCTGCTCACCGAGGTGTGGACGGGACATCCCTCGGCGCGGCCTGCGCTGATCGCCTGGCTGCGGGAGCTGGCCCGTGACGGGCGTCCCGTCGTACGGACCCGGGCCGCCGCGGCCACCGCCATGCTCGCCCTCGCCGACCTGCCCTCCGCGGTCGCGCTGCTGATCGACGGCTGGGCGGTGTCGAAGACGTTCGGCCCCCGTGTCACCGCCGCGAACACCCTCACGCTCGCCCAGCTCCTCGACGCGCCCGTCGTCCTGCGCCTGCTCACCCAGTGGTGCACG
Organism: Streptomyces sp. NPDC107454; assembly: GCF_055582885.1. NCBI lineage: Bacteria > Bacillati > Actinomycetota > Actinomycetes > Kitasatosporales > Streptomycetaceae > Streptomyces > Streptomyces sp. NPDC107454. The sequence continues at coordinate 214,545 of NZ_JBVJPA010000006.1, read as the reverse complement.
GACGCCCACCCGGCCCGCCGCTGGACCGCGATCCGCGCCTTCGGGCTGCTCGCGCCGTTACGCCCGGACCTGGTGGCCCCGGCCCTGAGCGCCCTCGCGACCCTGGCCCGCGCCGACCACAGCAGCCCGGCCGAGGCGGCCAACCTGATCGAGTCCACGGCCCTGCTGCTCTCGGTGGGCCTCAGGCGCGGCGAGATGCTCTCCGAGCTGGTGCGGCTGCTCCACCACGACACCCCCGCGGTCCGCGCGCTGGCGCTGGGCGCCTTCGTCCTGGCGTGCGACAACGCCGAGGAGGGCGCGCTCGTCGAGTGGTACGCCGGTGACGGCATGTACCAGGCGGACTCGGCCCGCGACCTCGCCACCCTCTGGCGCACCGCCCTCGGCGACCGCGCCCACACCCGGGGCGCCCTGAACGCCCTGCACACCTGGGTGTACGTGGCCGAGCGCCGCCCGGACACGGCCCAGGCCCTGGAGCTGCTGCTGCCCGCGCTGGTCGTCACGGCGGACGACCACAAACGCCTCAGCCACGAACTGCGCACCCTGCGCGGCCGGGACGGCGGCCCGCGCCCGCCTCTCGCCGACCGCCTGCTCTCCGCACTGCGTCCCCCCGTCCCGACAGCCTGACACAGAGTTACGAGGAGTTGACCCATGGCGGAATTCCGCCGCCCGCCGGAGTGGCAGCAACAGGCCGACCGGCACACCACGCTGATCGACCCGGTGCTCACCGTGCGGCCGATCTCCCGTTTCGACTACACGGCCCGGCGGCCGGTCTCCGCGATCGACCACGCACTGGTGTTCGCCACTGCGGGTGGCAGCTACGACGCGTACATGCCACCGCACCGGCCGAGCCGCACGGACGCCGCGACCCGCCGCTACACCTCGGTCTACGAGGTAGACATGGGCAGCCACCCGGTCCAGCTGGAACTCGAACTGCCCAGCGACGACGACGCGTTCTCGTTCGGTGCCACCGCCGATCTGACCTGGCGCGTCGCGGACCCGATCGCGTACGTGGCCGGCGGCGAACGCGATGTGCCCACACGGCTCGCCCGTGAACTCCACCAGCTGGCGCGACCGGTCAGCCGCCGGTTCTCCATCGAGGACAGCCGGGACGCCGAGGCCGAGGTCCAGTACGCGGTCGAGAGCGGCGTCTTCGCCGACGGCATCGGGCTCGCGGTCACCTGCGCGGTGCGGCTGCGCCTGGACGACGACGCGATCGCGCACAGACGGCGCAAACGGGCGCTGCGCTACGAGGCCGACATGCTCGACCCCGAGCACGAGTACCGGCTGCGCCAGGCCCAGCAGCTGCACGAGCTGGAGGTGCTGCGCCAGTACCAGTCCCAGGAGCTGATGGCCCAGAAGATCGCCTTCTACCAGCACCACCTGCAACACGGGGGTGTCGCCCAGTGGGCCTTCCACCTCGCCGCGCACCCCGAGGACACCCGGATGGTCATCGGCGCCCTCCAGAAGGACCAGCTCTCCGCCATCGAGAGCCAGCTGGAACTGATCGCCGGAGACACCCTGGAGGACTACCAGAAGGCCGAGTCGGCCCGCTCCACCCTGCGCGTGGTCAAGGAACTCAGCAGCCGCCAGGAGCCCCCGCCGCAGCCCCCGGTTCCCGGCCGACCGGCGCCGCCGCCCGGGGGCGTACCGCAGCAGCCGTACGACCCCTCGCAGCCACAGCCGTTCAACCCCTCACCGCCGTACGGGGCCGCCGCCCAGCCCTACGGCGGTGTTCCGGGCGCCCCCTACACCCCGCCGGGGCCGCCCGTGTCCCACCAGCCGTACGTCCCACCCGCGCCCGGAACCGTGCCGCCGGGGCCGTACCAGGCGCCCCCGGCCGCCCCCGCCGCCGGTATCCCGTACGACCAGGCCCCGCCGCCCCCGGCCGTGGCTCCCACGCCCGTCATTCCGCCCGCGCCCTCCGCCTATCCGCCGCCCCCGGCGCCGGAGTCCTCCGAGACGGGCCCGGAGTGACCACCACCGCTCCCGGCGCCAGAACCGCCGAACGGCTGCTGGAGGAGCTGCGGGGCGAGATCGCCCGGGCCGACAGCAAGGCGTCCGTGCTCGTGGCGGCGCTCGGGATGACGGCAGGGGTGTTCAGCGGGCTGCTGGCCGGACGGAACTGGTCACCGAGCTCGCTCTCCGCACCCGGTACGGCCGTCTGGTGGACCGGCGCCCTGGCCCTCGCCTTCGCCCTGTTCGCGCTGCTGCTCGCGGTGCTCCCCCGGTACCGCGCCAGTTCATGGGCCCCGGGCCGGCCCCTCTGTTTCTTCGGCGACATCCAACAAGCCGTACGTGAAGGTCAGTTGGCGACCGCTCTCGCCGACACCGACCGCGACCCCGCCGTCGGACTCACCGCGGCGCTCACCGAGACCAGCCGTATCGCCGCCCGCAAGCACCAGTGGATCCGTACCGGCCTGATCGCCTTCTGCGCGGGCACGGTGCTGCTTCCCGCCGGGCTGCTCATCGGCTGACGTCCCCATCCTGAAGGAGCCCCACCTTGTCCTACCCACCAGACCCGGCCGCCTCGGAGCCCGGCCCCGTCTACCCGGGCCCCCCGTACCCAGGCACGCCCGCGCCCCCGTACCCCGGGGCTGCCTCGACTCCTCCCCCGTACCCCGGGGCTGCCGTTCCCTCGCCCCCCTATCCCGGGTCCGCCGCTTCCCCACCCCTGTACCCCGGGGCCGCCGCCCCGCCCCCATACCCCGGGGCCGCCGCTCCGCCCCTGTACCCGGAGACCTCCGCGCCCCCGTCCTATCCGGGCGGCGCACCCCAGTACCCGGCGGCCGGGGCCGCACCTTCGTACCCCGCGGCGCCGCCCGCCTACCCGGGGGCCGCACCCACGTACCCGAGCGGCCCGCAGCCCACCGCACCGCCGTACATCCCGCCGCAGCCGCCCCCCGCCCCCACACCCACGGCACCGCCGGAGGCCCCCGCACCCGACGACCTCGACTACCGTCACGCGGGCTCCCGCGTCCACGTGGCCGCGCACCAGCGCGGTGCCGACGCCACCGCGATCGGGCAGCTGGCGGTCCAGGTGCCGGGCTTCCTGGTGAGCCTCGCCGTGGTCGCCTCGTTCGCCGTGGGGATCCTCGGCACGGCCATCGGCTGGCTGGTCATCCTCGCCTGGCTGGCCTCCGGGGCGCTCGTCTTCCACCGGCCCACCGAGCTGGCCTTCGCCCGGCACGTGATGAAGCTCAGGGCGCCGCTCGCCCAGGAGCGGGCCCGTCTGGAGCCGGTCTGGCGCGAGGTCACCGCCCGAGCGGGCATCGAGGCACACACGTACGAGCTGATGGTGGACAACAGCACGGACCTGAACGCCGTGGCGGCCGCCGGCCATGTCGTCGGCGTCACGACGTACGCGCTGAACGAGATCCCCAGCAGCAACCTCGCCGCCGTACTCGCCCATGAACTCGGCCACCACACCGGCGGTCACGCCTGGACGGGCCTGCTCGGCTACTGGTACTCCCTGCCCGGCCGGATCGCCTGGGCCTTCATGCGGGGCATCGCCCGGATCGCCATCCGGGTCGCACGTGTCTTCTCTTTCGCCGCGACCGGGATGGTCTACCTCTTCATCGGGATGTTCGTGATCGGCGGATTCCTCGCCGCCTGGTACATCACCGTGCCGCTCGTCGTCGCCCCCTATCTGCTCGCCTACGTGGGTCGCCAGGGCGAGCTGCGTGCCGACCGGCAGGCGGCCGACCTCGGCTTCGCGCCCCAGCTGGCGCAGGTCCTGTACCACTTCCAGGCCCAGGAGGACGCCGTGAAGGCGCAGGCCGCGGCGCAGGGCAGGCAGCTCAAGGAACCGGGCGGCCTGGCCAGGCTGCTGACCACCCACCCGGACAACCACACCCGGCTCCAGGCCCTGGAGCCCTACCTCCAGCTCGGCCGCTGACCACGGACGCCCTGCACCGGACAACGCCGAAGGGCGGCCACCCCGTACGAAACGGAGTGGCCGCCCTTCAGTACTTCAGACGTACGCCTTACTGGTTGTACGGACCGTAGTCGTAGTCCTCCAGCGGGACGGCCTGGCCGGAGCCGGTGCCGAACGGCGAGTAGTCGATGTCGTCGTAGCCGACGGCCGAGTACATCGCGGCCTTGGCCTCCTCGGTCGGCTCGACCCGGATGTTGCGGTAACGGGACAGACCCGTACCGGCCGGGATGAGCTTACCGATGATGACGTTCTCCTTGAGGCCGATCAGGGAGTCGGACTTGGCGTTGATCGCCGCGTCCGTCAGAACCCTGGTCGTCTCCTGGAAGGACGCCGCCGACAGCCACGACTCGGTCGCCAGCGAGGCCTTGGTGATACCCATCAGCTGCGGACGGCCGGAGGCCGGGTGGCCGCCTTCCTGGACCACACGACGGTTCTCGGTCTCGAACTTCGAGCGCTCGACCAGCTCGCCGGGCAGCAGCTCCGCGTCGCCCGACTCGATGATCGTCACACGGCGCAGCATCTGCCGGATGATGATCTCGATGTGCTTGTCGTGGATCGACACACCCTGCGAGTTGTAGACCTTCTGGACCTCGCCGACCAGGTGGACCTGGACGGCACGCTGACCCAGGATGCGCAGCACGTCGTGCGGGTTGGTGGCACCCACGGTGAGCTTCTGGCCCACCTCGACGTGCTCGCCCTCGGACACCAGGAGCCGGGCACGCTTCGAGATCGGGAACGCCGTCTCGTCGCTGCCGTCGTCCGGGGTGACCACGAGCTTCTTGGTCTTCTCGGTCTCCTCGATCCGCACGCGGCCGGAGGCCTCGGAGATCGGGGCGACACCCTTGGGCGTACGAGCCTCGAAGAGCTCGACGACACGGGGCAGACCCTGGGTGATGTCGTCACCGGCCACACCACCGGTGTGGAAGGTACGCATCGTCAGCTGGGTACCGGGCTCACCGATGGACTGGGCGGCGATGATGCCGACCGCCTCACCGATGTCGACCAGCTTGCCGGTGGCCAGCGAACGGCCGTAGCACATGGCGCAGGTGCCGACGGCGGACTCGCAGGTCAGGACCGAACGGGTCTTGACCTCCTCGATGCCGTGCTTGACCAGCTCGTCGATGAGGACGTCGCCGAGGTCGGTGTTGGCCGGGGCCAGCACCCTGCCGTCGACGGTGATGTCCTCGGCCAGCGCACGTGCGTACACGCTGGTCTCGACGTTCTCCGCCTTGCGCAGCACACCGTCCGCGCCGCGCTCCGCGATGTGCAGCTTGAGGCCACGGTCGGTGCCGCAGTCCTCCTCGCGGATGATGACGTCCTGGGAGACGTCGACCAGACGACGGGTGAGGTAACCCGAGTCGGCGGTACGCAGAGCCGTGTCCGCCAGACCCTTACGAGCACCGTGCGTCGAGATGAAGTACTCCAGCACCGACAGGCCCTCACGGAAGGAGGCCTTGATCGGACGCGGGATCGTCTCGTTCTTGGCGTTCGACACCAGACCACGCATACCGGCGATCTGACGCATCTGCATCATGTTTCCTCGGGCACCCGAGTCAACCATCATGAAGATGGGGTTCGTCTTCGGGAAGTTCGCGTTCATCGCCTCGGCAACCTCGTTGGTCGCCTTGGTCCAGATCGCGATGAGCTCCTGAGTGCGCTCTTCCTTGGTGATCAGACCGCGCTCGTACTGCTTCTGGACCTTCTCGTCCTGCGCCTCGTAGCCCTTGACGATCTCCTTCTTCGCCTCGGGAACGACGACGTCGGAGATGGCCACGGTGACGCCGGAACGGGTCGCCCAGTAGAAGCCCGCCGCCTTCAGGTTGTCGAGCGTCGCCGCCACGATGACCTTGGGGTAGCGCTCGGCCAGGTCGTTGACGATCTCGGAGAGCTGCTTCTTGCCCACCGAGTAGTCGACGAACGGGTAGTCCTCGGGCAGCAGCTCGTTGAAGAGCGCGCGGCCCAGGGTCGTACGGAGGCGGAAGGTGTCACCCTGCTGCCACTCGGGCTCGCCCTCCTCCTGCGCCGGCGGGGTCCAGCCACGCGGCGGGATGGTGCCCACCGGGAAGCGGATGTCGACGGCCGACTGGAGCGCGAGCTCCCCGGCGTCGAACGCCATCGTCGCCTCGGCGGTCGAGCCGAAGGCACGGCCCTCGCCCTTGACGTCGCGCAGCTCGCCGTCCGTGGTCAGGAAGAACAGACCGAGGACCATGTCCTGGGTCGGCATCGTGACCGGGCGGCCGTCGGCGGGCTTGAGGATGTTGTTCGAGGACAGCATCAGGATGCGGGCCTCGGCCTGCGCCTCCGCGGAGAGCGGCAGGTGGACGGCCATCTGGTCACCGTCGAAGTCCGCGTTGAACGCGGTGCAGACGAGCGGGTGGATCTGGATGGCCTTGCCCTCGACCAGCTGCGGCTCGAAGGCCTGGATGCCGAGGCGGTGCAGCGTGGGCGCACGGTTCAGCAGAACCGGGTGCTCCGCGATGACCTCTTCCAGGACGTCGTACACGACCGTGCGGCCGCGCTCGACCATCCGCTTGGCGCTCTTGATGTTCTGCGCGTGGTTCAGGTCGACCAGGCGCTTCATCACGAACGGCTTGAAGAGCTCCAGCGCCATGGCCTTGGGCAGACCACACTGGTGCAGCTTCAGCTGTGGACCGACGACGATCACGGAACGCGCGGAGTAGTCCACACGCTTGCCGAGCAGGTTCTGACGGAATCGACCCTGCTTACCCTTCAGCATGTCGCTGAGGGACTTCAGCGGACGGTTGCCGGGGCCCGTGACGGGGCGACCACGACGGCCGTTGTCGAAGAGCGCGTCGACGGCCTCCTGAAGCATGCGCTTCTCGTTGTTCACGATGATCTCGGGGGCACCGAGGTCAAGGAGTCGCTTCAGACGGTTGTTGCGGTTGATCACGCGGCGGTACAGGTCGTTCAGGTCGGAGGTCGCGAAGCGGCCACCGTCCAGCTGCACCATCGGACGCAGGTCCGGCGGGATGACCGGCACGCAGTCGAGCACCATGCCCTTGGGGCTGTTGCTGGTCTGCAGGAACGCGGAGACGACCTTGAGGCGCTTGAGCGCACGGGTCTTCTTCTGGCCCTTGCCGGTGCGGATGATCTCGCGGAGGCGCTCGGCCTCCTCGTCGAGGTCGAAGGACTCCAGGCGCTTCTGCAGCGCCGCGGCACCCATCGAACCGTCGAAGTACGTGCCGAAGCGGTCACGCAGCTCGCGGTAGAGGAGCTCGTCACCCTCGAGGTCCTGGACCTTCAGGTTCTTGAAGCGGGTCCACACCTCGTCGAGACGGTCGATCTCGCGCTGCGAACGGTCACGCAGCTGCTTCATCTCACGCTCGGCACCCTCGCGCACCTTGCGGCGCACGTCGGCCTTGGCACCCTCGGCCTCGAGCTCGGCCAGGTCGGTCTCGAGCTTCTTGGCGCGGGCCTCGAGGTCGGCGTCGCGGCGGTTCTCGATCTGCTGACGCTCGACGGAGACGTGCGCCTCCAGCGAGGGCAGGTCGCGGGTGCGGCGCTCCTCGTCGACGAACGTGATCATGTACGCCGCGAAGTAGATGACCTTCTCGAGGTCCTTCGGGGCGAGGTCGAGCAGGTAGCCCAGACGCGACGGAACGCCCTTGAAGTACCAGATGTGGGTGACGGGAGCGGCCAGCTCGATGTGGCCCATCCGCTCACGACGCACCTTGGCGCGAGTGACCTCGACGCCGCAGCGCTCACAGATGATGCCCTTGAAGCGGACACGCTTGTACTTACCGCAGTAGCACTCCCAGTCCCGGGTCGGACCGAAGATCTTCTCGCAGAAGAGTCCGTCCTTTTCGGGCTTGAGGGTGCGGTAGTTGATGGTCTCGGGCTTCTTGACCTCGCCGTGGCTCCACTGACGGATGTCGTCAGCGGTGGCCAGACCGATCCGGAGCTCATCGAAGAAGTTGACGTCGAGCACTATGCGTCAATCCCTCTCAGGGTTGTAAGTCTTGGGGTCTGAAACGGGGGTCCTGGGGCCGGCGGGCCTTATGCACCTTTTCCAAGGGCGTTCAAAGGCCCGCCGAACTCCCGTCAGACCTCTTCGACGCTGCTCGGCTCGCGCCGGGACAGGTCGATGCCGAGCTCCTCCGCCGCGCGGAAGACGTCCTCGTCGGTGTCACGCATTTCGATGGACATACCGTCGCTGGACAGCACCTCCACGTTGAGGCAGAGAGACTGCATCTCCTTGATGAGCACCTTGAAGGACTCGGGGATGCCGGGCTCGGGGATGTTCTCGCCCTTGACGATGGCCTCGTAGACCTTCACGCGGCCGGTCACGTCGTCGGACTTGATGGTCAGCAGCTCCTGGAGGGCGTAAGCGGCGCCGTATGCCTCCAGCGCCCACACCTCCATCTCACCGAAGCGCTGGCCACCGAACTGGGCCTTACCACCCAGCGGCTGCTGGGTGATCATCGAGTACGGACCGGTCGAGCGGGCGTGCAGCTTGTCGTCGACCAGGTGGTGGAGCTTGAGGATGTACATGTAGCCGACCGAGATCGGCTCCGGGAACGGCTCGCCGGAGCGGCCGTCGAACAGCGGCGCCTTGCCGGACGGAAGCACCATGCGCTCGCCGTCGCGGTTCGGGATCGTGTGGTTCAGCAGACCGGCCAGCTCGTCCTCACGCGCACCGTCGAAGACGGGGGTGGCGACGTTCGTGCCGGGGGCGACCACGTCGGCCTCGATGGCCTGCAGTCGCTGCGCCCAGTCGTCGGCGAGACCGGAGACGTCCCAGCCGCGGCTGGCGAGCCAGCCGAGGTGGATCTCCAGGACCTGTCCCGGGTTCATTCGGGACGGGACACCGAGCGGGTTGAGGATGATGTCGACCGGGGTGCCGTCCTCCAGGAACGGCATGTCCTCGATCGGCAGGATCTTGGAGATGACACCCTTGTTGCCGTGACGGCCGGCGAGCTTGTCACCGTCCGTGATCTTGCGCTTCTGCGCCACGTAGACACGAACCAGCTGGTTCACGCCCGGCGGCAGCTCGTCGCCCTCTTCACGGTCGAAGACGCGGACCCCGATGACCTTGCCGATCTCGCCGTGCGGCACCTTCAGCGAGGTGTCGCGCACCTCGCGCGCCTTCTCACCGAAGATCGCACGGAGCAGGCGCTCCTCCGGGGTCAGCTCGGTCTCACCCTTGGGCGTGACCTTGCCGACCAGGATGTCACCGGCGACGACCTCGGCACCGATGCGGATGATGCCGCGCTCGTCGAGGTCGGCGAGGACCTCCTCGGAGACGTTCGGGATGTCCCGGGTGATCTCCTCGGGGCCGAGCTTGGTGTCACGGGCGTCGACCTCGTGCTCCTCGATGTGGATCGAGGAGAGGACGTCGTCCTGCACGAGGCGCTGCGACAGGATGATCGCGTCCTCGTAGTTGTGACCCTCCCACGGCATGAACGCCACGAGCAGGTTCTTGCCGAGCGCCATCTCGCCGTTCTCGGTCGCCGGGCCGTCGGCCAGAACCTGACCGGCGATGACCCGGGCGCCCTCGTCCACGACAACCTTCTGGTTGACGGAGGTGCCCTGGTTCGAGCGCGAGAACTTGTGCAGGCGGTACGTGGTGTACGTGCCGTCGTCGTTGGCGGTGGTGACGTAGTCCGCGGAGACCTCCTGGACCACACCGTCCTTCTCCGACTTCAGGACGTCACCGGCGTCGACCGCACAGCGGTACTCCATGCCGGTGCCGACCAGCGGCGCCTCGGACTTGATGAGCGGCACGGCCTGGCGCATCATGTTCGCGCCCATGAGGGCACGGTTGGCGTCGTCGTGCTCGAGGAACGGGATCATGGCGGTCGCGACCGACACCATCTGGCGCGGCGAGACGTCCATGTAGTCGACGTCCTCACCGGGGACGTAGTCGACCTCTCCGCCACGACGGCGGACCAGAACGCGGGACTCCTCGAAGCGGAGCTCGTCCGTCAGCGGCGCGTTGGCCTGCGCGATGACGAATCGGTCCTCTTCGTCGGCCGTGAGGTAGTCGACCTCGTCGGTGACGACACCGCCGGTGACCTTGCGGTACGGCGTCTCGACGAAACCGAACGCGTTGACCCGGCCGTAGGAGGCGAGCGAGCCGATCAGACCGATGTTCGGGCCTTCAGGGGTCTCGATCGGGCACATGCGGCCGTAGTGCGAGGGGTGCACGTCACGGACCTCGAAGCCGGCCCGCTCACGGGAGAGACCACCCGGGCCAAGAGCCGACAGACGGCGCTTGTGGGTGAGACCCGACAGCGGGTTGTTCTGGTCCATGAACTGCGACAGCTGGCTGGTGCCGAAGAACTCCTTGATGGAGGCGACGACCGGCCGGATGTTGATCAGGGTCTGCGGCGTGATCGCCTCGACGTCCTGGGTCGTCATGCGCTCGCGGACGACGCGCTCCATACGAGCCAGACCCGTGCGGACCTGGTTCTGGATGAGCTCGCCGACGTTGCGCAGACGACGGTTGCCGAAGTGGTCGATGTCGTCCGTCTCGACGACGATCTGCGTGCCGTTGTCACCGACGGTCTCGGTCTCACCGGCGTGCAGCTTCACCAGGTACTTGATCGTCGAGATGATGTCCTCGACGGTCAGGATCCCGGCGTCGAGCGGGGCCTCGCCGCCCAGCTTCTTGTTGACCTTGTAACGGCCGACCTTCGCGAGGTCGTAGCGCTTCGGGTTGAAGTAGAGGTTCTCAAGAAGCGTCTGCGCGGCCTCGCGGGTCGGGGGCTCGCCCGGACGCAGCTTGCGGTAGATGTCGAGCAGCGCGTCGTCCTGGCCCTGGGTGTGGTCCTTCTCCAGGGTGGCGCGCATGGACTCGTACTCGCCGAACTCCTCGAGGATCTGCTCGGTCGTCCAACCGAGAGCCTTCAGGAGAACGGTGACGGACTGCTTGCGCTTGCGGTCGATGCGGACACCGACCATGTCGCGCTTGTCGATCTCCATCTCCAGCCAGGCACCCCGGGACGGGATGACCTTGGCGGAGAAGATGTCCTTGTCGGACGTCTTGTCGATGGAGGAGTCGAAGTAGACGCCCGGCGAGCGGACGAGCTGCGACACCACGACACGCTCGGTGCCGTTGATGACGAAGGTGCCCTTGTTGGTCATGAGCGGGAAGTCGCCCATGAAGACCGTCTGGGACTTGATCTCGCCGGTCTCGTTGTTGGTGAACTCGGCGGTGACGAAGAGCGGGGCCGCGTACGTGAAGTCGCGGTCCTTGCACTCGTCGATGGAATTCTTCGGGGGCTCGAAGCGGTGGTCCCGGAACGTCAGGGACATCGACCCGGAGAAGTCCTCGATCGGGGAGATCTCCTCGAAGATCTCCTCCAGACCGGACTTCGTGGGGACGTCCTGTCCGTTGTCCAGAGCCGCCTCGACACGAGCCTTCCACGCGTCGTTGCCGAGCAGCCAGTCGAAGCTCTCGGTTTGCAGCGCAAGAAGGTTCGGAACCTCGAGGGGCTCCTTGATCTTTGCAAAGGAGATGCGCAGCGGGGCGGTGCTGGCGCCGTTGTTCGTATTCGCGGTCGAGGCAGTGCGCGAGGCGGCCAAGAGGGGGTCCTTCCGAGGGCTCGGACTCACTACGCGCGTACCGGCCCCCCACTGTGGGCACAGAGACAGTCCGTTCCCGATTCAGCCAAAAGGCCAGGTCAGGGATGATCTAGTCATCGGTGCTCACGCGAGGGCATGCCCCTGGTGACGGGCAGGAGGCAGCTAACAGGCAGCGCAAAGGGTCAGTGTAGCCACTAGGCCCACTGATGTCCAGTCCCGGTTTCTTGAGACCATCGTTGTTCTCAACACCTGCGGCAAGCCACGCCCTCAATGCACATCGATACTGCCCTCTTCGCCACCGATCCATGCCTCGGATCCGGATCGTTGTGACGACGCGTCCTGAGAATTGCGCGCTGCGTGCGGTTCGTCAAGGCCCCCCATGCCCTAAGCAAGTGCCGCGATCGTCACGTGCAACCTGTCTTGCAGCCCGTCTTGCAGCCCGTCACGGGCTCGGCCGGAGGCACAACGAAGATCACCATACTCGTCGCCACCGACAGTGCAAGGCAGCCGCCACCTGCCCCCCGGAACGCCGAAGAGCGACCACCCAGTTGGGTGATCGCTCCTCAGTGCGTCAGCGTTACAGGTCCACTAGTAGTCCTGTATCGGCTCGCAAGGGGCCCTCAGCGGGCCCGTGGGACTACTTGACCTCGACGGAGGCGCCGGCGCCCTTGAGGGACTCGGCAGCCTTCTCGGCGGCCTCCTTGGCGACCTTCTCGAGAACGGGCTTCGGGGCGCCGTCCACGAGGTCCTTGGCCTCCTTCAGGCCCAGGGAGGTCAGCTCACGCACGACCTTGATGACCTGGATCTTCTTCTCGCCGGCACCCGTGAGGATGACGTCGAACTCGTCCTGCTCCTCGACGGCCTCGACGGCGGCGGGGCCGGCCGGACCGGCAACGGCGACCGCGGCGGCGGCGGTGACGTCGAACTTCTCCTCGAACGCCTTCACGAACTCGGAGAGCTCGATGAGGGTCATGTCCTCGAACTGCGCGAGCAGGTCTTCCTGGCTGAGCTTCGCCATGATGGGCGATCCTTCCACTTATTCGGCTGGTGCCGGGATGTACATGTGAGGCGGGCGTACTTTCGGCCCGCTGCGACCACTGCCTGGGCGGAACTGCTCAGGCGGCGGTCAATGCGCGAGCCGAATTACTCGGCACCGCCCTGCTCGGCCTGCTTGGCACGAAGAGCGTCCACGGTGCGGACGAGCTTCGAGGGGAGCGCCTGGAAGAGCTGGGCAGCCTGAGTCTGCTTGCCCTTGAAGGCACCCGCCAGCTTGGCGAGCAGAACCTCGCGGGACTCGAGGTCCGCAAGCTTCTTGATCTCGTCGGCGGACAGCGCCTTGCCGTCAAGGACACCGCCCTTGATGACGAGGTTGGGGTTGTCCTTGGCGAAGTCACGAAGACCCTTCGCGGACACCACCGGGTCACCGGTGATGAACGCGACCGCCGTCGGACCGTTGAACAGGTCGTCGAGCGTGGAGATCCCGGCCTCGTTGGCCGCAATCTTGGTCAGCGTGTTCTTCACCACGGCGTACTGGGCGTCTTCACCGAGCGAACGACGCAGCGTCTTGAGCTGCGCCACGGTGAGACCCCGGTACTCGGTCAGCACAGCGGCGTTCGAGCTGCGGAACTGGTCCGCGAGCTCGGCTACCGCGGCAGCCTTGTCGGGCCTTGCCATAGAGCGTCGGCCTCCTTCCGGGTGATGAGGACCGCTCAGAAGGGGCTGGGCAAAACGAAACGCCCCGGCGCAGGCGCACGGGGCGTAGCTCGACCGGTACGTCCGCAAGCTGGGCAAGCGAACTCCGGGAGCACATCCACGGTCACCTACGCGGGTCGTCCGCAGTTTCAGCGGATCCTTCGGCCGCCCTGCCCTCTTGCGAGTACAAGGCAACGACCAGCGGTCTTTGGCTTCTGGGGAACAGTACGTGACGGGGTCGCTGTCAAGCAAATCCGCTCGACAGCGCCTCGTCCCGGCACTCGACGGCACCTCGGCTCAGCGCCCCACGGCGCCTCGGCTCCGCGGCGGTTCAGTGCCGGATCAGCCCTTCTGGGCGTCCTTCATCATCTGCGCGAGGTCGACGGTGTCCTTGGCGGGCGGGGCCTTCACCGTCACCGGCTTGTTGTAGTCGAGGAAGACCATGGTCATGTCGAGCGGGCCCTTGTCGGAGGCGGCGCGCACCCGGACCTGCTTGGTGTGGTCGTCCGGCCCGATCCACATGTCCATCGTGAGCTTGTCGGCGCCCAGCTCCTCGTACTGCTTCAGGCTCTTCTCGCGCTTGTCCCGCGTCGCCTTGTCCTTCTTCTTGAGCTCGGCGCGGAGTTCGTCGAGGGTGACCGTGCCGTTGTAGTGGGTGGTCTGCACGCCGTCGATCTTCTCGGTGCCGACCTTCTTCACGTCCTTGGAGCCGGTCAGATAGGTCGACTCCTGGGACGGGTCCTGCTCGGCCTGGTCGGAGAGCTTGCTCGCGTCGACGCCCGGGGAGCCGCCCGCACCCTTGGCCATCCCGGAGATGTCGAACTTCATCCACCTCTTGCCGTCCATCTCCTTGGCGGCGGCCGCGCCCCCGCCCAGGTACATCGCCCCGTCGACGACCCGGATCTCCACCTTGCCGTCGGCGCCCTGGTCCAGAGCGGTCATCTTCATGCTCATGGCCAGCGGCTTCATGCTCATCGACGCCTGGGCCTCGACGCGGCCCGACTCCGGGACCTTGCCGGTCATCCGGTAGCTGAGCGAGGTGATGGCCTCGCTGTTCTTCGCCGCCTTGGCCACGGCCGCCGCGGGCGTCATCTTCGGCGACTCGTCGCTCTTCCCGCAGGCGACGGCGCCCCCTCCGAGGACCAGGGCCGCGAGCGCGGCCCCCGCCGCTCCGTGCCGTACGGAGTTACGCACAGAAAACATCAGGATCCCCCCAGGGAACACATGAGCGATACACAGACTTCGCCCGCAGCGTAGCCCAGGGAGGTTCCAGCGGTCTCGTGAATTCTTTTGAGTTTCTTGGTACTCGAGTTTTTGGTACTTGATCTTCTTCGTACCTGAGCTTCTTGGTACCTGGGCCTCTGGGCGCCCGGAGGCTCAGCTCGAGGTGCCCGACCCGCTCGACGTGTCGCTGCTGCCCGGCGTCAGGCCCTGTGTCTTCAGCAGGTCCTTGAAGTCGGTCGTGTCGCCCGCCGGGGGCGCCACGGTGGCGACCTTCACTCCGTAGTCGCTGTAGTACGTCGTGGAGGACATCGTGCCGCTCGTCATCTCGCCCTTGGAGACCGCCTTGACGAGCAGGTCCTTGCCGTTGACCCAGATGTCGACGTCCTCCGTCGTGATGCCGGCCTGGGTGAACTGCTTCTTGAGGGAGGCGAGTTGGCTCGCGGTGAGGTGGGAGCTCTTGGCCGCGAGGTCCGAGACGTTCACCGTGCCCGCGTAGTGCGTGGCCTTCTCGCCACGGACCGTCTCGTCGCCGACCTTCTTCACATCGCCGGAGGCCAGCAGGAGCTTCACCGACTGGTTCGGCGAGCTGTTCTGCATCTGGTCCTTCAGGAACGCGCCGGAGCCGCCCGCGATCTTCGCCAGGTCGTCGTACGCGTACTTGATCCAGTGCTTGCCACCCGTGTGCTCGGCGAACGCCTCGCCCATCTTGGCGTAGTAGGCGTCCGACAGATAGCGGGCCTGCATGGAGGTACTGCCCGTCTTGCGCATCGCGTCGGCCATCGTGCCGCCGGTGTACGTGATCGTCATGTCACCGGTGAGGCCGTTGCCCCAGCCCATGGAGCCGTCCGACTTCATGGACATCAGCGTGCCCAGACTCGTCGTGGACTCGATCCTGGCGGTGTCGGCGCCGTCGGTGGACTTCTCGGCCGACTGCAGGGCCGCTATGGGGCTGACGTGGGTCGTGCCCTGGGCCGCCTTGTCGTCCTTGCCGGAGCCCCCGGAGGAGCCCGAGGAACAGGCCGCCACGCCCGCCAGCGCGCTCACCAACGCGATCGAAAGGGTCACTCGGCGCACGTGCGTGCTCTTCATTCGTCCCACCCCTATGCGAATCCTGAGAGCTGCACGCTAACGCAGCCCACTGACACACGTATCCGGGAATGAGGACGGGCCCCGCACCTCGAAAGGTTGCGGGGCCCGTGCCAAGAACGCGTATGCGACGCGGTCACCGTGGTGAGCGGAAGGCTCAGACGGCGGCCGGGTCCTCCTCGACGAGGAGGTTGCGGGTGCGGTTCGGGTCGACCGGAACGCCGGGGCCGATCGTGGTGCTGATCGCGGCCTTCTTGATGTAGCGACCCTTGGCGGCGGACGGCTTCAGACGAAGGATCTCGTCCAGCGCGGCGCCGTAGTTCTCGACCAGCTTGGCCTCGTCGAAGGAGGTCTTGCCGATGATGAAGTGCAGGTTCGAGTGCTTGTCGACGCGGAACTCGATCTTGCCGCCCTTGATCTCGGTCACGGCCTTGGCCACGTCCGGGGTCACGGTGCCGGTCTTCGGGTTCGGCATCAGACCACGCGGGCCGAGGACACGGCCCAGACGGCCGACCTTGCCCATGAGGTCCGGGGTGGCGACGACGGCGTCGAAGTCCAGACGGCCCTTCGACACCTCGTCGATGAGCTCGTCGGAGCCGACGATGTCGGCGCCCGCGGCGAGTGCGGCCTCGGCACGGTCACCGGTCGCGAAGACCAGGACCCGGGCGGTCTTACCGGTGCCGTGCGGGAGGTTCACGGTGCCGCGGACCATCTGGTCGGCCTTGCGCGGGTCTACACCCAGGCGGAAGGCGACCTCGACGGTGCCGTCGAACTTGCTCGTGGAGGTCTCCTTGGCGAGACGGACGGCCTCGAGCGGGGCGTAGAGCTTCTCCCGGTCGATCTTGGCGTCCGCAGCGCGGAGAGACTTGCTGCGCTTGCTCACTACTGCTCCTGATGTGTTCTGAGGAGTCGTGGTACGGACCGAGCAGGTCCTGCCACGTGCGGCTCGCGCCGCATGGTTCCTACGAAGGTCGGTGTCAGCCCTCGACCGTGATGCCCATGGAACGGGCGGTGCCGGCGATGATCTTCGACGCGGCGTCCAGGTCGTTGGCGTTGAGGTCGGGCATCTTCGTGGTGGCGATCTCGCGGACCTGCGCCTGGGTGATCTTGGCGACCTTGGTCTTGTGCGGCTCGCCGGAGCCCTTCTCGACACCCGCGGCCTTGAGGATCATCTTGGCGGCCGGCGGAGTCTTGGTGATGAAGGTGAAGGAGCGGTCTTCGTAGACCGTGATCTCCACCGGGATGACCCAACCGCGCTGCGACTCGGTCGCGGCGTTGTAGGCCTTGCAGAACTCCATGATGTTGACGCCGTGCTGGCCCAGCGCCGGGCCGACCGGCGGAGCCGGGTTGGCCGCGCCGGCCTGGATCTGGAGCTTGATAAGCCCCGTGACCTTCTTCTTCTTGGGAGGCATGTGCTCTCTCCGGGTCCTAGTGAGAGTTTTCAGCTTCCGCCCGGATCATCCGGATGGAGGCATACCGCACAACGATAACGGGTATCCATGCGGGGCCAAAAACCGAGCAGGTCAGACGGGCTGTGTGAGCCCGTCTGACCTGTTCGGAAGACGTACGTCCAGAAGCTGCTAGTTCTTCTGGATCTGGTCGAACGAAAGCTCGACCGGGGTCTCGCGACCGAAGATCTCCACCAGGCCCTTGACCTTCTTGGAGTCGGCGTTGATCTCGTTGATGGTCGCCTGCAACGTGGCGAACGGGCCGTCCGTGACGGTGACCGAGTCGCCGACCTCGAAGTCCAGCACCTGGACCTCGACCTTGCGCTGCGGAGCGGGCTTGCCCTCGGCCTCGGCGGCCTCACGGGCGGCCTTCTCCTCGGCCTCCGGGGCGAGCATCTTGACGATCTCGTCCAGCGTCAGCGGGTACGGGTCGTAGGCGTTGCCCACGAAGCCGGTGACACCGGGAGTGTTGCGGACGACACCCCAGGACTCGTTCGTCAGGTCCATGCGGACCAGAACGTAGCCCGGGAGCTTGTTCTGCTTGATCGTCTTGCGCTCGCCGTTCTTGATCTGCGCGACCTCTTCCTGCGGCACCTCGGCCTGGAAGATGAAGTCCTCGACGTTCAGCGAGACGGCGCGCTGCTCGAGGTTGGTCTTCACGCGGTTCTCGTAACCGGCGTAGGTGTGGATGACGTACCACTCGCCGGGGAGCGTGCGCAGCTCCTCGCGCAGTGCGGTGACGGGGTCGACGGGTTCGGCCTCTTCTTCGGCCTCTTCCTCGTCGCCTTCCTCGGCGTCTACGGCGAGGTCCTCGTCGGGAACGTCCTCGTCCTCGACGTCCTCACCGGACTCGTCCTCGACGTGCAGGGCCGCTTCCTCGGCGGGCTCGCCGGTGGCGGCATCGGCAGCCTCGAACTCGTCCACGACGTCCGCGCCCTCGACGATGTCGAGCTCGTCGTCAACGGACTCGACCGACTCGCTGGCATCGTTCAGGTTCGGGTCAGACACGGTGGCTGCTTCTTCCTGGATACATGGGGGTGGAACGCGCGAAAGGGGCGCCGGTGACGGCGCCCTTCGCTCTCGGCTCAGCCGAAGACGTACTTGGCGGCGTGGTTGAGCCCATAGTCAATCACGGTCACCAGGCCAATCATGATGACGACGAAGACAATCACCACTGTGGTGTACGTCGTCAGCTGATTGCGAGTCGGCCAGACGACCTTGCGGAGTTCCGCGACGATCTGGCGGTAGAAAGTGGCAAGGCGCTTCAGCGGGCCCTTCTTGGCACGCTTACCGCCCTTGCGGGCCTTCTTCTGAGACTCGGGCGCCTCGGCATCAGGCATGTCGATGGAGCCCACGGCGTCCGTCACTCGTCCTCACCTGATTCCGGGTCGTGGCCGTGCCGCGCCCGGTTGAGCCGCACGGCGGTGCATTGCGGTACGTACATGCGCACACATCCTGGCGAAGGTGTGTGTAGCAGGGCCGGAGGGACTTGAACCCCCAACCGCTGGTTTTGGAGACCAGTGCTCTACCAATTGAGCTACGACCCTTTGTTTCCCCCAACGTACCGCATCCACCCGGATGCTCGGTGTGCATCGGATGAGTGCGGCCGGTGAAGGCCAACGAGGTGAGAGTGTACGTGGTCCGGGGCCGGTCGTCGAACAGAAAGTGTCCGTACGGGCTTTGTCCGCCGAAGATCGACCGGTGAGGGATCCGGATCCGGACGGTTGTTCTCTTGGTGTTCAGTCCGTGAAACCCGCGTGCCGGGGGAGTTTCCGGTCTGAAACGATGGGTGCCATGAGCCCTGCAACCCCTCCCACCGAGCGCCGGGTCTCCGCCCGAGTCGGCGCGATCTCCGAGTCCGCCACCCTCGCCGTGGACGCCAAGGCCAAGGCACTCAAGGCCGCCGGCCGTCCGGTGATCGGTTTCGGCGCCGGTGAGCCCGACTTCCCGACCCCGGACTACATCGTCCAGGCCGCCATCGAGGCCTGCTCGAACCCCAAGTACCACCGCTACACGCCGGCCGGCGGGCTCCCCGAGCTGAAGGCCGCGATCGCCGCGAAGACCCTGCGCGACTCCGGCTACGAGGTGGAGGCCGCCCAGGTCCTGGTCACCAACGGTGGTAAGCAGGCCATCTACGAGGCCTTCGCCGCGATCCTCGACCCGGGCGACGAGGTCATCGTCCCGGCGCCCTACTGGACGACGTACCCGGAGTCGATCCGTCTCGCCGGCGGTGTCCCGGTCGAGGTCGTCGCCGACGAGACCACCGGCTACCGCGTCTCGGTCGAGCAGCTGGAGGCCGCCCGCACCGAGAACACCAAGGTGCTGCTCTTCGTCTCCCCGTCCAACCCGACGGGCGCGGTCTACAGCCGCGAGCAGATCGAGGAGATCGGCCGCTGGGCCGCCGAGAAGGGCCTGTGGGTCCTGACGGACGAGATCTACGAGCACCTGGTCTACGGGGACGCGGAGTTCCACTCCCTCCCGGTGGTCGTCCCCGAGCTCGCCGACAAGTGCATCGTCGTGAACGGCGTCGCGAAGACGTACGCCATGACGGGCTGGCGCGTGGGCTGGGTCATCGGCCCGAAGGACGTCGTCAAGGCCGCGACCAACCTCCAGTCGCACGCCACCTCGAACGTGTCCAACGTCGCCCAGGTCGCCGCCCTCGCCGCCGTCTCCGGCGATCTGACGGCCGTCGCCGAGATGCGCGAGGCCTTCGACCGCCGCCGCAAGACCATCGTGCGGATGCTCAACGAGATCGACGGCGTGCTCTGCCCCGAGCCCGAGGGTGCCTTCTACGCGTACCCCTCGGTCAAGGCCCTCGTCGGCAAGGAGATCCGCGGCAAGCGCCCCAAGGACACGGTCGAGCTGGCCGCGCTCATCCTGGAGGAGGCCGAGGTCGCGGTCGTCCCGGGCGAGGCCTTCGGCACCCCGGGGTACCTGCGCCTGTCGTACGCCCTCGGTGACGAGGATCTCGTCGAGGGCGTCAGCCGGATCCAGAAGCTCCTGGCCGAGGCACAGGACTGACGTTTTCGCGCTCCACGCGTGTGTGCGGGCCGTTTCCCTCGGGGGGAGACGGCCCGCTTCTTCGTGCGAGCAAGACCACTAACGGGGAAAGCGCTACCGACACGGCGGGAACGTACGGCAGGATCCTGGAATGGAGCGCGTACGTGATCTCTCTGAACTGCCGAAAGCCCATCTGCACCTGCACTTCACCGGTTCGATGCGGCCCACCACCGTGCTGGAGCTGGCCGACAAGTACGGCGTCCGGCTGCCCGAAGCCCTCACCGACGCCCTGACCAGCGGCGAACCGCCCCGGCTGCGGGCGACCGACGAGCGCGGCTGGTTCCGCTTCCAGCGGCTGTACGACGCGGCCCGGTCCTGCCTCAGAGAGCCCGAGGACATCCAGCGGCTGGTGCGCGAGGCCGCCGAGGAGGATCTGAAGGACGGCTCCGGCTGGCTGGAGATCCAGGTCGACCCGACCTCGTACGCGCCCCGGCTGGGCGGGCTCATCCCGGCCCTGGAGATCATCCTGGACGCGGTGGACTCGGCCGTGCGGGAGACCGGGCTCGGGATGCGCGTCCTGGTGGCCGCGAACCGCATGAAGCACCCGCTGGACGCCCGCACCCTGGCCCGGCTCGCCGTGCGCTACGCGGACCGCGGCGTCGTCGGCTTCGGGCTCTCCAACGACGAGCGGCGGGGCATGGCGCGGGACTTCGACCGGGCCTTCGCGATCGCGCGGGACGGCGGTCTGCTGTCAGCGCCGCACGGCGGCGAGCTGACCGGCCCCGCGTCGGTCCGCGACTGCCTGGACGACCTGCACGCCACCCGGATCGGGCACGGTGTGCGCGCCGCCGAGGACCCGCGGCTGCTGAAGCGGCTCGCGGACCGCGGCATCACCTGCGAGGTGTGCCCCGCGTCGAACGTCGCCCTGGGGGTCTACGAGAAAGCCGAGGACGTCCCCCTGCGCACCCTCTTCGAAGCCGGCGTCCCGATGGCCCTCGGCGCCGACGACCCCCTGCTGTTCGGCTCCCGGCTGGCCGCCCAGTACGAGCTGGCACGCCACCACCACGGCTTCACGGACGCGGAACTGGCCGAGCTCGCACGCCAGTCGGTGCGGGCCACGGCGGCCCCCAAGGACGTCAAGGAGAAGCTGCTGTCGGGCATCGACGACTGGCTGGCCGCCCCGGTCGCCTGAAGTGGGCGTACGGCGGATACGCCTGGAAGCCGATGTCCAGCTCGACGTGACGGCCTCGGGACGGCGGCAGGTGCGGGGTGAGGGAGGCGACGAGCACGTCCTGCCCCTTCGCGGCCCGCTTCCCATGCGGCCCGAACCCGGCCGCCACCTCCAGGTGCGTGGCCGCCGAGGCGAAGGTGTCGCGGGCGCCGAGGAGGAAGAGGGTCCCCGCGTGCACGGCCGGATGGATCCGGTCCCGCGCGTCGAGGCGGTCCCGGCGCTGCTCCCAGCGCGCTTCCCAGGCGGCCGCGTGGGCGGCGGTGCGCTCCTCGTTCGTGCGCACGGTGAGCGGGGTGCCGGCGCGCAGCCGACGGCGCAGTTCGGGCCAGGCGGAGGGCCGCAGGCCCGGCGACCGGTGGGCGAGGACGAGGTCGACCGGCACCCCGGGCACGCAGGCCCTGGGGATGCTCCGCCGCAGTGGGACGTACACGATCGTGTGCCGGGAGAACGCGGCGAACGAGAAGAGCGCGGCGAGGCGGGCGAGTCCGTCGTGGTCGCCCACGAGGTAGCCCCAGCCTTCGAAGGGGTCACTGAGCGTGGTGTGCCGCAGCGGCTGACGCGGCTGGACGACCCGGTGGGCGTGGGGGCCGACGCGCGGCGTGAACTCCGTGACGCTCAGCCGCACAGGGAGCGCCGCACGGCCGTGGGTGCTTGCCTCATCGGGCCAGGGTGACCGTCACGAGGGCTCGTCCGCAACGGAGATTCCGCCCAGCAGCGTGCGGGCGATCGACAGGGCGAACTCGTCCACGGGCGGCGGCTTGCCCTGCTCGGTGGAGTCGTAGGCGAAGGCGCGCTGGGCGCAGGCGCCCAGCAGGAGCGAGGCGGCCGCGTAGGTGTCGACCCCGGCGCGGACCCGGCCCGCGTCCTGTTCGGCGCGGAGATAGGCGTCGAGACCCCGGATGGGCATGTGGGGGCCCGACCCCATGGAACGCATCGACTCCTCGTGCCGGCGCTTGAGCTGCGTTTCCGCGTACAAGGAGGCGGCGATCGGAAAACTCTGCTCATAGAAGAGGGCCGCCTGGCGGGCGATCTCGGTGAGGTTCTCCAGGAGGGTGCCCCGGCCCGGCTCGGCCGCGAGGCCGGCCAGCAGCGGGGTCAGCTGGGGCAGGCGCTCTTTGAGCACCTTGACGAACAGTTCCTCCTTGCTCGGGAAGTACTTGTAGAGCGCCGCCTCCGAGCAGCCCGCGGCCTTGGCGATCTCCTTGGTCGTGGCGCGGGCGAGGCCGATGGTGAGCATGAGCTCGTGCGCCGCGTCGAGGATGCGGATCCGGGCCGGTTTCTGCTGCATGGGCCCCAAGGATTCCATGGTCACCCCTGTTCGGCCTTGACGGGTGGGTGAGTGCTTACCCACTCTAGGAGCAAGCAGAGGTGAGTGAATACTCACCCACCCGATTCGTCCAGGGGGATCACGTCATGAAACTCACCGTCTTCGGAGCCACCGGCGGCATCGGCCAGGAGATCGTCCGGCAGGCGCTGGACTCCGGCCACCAGGTCACGGCCGTCGTACGGGACCCGGCGCGGCTGACCGTCACGGGTGCGGGCCTGGAGGTGTTCCGCGCCGACCTCACGGACCCGCAGGCGCTGCGCCCCGCGGTCGTGGGCCGGGACGCCGTCCTCTCCGGGCTCGGCGCCCGCAGCCGCAAGGACGCCGGGATCGCCACCCGGCTGACCCGTACGGTGCTGGGCGCCATGGAGGCCGAGGGGGTCCGCCGACTGCTGGTGGTGAGCGCGGGGCCGGTCGGTCCCGACCCCGAGGGCGCGGCGTTCGCCGACCGTGCCGCGCGGGGCCTGGTCTCGCTGATCCTGAAGGACGTCTACGCCGACCTGGCGGCCATGGAGGGCGAGCTGGCCCGGAGCGCGACCGACTGGACGGTCGTACGCCCGCCGCGCCTGCAGAACAAGCCGGTGACCGGCTCGTACCGGACGGTCGTCGGAGGCTTCCCGCTCAAGGGCCGGTTCATCGGGCGCGCCGACGTGGCGCACGCGATGCTGGCAATGATCAACGACCCCGGGACGGTGAAGCAGGGCGTCGGAGTCGCGTACTAGGAGCCCTGGAACCGGAGCCCCGTCTAGAGCTCCACGCCCACCGTCACCGGCTCGTTGACGAGGGTGATCCCGAAGGCGTCGCGGACGCCGGCGACGACCTCGCGGGCCAGCGCGAGGAGGTCCTCGGTGGTGGCCCGGCCCCGGTTGGTGAGGGCCAGCGTGTGCTTGGTGGAGATCCGGGCGGGTCCGGAGCCGTATCCCTTGGTGAAGCCGGACTTGTCGATCAGCCAGGCCGCGGAGGTCTTGGTGTGGCCCTCGCCCGCCGGGTACGCGGGCGGCGCGGCGTCGGTGCCCAGCCGCTCCGCCACGCGCGCGTGGAACGCGGCGAACTCCTCGTCCGTGAGGATCGGGTTGGTGAAGAACGACCCGGCCGACCAGGTGTCGTGGTCCTCGGGGTCGAGCACCATGCCCTTGCCGGAGCGCAGCTTCAGGACGGTCTCGCGGGCGGCGGCGAGCGGCACCCTGTCGCCGGGCTCGACCCCGAGGGAGCGCGCCGTCTCGGCGTACTTGATCGGCGCCGACAGCCCGTCCGCGTCCTCCAGCTCGAACCTGACGCGCAGCACGACGTACCGCTCGGGGTCGGCCTTGAAACGGCTGTGGCGGTACGAGAAGGCGCAGTCGGCGTTGGCCAGGGTGACCGTCTCGCGCGTCCTGCGGTCGTACGCGATCACTTCGGTGATGGTGGACGACACTTCCTGGCCGTACGCGCCCACGTTCTGGATCGGGGTCGCGCCGGCGGAACCGGGGATCCCGGCGAGGCACTCGACGCCGGCGAGCCCGGCCTCGACGGTGCGGGCGACCGCGTCGGTCCACACCTCGCCCGCCGCCAGCTCCAGCCTCGTACCGTCGAGGGCGAAGCCGGTGCTCGCGATGCGCAGGGCGGTCCCGGCGAAGCCCTTGTCGCCGATGACCAGGTTCGATCCACCGCCGATGATCAGCAGCGGCGTACCGGTGTCGTCGGCCTCCCGGACGGCGGCGATCACCTCGGCGTCGGTCGTGGCGGTGATCAGCCGGGTCGCGGGACCCCCCAGCCGGAAGGTGGTCAGCGGGGCGAGCGGAGCGTCGTGGAGTTCCTGCACGGGCTCAAGAGTACGAGAAGGGCCCCGCCGGTCGAGGCGGGGCCGCTTCTGGGTGTGCACGGGATGAACCAATCAAGGGTTTGGATCCTGGACCCTCCACCGGCGAGCGGTTGCCCTCCCACTCACCACGAGGCGGTCTCCCTGCCTCAGCGTGAGGCGGTTTCCAGAACCGGCGCCTGGGCCAGATCCTGCCCCTGGGGCGACTCGGGGGCGACGACCCGGGTCTGAGCCGCACGCCGCGCCGTCGGGATGAGCAGCGCCGCGACGCCCGCCAGGGCGACCACCGCGGCGCCCACCACGAGCGCGGGCCGCAGACCGTCCACGAAGGTCTGCGCGGTCCCGTAGCCGCCCTGCGCGGAGAAGATCGAGGACATCACCGCGATGCCGAGCGCGCCGCCCACCTCACGCAGCGCGTTGTTGGCGCCGGAGGCGATGCCCTGCTCCTGCGGACGGACGCTGGACATGACCAGGTTGGAGGCCGGGGCGAAGTACAGGGACATTCCGATGCCGCTGACGATCAGGGCGGGCAGCTGGGCGGCGTACGAGGCATGGGCGGCGACCACGGAGGCGTAGTACGCGAGCCCGGCGGCCTGGAGGAAGAGCCCGGTGGCGACCACGGGACGCCCGCCGACGCGGTCGGAGAGGTACCCGGCGATCGGCGCGACGAGCATCGGCATCCCGGTCCAGGGCAGCATCCGCAGACCGGCCTGGGTGGGCGAGTAGCCGAGGACGCCCTGCATGTACTGGCTGAGCAGGAAGATCGAGCCGAACATCCCGAGGAACATCAGCAGGCTCGCGGCGTTGATCCCGGCGAAGGCACGGGAGCGGAAGAGCCGCATCGGCAGCATCGGGTTCTTGGCGCGGATGCCGTGGAGGACGAAGCCGGTGAGCAGCGCGGCGCCGGCGAGCAGACCGGTCAGGACGATCGGGCTGGTCCAGCCCTCGGCGGGCCCGCGGACCAGGCCGTACACGATCCCGAACAGACCGCCGCTGACGAGCAGGGTGCCGGTGATGTCGAGCGGGGCGCCGGTGCCGTGGGACTCGGCCAGCCGCAGCCGGGCGAGGGGCAGCAGGGCGAGGCCCAGCGGAACGTTCAGCCAGAAGATCCAGTGCCAGGAGACGTGTTCGGTGAGGCTGCCGCCGATGAGGGGTCCGGAGGCGACCGCGAGTCCGTTCACGGCGCCCCAGATCCCGTACGCCATGCCGCGCTTGGCGACCGGCACCGCGGCCGTCAGCAGGGTGAGCGTGAGCGGCATCATGATCGCCGCGCCGACGCCCTGGACCGCGCGGGCGGCGATCAACGAGTCGAGGCCGGGCGCCATGGCGGCGGCCGCCGAGGCGCCGGTGAAGACGGAGAGACCGACGAGGAAGAGCCGACGACGGCCGAACCGGTCGCCGAGCGCCGCACCGAACATCAGCAGGACGGCGAAGGTGAGCGTGTAGGCGCTCACGGTCCATTCCAGGTCGTCCAGCGCTCCGCCGAGATCCTTGCGGATGGAGGGCAGTGCGGTGGTGACGACGAGATTGTCGAGAGCCGCCATGAATCCGGCGACGCTGGTGATGATGAGGGCCCAGGTGGCTCCCCCGCGACGTGCGGTCTGCTGTGACATCGCTCCCCCTAAGGGTGTTCGTCCCTATGGTTAGTTATTGATAACTAACTTTCGCGGGCAGAAAAGGGCGCCGACATCCGCCTCCCCCACCCGTTTCCCCGCTCTACCTGCCTACTTCTCCAGCCGGCCCTTGACCCGCGCCGACGGATACATCCCTTCCCAGACCTTGTGCTCGGGCGGAAAACCCATGGCCACCAGGCAGTTGACGAGCATGCCGTACGCCATGAAGGTCGTCGTGTCGTTCGGCTCGGCACCGAGCGGCAGATGAACCGTCTCCCACAGCCGCATCCAGTCGGCCCGCACGACCTCGCCGAGCTCACGATCGCCGGCCCGCTCCGCGGCCGCGGTCGCGACGTACATCTGCATCTGCATCAGCAGCTGCTCGGGGTGGTCCGCGATCGCCTTGGTGTACGCGTTCGCCATGGAATGCAGGGCATCCTCGCCCTCCAGGCCCTTCGCGGCCTCCCCGAAGGTGCGAATGGTGTCCTCCATGCAGCGGCGCGCCGCCGCGAGGAAGATCGCCCGCTTGCCGGGGAAGAGCCGGAAGAGATACGGCTGCGAGACACCCACGCGCTTGGCGATCGCCTCGGTGGAGGTGCCGTAGTACCCACCCCGGGCGAACTCCGCGATCGCCGCGCGGATGACGCTCTCGCGCCTCTCGTCTGCGCTCATCCTGACCATGCGACTAAGTTAGTGCCCAATCACTAACTACGTCAAGCGGTGGCCCGGAGCGGCTTCGAACGGCACGACGACCGGCACCCGCACTCGCACGGAAGGGGCCGTGGCGGTACGTCGCAAGCCCGTCGCTCACGGCCGGATCGAGCAGCGGCTCCCTTGCCCGGCCCACGTCTGATCCAGCGGCGATGGGCTCGACGTACCGCCACGGCCCCGACCCACCCACTGTCGGACAGCCGGACGGCGGCCGGCAGACAACCCGACCCCAGACGACAGACGACGGACACCGACAGACAACCGGACCACGGACGAACCGAGTACGGCCACGCGTGGCCAGACATGGCCAGACATGACCAGACATGACCAGACATGACCAGACACACGTAAGGGGCGCCGACCATGGCCGACGCCCCTTACCCGCTCCTACCCTCGCCCTCCATGACGGCCATCAGGCCAGTCGAACGACCGCTCGCGACATGCCCAGGACCTTCTGCCCCGCGCTCATCGCGGTGAGGTCGACGCGGACGGTGTTGTCGTCCAGCTTGGCCGCTACCTTGCCGCTGACCTCGATGGTCGCTCCCTTGTCGTCGTTGGGGACGACGACGGGCTTGGTGAAGCGGACGCCGTACTCCACGACCGCACCCGGGTCACCGGCCCAGTCGGTGACGACACGGATCGCCTCGGCCATGGTGAACATGCCGTGCGCGATGACGTCGGGGAGACCGACCTCGACCGCGAACTTCTCGTTCCAGTGGATGGGGTTGAAGTCCCCGGAGGCGCCCGCGTACTGCACGAGTGTGGCGCGTGTCACGGGGAAGGTCCGGGCCGGCAGCTCGGTACCGACCTCGACGTCGCCATACGCGATCTTCGCCGCCATGGTCAGCCCTCCTCCGCCGCACGTGCCACGAGCTTGGTGACGGCCGTCACCACGTGCTCGCCCGCCTCGTCATGAACCTCACCGCGGATGTCCACGATGTCGTTGCCCGCCATGGACTTGATCACCTCGATGGTCGAGGTGACCGTGAGCCGGTCGCCCGCGCGCACCGGACGGGTGTAGGCGAACTTCTGGTCACCATGCACCACACGGCTGTAGTCGAGACCCAGTTGGGGGTCCTGGACGACCTGCCCCGCGGCCTTGAAGGTGATCGCGAACACAAAGGTCGGTGGGGCGATCACATCGGAGTACCCGAGCGCCTTGGCGGCCTCCGGGTCCGTGTACGCCGGGTTGGTGTCCCCCACGGCCTCCGCGAACTCGCGGATCTTCTCCCGACCGACCTCATAGGGGGCGGTGGGCGGGTAGGACCGCCCCACGAAGGACTGGTCGAGCGCCATGGGCTCGGTACCTCCTGGTTTTCAGCCGGTGCAGCGATTCTCGGACCGATGCCCGTACGAGGACTGTCGGCGACTGCTCGACGACCACTCGCACGTCGGCACTCGGCCGGTGAACGACACGAGGCCGCCCCCGTTACTGGGGACGGCCTCGTGTACGAGCCTGATTTATCGCGTTTCGCGGTGCGCGGTGTGCGCGTTGCAACGCGGGCAGTGCTTCTTCATCTCCAGTCGGTCCGGGTCGTTACGCCGGTTCTTCTTGGTGATGTAGTTCCGCTCCTTGCACTCCACGCAGGCCAGCGTGATCTTCGGGCGGACGTCGGTGGCAGCCACAGGAGTGCTCCTTGACGAACGGATGGGACATTAACGCATAGAAGAGTAGCCGATCGAAGGACCGACCCCACAATCGGCTACTGTCTGTAGCGGTGACCGGACTTGAACCGGTGACACAGCGATTATGAGCCGCTTGCTCTACCGACTGAGCTACACCGCTGTGATGCGATTGGTCCCCGCCTTGCGACGGGAACCCCTCACACCAGAGCCCCAATACGGAATCGAACCGTAGACCTTCTCCTTACCATGGAGACGCTCTACCGACTGAGCTATTGGGGCGAGCGATGAAGACATTACACGCTCGCCCGCCGATCGCCCAAATCCGTTTCGCGGCACCCGCCCCGGCCTGTTCCCGGCCGTTCGCCGCCGCGACTCCGGCCCCTTACGAACGGTGTGTCACGACCGCGACTCCGGCCGCTCACGCCCCACGGATCACGGGCACACAGCCCGGTCGACAGCCCCCGGTCCCAGCCTCTCCGCCCGTCCGACCAGCGGCTCCGTCCGGCCGCCCCGACTCGCGTGCCCGGCTCTCATCTCCCGCTTTCTGTCCGTGCACGGACCACACCGGTACGACTATTGCGCTCCTCCCGGACGAGGAGGGCTCGCCACCCTAGGCTCGACTCACGCTGCGTGATCTTGCCCCTCACCGCCCACGACCTCGCCCCACCCCTCCACCGCCCCCTCTCCTCCCCCCCCCACACACACACCCCCACCACCGAAGCGCCCACCTCCCCGGTCGCCCCTCTCAACTGAAGCGCCCCACCTCCCCAGTCGCCCCTCCCCGCAGCCGCCCCCGAGCCCCAGGAGCGCGATGCCCGACAGCCAGCCGCAGCCACCCCACTCCTCGTCGGGACAGACCGACACCGCCACCCTGCTGCTGCGCGGAGCGCGGCTCACCGACGGCCGGACTGTGGACGTGCGGCTGGGCGCCGGGCGCATCGAGGCGGTCGGCACCGCCGGGAGCCTGGCGACGCCCTCCTCCGGCTCGCGCGCCTCGAAGGTGGACCTCGACGGCTACCTGCTCCTGCCGGCCCCCGCCGAGCCCCACGCGCACGGCGACACGGCCCTGACGGCCGACGGCGACGGCCCCCTCTCGTACGACACCCAGGAGGTCCAGCGCCGGGCCACCGAGGCCGCGTTGCTGCAACTCGGGCACGGGGCGACGGCGTCGCGCTCGCACGTGCGCGTCGGCGACGTACAGGGTCTCGACGCGCTGACGGCGGTGCTCCAGGCGCGGCGGGCGCTGCGCGGGCTGGCCGAGCTGACGGCGGTGGCGATGCCGCGGGTGCTAACCGGGGTCGCCGGTGCCGACGGGCTCGCGATTCTGCGGGACGCCGTGAAGATGGGCGCTTCGGTGGTGGGCGGCTGCCCGGACGCCGACCCGGATCCGACGGGGTACGTGGAGGCGGTCCTGGAACTCGCCTCGGAACACGGCTGCCCGGTCGACCTGCACACGGACGCCGCCGATCCCGCCCGGCTCGCCCGGCTCGCGGCGATGGCGGGCGGCCTGCGGTCCGGCGTGACGCTCGGCCCGTGCGGCGGCCTCGGCCGGCTGCCGTCCGAGGTGGCCTCCCGGGCGGCCGACCAACTCGCCGCGGCGGGCGTGACCGTGGTGTGCCTGCCACAAGGCGGCTGCGGGGGCGTGGACCGGCGCGGAACGCCTCCGGTACGGATGCTGCGGGCGGCCGGGGTACGGATCGCCGCGGGCAGCGGCGCCCTCCGGGACGTATCGAACCCCGTGGGCCGCGGCGACCCCCTGGAGGCCGCGTACCTGCTGGCCTCACGGCACGGTCTGCGCCCCGAGGACGCGTACGACGCCGTGAGCTCCGGCGCGCGGGCCGCCCTCGGGCTGCCCGAGGTACGCGTGGAAGCGGGTTTCCCGGCCGAGTTGCTCGCGGTGCGCGGGAACCGGCTGGCAGGGGCGCTGTCGCTCGCGTACAGCCGGATCGTGGTGCACCGGGGGCGCGTGGTCGCACGGACCAGCGCGGTGCGGGAGTACTGCAACTCGGCGGCTGCTGCGGGCCTGGACCTGCCCCGACAGGGACGCGGAGAGCCTTCCTAGCGGCAACTGCCGTCCAGCACCCCGCACATTGTGCGCGCGGCCACAACCACCGCCCGAGCGCCCCCTGTTCACCACGCGGGCCGAGAGCACGACGACCTCCGCCGCCGCGCGACCCTGTGGACAACTCAAGAGACCCCTGAGTTGTCCACAGGGTCGTGCGGCGAACGGGTCCATCCGGGCGTACGGTCGGAAACATGCGCATTGTCATCGCTGGAGGTCATGGTCAGATCGCGCTGCGGCTGGAGCGACTGCTCGCCGCGCGCGGTGACGAGGTCGCGGGGATCATCCGCCGCGCCGAGCAGGGCGACGATCTGCGGGCGGCCGGTGCCGAGCCGGTCCTTTGTGATCTGGAGTCGGCTTCGGTGGAGGAGGTCGCCGCCCATCTGCACGGCGCGGACGCGGCCGTCTTCGCGGCGGGCGCGGGCCCGGGCAGCGGTCCGGCCCGCAAGGAGACGGTGGACAGGGGCGCCGCCGTCCTGTTCGCCGACGCCGCGGAACGAGCGAGAGTACGGCGCCACGTCGTCGTGTCGTCCATGGGCGCGAACCCGGCCCACCCGGGCGACGACGTCTTCGACCTGTATCTGCGCGCCAAGGGCGAGGCCGACGAGTACGTACGCGGTCGTACGTCCCTGGAGTGGACGATCCTGCGCCCCGGATCGCTGATCGACGACGCCGGCACCGGCCTCGTACGCCTGGAGGCCTCGACCGGCCGCGGAGCGGTCTCGCGGGACGACGTCGCCGCGGTCCTGGCGGAGCTGGTGGAGACTCCTGCGACGGCCGGGCTGACCCTGGAGTTGATCAGCGGCTCGACGCCGATTTCGGTGGCGGTCAAATCGGTCGCGGGGAACTAGACACCGACCGGACCAGGCCATTCGCCGGCCCGCTCAGAACAACGGAAGCTGCCCGGGAAAGTCGGGCACGGAGTACCCGTCCAGCGTCGGCTGGGCCGCACCCAGCTGCGCCGGCCGACGCGACCCAGGACACGAGACCAGCTCCCCGCTCCCCCGCGCACCGGGCGGATCATGCCGGGCGAACCGTCCCGCGACGACGGCGATCTCCCTACGGCACTCGGGGCAGTTCCTACGACGCGATGACATGAGATCAGTCTGCCCGGCGGGCAACCGCCGCACCGACACCACCCGGCCCCGACCCCTACCCCGGCCCCAAGAGGCGGTGCGGCCGGCCCCGATGGCCGCCCGGACCTGTGGCCTCACGGCGATGGCACGTCAGCGTGATCCAGCCCCGTGACCTGCTCTTCAGACAGATCACGGGGCCTTTGTTCCTGTGAGGCCGACGTTGCGGGACGCGTCGATGTTCGCTCAACTGTGGGAGACGGTGAGGCCGTAGAAGGCGACCCGAGCACCCTTGGTGGCGCGGTCACGTCAAGGCTGACGGCGGGGCAACGCACTCGTACCGGAGCACTCGCTTCACCAGCCACGGAACGCCGCGCGCCGAGCCGACGGATGCGCAGACCGCGCAGGGGCCGGGGGAACGCGCGGCGGACGGAGCGAGGGACACGTCGCCTCGGAGTCGACCGCTGACCCAGGCCGACGTCGCTGGGGCCCTTTCAACGAGAGACCGTCCGGCAAACACGCAAACGACTCTTGGAGCGCTCACCTTCATCCAAGCGTGCCCTCGTTCGCCGCTCAACGCAGGAGCGCCCGGCTGTCCGCGAGGTCGCAACCACCAGGGGACCGCATCGATCCGGCCACCGAGCACGGCTGGGGCGAAACGCGTACCCACCGCCAACTACGTCTGCTGTCACGGAACCTGACAGAGCGGAGCCGTAGTCAGACCGTTGACGATCTATCGAAGGATTGTCGACGACCTGTCGAAATCCGGCCTGCTCGCGGGGGTTTACTAGACAGTCGCGTCTGTCCACGCGGACAGCCGGACACGGTCGGCTGTGCTCGCTGTGGACAGTCGCAGCCGATAGTCGATAAGGAGCACGGCAATGCTGAAGAAGTCACTGGTGGCGATTCTGAGCGCTTCCGCCCTCGCGATAGGGGCGCTCGGACTGAGTGCCGAGTCCGCGTCGGCAGCTTCCACCTGGAAGCTGAAGGCCACGTGCAGCTCGGTCAACATACGAGCGCACTCCAACACCAGCGCGAAGGTCACTGGCGTCGCTTACAAGGGCGACCTCATGAACGGCACGAAGGTGGACTACAAGGGCTACAAGGACATCAAGGTGGACAAGGCCTGGATCTACGGCAAGGTGGTGCGCAAGGACCACAAGGTCATCTACGGCTGGGCCGCGCTCAAGTGCTTCAACCCTTACGAGCAGTAGGGGAAACCTGCTCGGACAAGACCACGGCCTCTGACTGTTTCACCCGGTCAGAGGCCGTCCCCTGGCCGTGGGTGTGGGATCTGAATCCGAACCCACGGTGACTCGCACCACGACGGTTCCCAAGAGCCACCCCCGTCCGCCGGGTTTGCGTGAGCTGGAATGGGCGCCGCAGCGTCCTGCTCTCCGCGGTCACCTGGGCCGTGGCGGGTGGCACGAACAAGTTCCGCCGCTCCCGCCACGCCCAGGCCACCGCGAGCGTGACCGCCGGCAGGGGTGACCGACCTGCTCCGTGACCGCCGCCCCATTCGGCCACCCCGCTCAACGCCGCGGTCGCACGGGTCCAAGAGGCCGCCCACGTCGCCGACTTCGAGGCCCTCGACAAGATCGCACGTGCCGGCCGGTCGGCCGGCATCTGGCTGGTCATCAGCCTCCGGCGACCAGCGTGGACGAACCTCTCCACCGACGTCCGCGCAGAAACCGGGTACGGGGAGGCCTGGGCAAAAGCTCGGGAAAAAGTGCACAGCGCGGCTGAGGTCGCTTCCCTGCTCGCGCGGCGACCCTACGACCTGCGTCAAGCCGGGGTCCCTTTCTGGCTGAGCTCCGGCGTGGACCCGATGCGGTGCGCCCGGCGTGCAGGTCACACGATCGCGGTGCCGTTCAGGGTCTACGAGAGAGTGCTCGCGCAGACCCAGGAGCGAGCCAACCGGCGGACAGCCGCCGCCCTGCGCGAGTGGAACGAGCCGGAGTGACCGCCCACCCGTCCCCTCGGGCGACGCCTGGAGGACGCAGGCTGATCAGGAGCGGGATCCGGGCGAGCCAGAGTGAGACAAGTCACCCCTTTTCGACTCCGATCGAAAGATCACGTTCGAAAACGAAGAGACCCTCTCCGATCTACGTTTCCGCAGATCGGAGAGGGTCTACCTTCATGTGGCGGCGCCAGGATTCGAACCTGGGAAGGCTGAGCCGGCAGATTTACAGTCTGCTCCCTTTGGCCGCTCGGGCACACCGCCGGGGTTGCTGCCCTGAGGACCGCTTTTCGGCGGTGCTCCCTGGCAACGACGTAAACGATACCCGATGCTCGGGGGTGCTTCGCCACCCGATTGATCTGCGCCTGGAGGGGAGGGGGTGGCTAGGCTTATGCGGATGCGGCCGGGGACCTACGCCGGGCTCGACGGCCGCCCCTACGCACCCCGATACAAGGAGCCACAGGACATGGCCGACTCCAGTTTCGACATCGTCTCGAA
The DNA here is from genome assembly GCF_055582885.1 of Streptomyces sp. NPDC107454. Taxonomy (NCBI): domain Bacteria; kingdom Bacillati; phylum Actinomycetota; class Actinomycetes; order Kitasatosporales; family Streptomycetaceae; genus Streptomyces; species Streptomyces sp. NPDC107454. The sequence goes on along the minus strand of NZ_JBVJPA010000006.1, from coordinate 180,717 downwards.
GGTCGAGCGGCAGGAGGTCGACAACGCCCTCAACCAGGCCGCCAAGGAGATCTCGCAGCGCTACGACTTCAAGAACGTGGGCGCCTCCATCTCCTGGTCCGGCGAGAAGATCCTGATGGAGGCGAACTCCGAGGAGCGGGTCAAAGCCATCCTCGATGTGTTCGAGACCAAGCTGGTCAAGCGCGGTATCTCGCTGAAGGCGCTGGACGCGGGCGAGCCCCAGCTCTCCGGCAAGGAGTACAAGATCTTCGCGTCCATCGAGGAGGGCATCTCCCAGGAGAACGCGAAGAAGGTGGCGAAGATCATTCGCGACGAGGGCCCGAAGGGCGTGAAGGCGCAGGTGCAGGGCGACGAGCTGCGCGTCAGCTCGAAGAGCCGTGACGACCTGCAGGCCGTGCAGGCACTGCTCAAGGGCAAGGACTTCGACTTCGCGCTGCAGTACGTGAACTACCGGTAGCCATCGGCCACCGACCGGCTTCAGCCGGTGGTTCATTGCGCGTGCGAGGAAATTTGCGCGTACGAGGAAGGGTGGGCCCCCGGGGGTGCCCACCCTGCTCGCCCGCTGGCTGCGGCCTCGGGCCGTGCGCTCAACGGCGCGAGTCGCCGAACAGGATGCGGTAGAGGATGAGCAGAACGAGCGAGCCGCCGATCGCGGCGGCCCACGTGGCGCCGTCGTAGAACTGCTTGGCGATCGGGTGGTCCAGCCAGCGCGCGGAGATCCAGCCGCCGATGAACGCGCCCGCGATGCCGATGACGGTCGTTCCGATGAAGCCGCCCGGGTCGCGGCCCGGCAGCAGGAATTTGGCGATGGCTCCGGCCAACAGTCCCAGAATGATCCAGCTGATGATGCCCATGCCCTGAACCTGCCTCTCCGCGCTGTGCTTGTGCTGTGATCCTGCTCCGGACCTGCTGTCTCATGCCTTCGAGTTCGAGCAGCCGGTGGTCGTGCTGGTGTTCGTGGCGCGTTGTCGGGAAAGACGCCTCGTCGGCAGCGGTCGGTTGCAGCGATCAGTAGGGTGCCGCCCATGGCACAGTCCGGATCCGAGTTGCGGCGCACCCTGGGCGTCGGGGACGCCGTGGTCATCGGGCTCGGGTCGATGGTGGGTGCCGGGATCTTCGCGGCGTTGGGCCCCGCCGCACGGGCGGCCGGGTCCGGTCTGCTCCTAGGGCTCGCGATCGCGGCCGTGGTCGCGTACTGCAACGCGATGTCCTCGGCACGGCTGGCCGCTCTGTATCCCGCCTCCGGTGGCACCTATGTGTACGGGCGTGAGCGTCTCGGCGCCTTCTGGGGCTATCTGGCGGGCTGGTCGTTCATCGTCGGGAAGACGGCCTCCTGTGCGGCGATGGCGCTCACCGTGGGCGCGTACGTCCGGCCGGGGCAGGCGCACGCGGTGGCGGTCGGGGCCGTGGTGGCCCTCACCGCGGTGAACTACGGCGGCATGCACAAGTCCGCCCAGCTGACCCGGGTCATCGTTTCGGTGGTCCTCGCGGTCCTCGCTTCCGTGGTGGTCGTGTGTCTCGGATCGGACGCCTCCGACGCCGGACGGCTGGACGTCGGGGTCTCCGGTGGCGCGGGCGGGGTGCTTCAGGCGGCGGGGCTGCTGTTCTTCGCGTTCGCCGGATACGCGCGGATCGCGACGCTCGGTGAGGAGGTACGGGATCCGGCACGCACCATTCCGCGCGCGATCCCGACGGCTCTGGGTGTCGCGCTCGTGGTGTACGTGGCGGTCGCGGTGGCGGTCCTTTCGGTGCTGGGGCCGGAGGGGCTCGGGCGTGCCTCGGCGCCGCTGGCCGACGCGGTACGGACGGCCGGTGTGCCGGGGCTGGTGCCGGTGGTTCGGGTGGGTGCGGCCGTGGCCGCGCTCGGCTCGCTCCTCGCCCTGATCCTGGGCGTCTCACGGACGACACTGGCCATGGCCCGCGACGGTCATCTGCCGGGCGCCCTGGCCGACGTACACCCGCGTTTCCAGGTGCCGCACCGGGCGGAGCTGGCCGTGGGCGCGGTGGTCGCCGCGCTGGCCGCGACGGTGGACGTGCGGGGCGCGATCGGGTTCTCCTCCTTCGGTGTACTGGCGTACTACGCCGTGGCCAACGCGTCGGCGTGGACCCTGAGCCCCGCTCCGGCGGCGCGACTGGTGCCGGTGCTCGGACTCGTCGGGTGCGTGACCCTGGCGTTCGCACTTCCGGCGCTGTCAGTCGTCGTGGGCGCGGCTGTGCTGGGGGTGGGGGTGGCGGCGTACGGCGTGAGGGGGTGGCGGCGTACGCCGTGACCGGGTGGATGGCGTACAGCGTGACGGGGTGCGCGGCCTCGCGGTAGCCGCCGACGGGGCGTCGGGGGCAGGCAGGTCGCTACGAGGTCTGCGCCGCCGCCGTGCGTATGCGGAAGTCGGGCCAAGGGGCCAAGTCCGTGTCGTCGTTGGACTCCTCGTACCAGCCGGAGCCCTCCAGCCAGGTGTCCAGCCACGCCTCCAGGTCGGGCGCGTCCACGTACCAGGCGCGGTCGGCCTCGTCGGCGTTCGGCTCGAAGAGCAGGACCGTGCCCCGGGGGCTGCGGCAGTCCACGCACGCGTACATCCCGCAGCCCCAGTGGGATATCGGCAGGACGCCCTCCGGCCAGGGCCAGTCGGGGTCCTGTCGACCGCTCTCCCGGTGGGCGAGGTACTGCGGGACGGCGGCGGGCTCGCCGGACGGGGCGCCGTCGAGCAGCGGCAACAGGCCGTACTCCGGACCAAAGCCGCCGTCCCCTATCTGCAGGTAGAGCGCGGCGAGCAGTGGCGGCAGGGTGAAGCCCAGGACGGCTTCGGCGCGGGTGACCGTCGTCGCGTCCACGGGGTCGGGGAGCGAAGGCCAGCCCCACGGGCGGGTGTTGCGGGCCTCCGTACCGACCCGTGCCAGCAACTGCTCGATTTCGGTCATGGCTTCATGATGCAGCGCGCCACTGACAATCGGGCGGCCTGTGGATAACCCATCAGGCCATGCGTACGTCGACGCCGCTCTCGGTGAGGAAGGCGAGCAGTTCCTCGAAGGTCGGGGGTCTGCGGTCGCGGCACGGTGTCACGCCGAGGCAGGTACGGGCGACGTCGGCGTCGTGCCAGACGAGAGTGAAGGGCGGCTCGGCGCCGTAGCCGCCTCGCAGGCAGTCGGCGACGGCGTTCAGGTCGTGGCCGAAGTAGCCGCCGGGGCCGTTCACCGCCTCGCCCAGCGCGCAGTGGAAGGCCGGCGCGTCGGTGACGTGGCGGCCGTCGAGATGGTAGGTGGAGCCTGGCTCTGGGTCCGGCCCGTACGGGTTCGTTCCTTCGCGTGCCCGGCCGAGCCAGAACTCGCGCCCCTGCGAGCTGCATCGGGCCCAGCTGTTCGGCTCGGACTGGCGATCGTGCCACCACACGTCCCAGGCCTCGCGGGCTGCCCTGGGAAGCCGCCGCGACCAGGGGTCGAGCGTGAGATCGACCAGGCCCCGGCCGTGCGCGGAGGGGATCCAGGCGATGATCTCGCCTTCGAGTACGGAGCCGACCGTCCGGCCGACCCGGTTGAGGCGCAGCACGCGGGCGTGTCCCAGGTCCTCGTCACCCGCTTCGAGCGCGTCGCGCAGGGATCCGCGCGGAGAGCAGCCGAGCAGGCGCACCGGCGGGTCGGCCGGTTCGAGGAATTCGCCCGGGACTTGGCCGAGGTCCCTGCAGTGGCCCCACGGCTCGCCGTCCACGCCCAGCAGCCGGTGTCCCGCGGAGAGTAACGGCCGTTGGGGGTGTTCGGGCTGGGTGTCCGGGACCGCCGACGCCTCGATGGTGATGTCGCGCAGCGTCGGGTCGAGCGCGCACGGGCGGTCGCCGAGGACCCGTGCGTACTCCAGTGGCCATTCCTCCCCGACCGGGGTGTGCGTGGCGTCGAGGGTCCGCACCAATAGGCCGCCCAACGGAGCGGAGCCCGTGGTGCGGGCCCGCTCCACGGCCCCGACGAGCTCGCCCCGGGGTGCGCAGCCCAGCAGGTCGTACCGGACGCGCGGGGGAGGGAGCGGATCGGCGTAGAGCTCGTCAGTGGCGTCCTTGCACAGCGCCCATATCGACTCGCCGATGCCCCTGTTGCTGTACGCCGCCACGGCGTACTTCGGATTCTGCACCCCCGCGCCGCCCTGTCAGCGCGTGGCGAACGGCTCGTCCGTGCGGACGATTTCGCGGCCCAGCGGGAGCAACGAGACCGGGATGAGTTTGAAGTTGGCGATGCCGAACGGGATCGTCTCGGAATGTTCCCGATCACGCCACAAGGCCGCTGCGGTTCCGCCTGAACGCCTGACGAGCTGATACTTGTCTTGGCAGGCAGTGGCGACGGAAAAACCTGGAGAGGTGCCGATCATGAAGCTGTTCAGCTTCCTACTGAACGTCCTGTGGTTCGTCTTCTGTGGCATCTGGATGGCGATCGCGTACACGCTGGCCGCGCTGGTGTGCTTCATCTTGATCGTCACCATCCCGTTCGGCATCGCTTCGCTGCGTATCGCGGGCTACGTGCTGTGGCCGTTCGGCCGAACCACTGTAGAGCGGCCGGACGCCGGCGCGCCGTCGTTCATCGGCAACGTGATCTGGGTGATCTTCGCGGGCTGGTGGCTGGCGCTGGGGCACCTGATCACCAGCATCCCGCTGTTCCTGTCGATCGTCGGCATCCCGTTCGGATGGGCCAACCTGAAGCTCATCCCCATCTCATTGATGCCGCTGGGGCGCGAGGTGGTCCCAACCGATCAGAGGTTCGGTGGCCGCTGACCTTGGCACGCGCCAGGCCGAAGCCACGAGTGCGAAGGGCCTGCCTGGCTCGCCTCTCCTAGATGTCGCCGCCTAACGCTTGCCCTGTAATGATCTTCGGGTCGATGGCGGCGCGGCTGCTCGGTCGACGGACGGAAGAGTGAGCTGTATGACGGACGCAGCAGACCTGGCGCTGGCGCACCGCCTGGCCGATCAGGCAGACAAGGTCGCGCGGCACTACTTCCGTGCACCCGACCTGGGTGCCGATGACAAGCGCGACGGAAGTCCGGTCACCGAGGCGGACCGGGAGATCGAACATGGCCTGCGCGCGTCGATCCGTGCGGAACATCCGGGCGACGCGTTCGTTGGTGAGGAGTTCGGTGCCCATGGGCGGAGCAGCCGCCGATGGATCATCGATGCCATTGACGGCACAGCGAGTTTCCTCGCGGGCGAGCCGGAATGGAGCACCCTCATCGCCCTGGAAGAACACGGCGCCGTGACCATGGGCATGGTCTCCGCCCCCGCGCTCGGGCGCCGCTGGTGGGCAGCCCCGGGCGGCGCGGCCTGGATGGGGCCGTGCCCCTCCGATCCATCAGCACCACTGCGCCAACTGACGCTCACGGTGGGAGGAAACGCCAAGGATGCTGCCATAGGAATCTGGCCCCCTCCGTCCCGGCTGAGCGAAACCGAACGCGCGGTTGCGGCGCGGCTCGCAGCAGGCACCGCAACCGTGCTCCCCGCGCTCGACTGGTCCACGGTGGACCCCACCGCACCGCCACCCCGCAAGCCGTCTACCGCATCCGGCACCTGCCACGGCGCTCTCCTGGTCGCGACAGGAAAGGCCGATGCCTTCCTTCTGCTGGGCGCTGGCCCCTGGGACATCGCCGCAGTGATCCCCATCGTCGAGGAGGCCGGCGGCACCTTCAGCGACCTCTCTGGCCAGCGGCGAACGGATACGGGCGCCGCACTGTTTGCCCGACCCGGCCTCCACCAAGAGCTCCTGAAGATGACCGAAGCCCCCAACTGACCAGCGCATCACGGCTGTTTGACCCCGTCCCAGCGGTTGCGGGACAAGCTTTAGATCGCTCCAGGCCACACCACTCTCGCGGCGCATGCCAGGAGTGGCGACTGAAGCATTGGAGTCAACACTTCGCTGAATGCAACACAACAGCACAGATCAGCTGCTGGGGCGGTACGGCGACCCCGGGGGGCGACGGCCGAGGAGGTCGCTGAGGGGATGCTTCAATCGACTGGCCACGGCCACACCTGGCCGACATTGTTCGTGACTATGAGTCTTACCTGGCGGGGCGCCTGGCGGCCGACTTGCAGAGCTACCTCTACTGGCTAGAGGAGGGCCGGCCTCCCGCAGCGGGCGAACGGCTGCCCGACCTTTAGTCGACGGGCCAGTCCGTCTTAACTGATCGTTTCAGAATGAAGTTCGGAGTCGTCTCAAGCAGATGATGCTGTAGGCGAGTTGGAGCAGGCTGAGGTGGATGTCGGCGCGTACTGATGACGCTCGCTCGCGCCGTGCCCGCGCTGATCGACCGCGACGACCCGATACCGGGCAATCAGCCGCGAGGCCACCACCTCCCACTCACCCGCATGACCGGCCAAGCCGTGCAGCAGCACGACCGGCTCCCCCGGCCCGCCCCGGTCCCGGCAGACAAGCCGAACCCCGTCGCGCACCACCACACGCTCGGACCACACCACGACCGCCCCCAGGAATCGTCTCGCCCCGATCATGCCCCGACAGCCACGAGCCGCGCTCAAGGCCGCCCTTCTCGAAGGCGCGCCGCCATGAAACACCGGCCACGTCCGCGGCGACGGTGCCCTGCGACCGCAGCGGGGCAACTGCCACTGTCAGACCCAGGTGGCAGCATCACCGAAGTGAACGCCCTGAGGCGTCCTCAACTCACCTCCGTAGCAAACGAAGAGGAGCATTCCCCTTGCGACTGCATCGCGTAGCGCCCGGCATCGCCGCGGGCATCCTCGCCCCGGCCCTCCTGCTCGCCACCCCGTCCTTCGCCGCCACGGCGGCACCGACCGCGATGACGGTGCCCGCGGTGTCCTCGTCCGCGGACGAGCCGGACGCCGACGACCTGAGGGTGGCCATAGTCCGGATCCTCGCCGACCCGGACAGCGGCCGGCGTGTGACACGAGAAGCCAACGCCCTCCTGGACGCCAACGACCCCGAGGCGATGCGCGCCTGGCTGGAGACCGGCTACCGCATCGCCCAGGCCGAGGACGACCGCGTCGCCATCACGCGCCTGCTCGCCGACCCCGACAGCGGCCGGCGCGTCATCGCCGAGGTCAACGCCCTCCTAGACGCCAACGACTCCGACGCGATCCGCGCCTGGCTGGAGACCGGCTACCGCATCGCCCAGGCCGAGGACGACCGCGTCGCCATCGCCCGTATCCTCGCCGACCCGTCCATCAGCCCGGCCCTGCGCGCGGCAGCCAACGCCGCCCTCGACGACAACACACCCGAAGCACTGCGCCACTTCCTGGAAGTCGGCAGGTACCAGGTCGCCTGACCGGCACGGCGCCGCACCACAGCGCGTCGCCCGGGCGGGGCCGCCTGCACCTCTGTGTGCCGGCGGCCCCGCCCGGCAGGCCCTGTGCCGGCTCGGCGCCCTCCGCAGAGCTCTGTGGTCTCGCCGCCCGGTGCGGCATGGGCCACTGACACCTCCGACAGCAGAAAGCACATTCTTCGATGACCACACAACCCCTACGCACCGAGCGCAGCGGTCCGCAGACCGCTTCCGTCGTGACCGACCTGCCGGTCAAGCCTCAGCTCGTCAAAGCGGTGTTCAGGGACGTGACCTCGTTGCATGTCTCCCGGCCGGCCGCGTGGGCCGCCGCGTCGGTGACGCGGACCGTGCTGACGGAGATCATCGACGGCGCGAGAAGCGCGGCGGCCGAGGAGGCCAGGAAGAGGCTGATTCCCAAGGACCTCATCTCGGCGATCGACCGGAACGTCGAGGTGGAGGTGGGATCGGCGTGGTACCTGCACAGCCCGACCTTCCACGGCCTGATGGGCGAGGTGCGCAACGCCGATGGTGCGCTCGTGTCTCTTCGTGAGCGCCGCGGGGCGCGTACACCGAGTGGTGTGGCTGGCGCCCACCGGTTCGAGGCCGGGGTGAGAAGGCTGCTGGGGAGCCGGGGGGGTGAGGGCGGTCCCGGCGATGGTCCGCGACCTGGACGGAATCGCGAGCGTGTTCCTGACGGCCCTGGCCCGGGACGCGGCCAAGGTCGTCCGCGAGGGCGGGGTCAAGCAGTTCGGGACAGTCAGTCTGGTGATGCCGGGCGAGCCAGCCCCGGCCCCGCTGCTCAAGGACCCCCTCCTCGCCCTGTCCACCCGCCGCGGGGACGGGCGGACTGTTGGCGGGGACGACGTCCTGGCCGCCGTCACGATGCAGCTGTTCGGCGATCTCAGACAACGCGCCATCACCGAGGCAGCCGAGATGACACGGAACACGTCGGCCAACTGATCGGGCCCGCCCCTGCGCTCTGCCCACTGCGCACGGTTCCCACGTGTGCGCGGCTCCCTGAATCTGCCGCCCGCATTCGGCTCCGGTCGGCTCGCGAGAACGGGCTCGTCGCATGGGCGCGGACCGCCGGCCGCAGGCACCCCACGGGGAAGACCTCCCTTAAGTGGCAGCGGTCCGCTCGCCAATGGCCTGAATCTCGTTAGCGTGGGGCAGGACAGGGTGAATCGCTGTCGTCGCCGACGCACGACAACACCACGACCGAAGGGCGCAAGAAGATGCGCCGTGACGCCGACTACGCCGAGACAGAGTGGGAGACGATCCGCGACCGCACTCAGGGCGGCTTGCAGGAGAAGGCCGAACTGACACCAGCGGCGCACATCGGCGGGCGTCCGCCGTACGGCTACCGCATCGCCAACAAGGGGACCCCCGGCTCATACCTGGTGATCGACGAGGACGAGGCGAAGATCATCCGGCATGTGTACGACTTGGTCGTCGGCGAAGGGCTCAACCTTCGCAAGGCCACCATCCGTCTCATCGCCGAAGGGGTCACGGCGCGTTCCGGCAAGACATGGACGCGCGACAACCTCCGGGATCGCATCATGTCGACGCCTGTCCTCGACGGTGTACTCGTCTTCCGCGGAAAGCACGCCAATACCGACGAGAACGGCAATCCCATCTGGGGCGACTCCGTACGGATTGATCTGCCTCGGATCCTGACCGAGGAACAGAGCGCGGAGCTTCGACGCAAGGTCGCCGAAACGGCGAAGCAGAGTAGTGGGCAGCGGTGGTTCTATCCGCTGAGCGGTCGGCTCCTGGGCCTTTGCGGAAAGACATATGCGGGGATCAGCTTCACCCCAACACGGGAGGGTGCCCGGTTCTACCGATGCTCCGGCAACGCGCCCAAAGACCCTAGCAAGAAGTCGTGTGGCTGCTCGCGCGTCGACGCCAACGCGCTTGAGCGCCATGTGTGGAAGCACGTCACCGAGATCGCGAGCGATAGCAAAAAGCTCCAGGCGCTGGCTGCCGAATGGATCGGGATGGCGGAAGTGGACACCACTGCCCTGGTCGACCGGATCGCAGCCCTTGACCACCAGATCGAGGGTATGAACGCTTCGATCACGGCCGTCATCATCGCTTCGGCCAAGCAAAGCAAGTCAGCCGACGCTATTGAAACGGCTACAGCCGTTCTGAACGACGAACTCCAACAGCTTCAGAACCTGCGCGACGAGGCGGCCGAATGGCTTGCGGAGATGGAGGAGTCCGACCGGCGCGCCCGGGACCTCATCGCGCTGGCAAGCATGGCGAAGAAGTCGTTCCCGGACATGGCCCCGGAGCAGCAAGCGGCCATCTTGTCCATGCTGGAACTAAAGGTCACGATCACGGGCCCGGTGCCCGACGATCGGCGCGGCGGCGTCCCCTGCACCGTTCGCGCCTGGTACGCCGCTGCTGGCCTCGGCGTCCCTGCTGCCGCACTCTCCGACGAGGAGTGGGCAAAGTGTCGCTCCCCTACTCCCTAAAGGGCGCCGGGGCACCGTTCGCCGATCCGTCGACGCCATCTTCAATAAGGCACGCACCGGCAAGTCCTGGCCCGTTGTGGTCAAGGAGACCGGGGCCACCATCCAGGCTTCGAAGCACTTCAACACCTGGACGTCCGACGACACCTGGAGCCGTGTGTGCGCTGCCCTGGCGGACGTAGAACAGGTCCCTCTCCCGGAGCTTCAGCTACTGCCCTCGATGGTCATCGAAGGACGGGTCGACCCGAGCGCGATGCTGATTGCAGAAGAACGATCCCGAACGGGATGCCGATGATGGTGATACACAGCAGCACGCCGGCGGCCAAGTAGCCGAGGAACAGCCAGAAGCCGCTCAGGACGAGCCAAATGACATTGAGGATTGTCTTCATTGCTGGCGACCTGCCATCTGCTCGAGCCGGGCGATGCGCTCCGCCATCGGCGGGTGCGTGGAGAACATCTTCGACATTCCCTGACCCGGGCGGAAGGGGTTGGCGATCATCATGTGGCTCGCGGTCTCGATGCGCGGCTCGGGAGGCAGCGGCAGTTGTTTGGTGCCCGCCTCGAGCTTGCGCAGGGCACTGGCGAGGGCGAGGGGGTCGCCGGTGAGCTGGGCGCCGGACGCGTCCGCCTCGTACTCCCTGGAGCGGCTGATGGCCAGCTGGATGAGGGACGCGGCGAGCGGACCCAGGATCATGATCAGCAGCATGCCGAGGATGCCGGGGCCCTCGTCGTCGTTCGAACGGCCGATCGGGATCAGCCAGGCGAAATTCACCAGGAACATGATCACGGAGGCGAGGGCGCCCGCGACCGACGAGATCAGGATGTCGCGGTTGTAGACATGGCTGAGCTCGTGGCCGATGACGCCGCGCAGCTCGCGCTCGTCCAGGATGCGCAGGATTCCATCGGTGCAGCACACCGCCGCGTTGCGCGGGTTGCGCCCCGTCGCGAACGCGTTCGGCGCTTCGGTCGGTGAGATGTACAGGCGCGGCATGGGCTGGCGGGCCTGGGTCGAGAGCTCCCGGACGATGCGGTACAGGGCCGGGGCCTCGAATTCGCTCACCGGGCGTGCGCGCATCGCGCGTAGAGCCAGTTTGTCGCTGTTCCAGTACGCGTACGCGTTCGTCCCGATCGCGATGAACAGCGCGACGACGAGGCCTGTACGCCCGAAGAAACTGCCGATGACGATGATGAGTGCGGACAGTCCCCCGAGGAGTACGGCGGTCCTGAGCCCATTGTGCCGGCGGTGCACGGTACGCCCTCCAAGTGGTGCGGCAGGGGAACCCTTTGCTTGCTGATGCATTGCTTCCACTTTTCAGTGGAACCTCCCGCACTGGTCAACGCCAGGCGGGGAGCACTAGTTCCCTTGTGCGCGCGACAGCGCACGTGGACCGTCCGGGTGACGGTCCGGGTGACGGCCTCAGAACAGGCCGGTCGCGGAGAAGCGCAGGACCAGCTGGGGTGCTCCGGAGAGGGCGATGCCCAGGACGGCCGTCAGGGCGATCGCGGCGGTCAGCGGGGCCGGGACGCGGTGCTTCTCGGGCTCCCCCTCGGGGGCGCGGAAGAGCAGGGTCGTCCACTGGAGGTAGTAGAAGAGCGCGATCACGACGTTGACGGCCATGACCACGGCCAGCCAGCCGAGCCCCGCGTCGACGGCCGCCGCGAAGACGGTGACCTTGGCGAAGAGCCCGATGATGCCCGGCGGCAGTCCGGCGAGGCAGAGCAGGAAGAAGCCGAGGATCAGCGCGGACAGGGGGCTCCTCGCGTACAGGCCCCGGTAGTCGCTGATGCGGTTCAGGGGGCTCGTACGGGCGACGAGGGCGGCCACGGCGAAGGCGCCGAGGTTCACCACCGCGTACATCAGGGCGTACGCGACGGTGGAGCCGATGGCCTTCGCGGCGTCCTTGGAGTAGGCGGCGGACGCGATCGGGACCAGGAGGTAGCCGGCCTGGCCGACGGAGGACCAGGCGAGCAGGCGGACCGCGCTGTACGCGCGCGTGGCCTGCTGGCGCAGGGCGCCGACGTTGCCGACGGTCATGGTGAGGGCGGCCAGCGCGGCGAGCGCCGGGCCCCAGACGTCCCCGTACGAGGGAAGGGCGACGACGGTGACAAGGATCAGGCCGGAGAAGCCGACCGCCTTGCCGACGACCGACAAGTAGGCGGCGACCGGCAAAGGCGCCCCTACGTAGGTGTCGGGCACCCAGAAGTGGAAGGGCACGGCAGCCGTCTTGAAGGCGAAGCCGACAAGGGTGAGAACGACGCCCGCCTGGGCGAGAGTGTGGAACTGTCCGTCGACGTGCTGGATCTTGTCCGCGATCTGGGTCAGGTAGAGGCTGCCGGTCGTCGCGTAGACGAAGCTGACGCCCATGAGACTGACGGCGGTCGCGGTGACGGAGGACAGGAAGAACTTCAGGGCCGCCTCGGAGGACTTCTTGTCGCCGCGTTTGATACCGACGAGCGCGAAGGCGGGCAGTGAGGCGACTTCGAGGGCGACGATGAGCGTCGCGAGGTCGCGGGAGGCGGGCAGCAGGGCGGCGCCCGCGGCCGAGGAGAGCAACAGGAACCAGAACTCCCCTTCGGGGAGGTCTTTGTTGGCGTCCTTCAGGGCCGTGACCGACAGCAGTGCCGCCAGGAGCGCTCCGCCGAGGACCAGGAACTGGATGACGAGGGTGAAGCGGTCCGCCGTGTAGCTACAGGCGTGCGCGTCGCCCGTCAGACAGAAGGTGGCGCGGTCGCCGTCCCGGAGGGGCAGCAGCATGAGTGCGGACGCGGCGAGCCCCGCCACCGACACCCAGCCGAGTACCGCCTTCTTCTCCTCTCCGATGAAGAGGTCGGCGACGAGCACGACGAGTCCGACGACCGCGGCGAGGGTGGGCGGCGCGATCGCGAGCCAGTCGACGGACTGGACCAGGGAGCTCATCGGGTGCCTCCTGCGAGGAGCTGCTGAACGGCCGGGTCGGTCAGGCCGAGGAGGGCCTTGGGCCACAGACCGGCGACGACGGTGAGGGCGACGAGCGGCGTCCAGGCCGCGAACTCGTAGCTCTGGACGTCGGCGAGCTTCGGCGCCTCCTGCCCCGGGGTCTCGCCCATGCACACACGGCGTACGACGACGAGCATGTACGCGGCCGTGAGCAGCGTGCCGAATGCGGCGATCGCCATGAACGTCAGATACGCGGGACGGCTGAGGTCGGCGGCGGGTTTGAACGCGCCGAACAGAGCCAGCATCTCGCCCCAGAATCCGGCGAGGCCCGGGAGCCCGAGCGAGGCGACGGCGGCGAAGGCGAGGAGTCCGCCGAGACGCGGAGCCTTGCCGTAGAGCGCGGCGCCGGTCTCCTCGGCGAGGGTGTCGAGGTCGGTGGTGCCCGTGCGGTCCTTCAGCGCCCCGACGAGGAAGAAGAGGAGCCCGGTGATGAGACCGTGGGCGATGTTGGCGAACAGCGCGCCGTTCACGCCGGTCGGAGTCATCGTCGCGATGCCGAGCAGGACGAATCCCATGTGACCGACGGACGAGTACGCGATGAGCCGCTTGAGATCGCCCTTCGCACCCTGTTTCGCGAGGGCCAGGCAGGCCAGGGATCCGTAGATGATCCCGACCACGGCGAAGGCGGCGAGGTAGGGGGCGAAGGTGTGCATCCCACCCGGCGCGATCGGCAGCAGAATCCGGACGAAACCGTACGTACCCATCTTCAGCAGTACGCCGGCCAGCAGGACCGAGCCGACGGTGGGCGCGGCGGTGTGGGCATCCGGCAGCCAGCTGTGCAGCGGCCACATCGGCGTCTTGACCGCGAGCCCGATTCCGATCGACAAAACGGCGATGACCTGCACGGATGTACTCAGCGACCGGCCGTTGTCAGTGGCGAGTGCCACCATGTCGAATGTGCCCGCCTTGATTCCGATCAGGAGCAGGCCCAGCAGCATGACGACCGAACCGAGCAGTGTGAAGAGGATGAACTTCCAGGCCGCGGCCTGGCGCTGCGCACCGCCCCACCGGGCGATGAGGAAGTACATCGGGACGAGCACCATCTCGAACGCGAGGAAGAACAGCAGCAGATCGAGGACGGCGAAGGTCGCGAGGGTGCCGGACTCGAGGACGAGCAGCAGTGCGACGAAGGCCTTCGGGGTCGGCCCCGCAGGCATCTTGAAGTAGCTGTAGAGCGCGCAGAGGAAGGTCAGCAGCGCGGTCAGGACCAGAAGGGGGAGGGAAATGCCGTCGATGCCGAGGTGGATCCGCACGTCGAGTGCGGGGATCCAGCTGATGTCCGTCGTGGCCTGCATCTTCGACGGATGGTCGTGGTCGAAGCCGAGCGCGAGGACGACCGCGGCGATGAGCACCACGCCAGTGACGATCACGCCGTGCCGCAGCACGGCCTGGTCCGGTGACTTCCCCTTCAGTCCGGGCGGCGCGGGCAGGAGAGCGGCGGCGGCGCCGATGAGCGGCCCGACGACGATCAACGCGAGAAGAATCTGCATCACGGACTCACTGATATCGATCACGCCTGCTCACGCTCCCGTGGCGACGAGGAGGGCGGCGACCACCAGGACGACGGTGCCGGCGAGCAGCGCGCTCACATAGGTCTGCACATTGCCGGTCTGCGCGCGCCGTACGGCGGCGCCGAGCAGGCGGGGTAGGGCGGCGGCACCGCGTACGTAGGTGTCGACGACCTCACGGTCGAGGAACCGCACGAGTGCGGCACCGGCCTGGACGGGGCGGACGAACAGCACGTTGTACACGGCGTCGAGGTGGAATCCGACGGCCGCGTGCCGGTGCAGCGGGCCGAGCAGCAGCCGTCCGGGATCTGCCGGGTCGGGGGCGTAGGCCACGTCTCCGAACGCGGGTGCGTGGCTGGCGATCGCCTCTGCCTCGACCACCCCGGCGTCGGCGTCGGGGTGGGCCGCGACCGCACCCGCTGGGATGGGCGCAGCCAGCGCGGTGGTGTGCCGCCAGGCCCCGTAGGTGACGATCCCGCCGACCAGGGCAAGGCCCGTGCCGAGGACGGAGGTGGTGAGGACCGGTGTCAGGTCGCGGCCGTCGAACCAGTCGGGCAGTGGGCCGTATGCGAGCCCGAAAGCGAGGGAAGGGACGGCGAGCACCCACAGCACGACGGTCATGCTGCCCGGCTCCTTGCCGTGGTCGGGGGCTTCGACGCCCCGGCCGTGGAAGGCCAGCAGCCACAGCCGGGTCGCGTACGCGGCGGTGAGTACGGCGGTGACCAGACCGGCGACGAGGACGATCCAGCCCGCGGAGCCGGGGGCGTGCTCGGTGTGGCCGGTGGCGACGTGCTCGGCTGCTCCGAGGACGGCCTCCTTGGAGAAGAAGCCGCTGAACGGCGGGATCGCGGCGAGCGCGAGCAGCGCCACGGTCATCGTCCAGTAGGCGTCGGGAACGCGGGATCGCAGGCCGCTCATACGGGACATGACGGCCAGCGAGTTGGTGCCGGAGGCGTGGATGATCACGCCGGCGGCGAGGAACAGCAGCGCCTTGAAGGCGCCGTGGGACAGGAGGTGGAAGACGGCGGCACCGCGGTCGCCGACGGCGAGGGCACCGGCCATGTATCCGAGCTGGCCGATCGTCGAGTACGCGAGGACGCGCTTGATGTCGTCCTGGGCGAGTGCGGCGAGTGCCGAGCCCGCCATCGTGACGGCGGCCATGACGGCGAGGACCACCATCGCGGCCGAGGAGGCCTGGAAGACGGGGAGGAGCCGGGCGACGAAGTAGATACCGGCCGCGACCATCGTCGCCGCGTGGATCAGGGCGGAGACGGGTGTCGGGCCCGCCATCGCGTCGGGCAGCCAGGTGTGCAGCGGGAAGAGCGCCGACTTGCCCGCCACACCGGCGAGGAGCAGCAGGGCGATCAGCGTCGGATGGTGCAGTCCCCCGCTCGCGACGGTGCCGAGAACCGTGGTGATGCGGAAGGACCCGGCGTCGGTGCCCAGGGCGAACAGACCGATGAGGAAGGGGACGTCGCCGAGTTTGGTGACCAGGAAGGCCTTGATCGAGGCGGCGCGGGCTTCGGGGGTCTCCCAGTAGTGGCCGACCAGGAAGTACGAGCAGATGCCCATGACCTCCCAGCCGACCAGGAGCACGATCAGGTCGCCGGAGTAGACGACGAGCAGCATCGCGGAGGTGAAGAGGGAGACGAGAGCGGCGTAGGAGGGGTAGCGCGGGTCGTTGCGCAGGTAACCCGTCGAGTAGATCTGCACGCAGGAGGCGACGACGCCGACGAGTACGGCGACGAGAGCGGCGAAGCCGTCGATGTGCAGGGAGAGTTCGATCGGGACCGAGCCGGTGGGCGTCAGTTCGGTGGCCGCGTTGATGGCCTGGCCGCCGCCCTGGCGCACGGCGACCAGTACGGCGAGGACGAGCGAGGTGAGGGACGGGAGTACCGCGAGGGGGCGGACATAGCCGGGGGCCGTGCGGCCGAGGAGGAGTCCGGCCGCGGCGCCCAGGAACGGAAGGAGGGGGACGAGGACGGCGAGGGTGGTCGTGGTCACGCGGTGGCCTCAGCCTTCTCGTCTCCCGTGACGGGGGCTTCTTCGGTGCCGTCGCCGTGGGAGCCGTCCGGGGCGGGGCCCTCGGCGGTGTCGCGGAGCTTGTCGATGTCCGAGGTCCCGCGGCCCCGGTAGACGGCGAGGACGATCGCCAGGCCGATGCCGATCTCGGCGGCCGCGATGGCGATGGTGAACAGGGTCAGGGCCTGGCCGGAGTGGAGCGTGTCGCGGGCGGTCCTGGACAGCCAGACGTCGAAGGCGACGAGGTTCAGGTTGACGGCGTTGAGCATGAGCTCGACGGACATCAGCACCAGGATCGCGTTGCGGCGCGCGAGGACTCCGTACAGGCCCGTGCAGAAGAGGAGGGCGGAGAGCACGGCGGGATAGGCGAGGTGCATCAGCGGGTCCCTTCCTTCTCGCTCCGGCGGCTCTGGGAATCCGCGGGGGTGGCCCCGTCCGCCTTGGTGGTGGCGTCGGCCTTCGCCTTGCGGGAGAGGACGATCGCGCCGACCAGGGCGGCGAGGAGGAGGACGGAGAGCGCCTCGAAGGGGAGGACCCAGTTCTGGAAGAGGCTCGCTCCGGTGACCTCGGTGGAGCCGGCGGCGGGGCCCTTCAGGTCGACCCAAGTGGTGCGGAACGCGTCCACGACCACCCAGACGAGGGCGGCGGCCGCGGCGACGGCCACGGTGAGGGCGGCCCAGCGGTTGCCGGAGTCGGCGTCCGGGGAGCGGCCGATCGGCGCCTTGGTGAGCATCAGACCGAACAGAAGGAGGACGACGACGGAACCGACGTAGATGAGTACCTGCACCCAGGCGATGAACTCGGCCGTGAGCAGGAGGTACTCGACGGCGAGGCCGCCGAGCGTCATCACCAGCCACAGGGCGGCGTGCACCAGCTGCTTGGTGGTGACGGTGACGATCGCGGCGCCGAAGGTGACCAGGCCGACGAGGAGGAAGGCGATCTCGACGCCCGTCGGGGAGAGGAAGCCGTGGCTTTCGGCGGCGGTGGTCGTGGCCCGCGCCGCGGCGACCGTGGCTGCTGCGAGGCTCACGACGCACCGTCCTGCGGGTCGGAGGGCTTGGAGGGCTCGGGCGTGCCTGAGGCCGTGCCTGAGGCCGCGTCCGTGATCGTGCCTGAGGCCGCGTCCGAGGTTGTGCCTGTGGTCGTGCCGCCGGCCGGGGGTTCGGGCTGGGCAGCCTGCTGGGCTGTCCGCGCCGCGAGTTCGACTGCGTCGGCTGCTGCGGCTGCCTCGGCGGCGAGTTTGTCGGCGGTTTTGCGGGCGGCGGCCAGTTCCTTCGGTTCCTCGGCGCCGGGGTCGAGAGCGGGCGGGGCCGGAACCGTCCACATCCACTCGCGGAGCTTGTCGCGCTCGTGGGTGAGTTCGTGGATGTCGGTCTCCGCGTACTCGAACTCCGGGGACCAGAACAGCGCGTCGAAAGGACAGACCTCGATGCAGATACCGCAGTACATGCACAGGGAGAAGTCGATGGCGAAGCGGTCGAGGACGTTGCGGCTGCGCTCGCGGCCACCGGGGGCGGCCGCCGGGACCGTCTCCTTGTGGGAGTCGATGTAGATGCACCAGTCCGGGCACTCGCGGGCGCACAGCATGCAGACCGTGCAGTTCTCCTCGAACAGGCCGATGACGCCGCGGGAGCGGGGCGGGAGTTCGGGCTGGGCGTCCGGGTACTGCGCGGTGACGGTCTTCTTCGTCATCGTGCGGAGGGTGACGGCCAGGCCCTTGGCGAGTCCGGAGCCAGGAATGCGGGGACGGGTGGACGGGAGAGGCTCAGCCATGGTTACGAGATCACCACCTTGACGATGCCGGTGAGGGCGATCTGGGCGAGAGAGAGGGGGACGAGGAGGGTCCAGGAGAGTTTCTGGAGCTGGTCCTCGCGCAGGCGGGGGTAGGTGACGCGCAGCCAGATCACGACGAAGGCGAGGAGGGCCGTCTTCAGAAGGGTCCAGAGCCAGCCGAGGCCGTCGGCACCCCACGGGCCGTGCCAGCCGCCCAGGAAGAGGACGGTGGTCAGACCGCACAGGACGACGATTCCGGCGTACTCGGCAAGGAGGAAGAGTGCGAAACGCAGGCCGGTGTACTCGGTGTACGCGCCGAAGATGATCTCCGAGTCGGCGACGGGCATGTCGAAGGGCGGACGCTGGAGTTCGGCGAGGCCCGCCACGAAGAAGACGACCGCGCCGACGATCTGCCAGGGCACCCACCACCACTCGAAGGCGGCGACGATGCCGGGCAGGGAGACCGTGCCGGCCGCCATCGCGACGGAGGCGGCGGTCAGCAGCATCGGGAGTTCGTACGCGAGGAGCTGCGCGGCGGTGCGCAGGCCGCCGAGGAGGGAGAACTTGTTGGCCGAGGCCCAGCCCGCCATGAGCGAGCCGAGGACACCCACGCCCATCACGGCGAGAACGAAGAAGATGCCCGCGTCGACGAGCTGGCCGACGGCGCCCTCACCCGGGCCGATCGGGATGGCGAGGAGGACGAGAAGGTACGGGAGAAGGGCGACGGCGGGGGCGAGCTGGAAGATACGGCGGTCCGCACCCGTGGGGACGATGTCTTCCTTCTGCGCGAACTTCACGCCGTCCGCGACGAGTTGGGCCCAGCCGTGGAAGCCGCCGGCGTACATCGGGCCGAGGCGGCCCTGCATGTGGGCCATCACCTTGTGCTCGGTCTGACCGACGATCAGGGGGAACGTCAGGAACACGACGAAGACGACGAGGAGGCGTAGGGCGACGTCGAGAGCGTCGTTCACTGCGTGCCTCCGGCTGGGTTTCTGGGGGTTCTGGGGGTCGAGTCTTCGGGAGCGGGGTCTTCGGGAGCGGGGGTGGAGCCGGGGTCCGGCTCGGAGTCCGGCTCGGAGTCCGGCTCGGGGGATGCCGGGGGTTTCGCGGTGGCCTCGGGGTCCGGGCTCGGGGCAGCCGCGGGCTCCGAGGTGGCCCCCGACTCCGACTCCGACTCCGACCTGGACTCCGGCTTCGGCGCCTGCGCCAGCTCCTGCTGCTGCTCTTGCTCCTGCTCCTGCCCCTGCCCCTGCCCCTGCTTCGACTCCTGTTGCGGCTCCTGCTCCTGCTCCTGCTTCGACTCCTGTTGCGGCTCCTGCTCCTGCTCCTGCTTCGACTCCTGTTGCGGCTCGTCGAACGCGGGGCGGGCGTGGTGCCAAGGGGCGTCGGAGCTGCGCGGTGCCGCGGCAGCGGGCGGCTGCTCGGTGCCCTGTGTCCTCCGTGTCGCCGAGCCCTGGCTCGCGCTGCGCGTACGGCGGGGGCCGGCGGGAGGCGTCGGCCCGGCGGCCTCCGGGGCCGCGGGGGCGGCTGTCGAGGTCGCCTGTTCGTCGGCAGCCGGGGCCTCGGTCTGCTGGCTGGCCGAGCCCTGGCTGGCGCTGCGCGCCCGGCGAGCGGGCGTCGGGGCCTGCGCGCCGGCAGCGGCAGCAGTGGTGGCACCGGCGGCGGGACCGGTTCCCGTGTCGCCAGTCGTGGTGGTCTGGCTTGCTGAGCCCTCGCCCGCCGTGCGGGCCCGCCGTACCGGGCGGTCGCCGGCGGCTCGGGCCGCTCCGCGCGCCGGGCGGGCGGGGGCCGGGGGGAGTTGGCCCTTCAGGGGACCCCAGTCGTTGGGGTCGGGCACGCCGGGCGGAAGCATCTGGCGGCGCTTGGGACCACCGTGATCGGACTCCCCCGGCTCCTTCGCCCCGGGCCAGGCCTTGGCGACGCGGGCGGCGAGGACGAAGTCCTTGCGGAGGGGGTGGCCTTCGAAGCCCTCGGGGAGAAGAAGGGGGTCGAGACCCGGGTGGCCCTCGAAGGTGACGCCGAACATCTCATGGGTCTCGCGCTCGTGCCAGCCGGCGCCGGCGTACACGGAGACCGCCGTGGCCAGGACGGGTGCCGAGTGCGGGACGGTCGTACGGACGAGGAGGCGGCGTACGGGAGACAGGGCCACCACGTGCGCGGCGACGCGGAAGCCCGTGCCGGGTTCGTCGACGGCGCTCAGCCAGTCGAAGTAGGTGCAGCCCAGCGAGTCGCGCGCGGTCTCCAGGGCGGAGAGCCAGGCACTCGGCGGTACGTCGACCGTCAGGACCTCGTACGACTCCTCGGCCGTGGCCTCCGGGCCGAAGAGCTCCTCGACGGGGGCGGGAAGCCAGCCGACGGTCATCGGTCCTCCCCCACGGCGGGCGGACGCACCAGGTCGCTCTGGAGGGCGGCGGCCGACGGACGCGGCGAGGAGCTGTAGCGCTCCCCCAGCGACTCCCGGGCGATCTTCTCCTGGAGCTTGAGGATGCCCTGCAGCAGCGCTTCGGGGCGGGGCGGGCACCCGGGGACGTAGACGTCCACCGGGATGATCTGGTCGACGCCCTTGGTGACGGAGTAGGAGTCCCAGTACGGGCCGCCGCAGTTGGAGCACGCGCCGAAGGAGATGACGTACTTCGGCTCGGGCATCTGCTCGTAGAGGCGCTTGACGGCCGGGGCCATCTTGTCCGTGACCGTGCCGGAGACGACCATCAGGTCGGCCTGGCGCGGACCCGGTGCGAACGGGATCACGCCGAGCCGGATGAAGTCGTGGCGGGCCATCGACGCGGCGATGAACTCGATCGCGCAGCAGGCGAGGCCGAAGTTGAAGACCCAGAGCGAGTAGCGGCGGCCCCAGTTCAGGACCACCTTCATCGGCTCCGGGGCCAGCCGGGAGAGCGCGCCGAGCCGCTTCGGCTCGGGAAGCAGCACCGGCTCGGAGAGCGAGGGGGTCACGTCCGAGGGGGTCACGTCCATGTCAGGACGCCCTTCTTGTATGCGTACAGCAGGCCCACGGCCAGGAAGCCGAGGAAGATGAACATCTCCACGAGGGTGGCCGCGCCGTAGCCGGGCGCGGCGAAGACGGTCGCCCAGGGGAAGAGGAAGATCGAGTCGACGGCGAAGATGACGTAGAGGAAGGCGTAGACGTAGTAGCGGACCTGGGTGTGGGCCCAGCCCTCGCCTACGGGGTCGACGCCGCACTCGTACGTCAGGAGTTTCTCGGGGGTCGGGATCACCGGCCGCAGCAGGCGGCCCGCCCCGAAGGCGACGGCGACGAAGAGCACGCCGACGACGGCGAGCAGTCCGACGACCGAGTACGACTGGAAGTAGCCCGCCGCGACGACGGCCCCGGTTGCCGTGACAACGGTCGGTTCCGGCACGTCAGCCCCTCACTCCCTGACCTCGTTGCGCCCGGCGCGCGCCCCGTCGCGCACGCTGTGATGCGCCCCGTTCGACGATCTGTACGGACGGGAGTCTAGGGCCTGCTAAAGAGACGGTAAGCAGGCCGTCACGCATTGGCTATCGGGGACATGTCAGGGACTCGTCCGCATCGCCCGTCGCCGGGTTCGCGCACTCGCCCGGCTCAGATGTCACCGGGTTCCCGTCCGCACCTCGCGGTCACTTCCCATTTCACCTCGCGAGCACATCCAGGTACACCGCGCGGCGGCCTCGGCTTTCACCTCAAGGGGTGGGGTTTTCCCCAGTGGATCGCGGCGGTCGACCTCATGGCGCGGCGGCTCGCCGCCGGGCAGGCTAGCCAATATGACCGAACGCATCATCCCCCTCGGCCCCCTCGGCCCGTCGGACACGCCTCAAGCCTCGGACATACCGGGCACATCGGGTGTACCGGATGTACTAGATGCACAAGATGTACCGGACGAGGCGGCCGACAGCGATCGGCTGCCTCCCCCACGTTTCGCACTCGGCCGGCAGACGTGGAAGGAGATCGCGCATCTCCTCTCCAATCTGCCGGTCTCGATCCTCGGCTTCGTGTACGTCGTGACGCTCGTCTCCACGGGCGCGGGGCTGGCCGTGACGGTGATCGGGCTGCCCCTGCTCGCGGGCGGGCTGCGGGGCGCGCGGCTGCTGGGCCGGATGGAGCGGGCGCGGGCGCGCAAGCTGCTCGGCGTGCGGATCGACGAGCCGAGCCCGATGCCGGTGCGCGGGACGGGCTTCTTCTCCTGGTTGTGGTCGAGCCTGCGGGACTCGGTGGCCTGGCGGACGGTGCTGTACGACTTCATCCGGCTGCCGTGGGGCATCGTCACGTTCACGGTCACGCTGACGTCGTTGTTCCTGCTGTGGCCGGTGCTGCCGTTCCTCGCGCGGGGGCTGACGAACGTCGACCGGGCCATGGTGCGCGGGCTGCTGTCGCCCTCGGACGAGTTGGAGCGGCGCATCGCCGAGCTGGAGTCGGACCGGGGGGTCGTGGTCGACACGGCCGCGGCGGACCTGCGGCGCATCGAACGGGACCTGCACGACGGGGCGCAGGCGCGGCTCGTCAACCTCGCGATGGGGCTCGGGCTTGCCAAGGAGAAGATTCTCGAGGGGCAGGCCGACGAGACCGTCGCGGCCATGGTCGACGAGGCGCACGGCGAGGTGAAGCTGGCCCTGCAGGAGCTGCGCGATCTGGCCCGCGGCATCCATCCCGCGGTCCTCACCGACCGGGGCCTCGACGCGGCGCTGTCGTCGGTCGCCTCGCGCTGCACCGTGCCGGTGAAGGTGACGGCCGACCTCCCGACGAGACCGGCCGCCGCCATCGAGGGCATCGCCTACTTCACCGTGTCCGAGCTGCTGCAGAACGTCAGCAAGCACAGTGGGGCGCGCTCCGCGTCCGTCGACGTGTGGCGGACGGACGAGCGGCTGCTCATACAGGTCCAGGACGACGGGCGCGGTGGGGCCGCCCTCGACGGCGGTACGGGGATGGCGGGGCTCGCGGACCGGCTGGGCGCGGTGGACGGGCTGTTCATCATCGACTCACCGCCCGGCGGCCCGACCATCATCACGGCGGAGCTGCCTTGGCGGGACCGGGGGGACCGGCGGGACGGGCAGGGCTGACGGGGCTGACGGGGCTGACGGGGCTGACGGGCAGGCCTATGGGGTGACCTGTGCGGGTCCGCCTCGACGGGTCCGCCTTGGCGCGTCCGCCCTGGCGCGTCCGCCCTGGCGCGTCCGCCTTGACCGGGGCCGTCGGCATGCGGCTTCCGTCGGGCTCCGAGGTAGGGAAAACCCCCGTCCCAAGACGCCGACCCGCTCCATGGTCGGCAAGGGCCGAGAACAGCAGGGTGGGGGGTACGAACCGACGAGCAGGACGAGCAGAACGGACGAGACCGATGGCGACGGAGTACGGACAGGGGTACGGGTACCCGAGCGGGCCCGGATTCCACGAGGCGGGTGCCGAGGGGCGGCGGCACCGTCTCCCGACACCGCTGCGGGCGCCGATCGAGGCGCGCAGCTGGCGCGAGTTCGGTTACGTGATGTCGGGCCTGCCGGTCGGCATCCTCATGTTCACGTTCGCCGTCACGATGTTCTCGCTCGGCATGGGCCTGCTGATCACCTTCCTGGGGATCCCGGTGCTCGCCGCGGCCCTGGCCGGTGTCCTCGGGTTCGGCGCGCTGGAGCGGGCGCGGGCGCGCGGGTTGCTCGGGATCGAGGTGGCCGCGCCGGAGCCCCTGCGGGTGCGCAAGCACGGGGCGCTCGCATGGATGGGGGCGATCCTCAAGAGCGGTTCGGCTTGGCGGCATCTGCTGTACTCGGTGGTGCAGTTCCCGTGGTCGGTGTTCTCGTTCGTGGTGGCGCTGACCTTCTGGGCGTACGGCTGGGCGATGCTGACGTATCCGCTCTGGTTCTGGCTCTTCCCGGTGTACGGCGGGCAGGGCGGGCTCCAGCTCTACGGCGACGGCACGCACCGCGTCTACCTGGACAACCCCTTCGAGATCACCGTCACCGCGCTGCTGGGGCTGCTGATCACGATGGCCACGCCGTGGATCGTGCGGGCGCTGACCACGGTGGACCGGGTGATGGTGGCGGGGCTGCTCGGGCCGTCGCGGCTGGCGAGCCGGGTGGTCGAGCTGGAGTCGGACCGGGGGGTCGTGGTCGACACGGCCGCGGCGGACCTGCGGCGCATCGAGCGGGACCTGCACGACGGGGCGCAGGCGCGGCTCGTCAATCTCGCGATGGGGCTCGGTCTTGCCAAGGAGAAGCTCACCGAGGATCCGCAGGCCGCGGCGCGGATGGTGGACGAGGCGCACGGTGAGGTGAAGACGGCGTTGCAGGAGCTGCGGGATCTGGCGCGGGGGATTCATCCGGCCGTGCTGACCGATCGTGGGCTGGATGCGGCGCTGTCTTCCGTGGCCTCGCGGTGCACCGTGCCGGTGCAGGTGGAGGTGGATCTTCCCGCTCGGCCGGCGCCGGCGATCGAGGGGATCGCGTACTTCACCGTCTCCGAGCTGCTGCAGAACGTCAGTAAGCATGCGCGGGCGACGCGGGCCACGGTGGATGTGTGGCGGGTCGAGAACCGGTTGATGCTTCAGGTTGTCGACGATGGTGTGGGTGGGGCCGATGTTTCCGGTGGGTCCGGGCTTGCGGGGCTGGCGGAGCGGCTCGATGCGGTGGACGGGGTTTTGGTGGTGGACTCTCCTGTGGGTGGGCCCAGTCGGATTACTGCGGAGTTGCCCTGGCGGGGGTGAGCGGGGGTGGGGGGTGGGGTGTTTCTCGCCCCCGCCGCCCCTACCCGTCCCATCCCCGGGGCTCCGCCCCCGGCCCCCCGGCGGGGCTCCGCCCCTGCACCCCGCCACGGGCGCCGCCCCCGGCCCCCGCGGGGCAGCTGCCCCGCACCCCACCACAACCGTCACCTCTGACCCCCACGGGGCGGCGCCCGCGCCCCACCACAGGCGGCGCCACTGACCGCCTCGGGGCTCGGCCCCCGTACCCCCACCACAGACGGCCCCCGTACCCCGCCGGGGCGCTGCCCCTGACCCGACCGGGCGCAGCCCCAAACCGGACCGGGCTCGGCCCTCAACCCGACCGGCCTCGCCCCCGAACCTCGCGGGACTCCGCCCCCGAACCCCACCACGCGCATGCCCCCAGCCCCCGCAGGGCTCGGCCCCCACCCCCGACAGGACTCCGCCCCGAACCCCACCACGCACGTACCCCCAGCCCCCACAGAGCTCCGCCCCGCCAAGAGGCCTCACCCCAACACGCACAGACCCCACCTCTCGCCCTCTCGCCCCTCGCTCCCCACAGCCGGCCCAAGCCCGCCACCCCCCTGAACCCCACCCCGGAGCCAAAAGTGCGCCCCCCGCATTCCCCCTCCCCCCTCCCCCTGATTCCCCTTGATTCCCCTTGCTCGGGGGCGGGTGGGTTCGAATGCTGGGATGCTGTGGGCTGATGTATGGGCGGGGACGCGGCCGGCTTGGGTCGGGGAATGGTGTGGGGGGCCGAGAATCGTGGAGGACAGGGTGCGGGTGGTCATCGCCGAGGATTCAGTGCTGCTCAGGGAGGGCCTGACCCGGTTGTTGACCGACCGCGGGCACGATGTCGTGGCCGGTGTCGGAGACGGCGACGCGCTGATCAAGACCATCACCGACCTGGCGGCCCAGGACGCGCTGCCGGACGTCGTGGTCGCCGACGTACGGATGCCGCCGACACACACCGACGAGGGCGTGAAGGCGGCCGTGCAACTGCGCAAGCATCACCCGGGGGTGGGGGTGCTGGTGCTGTCGCAGTACGTGGAGGAGCGCTACGCCACCGAACTGCTGGCCGGTTCGAGCCGTGGGGTCGGCTACCTGCTCAAGGACCGCGTCGCGGAGGTGCGCGAGTTCGTGGACGCGGTGGTGCGGGTGGCCCAGGGGGGTACCGCTCTGGACCCGGAGGTGGTCGCGCAGCTGCTCGGGCGCAGTCGTAAGCAGGACGTACTGGCCGGGCTCACCCCGCGGGAGCGGGAGGTCCTAGGACTTATGGCCGAGGGACGCACGAACTCGGCGATCGCGCGGCAGCTCGTGGTGAGTGACGGCGCGGTCGAGAAACACGTCAGCAATATCTTCCTGAAACTCGGGCTTTCCCCGAGCGACGGTGATCACCGGCGTGTTCTCGCGGTCCTCACCTATCTGAACTCCTGAGGGACTGACACTGGGTCAGCCGAACACACCGCGTCGGCCGAACGGATTCGCCCTCGAAGGACAGGGGCCCGACACGGCACCAGAGCGGCGCGAGACGGGCACGAGAACCAAAGGATGAGGTAGAAGCGTCTTCCAGAGGAGCGTCGGGGGCGAGTAAGTCATGACAAGTCAGGGCGTCGAACCATCTCAAAATGGTGTCCATCATGCGAACGGCCGAGGGAAGGCGACCCTTACAGACGTAGGGTTGATCCCGGGAAGGCCTGCGGGAAGGCCGCTCCCAGACAGCCGCCTCGAAGGAGGTCCAGTTAAGTGACCAGCCAGGTCAGTAGCCCAGCGGAGCATGCCGACGGAGCCGTCGTAGGAGAACAGCGCAAACCGGCGGGGGTAAAGGAAACACGCCGGCTCGACCGGGTGATCATCCGGTTCGCGGGTGACTCCGGTGATGGAATGCAACTCACCGGCGACCGCTTCACCTCCGAGACGGCGTCGTTCGGGAACGATCTTTCGACGCTGCCGAACTTCCCCGCCGAAATCCGAGCGCCCGCAGGCACCCTGCCGGGCGTTTCTTCATTTCAGCTGCATTTCGCCGACCATGACATCCTTACGCCCGGTGACGCGCCGAATGTGCTGGTGGCCATGAATCCGGCGGCGCTCAAGGCGAACATCGGTGATGTGCCGCGCGGCGCGGAGATCATCGTCAACACGGACGAGTTCACGAAGCGGGCGATGGCGAAGGTCGGTTACGCGGCCAGCCCGCTGGAGGACGGTTCACTGGACGGGTACGCCGTCCATCCGGTCCCGCTGACGACGATGACGGTCGAGGCGCTCAAGGAGTTCGAGCTGTCCCGCAAGGAGGCCGAGCGCAGCAAGAACATGTTCGCGCTGGGCCTGCTGTCCTGGATGTACCACCGGCCCACCGAGGGCACCGAGAAGTTCCTGCGGACCAAGTTCGCGAAGAAACCCGAGATCGCCGCCGCCAACATCGCCGCGTTCCGGGCGGGCTGGAACTTCGGCGAGACGACCGAGGACTTCGCGGTCTCCTACGAGGTCGCCCCGGCCGCCAAGACCTTCCCGACCGGCACCTACCGCAACATCTCCGGGAACCTGGCCCTGTCGTACGGCCTGATCGCCGCCTCCAAACAGGCGGACCTGCCCCTCTACCTGGGCTCCTACCCGATCACCCCGGCCTCCGACATCCTGCACGAGCTGAGCCGGCACAAGAACTTCGGCGTACGCACCTTCCAGGCCGAGGACGAGATCGCGGGTATCGGCGCTGCCCTGGGCGCGGCCTTCGGCGGCTCGCTCGCGGTCACCACGACCTCCGGGCCTGGCGTGGCGCTGAAGTCGGAGACCATCGGGCTCGCGGTCTCCCTCGAACTGCCACTGCTGGTCATCGACATCCAGCGCGGCGGGCCTTCCACGGGGCTGCCGACGAAGACGGAGCAGGCGGACCTGCTCCAGGCGATGTACGGGCGCAACGGAGAGGCCCCGGTCCCGGTGGTCGCCCCGTGCACGCCGACCGACTGCTTCGACGCCGCCCTGGAGGCGGCCCGGATCGCCCTCACCTACCGCACTCCCGTCCTCCTCCTCTCCGACGGCTACCTGGCCAACGGCTCCGAACCGTGGCGGATCCCGGAGGTCGACGAGCTTCCGGACCTGCGGGTGCAGTTCGCGCAGGGTCCGAACCACACCCTGGACGACGGCACCGAGGTGTTCTGGCCCTACAAGCGTGATCCGGGGACCCTGGCCCGGCCGTGGGCGATCCCGGGCACACCGGGGCTCGAGCACCGCATCGGCGGCATCGAGAAGCAGGACGGCACGGGCAACATCTCCTACGACCCCGCCAACCACGACTTCATGGTCCGCACCCGCCAGGCGAAGATCGACGGCATCGACGTCCCGGACATCGAGGTCGACGACCCCTCCGACGAGGCCGACACCCTCGTTCTGGGCTGGGGTTCGACGTACGGACCCATCACCGCGGCGGTACGGCGGCTGCGGGCGGCCGGGGAGAACATCGCGCAGGCCCATCTGCGCCACCTCAACCCCTTCCCCCGGAATCTCGGCGCGGTGCTGGGGCGTTACGAGAAGGTGGTGATCCCCGAGATGAACCTCGGCCAGCTCGCCACGCTCGTCCGGGCGAAGTACCTGGTCGACGCGCACTCCTACAACCAGGTCAACGGCATGCCGTTCAAGGCCGAACAGCTCGCCACGGCGCTCAAGGAGGCCATCGATGGCTGAGACGACCGCAGGAAGCGCGGACACGATCGAGGCCCTCAGCCTGGTGCCCAAGGCCGAGGCCAGGCAGTCCATGAAGGACTTCAAGTCCGATCAGGAAGTGCGCTGGTGCCCCGGTTGCGGTGACTACGCGATCCTGGCCGCCGTACAGGGCTTCATGCCCGAGCTCGGCCTCGCCAAGGAGAACATCGTCTTCGTGTCGGGCATCGGCTGCTCGTCCCGCTTCCCGTACTACATGGACACGTACGGCATGCACTCCATCCACGGCCGCGCGCCCGCCATCGCGACGGGCCTCGCCTCCAGCAGGCGGGATCTGAGCGTGTGGGTGGTGACCGGTGACGGGGACGCCCTCTCCATCGGCGGCAACCATCTGATCCACGCGCTGCGCCGCAACGTGAACCTGAAGATCCTGCTGTTCAACAACCGGATCTACGGCCTCACCAAGGGGCAGTACTCGCCGACCTCCGAGGTCGGCAAGATCACCAAGTCGACGCCGATGGGCTCGCTGGACGCGCCCTTCAACCCGGTGTCCCTGGCCATCGGCGCGGAGGCGTCCTTCGTGGCCCGGACCGTGGACTCCGACCGCAAGCACCTCACCGAGGTACTGCGGCAGGCCGCCGCCCACCCGGGCACCGCGCTGGTGGAGATCTACCAGAACTGCAACATCTTCAACGACGGCGCCTTCGAGGCCCTCAAGGACAAGCAGCAGGCCGAGGAAGCGGTGATCCGGCTCGAACACGGGCAGCAGATCCGCTTCGGCGCGGACCGCGACAAGGGTGTCGTACGGGATCAGCTGACCGGTGACCTGAAGGTCGTCACCGTCACCCCGGAGAACGAGGCGGAGATCCTGGTCCACGACGCCCACTCCGCGTCCCCGACCACGGCCTTCGCGCTCTCCCGGCTGGCCGACCCGGACACCCTGCACCACACCCCGATCGGCGTCCTGCGCTCCGTGGAGCGACCGGTCTACGACACCCAGATGGCCGACCAGCTCGACACGGCCATCGAACAGAACGGCAAGGGCGACCTCGCGACGCTCCTCGCGGGCGGGGACACCTGGACGGTCGTCGGCTGAGCGGGCCGACCGTTCGAGGCGTTCCTCAAGGCGTTCGTCGAGGCGTTCAAGAAGTTCCACGGGCCCGGGTGGCCGACACCCGGGCCTCGTCGTACGCGTGGCGGGACTTCTCCACGTCGTCCATCCGGTCCTTGGTCCAGACGGCCAGGGCGCGCACCTGCTCGGCGGCCTCGCGGCCCAGTGCGGTGAGCGAGTAGTCGACGCGGGGCGGGATCACGGGCTGCGCGTCACGGTGGACGAGACCGTCGCGCTCCAGGGTCTGGAGGGTCTGGGTGAGCATCTTCTCGCTGACCCGGCCGATCGCCCGGCGCAGCTCGCTGAAGCGGTAGGGGCGGTCGAGGAGCTCGATCAGTACGAGCACACCCCAACGGCTGGTGACGTGCTCCAGGACGAGGCGGTACGGGCACACCGCCTCGCCCGTGTCGTACTTGGAGACGGCCGCAGGCTTGGACACGGCCGGGGTGTCGGTGGGTACCTCTGCACTTACTCCCATGCCAGTACCTTACTTCAAAGTGGGTACTTTCGCAGAGTTAGCGCACCTCCTAGGGTTAGTGACAGACCTACCCCACAAGGAGCCAAGTCATGAGCATCGTCGTCACCGGAGCCACCGGACACCTCGGCCGCCACGTCATCGAGGGACTGCTGGAGAAGGTTCCGGCCGACCAGATCACCGCCGTCGTCCGCGACACGGAGAAGGCCGCCGGCTTCGCGGCCCGCGGCGTGAAGATCGCGGTCGCCGACTACAACGAGCCCGAGACCTTCGGAACCCTCTTCGCCGCAGGCGACAAGGTGCTGCTCATCTCCGGCAACGAGTTCGACAAGGGCCGCGTGGCCCAGCACCAGGTCGTCCTGGACGCCGCCAAGGCCGCCGGGGTCGCGCTCTTCGCGTACACCAGCGCGCCGGGCACCCTCACCGCCGCCCTCGCCGACGACCACAAGGGCACCGAGAAGGCGATCCTGGAGTCGGGTGTGCCCTACGCCCTGCTGCGCAACGGCTGGTACAACGAGAACTACACCGAGAACCTCGCCCCGGTCCTCGAGTACGGCGCCGTCACCCAGGCCGCCGGCGACGGCAAGGTCGCCTCCGCCTCCCGCGCGGACTACGCGGCCGCCGCCGTGGCCGTACTGAGCGGCGAGGGCCACGAGAACAAGACGTACGAGCTGAGCGGCGACACCGCGTGGAGCTTCGCCGAGTACGCCGCCCTGGTGGCCGAGCGGTCCGGCAAGGAGATCGCCTACAACGCCGTCTCCGTCGAGGCGCTCACCGGCATCCTGACCGGCGCCGGACTGCCCGGCCCCCTCGCCGCGATCCTGGCGGGCGTCGACGCGTCCATCGAGAAGGGCGAGCTCGCGGGCACCAGCGGTGACCTGTCCCGGCTGACCGGCCGCCCGACCACGCCGGTCGCCGAGTCGATCGCGGCGGCACTGAAGGGCTGACTCCCCCCCTCGGGGCCCTGGCACCGCCGCCCCTCCGAACCCCCGCCTGTCATGACCGTATGGCGATACGGGCATGACAGGCGGGGGCGCTCGGCGCTACCTTCTTGGAGGCTGCACGGGAGCAGCTGTTCGAGAGGGAGGGCCGGTGGCCGTGCAGCAGGCGAAGAATTCGATGGGTGCGGCCGGCTCCGCTGGTTCCGGGGGCCCCGCCGGCTCCGCGGGTTCCAGTGGCCCCGCCGGCTCGACAGGTCCCCAGATCTCCAGGGCCGAGCAGCGCGTCGGGCTGTTGAACGGCTTCGCCGCGTACGGCATGTGGGGGCTCGTTCCGCTCTTCTGGCCGCTGCTGAAGCCGGCCGGAGCCCTCGAGATCCTCGCCCACCGAATGGTGTGGTCGCTCGCCGTGGTCGGCATCGCCCTGCTGGTGATGCGGCGCTGGGCCTGGCTCGGCGAGCTGCTGCGACAGCCGCGCAGGCTCGCGCTGATCAGCGTCGCGGCGGCCGTGATCACGGTCAACTGGGGCGTCTACATCTGGGCCGTGAACAGCGAGCACGTCGTCGAGGCGTCCCTCGGCTACTTCATCAACCCGCTCGTCACCATCGCCATGGGCGTCCTGCTGCTGAAGGAACGGCTGCGCCCCCTGCAGTGGACGGCGGTCGGTGTCGGCTTCTCCGCGGTAGTTGTCCTCACCGTCGGGTACGGCCGGCCGCCGTGGATCTCCCTCACCCTCGCCTTCTCCTTCGCCACGTACGGGCTGGTGAAGAAGAAGGTCAACCTCGGCGGGATCGAGTCGCTCGCCGCCGAGACGGCGATCCAGTTCCTGCCCGCGCTCGCCTATCTGCTGTGGCTGGGTTCGAGCAGGGGCGCGACCTTCGGCACGCAGGGCGCGGGGCACGCGACGCTGCTCGCGGCGACGGGCGTGGTAACCGCACTTCCGCTGGTGTGCTTCGGCGCGGCAGCGATACGGGTGCCGTTGTCCACGCTGGGACTGCTGCAGTACCTCGCCCCGGTGTTCCAGTTCCTGCTCGGCATCCTCTACTTCCACGAGGCCATGCCGCCGGAGCGGTGGGCCGGGTTCGCGCTGGTCTGGATCGCGCTGTCGCTGCTCACCTTCGACGCGCTGCGGACCGCGCGCCGGGCGGCTCGGGCGCTCAGGGCCGGGGCGCTCGCGGGTGCCGTCGCGGGCGTGCGGGGTGCCACCGCCGTGGACGCCACGTCGTAGAGAGCGCGCGCGTGCAGTGAGCGTCGCCCGCCCCGACGATCCGGGTTCGCTATGCGAACCACCCTGACCGGATTGCGCTCTTGACGGAACGTCAGCCTCAGAAACACCATCAGGCACCTCATTCCCACAAGGAATCCGGAGCCCCCCACATGAAGCTCTCCGTTCCCGGGCGTGCCACCGGCGCCGTCGTCGTCGCGGCCGTCACGCTCCTCACCACCGGCGCGATAACCGGCGCGGCGCCGGCCCCCACCGCCGCGGCAGCCGCACCCGACATCCCCGTGGCCAACGTCAAGGCCCATCTCGCACAGCTGCAGTCCATCGCCACCGCCAACGGCGGCAATCGCGCACACGGCCGCACCGGCTACAAGGCCTCCATCGACTATGTGAAGGCGAAGCTGGACGCGGCCGGATTCACCACGACCCTCCAGCAGTTCACGTCCTCCGGCCGCACCGGGTACAACCTGATCGCCGACTGGCCCGGCGGCGACGCCAACCAGGTCGTCATGGCGGGCTCCCACCTCGACAGCGTGACCGCGGGACCCGGCATCAACGACAACGGATCCGGGTCCGCCGCGATCCTGGAGACCGCGCTCGCCGTCTCCCGGGCCCAGTACCAGCCCACCAAGCACCTGCGGTTCGCCTGGTGGGGCGCGGAGGAGCTGGGGATGGTCGGCTCGAAGTACTACGTGAACAGCCTGTCCTCCGCGAACCGGGCGAAGATCAGCGACTATCTGAACTTCGACATGATCGGCTCACCGAACCCCGGTTACTTCGTCTACGACGACGACCCCACGATCGAGAAGACCTTCAAGGACTACTTCGCGGGCGTCGGCATCGCCACGGAGCCGGAGACCGAAGGCGACGGCCGCTCGGACCACTCTCCCTTCAAGAACGTGGGCGTCCCGGTCGGCGGTCTCTTCAGCGGCGCCGACTACATCAAGACGGCCGCGCAGGCCGCCAAGTGGGGCGGCACCTCCGGCCAGGCCTTCGACCGCTGCTACCACGCCTCCTGCGACACGGCGTCCAACATCGACGACACGGCGCTGAACCGGAACGCGGACGCGCTGGCGTACGCCGTGTGGACGCTGTCTTCCTAGGATTCCTGGGATTCCTGGGATTCCTGGGCTCCTAGGGGGTGTACGGGTTGTCCGCCAGGGAGCGGGCCCGGGCCCGGTCCGCGAGGCGGGTCATGCGGGTGCGGGCCGACTCGAGCTGTTCGAGGTCGTCGGCGGCGGGGCCGCCGTCGGCCACGAGCTCGGCCCACAGCGTGATCAGGTCCTGCCCCAGGTTCAGCCCCTGCACGGGGTCGCGCACGGCGCGCCAGGCCGAGGCGGCGCTCTGTACGTTGCCGTACGCGGCCTCGGGGTCCTGGCGCCGCCTGCGGATCCGGGCAAGGTCGAGGGACAGGTGGAACGCCCGGAGCGGGTCACCGGCCAAATAGGCGATGTACGAGGTCAGCTCGCGCAGCCGCAGCACCTCCGGGTGCTCGGGGCCCAGCGACCGCGACGCGTCCGCGCCGACCCGCTCCGCCATCCCCGTGGCCTCTTCGATCCGGCCCATCTTCACGGCCTCGTTGATCCGCGCCACGGGCTCCACGAGGAACGCCGCGCCCTCCGTCTCCTGAACCGGTGCCAGCACGGACTCGGCGACGGCGTCGAAGCCGCGCGCGGGAGTGGGCTTCGGTTCCGGCTCAGGCTCGGGGTCCATGACGGACATGGCCTCCATCGCGGGGGCCGGACGCTCAGGCGTCAGCCCCACGGGCGGCGGGCCGAACTCGCCCGTCGGAGCCACCGCGACGCCGGGGGCGGCGTCCCGCGTCGGCTCCGGCAGCGCCCGCAGCGCATGCGTCGCTGCGGCCCCGGGCAGGGGCTGAGGCTCCGAGACCGGCACCCGCGGCGCCGCGGGAGGGGCCGCAGGCATCGTGGGAGGGGCCGCGGGGATCGCGGGAGGGGCCGCGGGCACCCCGGGCACCTCGGCCGGCGGCGCCACCCGTACCGGCTCGCCCGTGTACCGGCTCGACCCGTCCCCGTACACCTCCAGCGGTACGACGAAGCCGATCCGTTCGTCGTGGATGGTGGCGAGGACGGAGTGACCGGCGGCGAGGGCGAGTCGGTGGAGGTGGTTCAGGACGGCGGCCTGGACGGTCTCGCCGGGCACGACGCCGACCGTGACGCCGCCGACCGTGACGCCGCCCTCGCTTTCCCCTGCGGGCGCGGTGACCCACACCTCCAACGGACCGGCACCGGGGCCTACCGCCGAGCGCTGCCGCTTGGATTCCCGCTTCTGTTCGCGGCTGAGTCGAGACATCGATTCCCTCACTCGGGTCGTACTTCCATGCGTCGACCTTGCCTCAAGATCCCGTCAGGTACATACAGTCAAGTCTCTCGGCTCACCACCGCTGCATGCGTCACTACGGCGTCACAGCCTCGTAAGAGTGGCCGATTACGCCGACAACGACCGAGGAGAGTGGTCAGGGTGATGCAGGGGAGCATGCGGCAGGAGGCGGAGGGACCCGAGATCTGGCTCCGCGGGCCGGTCGCCGACACCGTGGAACCCATTCTGTGGCCCGAACCCGGCGGGGGCGAACCCGGCCACGCGGTCGGCCCACGGCGGTTCGCCTGGGTCGCGACGCACGGCGGGGCCGGCACGACCACGCTCGCCGCGGTCTTCGGCGGCCATGACGCCGGGCGGAACTGGCCCCGGCCCGACCAGGGAGAACCGGGGTCGGTGCTCCTCGTCGGGCGTACGCACGCGGCGGGACTGGACGCCATCTCGCACACCCTCGACACCTTCCGCCGGGGCGAGGCGCCCCCGGGGCTCGACCTCGACGCCGTGGTGCTGGTGGCGGACGCGCCCGGGCGGCTGCCCCGCCCGCTCGCCCAGCGCGTCAAGGTGATCGATTCGATGATCGACGTGTATCAGGTGCCGTGGATCCCGGCGTGGCGCATCGGTGACATCACCTCGGCGTTGCCCCGCGAGACGGCCGCGCTGGCCCGCCTGACGGGCTCCGCGCGCCTGCCCTGAACCCCGGCAGAACCCCGCCATCCCCGTTTCTCGGCATGGACGTCACATGCGTATGCATATATTGTGTACGCATGTAGTTGCCGGTCGTGGCGTTCCGCGGCCCGTCGCACGCGCACCCTGGGGGACCCATGAGCCGTCATTTCCTGTTCCTGCTCGGCAGCAGCCGCCCCGACGGCAACACCGAGCTGCTGGCCCGCCGGGCCTCCGAACAGTTGCCCGCGGATGTCGAACAGCGCTGGCTGAGCCTCGCCGAGCACCCGCTGCCCGACTTCGTGGACCTGCGGCGCGACAGCGACCACGTACACCCGGCCGCGGGCAGCAATCCGGCGCTGCTGCTCGACGCCACCCTGGCGGCCACCGACATCGTGATCGCCTCGCCGCTGTACTGGTACTCGGTGTCCGGCCTCACCAAGCGCTACCTGGACTACTGGTCGGGCTGGCTGCGCACGCCCGGCGTCGACTTCAAGGCCAGGATGGCGGGGCGCACCCTCTGGGGCGTCACCGCGCTGGCGCACGAGGAGGAAGAGGTCGCCGACCCGCTGATCGGCACTCTCCACCACTCGGCCGCGTACCTGGGCATGCGTTTCGGCGGGGTCCTGCTCGGCAACGGCAGCAGGCCCGGTGACGTGCTGAAGGACACGGCCGCGCTGGCGCATGCGAAGACGTTCTTCGCACGGGAGGCACCACTCGCCCGCTACCCCTACGAAACGCACGACACGCAGGGGCAGCCGCGTGCTAGCGGCTACGCGGTGATGTCCTTCGCCGTGAACCGCGCCCACGCCGCCGAGCCGAACACCGCCGCGTACAGGCCCTGGAGTCCGAGATTGCGGACGAGGTCGTCCCAGTACACCGGGTCGCGCATGAGGTCGGCGAAGGACAGCCAGTAGTGGGAGAAGAAGTACGGCTGAAGGGCGTGGAGCTGGGGGATCTGGTCGAGGATCTGGATGGTGATGAGAAGGCCGACCGTCGTCGCCATCGCCGCGATGCCGCTGTTGGTCAGCGTCGACACGAACAGGCCGAGGGCCGCGACGCCGATCAGTGACGCGGCCACGACCAGCGCGATGAGAAGCGCCCGCCCGAGCCCCTCGGTGAAGCTGATCCGGGTCCCGGAGATCGTCGTCAGCTCGCCCAGGGGGAAGAGCAGAGCGCCGACCGTGAGCGCCGAGAGCGCCACCACCAGGGTCGCGACCAGGCAGAACGTCATGGTGGTCGCGTATTTGGTGAGCAGCAGGCGGGTACGGCCGGCGGGTGCGACCAGCAGGTAGCGCAGCGTCCCCGCGTTCGCCTCGCCCGCGATCGCGTCGCCCGCGATGACGCCGATGGCCATCGGCAGGAAGAAGGGGAGGGTCGCGGCGAGCGCCGTGAACACCAGGAACAGGCCGTTGTTGGTGATCTGCGAGATGAACGCCGGTCCTTCGCCGCCGCCACCGCCCGCCGACGAGCCGTCGCGCGTCTCTATCTTGATCGCGATCCCGATGAGGATCGGCACGGCCGCGAGCACGGCGAGCAGCGCGATGGTCCGCCAGCGCCGGAAGGTGGTGAGGAGCTCGCTGCGGAAGAGTCCGAAGGTCCACAGGGGGCTCGGTTTCCGTACCTCCGTGTCCTCGACGCGTACCGTCTCGGCTCCGGCCTCGACCTCAGCCCGCGACATCGAACCCCTCCCCCGTCAGCGCCACGAACGCGTCCTCCAGTGAGGCCCGTTCGACGCCGAAGCCACGGACGCGGACGCCCGCCGTGACCAGCGCGGCGTTCAGTTCGGCGAGTTCGCGGTCCGGAGGTTCGGCAGTCACGCCCGTCTCCGTCACGACGAGATCCGTGACTCCCTGTTCCTTCAGTACACGCGCCGCGTCCCCGGGGTCCGGGGTGGTCACGACCAGCCGCCCCCGCGCCCCGGCCGCGAGCTCCGCCACCGGGCCCTGGGTGATCAGCCGCCCCTGAGCCATCACGGCGGCGTGCGTGCACACCTGCTCGATCTCGTCGAGCAGGTGTGAGGAGAGGAAGACGGTCGTGCCGTCCGAGGCCAGCTCCCTCACGAGGGAACGGATCTCGCGCATGCCCTGCGGGTCGAGGCCGTTGGTCGGCTCGTCCAGGACGAGCAGGCGACGGGGCTGGAGCAGCGCGGCCGCGAGGCCGAGCCGCTGCTTCATGCCGAGCGAGTACGCCTTCGCCTTCTTGCCCGCGGCCGCGGTGAGTCCGACCCGGTCGAGGGCGGCCCCGACGCGGGTACGCCGGGTGCGCGGGTCGGCGGTCGGGTCGGCGGCGTCGTACCGGAGGAGGTTGTCGCGTCCGGAGAGGAAGCCGTACAACGCGGGGCCCTCGATGAGGGCGCCCACGTGCGGGAGCACGGCGCGGGTGGCCCGGGGCATGGGCTGCCCCAGCACACGCGCCGTGCCCGAGGTCGGCTCGATCAGGCCCATCAGCATGCGGATGGTGGTGGTCTTGCCCGAGCCGTTGGGTCCGAGGAAGCCGAAGACGCTGCCCGCCGGGACGGTCAGATCGAGGCCGTCCACGGCGAGCTGTCCGCCGCGGAAGCGCTTGGTGAGCGCGCGGGTGGCGATCACCGTGCCCTCGTCGGACCGCTCCTCCATGGGCTCCCTCGTTTCGGCTTCGTCCGTACGTCAGTTCCGTACGTCAGTTCCGTACGTCAGTTCCGTACGTACGGTACTCAGTGGGCCGCGTTGGCCGCCTTCACCAGCGCGTCCTTGGTGACCGCACCGGCGTACACCTTGCCGTCGTCCGTGATCAGCGCGTTGACCAGGCGGGTCGAGAAGACCGTGCCCGAGCCGAACTTGCCCTTGACGTGGTCACCGAGGGAGTTCAGGAACCCGGAGACGTTGCCGCCCTCGGACGAGGAGCCGGAGGGCATGCCCTGGCCGCCCGTGTCGAACTCCGCGATGGTGCTCCAGCCCTTGCCGATGGTCTTCAGACCATCGAGCCCCTTGCCGAGGTCACCGCGGTTCGGAGCGGACTCCGGAGCCTTGGTGTCCTTGCCGTCCTTGCCCTCGGTGACCTTCGCACCCTTCGGCGGGGTGAAGTCGAAGGTCGAGGCGGCCGGCTTGGCGAAGGCGACCTGGGTGAACCCGGCGTCCACGACGGCCGCGCCGCCACCCGTCGGGACCAGCGTGAACTTCAGCGGCACCCCGGTCTTCGCGTCCACCGCGACGGTGATCGCGCCGACCGTGGAACCGGACTGCTTCGGCTTGATGAGCAGCTTGTAGGCGTCACGGCCCGCGACCTGCGCCGTGCCGTCGACCGTCACGGAGGTCGTGTCGTCGACCGACTTCAGGGCCTCGTCGGCGAGCTCCTTGGGCGTCGTCGGGACGTCCTTCGGCGCCTTCTCCTGGCCCTTTTCGGCTTCGGGGGCCGTCGAGTGGTACACCTCGTTCGACTTGCTGTCGTACGCCCACACGTCGTTGCCGTTGTGGATGATGCTGTACTCGGCGGCGTTCTCCAGGACGGAGATCTTGGCCTTGTCCGGGCCGTCGGCCGCGACGCGCACCGTGTGCGTGCCGGAGGCCAGCTCCATGAGCTTGGACTGCGGGTCGGCGGAGGAGCCGTCGGACCCCTTGGTGGCGCCGGACAGCATGCCGCTCTCCAGGCCGCCCAGGCTGGGCAGTCCAAGATCGGTGCTGACCTTGACCGTGCCGGACAGCTGCTGGACGTCCGACTTGGCGATCTTCTCGATGAGCTGCTCTGCGGTGATCTTCGGCAGGCTGGGGTCCCCGGAGTCGGCGAGCGCCGGGACGAGCCCGATGGTCGCGGCCGCCACCCCCACCACTGCGACCGGAACGACGTAACGAGCCGCCTTGCGCCGGCCCGCGCGGACGTCGTCGGCCTCGTCGGGCAGCCCTTCCGCCCCGGCGGTCCTGTCGGATTCGTACGGTGCCATGTGTGCCTTACCTCCGTCGTCGGCGGCGGCCTACCGTCCTCACTTCTCCACCCCTATAGCCGCCATTCTCACCCGAACCGGTGAGGAGTGGTGTTCTCAATCTGACCAAATCGTCCGACGAGAAGCGTCAGACCCCGGACTCAACTCCACGTAGTCCTGCGGTATGACGTGAGGAGGCGGTGGCTCCCCCGACCCGTAGGGGTTGGGGAAACCACCGCCTGAGCCTCACAGAGCCCCGGTACCCGTCAGCGCTGCACGAACACGTAGTCCGCCTGGTAGGGCACGCCCACGATCGTGCCCGGCGAGCAGGAGCCGGCCGGGGCGGCGCCGCCCACGGTGTTGAGCCGCAGGATCTCCTGCGTGTCGGCCAGCAGACCGCGGTGCTTGCCGGACCTGGTGGCCTTGAGGTCCAGCTCGGCGATGTTCTTGTCGCCGTTCGGAGTCTTGGAGATCACCGCTCCGGTGACCGCGCTGCGGTCGGGCGCGACCCACTGCGGCGTACCGGAGTTGGGCTTCACGAACGTGTGCACGATGTCGCCACCGAGCAGCGCCGCGACGTCACGCTGAGCGAAGGCGTAGCCACCGCCCTCGGCGGGCTTGCACTCGTAGATCTGCTTGCCCTTGACCACGGACGCCTGGAAGTTGCCGAGGGCGTCACGGAAGTCGAAGGAGCCGGTGACCTTGTGGAGCTGGCCGCGGACGGCTCCACCCGGGAACTCGGCGGTGTGCAGATTGGCGTAGAACGCCCCCGGGTCGTTCTTCAACCGCTCCAGCAGCGCGGCATCCTTCACCTTCACGGTGCCGACCACGTGGTGGCCCTTGATCCTGCCGAGCAGCCCGGTGAAGTCGATCTTGACGCCGCCGTTGGCGCCCTTGGCGCCCTGGTGGATGTGGAGCATGGTCGGCCTGCCGGTGCCGCGCCAGGTCACGGCGACGGACACCTTGTCCCCCTTGACCTTGATGAACTCCAGGGCCGCGCCGTCCTTGTCGCCGACGGCGGGGCCGCCCTGGACGGGCACCTCGTTGGCGCCACGGAGGCTGGTGGCGAGGATGCTGCCGCCGCTGCCACCGACGACTCCGCTCTGCGCGACGATGGTCTGGTCGCCGTGCGCCGAGTGGCCCATGCCGCCGTGGTCACCGTGGTGGCTGCCGCCGGCGGCGACCGCCGGGATGACGGCGGCGGCGACACCGGCCGCGGCCGCCACCGCGACACCGGCCATGATCAGGCCCTTGCGACGCATGTCCGACATGGCATTGAACGTGGCGTTCGATTCCATGATTCTTTTTTCTCCCCGTAATGCAGCCGACGCCCCCTGCGTCAGCTTCTGTGCGGGAGTACGGACCGATTCCTACCCTGGACTCAATCCAACAGTGTGACGTGCGTCACAGGGCAGAGGGCCTCTTTGCCTGCCCCGGGGAGGGCGTACGTCAGTGGCTTGCTCCGGGCACCTATCCGGCCCGGTGCACCACCGCGTCCACCAGCTCCATGAGCGCCGCCTTGGCATCGCACTCGGGGAGCGGAACGAGCGCCGCGCGGGCCTCCTCCGCGTATCGCACGGTGTCACGGCGGGCCTGTTCCAGCGCGGGATGCGTCCGCAACAGGGCCAGCGCCTCCGCGTGCCGGTCGTCGTCCGTGAGGTCCGAGTCGAGCAGCTCGCACAGCGCGATGTCCTCGGCGAGACCGAGCCGCTCCGCCCGCTCACGCAGCCGCAGCACCGGCAGCGTGGCGATGCCCTCGCGCAGGTCCGTACCCGGCGTCTTCCCGGACTCGTGCGAGTCGGAGGCGATGTCCAGCACGTCGTCCGCGAGCTGGAAGGCGACGCCCAGCCGCTCCCCGTACTGCGTCAGCACGTCCACGACCGTCTCGTCGGCGCCCGACATCATCGCGCCGAACCGGCACGCCACGGCGACCAGTGAGCCGGTCTTGCCGCCGAGCACGTCGAGGTAGTGGTCGACCGGGTCGCGCCCGTCGCGCGGCCCCGCCGTCTCCAGGATCTGTCCGGTGACGAGCCGCTCGAACGCCTCGGCCTGGATACGGACGGCCTCGGGCCCGAGGTCGGCCAGGGTGTGGGACGCGCGCGCGAAGAGGAAGTCGCCGGTGAGCACGGCAACCGAGTTGCCCCAGCGGGTGTTCGCGCTGGGCACGCCGCGCCGCGCGTCGGCCTCGTCCATCACGTCGTCGTGGTACAGGGTGGCGAGATGGGTCAGTTCGACAACCACGGCCGAGGGCACGACACCCGGCGCGTAGGGGTCACCGAACTGCGCGGCGAGCATCACGAGCAGCGGACGGAACCGCTTCCCGCCGGCGCGCAGCAGGTGCTGCGCGGCCTCTGTGATGAAGGGGACCTCACTCTTGGTGACTTCGAGCAAGCCCTCCTCCACAGCCGTCAATCCGGCCTGGACATCGGCTTCGAGAGCCTGGTCCCGCACGCTCAGCCCGAACGGCCCGACGACGGTCACGAGAGGTTCTCCTGTCTGCTGACGATCACATGGCGAACTCGGTCGATCATTCGGTCGATGACACGGTTTGTCGATGTGTCGCTGCCATCACTCAAGTCAGCGTATCCGGTCACGTTTCGATCACCACGAGCGCCCACCGTCCCCACTGCCGACTTCCTCCCGACTTCCCTCTCCCCGCCACCCGATGTCCCCCGAGCGGCAGACAGTCCCACACCCGGGCGATACGGAATCACGGGCGATATGTTCTTGATCAGTCGATACGACCGGATATGAGACGTATTGACTGATCGGACGTTGTTGAGGGCCGACCGCCGAAGACGACCGGGGCACCGAGGCCGACCCCAGGGCACCAAGGACACCGAGGACACCCAGGACACCGTGATGAGCATGCACATCCGTACGTCCTTCTCGCACGAGACGACTCACGAGGATCTGTGGATCCCTCTCCCGGACGGCACCCGCCTGCACGCGCGCGTGTGGCGCCCGCTGACCGACGCGCCCGTCCCCGCGCTCCTCGAATATCTCCCGGACCGGCTCACCGACCGGACCGCGCCACGCGACTGGCAGCGCCACCCCTGGTACGCGGGCCACGGCTACGCCTCCGTCCGGGTGGATGCCCGCGGTTACGGCAACTCGGAGGGCGTGCCGACGGACCCGTACGGGGAGAGTGAGCGGGCCGACGGGGTGGAAGTGATCCACTGGCTGGCGGACCGGCCCTGGTGCAGCGGCGCGGTGGGCATGTTCGGCATCTCCCGGGGCGGCTTCACCTCCCTCCGGATCGCGGCCCTCGCGCCCGAACCGCTCAAGGCGATCGTCACGGTCTGTGCGACCGACGATCCCTATGACAACGACGGGCACCGCATGGGAGGTTCCGTCCTCGCCGTCGAGACGCATGCCCGGGCGGCCACGGCGCTCGCCGACGTCGCCCGTCCGCCGGATCCGGCGCATGTGGGCCAGGCGATGTGGCGCGACATGTGGGTGAAGCGCCTGGAGACGGTGGAGCCGTTCATCCATACGTGGCTGTCCCACCCGACCCGGGACGCGTACTGGCGCCACGCCGGTGTGCGCGAGGACGGGGGATACGGCGGGATCCGGGCCGCCGTGCTCGCGGTGGGCGGCTGGCACGACCCGTACCGCGACACGGTGCTGCGGCTGGTCGAGAGCCTTCCCGCCGACCGTGTGCGCGGCCTGATCGGCCCCTGGTGCCATCAGTACCCGGACCGGGGCCTGCCGCCGGGCCCGGCGATCGGCTTCCTCCAGGAGACGCTGAGGTGGTGGGACCACTGGCTCAGACCGACCGGTACGAGCGTCACCGAGCCCGAGCCTGCCGCCAACCGCGGCCCCGTCCCCGTCCCCGTCCCCGTCCCCGTCCCCGACGTGATCGGCCATCCTGGCCTCGGCGTGATCAACAATCCCGGCCTCGGCGTGGATGGCGGTCCTGACCCCGGTGCGACCGCCGATCCGGACCCCGGCGTGGACGGCGATCTAGGGCCCGGCGTGGACGACGATCCGGACCCCGACGTGGACGACGATCCAGAGCCCGACGTGGACGACGATCCGGACCCCGACGTGGACGACGATCCAGAGCCCGACGTGGACGACGATCCGGACCCCGGCGTAGACGACGATCCAGAGCCCGACGTGGACGACGATCCAGAGCCCGGCGTAGACGACGATCCGGACCCCGGCACGAACTACGACCCGAGCTCCGGCGTGCGCAACCGTGACGTCATGGCGGAGCCCCTCCTGCGCTCCTACGTCATGGCCGCGCACCCTCCGGCGACGACGTACCCGTCCCTTCCCGGCCGCTGGGTGGGCGACACCGCCTGGCCCTCCCCCTCCGTGACCCCGATCGCGTACGCGCTGCGGGGCGCACCGGTGCTGGTGCGCTCCCCTCAGCACACGGGCGTGGACGCGGGCCGTTTCCGCCCCGTCGGGAACGACGCGGACCTGCCGCCGAACCAGCGGGAGGAGGACGCGAGATCGGCCTGCTTCGAGTTCGAGGTCCCGGGGGAGACCTGGATCCTGGGGCGCCCCAGGGTCCGCCTCCGTCTGACGTCCCACTCCCCCTGGGGTCAGGTGATCGCCCGGGTGTGCGACGTCGCCGCCGACGGCTCCTCGACGCTGGTGACCCGGGGTGCTCTGAACCTGACAGCGCGCTACGGCCCCGACCACGCTGCCTCCTGGAATCCGGGCTCTACGGAGGACGTGGTTTTCGACCTGACCGCCATCGGCTACGCGTTCCCGCCCGGCCACCGCATCCGGCTCTCCCTCTCCTCCGCCTACTGGCCGTGGATCTGGCCCCAGCCGGGCTCGGCGGCGGGGTTCGTCCTGGACCCGGCGGCCAGTTCCCTCGAACTTCCGGTGCGAGCAAGGGAGTCGGACCCGAGGATCACCTTCGAGGAGCCGGAGCAGTCCGAACCCCTGGGAGTGACATCCCCGGCCACCCTTGACGAGCCCCGCCCCGAACGCCTGGTCGCCCGTGACGTGGCGAGGGGCGAGTGGCGCCTGGAGGTCGACCCCGGCCAGGACGGCACCCGTGTCCACCCGGACGGCCTCGAATGCACGGAGGACGCCCGGGACACCTACACCATCGACGAATCGGACCCGCTCTCCGCCCGTACCCGCTCGACGAGGTCGATCCGTCTGCACCGCCCGGAGCTGCCCTGGGACGCCCGGGTCGAGACACGCTCCGAACTCAGCTGCGACGCCCGGGAGTTCATCACCTCGAACGAGCTGATCTGCAAGGACGGCAGCGAGGTGGTCTTCCATCGGACGTGGGAGAGAAGAATCCCCCGGACAGCGGACCGGAGGCCCGGCGGCGGCATGGGCAACCCTGAGGAGCATGGCGCGGACCGGTGAATTCCTGATGGCCCTGGACGAGGGGATGCTCGCGTACTTCCGCGAAATGGCCGACGAGATGGTCACGCGTTTCGGGATCCCCCGGGCCGAGGCGGCGGCGAGGATCAACAGGGCTTACGCGGGGCAGGAGTTCGAGCCCTACCCGGACCCAATGTGCCACGAACTCCCCGAATACCGGGCCTACGGCCTCTACTTCAAGCCCAATACCGGCCGGCTGCCCGACGACGACCCCGACACGGCCCTGCCCGTGTGGGAGGTCCGCCCGGCTCCGCCCGCGGGCTCACCGGTCTGGACAGTCGAGGCGTGATGTCCGATTTGCCGCCAGTGCCGCTTTATTTCTGCTTGGTCGCGTGAATTGGGTCACTCCCATGCGAAGTGGGCTCTTTATCCCCTCTTGACGACTCCCCCTTTGCATAAGGCAAGTTGAGCGTCGCGTTCCGGATTAATCGGGCATTTTCTCCCTCTTATCACCCAGGTGAAAGCGATCTAC
This sequence comes from Streptomyces sp. NPDC107454, assembly GCF_055582885.1. Classification (NCBI taxonomy): domain Bacteria; kingdom Bacillati; phylum Actinomycetota; class Actinomycetes; order Kitasatosporales; family Streptomycetaceae; genus Streptomyces; species Streptomyces sp. NPDC107454. The sequence continues at coordinate 135,897 of NZ_JBVJPA010000006.1, read as the reverse complement.
ACCGGGAAATGAGGGCTTGTTCCGGACATGTGCTCTCGCATACGTTCACGTCGATCCGGACGGACCGCCAATCCTGCCGCCGACCGGAATATCCCAGCCCCCCACACACACACGCACGGCAGGAGCGGGGAACCCAGGTAAGCCGCCGATCCGGACACCGGAACGGCTAGGGGTGAAGTCGCACACACCGTGCGGCCGGGCAGCTCCCGCCCGAACCCGACAGCTCACTTCGCAGGCGCCGGAGAGGAATTCGCCATGTCCGCACGAGGCAAGCACCGCAACTTCAAGATCCAGGGCATGCTCACTCGGGGCATCCTCGCCGCAGGAATGGGCGGAGTCGCACTCGCCCTTCCGCTCGTGAGCGCGACCTGCGCGCAGGCCGCCACGGCCACCAGCACCGACGTCCAGCTCATCACGTACAAGGTGGCCGCGGGCGACACCCTGGCCACGATCGCGAAGAAGTACCCCACGAGCGGCGGCCCGGCGAAGCTGTACGCCGCCAACCGCGCGGTCATAGGCCCCGACCCGACGACGCTCCGTCCGGGCCTCACCCTGACCGTTGGCACCAGAACGGTCAAAACCCCCACGAAGACGAGCCCGGCGAAGACGGCGCCCACCACCTCGAAGACGTACGCGAACAACCTCGACGGATGGATCAAGCACTCGCTGGACATCATGGCCCGCGCCAAGATCCCCGGCACCTACAACGGCATCCACCGCAACGTCATGCGCGAGTCCTCCGGAAACCCCCTGGCCATCAACAACTGGGACTCCAACGCCAAGGCCGGCATCCCCTCCAAGGGCCTGCTCCAGGTCATCGACCCCACGTTCAAGGCCTACCACGTGCCGGGAACGTCGATGAACCCCTACGACCCGGTCGCGAACATCACCGCCGCCTGCAACTACGCGGCGGCGAAGTACGGCTCGATCGACAACGTCAACGGGCCCTACTGACAGGACCGGCGGGGCCGGTAGGGCTGGTAGGGCCGGTACGACTGCCGGGACCGATACGGCCAGTACGACCGATATAGCCGATATAGCTGGTATGACCGATACAGTTGATACGGCTGATACGGCTGATACGGCTGATACGGCTAGTGAGGTCGGAGAGACTCGGAGAGCTGACGGGACCCGCCGGGCTCTCCGGACTCCCGGAAGCGATCCGGCCGGCACGGGAACAGCCGCTCCAGCACCACCGCGATCCCGTCGTCCTCGTTCGACAGCGTCACCTCGTCGGCCACCGCCTTCAGCTCCGGATGGGCGTTGGCCATGGCGACCCCCCGGGCGGCCCAGTCGAACATGGGGATGTCGTTGGGCATGTCGCCGAAGGCGATGGTGGCGGCGGGAGTGAGACCGAGGTGGGCGGCGGCGAGCGCCAGACCGGTTGCCTTGGTCACGCCGCATGGCTGGAGTTCGACGGTTCCGGGCCCCGACATGGTGACGGTGGCCAGCGAGCCCACCACGCCCCGGGCCGCCGAGGCCAACTCGTCGTCGGACAGCGAGGGGTGCCGGAGCAACACCTTGCTGATCGGCTCCGTCCACAGGTCGTCGCGGTGGTGCACCCGTACTGCCGGAAGCGTCGGATGCGGCATCACGTACCCCGGCTCGATGAGCGTCAGCCCGTCCACACCGTCCTGGTCCACAGCCGCGTAGAGCAGCCCGACCTCCGCCTCGATCTTGCCGATCGCGGTCTCCGCGAGTTCCCTGTCCAGGGTCACCGACCACAGCAGTCGGTCCGCCGCCGCGTCGTACAGCTGCGCCCCCTGCCCGCACACCGCCAGCCCCGCGCCGCCGAGTTCGTCGAGCAGCGGTCGTACTCTCGGCGCCGGGCGCCCCGTCACGACCAGGTGTCGGGCGCCCGCCTCGGCCACCCTCTCCAACGCGGCCCGGGACCGGTCGGAGAGGGTGTCGTCGCCGCGGAGCAGCGTTCCGTCCAGGTCAGTGGCGATAAGTGAATATGCAGTCGGAGCGGCCATGATCCGAAGAATACGGATCGAACGACTCATCGGCCCGGCGTGAACCGGACGACGTCCGGTATCCCGTCAGCAACGCCGTTCACCGTACGGGGCGTACTGGGTGTACAAAGCGCACTTCCGCCCCCGCACACCGAGCGGGCGGTACGAAAAGACTCCGAGCGGAATGTCACTCCAGAGGATGACGCGGCTGCGGTGACTGTGCCCGTCTGAGCCCAACACAAGCTCCGGCGCGACGGGTTGGGCCCCGCCCACGGCGTGGCCCACCAGTCACCGACCCCTCCGGCCGTACTGACCCCGGTCACCTCACCCGTGCGCGCCCGCCAAGTGCTTGGCCAGCCGCGGCGAAGCGAACTCCGTACCGCACACGAACCGCATCACCGGCCCGTACGAAGCCGCCGCCGGCAACCCCGTGAAGTACAGCCCGGGCACCGAGGAGCAGTACCCCGCACCGAGCTTGGGAGTGCCGCGGCTCACCGCGAGCGCCGTACGCAACTCGTGTGCCAGGAAGTCCATCGCGGCGATGTCCACGCGATATCCGGTCGCCGCGATGACATGGTCGGCGGAGAGCTCCTCGCCCCGCCCGCCCAGGGTCTGCACGGAGAGAACCGGACGCCCGCCGGAGACATCGGCTCGAACGATCCCGGAGACCTCGCTGACCTCGACCTTGCCCTCGAAGCGGTCGCGCAGCCACCACGCCCCGAGGGGGCCGAGCACCCGGCGGACCAGGTAGTGCCGGGCGTCGGCGGGCAGATAGCGGTAGGGGTGCGGGTAGTAGCTGAGCGCCCACAGGGACCAGGCGCGCCCGAAGGGCGACTCGGGACGCAGCTTCGGCTGCTTCCAGGGCGGTGTGCCGAAGGCGACCCTGCCCCGCCCCCGGGACACCACCCGGACCTGCGCGCCCGCCTCCGCCGCGAGCGCCGCCGTCTCCAGCGCGGACTGGCCCGCGCCGACGACGATCAGTTCCTTGCCGGAGAACCGGGCGAGGTCGTGGTGCTGGGAGCTGTGCGAGACGGGGCCGGTGGGTGCGGGTCCGTCCGCCGCCGCGCCGCCGAGCTCGGGCGGCAGATGGGCGAGTCCGTACAGCCCCGTGGCCACGACGACCGCCCGCGCCGTGAACGACTCCCCCGAGTCCAGCTTGAGTTCGAAGCCCTCGCCGCCCCGGCGGTCGACGGACACCACCCGCACCCGCTCCAGCTCGGGCACCAGCTTCTCCTGGAACCACTCGCCGTACGCGATGAACGTCTCGACCGGAATGATGTCCTCGTCCGTGACGAGCCGCCTGATCCCCGCCGCGTCGCAGTAGTCCGCGATCGTGTGGCCGGGCTGCGGGGCGTCGAGGCTGGACGCGGCCGGGGTCGACTTGAGGAGCATCCCCTCGGGCATGTGGTCACGCCAGCTCACCATGGGCTCGCCGAACACGCGCACCGGGATGCCACGCGCCCGCAGATGGGCGGCGGTGGACAGGCCGAACGGGCCGGCACCGATGACTGCTACCGGATGAATCACGAAGTCCCTCCCCAGGACACGTACTTTCGTCACTTCGTGGTCGTACTGGTGCTGCTGCCACGGCGGTTGGTCCGCCACAGCTGATACAGATGCCTCGCGCCCGGCCGCACGAAGCGCGCGAGCATCGTGAAGAACGGCCGCAGGTCGTCACCCGCGAGCCAGGCCAGCTCCGTACCGCTCGCGCGAGCCGGCGCGTGCGGGGTCGTGTAGCCGCTGCGCCGGTAGGCGAGCAGGGCCGGCAGGTCGATGTTCTCCACGATGTACCGGTGACCGGCCCGCTGTTCCCCTTCGGGAACGGTGCGCCCGGTCAGGTCGAGATGCATGGCCCGGACGACGTCGATCCCCGACTCGTTCTCGAAGAGCCGGAACTGCGCGCCCATCCGGGGGTTGAAGTCGAGAAGTTTGTACCGACCGTCGCGCCGGTCGAAGCGCAGGTCGAGGTCGATGACGCCGCTGAAGCCGATCTGTTTGATGAAACGCGCGGCGAGGTCCGCGAGTTCCGGATTGTCGACGACGTACGCGTTCGCCGTCATTCCCGCGTGCGGCGGCCAGGAGCGGACCTTCACGCCCGTGAACATCGCGAGCGGCGTCGAGTCCGCGTCGAAGTACGCGTGCACGATCCAGTCCTCCGCCTCCTCCCTGGGCAGGTACTCCTGGAGGATCACGCCCGGCTGATCACCCCAGTCCCGGGCGAGTGACAGCAGCCCCTCCCGGGTCGCGATCCTCGTCGTCCCGTTCACCGCCGGCTGGCTGCGGCGTATGAACGCCTCCCGGTTCTTGGCGACGATCGGAAACCGAGCGCTCTCGGCGAACGCCACGATCTCGTCGTACGACTGTGGAAAGGCCGCCGCCGGACTGGGGATGCCGTGTTCCACACAGAGTTCGTGCAGGCCCTGCTTGCTGGCGAGGCGCCGGGGCAGTTTGGCGTCGACCCGGGGGAAGAGGAACCGCTCCCCCAGCTCGTCCTGGTGCTCGGCGATCAGGACGGCCGCCTCCTCGTCCGTCGGGACGAGCACCGTCGGCCGCCCGATGCGGGCCCCGATCCGCAGCAGCCCCTCGACGAGACGCTCCGGCTCCTCCGTCCCCGTCGTCGGCCAGACGAAGGCACGGCGCAGATAGCGCGAGGCCGCGGCGGGCGTGTAACGGTCCTCGGTGATCGCATACATCGGTATGCCGAGACGGCCCAGACTTCGGATGGCGCCCACACCGCCGTGGTGCAGCGGATAGTCGCCAAACTTCACGATCAGGCCCGGAACGTTCCGATCGGCGTCGAACGGCACTCCGCTGGCGCTCCTGGCCACGGGTCCCCCCACGTGTCCCCCCTACGGACCGGACCCACCCCGTCCGTGTCCCCAAAGGACGCTAAGCCGGAACTACCGCGTCCGACAAGGCCTATTCGGACATTGCGAACTCTTTAGGCACTGTCCAGGCAACTCTTCGGATACTGCCACGGCGCCTCACGACGACTCGCCGCAACTCATGGCAACTCTTTGGGCACTGCCACAGCACGTCACTCCCCCGTAACCTGTGCCGCGACCACCCGGAGCACGTGCAACACCCACACATGCACCGCGCGGATCACACGGCCAAGACAGACACACGCATCAGACAGCGCGCACGACCACGAAAGCGAGGCACCACCCGATGCCCCCCTTCGATGTCCCCGAGGGCGATCCCTTCGGCCCGCACAACCTCCCCTACGGCGTCTTCTCCCGGGCGGGAGCGTCCGAGCGGAGCGTCGGCGTCCGACTCGGCGACCACGTCCTCGACGCGGGAGCGACGGCTCGTGCGCTCGGCTCCCCGTACGCCGAACTGCTCGCGCGGCCCACCCTGAACCCGCTGCTCGCCGCCGGCCGCACGGCCTGGTCCGACGTACGCCGCGCACTCACCGCGTGGGTGACGGTCCCGGCCCACCGGGAAACCATCGCACCCCTCCTGCACCCCCTCTCCGAGGTGACCCTGCACCTCCCCTTCGAGGTCGCGGACTACGTCGACTTCTACGCCTCCGAGAACCACGCCCGGAACGTCGGACAGATCTTCCGCCCCGACGCCACCGACTCCCTCACCCCCAACTGGAAGCACCTGCCGATCGGTTACCACGGCCGCTCCGGCACGGTCGTGGTGTCGGGCACGGAGGTGGTCCGCCCCTCGGGCCAGCGCAAGGCCCCTTCCGACACCGCCCCCGTCTTCGGCCCCTCCGTCCGGCTCGACATCGAGGCGGAGGTCGGCTTCGTGGTCGGCGCACCCTCGACCAGGGGCACGCCCGTCCCGCTCTCCTCCTTCCGCGACCACGTCTTCGGTCTCTGCCTCCTCAACGACTGGTCGGCGCGCGACATCCAGGCCTGGGAGTACGTCCCTCTCGGCCCCTTCCTCGGCAAGTCCTTCGCCACCTCGGTGTCGGCCTGGATCACCCCGCTCGACGCGCTGGACGACGCACGGGTCGCGCCCCCGGCCCGCACGCACACCCTCCTCCCCTACCTGGACGACTCCGAGGACGAGCCAGGCGGCTACGACCTCCGTATCTCCGTCGCCGTCAACGGCCACGTCGTCTCCGAACCCCCCTTCTCCACCATGTACTGGACGGCCGCCCAGCAACTGGCCCACATGACGGTCAACGGAGCCTCCCTGCGCACCGGCGACCTGTACGGCTCGGGAACCGTCAGCGGCCCCTCGGAGCACGAGCGCGGCTCCCTCCTGGAACTCACCTGGAACGGCCGCGACACCCTCGACCTCCCCGACGGCAAGCGGGCCTTCCTGGAGGACGGCGACGAGGTCACCCTGACGGCCTGGGCCCCGGGCCCCGACGGCACCCGAGTGGGACTGGGCGAGGTGAGCGGCCGCATCACCCCGGCCCCCAACCCCTCCTGATCACCCCGGCCCCCAACCCCTCCTGGCACCGGCGGGGTCCGGGGCAACAGCCGCGGCGGGGTGCAGGGGCGAAGCCCCGCGGTGGTCCCCCCCGGGGAGGGGAGCCCACGGGGTCGAAGGGGCGGAGCCCCTGGGATGGGACGGGCAGGGGCGGTGGGGCGAAGACCCCTACCCCGCCGGCCCCACGCCCTCGCACCGCCGCACCCCCGCACCCCGTCGGTAGGGTCCGTCGCGAGGCCGCTCGCGCGGCCCTGGCCACGGCCACGGCGGACTCCGACGCGGACGTCAGGGCGTACGCGTCACGGGCCCTGTGACCACAGGGCTGAGCAGAGAGCTGGTCAGAGGGCGGGGGCGCCCTATATCCAGTCCTCCGGCTCCGGTTCCGCGTCCATCTCGGGCCAGTCCGGGTCCGGTGCCTCGCCGGCCGCGGCGGCCGGTGCTGCTCCGGGGGCGCCGCCGCCCAGGGAAGCGAGCACCCCGATCACGCCCTCTCCGTATGTCGCGAGCTTCTTCTCGCCCACCCCGCTGATGCCGCCGAGGCCTTCGACCGAGGTGGGCCACACCGTGGCGATCTCCCGGAGCGTGGCGTCGTGGAAGATGACGTACGCCGGAACACCCTGTTCCTTGGCCTGTTCCGCACGCCAGGAGCGCAGGGCCTCGAAGGCGGGGACGAGCTCCTGGGGCAGGTCGGCCGCCGCGGCCTTGGCCTTGCGATCGCCCCGCGAGGAGGAGGACGAGCGGGAGACGGTGGGCTTCGGCGGCTCCTTGCGGAGCGGCACCTCGCGCTCGCGCCGCAGCACCGTCCCGCTCTCCTCGGTCAGCACCAGCGTCCCGTACTCGCCCTCGACCGCGAGCAGGCCTTGCGCCAGCAACTGCCGTACCACGCCGCGCCATTCGGACTCGGCGAGGTCCTCACCGATGCCGAACACGGACAGCTGGTCGTGATCGAACTGGATCACCTTGGCGGTGCGCCGCCCCAGCAGGATGTCGATGATCTGTCCGGCGCCGAACTTCTGTCCGCGCTCGCGCTGCAGTCGTACCACCGTGGACAGCAGCTTCTGTGCCACGACCGTGCCGTCCGAGGTCTCGGGCGGTGCGAGGCATGTGTCGCAGTTGCCGCATGCCGGGGTGTGCGGGTCCTGGCCGAAGTAGGCGAGGAGCTGGGAGCGCCGGCACTGGACCGTCTCGCACAGGGCCAGCATCGAGTCCAGGTGGGCGGCGGCCCGGCGGCGGAACGCCTCGTCGCCCTCCGAGCCCTGGATCATCTTGCGCTGCTGGACGACGTCCTGAAGCCCGTACGCCATCCATGCCGTGGACGGCAGTCCGTCACGGCCCGCGCGTCCCGTCTCCTGGTAGTAGCCCTCGACCGACTTGGGCAGGTCGAGGTGGGCCACGAACCGCACGTCCGGCTTGTCGATACCCATGCCGAAGGCGATGGTGGCGACCACGACCAGGCCCTCTTCGCGCAGGAAGCGCGACTGGTGGGTGGCGCGGGTGCCCGCGTCCAGACCCGCGTGGTACGGCACCGCCTCGACGCCGTTGCGGGAGAGGAACTCGGCCGTCTTCTCCACCGAGTTGCGCGAGAGGCAGTACACGATGCCCGCGTCGCCCGCGTGCTCGTCACGCAGGAAGGACAGCAGCTGCTTCTTGGGGTCGGCCTTCGGGACGATCCGGTACTGGATGTTGGGACGGTCGAAGCTCGCCTCGAAGTGGCGGGCGGTCGGCATGGCCAGGCGCTGGGTGATCTCCTTGTGCGTCGCGCGGGTGGCCGTGGCCGTCAGCGCGATGCGCGGGACGTCCGGCCAGCGCTCGCCGAGCAGGGAGAGCGCGAGATAGTCGGGACGGAAGTCGTGTCCCCACTGGGCCACGCAGTGCGCCTCGTCGATCGCGAAGACGGAGATCTTCCCGCGTGACAGCAGGTCCAGCGTGGTCTCCAGGCGAAGCCGCTCCGGGGCCAGGTAGAGCACGTCGAGCTCCCCTGACAGGAACTCGGCCTCCACCACGCGCCGCTCGTCGAAGTCCTGCGTGGAGTTCATGAACCCGGCACGCACGCCCAGCGCGCGCAACGCGTCCACCTGATCCTGCATCAGCGCGATGAGGGGGGAAACCACGACTCCCGTCCCCGGTCTGACCAGGGCCGGAATCTGGTAGCAGAGCGACTTGCCGCCACCCGTCGGCATCAGGACGACAGCGTCACCGCCCGCCACCACGTGCTCGATGATCGCTTCCTGCTCGCCGCGGAAGGCGTCGTACCCGAAGACACGGTGGAGCGTGGCCAGTGCCTCGCTCCCTCCCAGCATCTCCGTCGCGTCCGCTTCGGTCATCACACCCGTCCCGCCCATCGTCCTGTCCCCCGTACGTCGCGCCTCGACCACTGCGTCCACGATAGGGGTCCGCGCCGACAGCCCGAGAGTTATCCACAGGCTGCGACCGATCGGCTTCCCTACGCACTCGCGTCCGGCCGGTCTCACTCCCCTGCACGGCGCGCCCTGCGCGCGTTCAATCCGTTGGCCCCACTCACATGGCGACGCCTTTCGATCCGAGGACATGCTGCTCGGGCGGGGAAGAGGGGGGCAGACGGGGCACGCGATGCGCTGATCACGGCTCGGGCCCCGCTGCCTCACGAGGAGGGAGCGGGGCCCGGGCCGTGCGTGGTTCAGCGGACGAAGACTCCCGCCTGGCTCGCCAGGTTCAGGAAGTACTGCGGCGCCACACCGAGCACCAGCGTGACCGCCACGCCGAACCCGATCGCCGTCATGGTCAGCGGCGAGGGCACGGCGACCGTCGGTCCCTCCGGCCGGGGCTCGCTGAAGAACATGAGCACGATCACGCGGATGTAGAAGAACGCCGCGATCGCCGACGAGATCACACCGACCACGACCAGCGCGCCCGCGCCGCCCTCCGCCGCCGCCTTGAAGACGGCGAACTTCCCGGCGAAGCCGGAGGTCAGCGGAATACCCGCGAACGCCAGCAGGAAGACCGCGAAGACGGCCGCCACCAGCGGTGACCTGCGTCCCAGACCCGCCCACTTGGACAGGTGCGTGGCCTCGCCGCCCGCGTCGCGGACCAGGGTCACGACCGCGAAGGCCCCGATCGTCACGAACGAGTACGCGCCCAGGTAGAAGAGGACCGACGAGACGCCGTCCGGCGAGGTCGCGATGACGCCCGCGAGGATGAATCCGGCGTGCGCGATGGACGAGTACGCCAGGAGCCGCTTGATGTCGGTCTGGGTGATCGCGACGATCGCACCGCCCAGCATGGTGACGATCGCGACGGCCCACATGACCGGCCGCCAGTCCCAGCGCAGGCCCGGCAGGACGACGTACAGCAGCCGCAGCAGCGCCCCGAAGGCGGCCACCTTCGTCGCCGCGGCCATGAAGCCGGTGACCGGTGTCGGCGCGCCCTGGTAGACGTCGGGGGTCCACATGTGGAACGGCACCGCGCCGACCTTGAAGAGCAGGCCCATGACGACCATCGCGGCGCCGATGAGCAGCAGCACGTCGTTGCCCATGGTGCCGGCGAGCGCCGGGTCGACGTTCGGGATCGTGCCGTCCACGACCTGCGCGATCGTCGCGTAGGACACGGAGCCCGCGTAGCCGTAGAGCAGGGCGATGCCGAAGAGGGTGAACGCGGAGGCGAAGGCGCCGAGCAGGAAGTACTTGACCGCGGCCTCCTGCGACATGAGCCGCTTGCGGCGGGCCACGGCGCACAGCAGGTAGAGGGGCAGCGAGAAGACTTCCAGCGCGATGAACAGGGTCAGCAGGTCGTTGGCCGACGGGAAGACCAGCATGCCGCCGATCGCGAAGAGCAGCAGCGGGAACACCTCGGTGGTGGTGAACCCGGCCTTCACCGCGGCCTTCTCACTGTCGCTGCCGGGCACGGAGGCGGCCTGCGCGGCGAACGAGTCGACGCGGTTGCCGTGCGCCTCCGGGTCGAGCCGTCGCTCGGCGAAGGTGAAGACACCGAGGATGCCCGCCAGCAGGATCGTGCCCTGCAGGAACAGGGACGGTCCGTCGACGGCGATCGCACCCATGGCCGCGATGTGCGCCTTTGTGGTGCCGTATCCGCCCGCCGCCAGGGCGATCACCGCGGCGAAGGCGGCGGCGAGTGCGACGACGGACAGAAAGACCTGCGCGTAGTAGCGGGACTTGCGCGGCACGAAGGCCTCGACGAGCACCCCTACGAGCGCCGCCCCGATCACGATCAGGGTGGGCGACAATTGCCCGTATTCGATCTTCGGCGCGTCGATCTTGGAGATCGGTTCGGCCGCGGTTGTCCACAGGCTGTGGACAGCTGCTGTGCTCACTTGGCCGCCTCCACCTCGGGCTTGGGGTCCGTCTTATGGACGTCGGACATGGTCTGCTGGACCGCCGGGTTGACGATGTCGGTGACCGGCTTCGGATAGACACCCAGGAAGATCAGCAGGGCGATCAGCGGGGCGACCACCAGAAGCTCACGCACCCTGAGGTCGGGCATCTCGGCGACCTCCGCCTTCACCGGGCCCGTCATCGTCCGCTGATAGAGGACGAGTGTGTAGAGCGCGGCGAGGACGATGCCGAAGGTGGCGACGATGCCGACGGCCGGGTAGCGCTCGAACGCGCCCACCAGGACCAGGAATTCACTCACGAAGGGCGCGAGCCCGGGGAGCGAGAGGGTCGCGAGGCCGCCGATCAGGAAGGTGCCCGCGAGCACCGGGGCGACTTTCTGCACCCCTCCGTAGTCGGCGATCAGACGCGAGCCGCGCCGCGAGATCAGGAAGCCCGCCACCAGCATCAGGGCGGCGGTCGAGATCCCGTGGTTGACCATGTAGAGCGTCGCGCCCGACTGGCCCTGACTGGTCATCGCGAAGATGCCCAGGATGATGAACCCGAAGTGCGAGATCGACGCGTACGCCACCAGCCGTTTGATGTCCCGCTGGCCGACCGCGAGCAGCGCCCCGTAGATGATGCTGATGAGGGCGAGGACGAGGATGACCGGCGTCGCCCACTTGCTCGCCTCCGGGAAGAGCTGGAGGCAGAAGCGGAGCATCGCGAAGGTACCGACCTTGTCGACCACCGCCGTGATCAGTACCGCGACCGGGGCCGTGGCCTCTCCCATGGCGTTGGGCAGCCAGGTGTGCAGCGGCCACAGGGGCGCCTTCACCGCGAACGCGAAGAAGAAGCCGAGGAACAGCCACCGCTCCGTATTGGTCGCCATGTGCAGCGAGCCGTTGGCGCGGGCCTGCACGATCTCCTGGAGCGAGAAGTTTCCGGCCACTACGTAGAGGCCGATGACGGCGGCCAGCATGATCAGGCCGCCGACCAGGTTGTAGAGGAGGAACTTCACCGCGGCGTACGAGCGTTGAGTCGCCGCCGCGTCGTCCCCGTGCTCGTGGGCACGGTCCCCGAAGCCGCCGATGAGGAAGTACATCGGAATCAGCATGGCTTCGAAGAAGATGTAGAAGAGGAAGACGTCGGTGGCCTCGAAAGAGATGATCACCATCGCCTCGACGGCCAGGATCAGGGCGAAGAAGCCCTGGGTCGGCCGCCAGCGACTGCTTCCTGTCTCCTGCGGGTCGGCGTCGTGCCAGCCCGCCAGGATCACGAACGGGATCAGCAGCGCGGTCAGCGCGACGAGCGCCACCCCGATGCCGTCCACGCCCAGCTCGTACCGCACTCCGAAGTCCTTGATCCAGGCGTGGGATTCGGTGAGCTGGTAGCGGTCGCCGCCGGGGTCGAAGCGTACGAGCACGATCGCGGCCAGGACGAGTGTGGCGAGCGAGACGAGCAGCGCCAGCCACTTGGCGGCGACACGTTGCGCGGCCGGCACGGCGGCCGTGGCGATCGCCCCGATCGCCGGGAGCGCCGCCGTCGCTGTCAGCAGAGGAAAGGACATCGGTATCAGACCGCCCTCATCAGCAGGGTCGCGGCGACGAGGATCGCCACACCGCCGAACATCGAGACCGCGTAACTGCGCGCATAGCCGTTCTGCAGTTTGCGCAGCCGCCCGGAGAGGCCGCCCATGGAGGCCGCGGTGCCGTTGACGACCCCGTCGACCAGGGTGTGGTCGACGTACACCAGGGAGCGTGTGAGGTGCTCCCCGCCGCGCACCAGCACGACGTGGTTGAAGTCGTCCTGGAGCAGGTCGCGCCGGGCGGCCCGGGTGAGCAGGGAACCGCGCGGGGCGACGACCGGGACGGGGCTGCGCCCGTACTGGGCGTACGCGATTCCGGCGCCGACGACGAGCAGCACCATGGTGGCCAGCGTGACCGTGAGGGCGCTGACGGGCGAGTTGCCCTCCGAGTGCCCGGTGACCGGCTCCAGCCAGTTGAGGAAGCGGTCGCCGATACTGAAGAAACCGCCCGCGAAGACCGATCCGACGGCCAGCACGATCATGGGGATCGTCATGGACCTCGGGGACTCGTGCGGGTGCGGCTCATGCCCTTCGGCGTCCGGCTGCCAGCGCTTCTCCCCGAAGAACGTCATGATCATCACGCGGGTCATGTAGTACGCCGTGATGGCCGCGCCCAGCAGGGCCGCGCCGCCGAGGATCCAGCCCTCGGTGCCGCCCTTCGCGAAGGCCGCCTCGATGATCTTGTCCTTGGAGAAGAAGCCGGAGAGGCCCGGGAAGCCGATGATGGCGAGGTAGCCGAGGCCGAAGGTGACGAAGGTGATCGGCATGTACGTGCGCAGGCCGCCGTACTTGCGCATGTCGACCTCGTCGTTCATGCCGTGCATGACCGAGCCGGCGCCGAGGAACAGTCCGGCCTTGAAGAAGCCGTGCGTCACCAGGTGCATGATCGCGAAGACGTAGCCGATGGGGCCGAGGCCCGCGGCCAGCACCATGTAGCCGATCTGCGACATCGTCGATCCGGCGAGCGCCTTCTTGATGTCGTCCTTCGCGCAACCGACGATCGCACCGAACAGGAGCGTGACGGCGCCGACCACGGTGACGACGAGCTGGGCGTCGGGCGCGGCGTTGAAGATCGCGGCGGAGCGGACGATCAGGTAGACACCCGCGGTCACCATGGTCGCGGCGTGGATGAGGGCCGAGACCGGGGTCGGGCCCTCCATCGCGTCCCCGAGCCAGGACTGCAGCGGCACCTGGGCGGACTTGCCGCAGGCGGCGAGCAGCAGCATCAGGGCGACGGCGGTGAGCTTGCCCTCGGTCGCGCCACCGACGAGCCCCGGGTGCCCCTCGGTACCGAGCACCGGCCCGAAGGCGAAGGACCCGAAGGTGGTGAACATCAGCATGATGGCGATCGACAGGCCCATGTCGCCGACGCGGTTGACCAGGAAGGCCTTCTTCGCGGCGGTGGCGGCGCTTGGCTTGTGCTGCCAGAAGCCGATCAGCAGGTACGAGGCGAGGCCGACGCCCTCCCAGCCGACGTACAGCAGCAAGTAGTTGTCGGCGAGGACGAGCAGCAGCATCGCCGCGAGGAACAGGTTCAGGTAGCCGAAGAAGCGGCGGCGCCGCTCGTCGTGCTCCATGTAGCCGATCGAGTACAGGTGGATCAGTGAGCCGACGCCGGTGATCAGCAGGACGAACGTCATCGACAGCTGGTCGAGCTGGAAGGAGACGTTCGCCTGGAAGCCCTCGACGGGGACCCAGCTGAACAGGTACTGGCTCATGGCCCGGTGGTCCGCGCTCTTGCCCAGCATGTCGGCGAAGAGGATCGCGCCGATCACGAAGGACGCGGCCGCGAGCGCCGTGCCGATCCAGTGGCCGACGGCATCGAGCCGCCGGCCGCCGCACAGCAGTACGGCCGCTCCGAGCAGAGGCGCCGCTACCAGCAGCGCAATCAGGTTCTCCACGATTCAGCGACCCCTTACAGCTTCATCAGGCTGGCGTCGTCGACCGAGGCCGAGTGGCGGGAACGGAAGAGCGACACGATGATCGCGAGCCCGACCACGACCTCCGCGGCGGCGACGACCATCGTGAAGAAGGCGATGATCTGGCCGTCGAGATTGCCGTGCATGCGGGAGAAGACGACGAACGCGAGGTTGCAGGCGTTGAGCATGAGCTCGACGCACATGAACACCACGATCGCGTTGCGTCTGATCAGCACGCCGGTGGCGCCGATCGTGAACAACAGGGCGGCGAGATAGAGGTAGTTGACCGGGTTCACTTGGACGCCTCCTCCGTCTTCGTGCGCTCCAGGCGTTCTTCGGCCCGCTGCTCCAGCGCCTTCAGATCGCTCAGCGCCTCGGTGGACACGTCACGGATCTGGCCGCGGTCCCGCAGTGTCTTGCTGACGGTCAGCTCGGACGGGGTGCCGTCCGGAAGAAGGCCCGCGATGTCCACCGCGTTGTGCCGGGCGTAGACACCGGGGGCCGGCAGTGGCGGTACGTGCTTGCCTTCCCGTACGCGCTGCTCGGACAGCTCGCGCTGGGTCTTGGCGCGCTCGGTGCGCTCGCGGTGCGTGAGCACCATGGCTCCGACGGCGGCCGTGATGAGCAGGGCGCCCGTGATTTCGAAGGCGAACACGTACTTCGTGAAGATGAGGGCGGCGAGGCCCTCCACGTTCCCGTTGGCGTTGGCCTTGCCCAGGCCGTTGAAGTCCTTCAGGGACGCGTTGCCGATGCCCGCGATCAGCAGGACGCCGAAGCCGAGTCCGCACAGCAGGGCCAGCCAGCGCTGCCCCTTGATGGTCTCCTTCAGGGAGTCCGCCGCGGTGACACCGACGAGCATGACCACGAAGAGGAACAGCATCATGATCGCGCCGGTGTAGACGACGATCTGCACGACGCCCAGGAAGTAGGCGCCGTTGGCGAGGTAGAACACCGCCAGGACGATCATGGTCCCGGCGAGGCAGAGCGCGCTGTGCACGGTCTTCTTCATGAAGACGGTGCACAGGGCGCCGATCACGGCGACCGTGCCGAGGACCCAGAACTGGAAGGCCTCTCCGGTGGAGGTGGAGTAGGCGGCCAGGCCGGTCATGCCCCCACCCCCTCTTCCGTGGGCTTCTCGCCCTTGGAGACGGCGACTTGGCGCTCCGTGCCCGGCGCCGCCTCGGTCACCAGACCCCGGTAGTAGTCCTGCTCGTCCGTGCCGGGGAAGATCGAGTGCGGTGTGTCGACCATGCCCTCGTCGAGCCCGGCGAGCAGCTGCTCCTTGGTGTAGATGAGGTTGGCGCGGCTGGAGTCGGCGAGCTCGAACTCGTTCGTCATCGTGAGCGCGCGGGTGGGGCACGCCTCGATGCACAGGCCGCACAGGATGCAGCGGGCGTAGTTGATCTGGTAGACGCGGCCGTACCGCTCGCCCGGCGAGTAGCGCTCCTCGTCGGTGTTGTCCGCGCCCTCCACATAGATGGCGTCCGCGGGGCAGGCCCAGGCGCACAGCTCGCAGCCGATGCACTTCTCCAGACCGTCCGGATGACGGTTGAGCTGGTGCCGGCCGTGGAACCGCGGGGCGGTGGTCTTCTGCTGCTCCGGGTACTGCTCCGTCAGGCGCTTCTTGAACATGGCCTTGAAGGTCACGCCGAAGCCGGCGACGGGGTTCTGGAAACCGGGCTTGGTCTCCTTCGGCTCCTCAGCCATCGGACCCCTCCTTTCCGTCACGAGTTCCGCCATCCGATCCGTCACTCGCAGTATCGGACCCACCACTGACAATCAACTCGCGCTCGCGGCGCGGGCGGCGCCGCGGCACGGGTGGCAGCTCCTGTCCCGGCAGTGGCGGCACCGGGAATCCACCGGCCATCGGGTCGAAGGCGGCGGGCTCGGCGGGCGCTTCCTGGGCGCCCTGCTTGTCGCGGAAGATGTCCGCGGCGAACGAGAGCAGCAGCAGGACGAGGACGCCGCCGCCGACGTACAGGGCGATGTCGGCGAAGTCGTAGTTCTCGTTCCTGAGGGTCCGTACGGTCGCGACGAGCATCAGCCAGACCACGGAGACCGGGATGAGGACCTTCCAGCCGAGCTTCATCAGCTGGTCGTAGCGGACGCGTGGCAGCGTGCCGCGCAGCCAGATGAAGAAGAACAGCAGCAGCTGCACCTTCACCACGAACCAGAGCATCGGCCACCAGCCGTGGTTGGCGCCCTCCCAGAAGGTGCTGATGGGCCACGGGGCCCGCCAGCCGCCCAGGAAGAGCGTGGTCGACACGGCCGAGACCGTCACCATGTTCACGTACTCGGCGAGCATGAACAGCGCGAACTTGATGGACGAGTACTCGGTGTTGAAACCGCCGACGAGGTCGCCCTCGGACTCCGGCATGTCGAAGGGGGCGCGGTTGGTCTCGCCGACCATCGTGATGATGTAGATCAGGAACGAGACCGGCAGCAGGATGATGTACCAGCGGTCGTGCTGCTGTTCCACGATCGTCGAGGTCGACATCGACCCGGAGTAGAGGAACACCGAGGCGAAAGCGGCGCCCATGGCGATCTCGTACGAGATCATCTGCGCGCAGGACCGCAGACCGCCCAGCAGCGGGTAGGTGGATCCAGAACTCCAGCCCGCCAGCACGATCCCGTAGATGCCCACCGAGGCGACCGCGAGGATGTAGAGCATCGCGATCGGCAGGTCCGTGAGCTGCATCGTGGTGCGGTGGCCGAAGATCGAGATCTCGTTGCCCGCGGGCCCGAAGGGGATCACCGCGATCGCCATGAAGGCCGGGATGGCCGCGACGATCGGCGCGAGGATGTAGACCACCTTGTCCGCGCGTTTGACGATGACGTCTTCCTTGAGCATCAGTTTGACGCCGTCGGCGAGCGACTGGAGCATGCCCCAGGGGCCGTGCCGGTTGGGTCCGATGCGCAGCTGCATCCAGGCGACGACCTTGCGCTCCCACACGATGGAGAAGAGCACGGTCACCATCAGGAAGGCGAAGCAGAAGACCGCCTTGACGACGACCAGCCACCAGGGGTCGCGGCCGAACATGGAGAGGTCTTCAGCGGCGAGGTACGGCGTCATTCCTCCACCTCCTTGGGGGCCTCGGTGGCGAGAGTCGCCGGGCCGATGCGGACGAGTGCGCCGGGCAGCGCCCCCGTGTCGGAGGCGACGCCCCCTCCGGTGGAGTTCAGCGGGAGCCAGACCACGCGGTCGGGCATCTCGGTGATCTGCAGCGGGAGTTCGACGGTTCCGGCGCTACTGGTGACCGCGAGGAGGTCGCCTTCCTCGACGCCCGCCTCGGCTGCCGTGGCGGCCGACACACGCGCGCGTGCGGCATGCCGGGTCCCTGCGAGCGCGTCGTCGCCCTCCTGGAGCCGGCCCTGGTCGAGCAACAGCCGGTGGCCCGCGAGCACGGCCTCCCCGGCGGCGGGACGCGGCAGTGATGCCGCGACCTCCACGGGCCCGGTGGCCCGCAGGCCGCCCCAGGGACCGAGCCGGTCCAGCTCCCCGCGCGTGGTGCGCAGATCCGGCAGACCCAGGTGTACGTCCATGGCGTCGGCGAGCATCTGCAGGACACGCGCGTCGGTGGGTGCCAGGCGGCGGGTCATCTGGTCGGGCTTGAGCGCGGCCTCGAAGAAACGCACCCTGCCCTCCCAGTTCAGGAAGGTGCCCGCCTTCTCGACGACCGCGGCCACCGGGAGGACGACATCCGCGTGCTCGGTGACCTCACCGGGCCGCAGTTCGAGCGACACCAGGAAGCCGACTTCCGAAAGGGCCGCACGCGCGCGTGCCGGGTCGGGAAGGTCGGCGACCTCCACGCCCGCCACCACCAGGGCTCGCAGCTCCCCGCCGATGGCGGCCTCGACGATCTGGCCGGTGTCGCGCCCGTAGCGGTGCGGGAGTGCGGAGACGCCCCAGGCGGCCGCGACCTCCTCCCGCGCGCGCGGGTCGGTGGCCGGACGCCCGCCCGGCAGCAGCGACGGCAGCGCGCCCGCCTCGATCGCGCCGCGCTCCCCGGCCCGGCGCGGGATCCACACCAGCGTGGCGCCGGTCGCGGACGCGGCCCGTACGGCGGCGGTGAGCCCGCCCGCCACGCCCGCGAGCCGCTCGCCGACGACGATCACCGCACCCTCGGTGCGCAGCGCCTCGGCGGCCTTGGCACCGTCGCCCTCCAGGCCGACGCCGCTCGCGAGAGCGTCCAGCCACTCGGTCTCGGTGCCGGGCGCGGCAGGCAGCAGCGTGCCGCCCGCCTTGTCCAGGCCGCGTGTCGCGTACGTGGCGAGCGAGAACGTCTTCTGTCCGTGTCCGCGCCAGGCCTTGCGCAGCCGCAGGAAGACTCCGGGCGCCTCCTCCTCGGACTCGAAGCCGACGAGCAGGACGGCGGGCGCCTTCTCCAAGGTGGTGTACGTGAGGCCCGTACCGTCGAGGTCCCGTCCGTGTCCGGCGACCCGGGAGGCCAAGAAGTCGGCCTCCTCGGCGCTGTGCACGCGCGCGCGGAAGTCGATGTCGTTCGTGTCGAGGGCCACGCGCGCGAACTTGCTGTAGGCGTAGGCGTCCTCGACGGTGAGACGGCCACCGGTCAGGACGCCGGTCCGGCCGCGGGCCGCCGACAGTCCCCGGGCCGCCGCCTCCAGGGCTTCGGGCCAGGAAGCGGGCTCCAGTTCACCCGACTCGCCCCGTACGAGGGGTGTCTCGAGCCGGTCCCGCTGCTGCGCGTACCGGAACCCGAACCGCCCCTTGTCGCAGAGCCACTCCTCGTTGACCTCGGGGTCGGGGGAGGCCAGGCGCCGCATGACCTTGCCGCGACGGTGGTCGATGCGGGTCGCGCAGCCACCCGCGCAGTGCTCGCACACCGAGTGCGAGGAGACGAGGTCGAACGGACGCGAGCGGAAGCGATACGCCGCCGAGGTCAGCGCGCCCACCGGGCAGATCTGGATGGTGTTCCCGGAGAAGTACGACTCGAACGGGTCGCCCTCGCCGGTGCCGACCTGCTGGAGCGCGCCCCGCTCGATCAGCTCGATCATCGGGTCGCCCGCGATCTGGTTGGAGAAGCGGGTGCAGCGGGCGCACAGCACGCACCGCTCGCGGTCGAGCAGTACCTGCGTGGAGATCGGGACCGGCTTCTCGTAGGTCCGCTTCTTGCCCTCGAAGCGGGATTCGGCGTTGCCGTGCGACATCGCCTGGTTCTGCAGCGGGCACTCGCCGCCCTTGTCACAGACCGGGCAGTCCAGCGGGTGGTTGATGAGCAGCAGCTCCATCACACCGTGCTGGGCCTTTTCGGCGGCGGGCGAGGTGAGGTGAGTCTTCACCACCATTCCGTCCGTACACGTGATCGTGCAGGACGCCATGGGCTTGCGCTGGCCCTCGACCTCGACGATGCACTGGCGGCAGGCGCCGGCCGGGTCGAGCAGCGGATGGTCGCAGAATCGGGGGATCTCGATGCCGAGCTGTTCGGCGGCCCGGATGACCAGGGTGCCCTTGGGCACGCTGATCTCGGCTCCGTCGATCGTCAGCGAGACGAGATCCTCCGGCGGAACCGCCGCCTCTCCCCCTCCCGAGGGAGCGCTGGTGGTCACCGTCATGCGTTCACCTCCGTGCGGTCGGCCCAAGCCGTGGACTTGGCCGGGTCAAAGGGGCAGCCGCGGCCCGTGATGTGCTCCTCGTACTCCTCGCGGAAGTACTTGAGCGAGGAGAAGATCGGCGAGGCGGCGCCGTCGCCGAGGGCGCAGAACGACTTGCCGTTGATGTTGTCGGCGATGTCGTTGAGCTTGTCGAGGTCCGACATGACGCCCTTGCCGGCCTCGATGTCGCGCAGCAACTGCACGAGCCAGTACGTCCCTTCGCGGCAGGGCGTGCACTTGCCGCAGGACTCGTGGGCGTAGAACTCGGTCCACCGGGTGACCGCCCGCACGACGCAGGTCGTCTCGTCGAAGCACTGGAGTGCTTTTGTGCCGAGCATGGAACCCGCGGCACCCACTCCTTCGTAATCAAGAGGGACGTCGACGTGCTCGTCGGTGAACATCGGGGTCGAGGAGCCGCCCGGCGTCCAGAACTTCAACCGGTGGCCGGGACGCATCCCGCCGCTCATCTCGAGGAGTTGACGGAGTGTGATGCCGAGCGGAGCCTCGTACTGGCCGGGGCTGGCGACGTGGCCGCTGAGCGAGTACAGCGTGAAGCCCGGGGACTTCTCGCTGCCCATCGACCTGAACCATTCCTTGCCTTTTCGGAGGATTGCGGGAACTGACGCGATCGACTCGACGTTATTCACCACAGTCGGGCACGCGTAGAGGCCCGCGACGGCTGGGAAGGGGGGACGGAGCCGCGGTTGACCACGGCGGCCTTCGAGCGAGTCGAGCAGCGCGGTCTCCTCACCGCAGATGTACGCGCCCGCGCCCGCGTGCACGGTGAGCTTGAGGTCGAGTCCGCTGCCGAGGATGTTCTCGCCCAGGTAGCCCGCCGCGTAGGCCTCTCGAACGGCCTCGTGCAACCGCCGCAACACGGGGACGACTTCACCGCGGAGATAGATGAACGCATGCGAAGACCGGATGGCATAACACGCGATCACAATGCCCTCGATGAGGCTGTGCGGGTTCGCGAAGAGGAGCGGGATGTCCTTGCAGGTTCCCGGTTCCGATTCGTCGGCGTTGACAACTAGATAGTGAGGTTTGCCATCGCCCTGAGGAATGAACTGCCACTTCATTCCGGTGGGGAATCCCGCGCCGCCCCGGCCGCGCAGACCGGAGTCCTTGACGTACGCGATCAGGTCGTCGGGCGACATGGCCAGCGCCTTGCGCAGCCCCTCGTACCCCTCGTGCCTCCGGTAGACGTCCAGCGTCCAGGCCTTCTCCTCGTCCCAGAAGGCCGACAGCACGGGTGCGAGCAGCTTCTCCGGGCTGGTCTCGTCGATCTCGGGTGCCAACGTCATCACTCCCCCTCCTCGGCTGCGGGACCCGCCGGGTGCGACGGATCGGAGGCCGATGTGTCCTGCGGCGCGTCGTGCGAGCTCAGGTGCTCCGCCGGCGGCTGGTCCTGCGGTGCCCCGCCGCCTCGCGGGTGGACCACACGCGCGTGGACGCTCTCCCCCTTGGCCAGGCGGAGGCCGATCAGTGAGGCGGGTCCCGCGCTGCCGCCCGCCTCCACGGCTCCCTCGCGCTCGTCGGGGAAGCCCGCCAGGATCCGCGCGGTGTCCTTGAAGGTGCACAAGGGGGCGCCGCGGGTGGGTGCGACCTGTGCTCCCGTGCGCAGGTCGTCCACGAGGCGCTTCGCGGAGTCCACGGTCTGGTTGTCGAAGAACTCCCAGTTGACCATCACGACCGGTGCGAAGTCGCAGGCCGCGTTGCACTCGATGTGCTCCAGCGTGACCTTGCCGTCGTCGGTGGTCTCGCCGTTGCCGACGCCCAGGTGGTCCTGCAGGGCCTCGAAGATCGCGTCGCCGCCCATGACCGCGCACAGGGTGTTGGTGCACACACCCACCTGGTAGTCACCGCTCGGCTTGCGCCGGTACATCGAGTAGAAGGTCGCGACAGCGGTGACCTCGGCCGTGGTCAGGTTCAGTACGTCCGCGCAGAACCGCTGCCCCGTGCGCGTGACGTGGCCCTCCTCCGACTGCACGAGATGCAGCAACGGAAGGAGCGCCGAACGGGAGTCCGGGTAGCGGGCGACAATCTCGCGCGCGTCCGCCTCGAGCCGGGCCCGGACATCGTCCGGATAGTCGGGCGCGGGCAGTTGGGGCATGCCCAGGCTGACGCCCTCGGGGGTGGTGGTCACCGGTCGACGCCTCCCATCACGGGGTCGATGGACGCGACGGCGACGATGACGTCGGCGACCTGGCCGCCCTCGCACATCGCCGCCATGGCCTGCAGATTGGTGAAGGACGGGTCGCGGAAGTGGACCCGGTAGGGGCGGGTGCCTCCGTCGGACACGGCGTGCACCCCGAGCTCGCCCTTGGGCGACTCGACCGCCGCGTACGCCTGTCCCGGCGGGACGCGGAAGCCCTCGGTCACCAGCTTGAAGTGGTGGATCAGGGCCTCCATGGAGGTGCCCATGATCTTCTTGATGTGGTCGAGGGAGTTGCCGAGACCGTCGGGGCCCAGTGCGAGCTGGGCGGGCCAGGCGATCTTCTTGTCGGCGACCATGACCGGGCCGGGCTGCAGCCGGTCCAGGCACTGCTCGACGATGTGCAGCGACTGGCGCATTTCCTCCAGGCGGATCAGGAAGCGCCCGTAGGAGTCGCAGGTGTCGGCGGTCGGGATCTCGAAGTCGTACGTCTCGTAGCCGCAGTACGGCTGGGCCTTGCGCAGGTCGTGCGGCAGGCCCGCGGAGCGCAGGACGGGGCCGGTGGCGCCGAGGGCCATGCAGCCGGCCAGGTCGAGGTAGCCGACGTCCTGCATACGTGCCTTGAAGATGGGGTTCCCGGTGGCGAGCTTGTCGTACTCGGGAAGGTTCTTGTGCATCTTCTTCACGAACTCGCGGATCTGGTCCACCGCGCCGGGCGGCAGGTCCTGGGCGAGTCCGCCGGGGCGGATGTACGCGTGGTTCATCCGCAGGCCGGTGATCAGCTCGTAGATGTCGAGGATGAGCTCACGGTCACGGAACCCGTAGATCATGATCGTGGTGGCGCCGAGTTCCATGCCTCCGGTGGCGATGCACACCAGGTGGGAGGAGAGTCGGTTCAGCTCCATCAGGAGGACGCGGATGATCGAGGCACGGTCGGGGATCTGGTCCTCGATGCCGAGGAGCTTCTCGACGGCGAGACAGTAGGCCGTCTCGTTGAAGAACGGCGTCAGATAGTCCATGCGCGTCACGAACGTGGTGCCCTGGGTCCACGTGCGGAACTCGAGGTTCTTCTCGATGCCGGTGTGGAGGTAGCCGATGCCGCAGCGGGCCTCGGTGACCGTCTCACCGTCGATCTCCAGGATGAGCCGGAGCACGCCGTGGGTGGACGGGTGCTGCGGGCCCATGTTGACGATGATGCGTTCGTCGTCGGACTTCGCCGCGGACTGGGCGATCTCGTCCCAGTCGCCACCGGTGACCGTATATACGGTGCCCTCGGTCGTCTCCCGCGCCGCCGCGGCGGACGCGCCGGAAGAAGGGGTCTGCGTGCTCATGAGTACGACCTCCGCTGGTCCGGAGCAGGGATCTGGGCGCCCTTGTACTCGATGGGGATGCCACCGAGGGGGTAGTCCTTGCGCTGCGGGTGGCCCTGCCAGTCGTCCGGCATCATGATCCGCGTCAGTGCCGGGTGGCCGTCGAAGATCAGGCCGAAGAAGTCGTACGTCTCGCGCTCGTGCCAGTCGTTCGTCGGGTAGACCGAGACGAGCGAGGGGACGTGCGGGTCGGCGTCGGGGGCGCTGACTTCGAGGCGGATCAGCCGGTTGTGGGTGATCGAGCGCAGGTGGTAGACGGCGTGCAGCTCCCGGCCCTTGTCGCTGGGGTAGTGCACTCCGCTCACGCCCGTGCACAGTTCGAAGCGCAGTGCCGGGTCGTCGCGGAGGGTCTGGGCGACCCGGAGCAGGTACTCGCGTTCGATGTGGAAGGTGAGCTCGTCGCGGTCGACGATCGTCTTGTCGATGGCGTTGTCGGGGACGAGTCCCTGTTCCTCCAGGGCGCCTTCCAGCTCGTCGGCGACCTCGTCGAACCAGCCGCCGTAGGGGCGGGTGGCCGGGCCGGGCAGCCGGACGGAGCGGACCAGGCCTCCGTAGCCGGTGGTGTCGCCCCCGTTGTTGGCACCGAACATGCCGCGCTGGACGCGGATCTCCTCGCCGCCCTCGCCGCGCTGGCCGGGGAGGTTCGAGGCGCCGAGGTCCTTCTCGGGGTTCACCCCGTTGCCGTTCGCGTCGCTCACCGCAGCAGGCCCTTCATCTCGATGGTGGGAAGCGCCTTGAGCGCCGCTTCCTCCGCCTCGCGGGCCGCCTCCTCGGCGTTCACGCCGAGCTTGGAGGTCTGGATCTTCTGGTGGAGCTTGAGGATCGCGTCCATCAGCATCTCGGGGCGCGGCGGACAGCCGGGCAAATAGATGTCGACCGGGACGATATGGTCGACGCCCTGCACAATGGCGTAGTTGTTGAACATTCCGCCCGATGAGGCACAGACCCCCATGGAGATCACCCACTTGGGGTTGGGCATCTGGTCATAGACCTGCCGCAGCACCGGCGCCATCTTCTGACTGACGCGGCCGGCGACGATCATGAGGTCGGCCTGGCGCGGCGAGCCGCGGAAGACCTCCATGCCGAAGCGCGCGAGGTCGTAGCGGCCCGCGCCGGTCGTCATCATCTCGATGGCGCAGCAGGCGAGTCCGAACGTGGCGGGGAAGACGGACGCCTTGCGCACCCAGCCCGCGGCCTGCTCGACGGTGGTCAGCAGGAATCCGCTCGGCAGCTTTTCTTCGAGTCCCATGTCTTAAAGGCCCCTCAGTCCCATTCCAGGCCGCCGCGCCGCCATACGTACGCGTACGCGACGAAGACGGTGAGCACGAAGAGCAGCATCTCCACGAGCCCGAAAACACCCAGGGCGTCGAAGGTGACGGCCCAGGGGTAGAGGAAGACGATCTCGATGTCGAAGACGATGAAGAGCATCGCCGTCAGGTAGTACTTGATGGGGAAGCGCCCGCCGCCGGCCGGCGTGGGGGTCGGCTCGATACCGCACTCGTAGGCCTCGAGCTTGGCCCGGTTGTATCGCTTTGGACCGATAAGCGTGGCCATGACCACGGAGAAGATCGCAAAGCCTGCCCCGAGGGCTCCCAGTACGAGGATCGGCGCATACGCGTTCACGCTCCTCGCTCCTCTCAGTCGGCACTGACTGCTGGCGGTTGCGTCAGGCAAGCACTTCCGCCCCACCCGTCCCACGAACCCCGTGCGTCCCGACGAAGATCGCGGACATGTGAAGCAGGTCACAAGCCCAACTGCCTCGCATCCTATGCCCGCCGGTCTGTGATCTGCGACACGGGGTATTGCACAAGCTTTGTGATCTCCACCACCTGACGAAGGATCATGAAGTCGGATGAGCAGTGATCTTCATACGCGAAGCGTCCGCGCGATCACCAGATGTGACATTTCCGCTCGTCACCACAGGTCCGGGGCGGCGTCTCAATATCAAGAGACTTCCGACGCATGCAAATTGGTGCTGGACGCGGCGGCTTGGTAGAGGGGCGCGTTCACACATCAGGGGGAGGGGTGTGGACGGATGTGGACGAGCGTCGGCGCGTGCATGCATTCACGAGCACGGGGCAGTCGAGAGGTGCGCGCGAGACGCAGCCGGTCCGGTGACCGTTCCGTGACCTGCGTCACATTGATCTATGGGTCAGATAAGCCGGCCTTGGCCACAGGCTGCAACCAGTGGTAGGCAGTGGGCAATTCGGACGTAATGCGGAAACAGCATGATCACAGGCTTGATCACCTCTGTCCAGAATGCCCGTTACGGCGTCAATAAAGAGTGACGCGCGCCGGATTCAGCCGCGGATTGAACAACTGTGGCGCACCACACGTTTCTTGAAGGTATGAGGGAGTCCCTGATACCGGTTGTACCCATGTCCCACACCGCTCACATACGCAACCACCGGAAGCCCCGCCGCAACGCGTCGACGCTAGCGATGCGCGCCGGAGTTGCCGGTGGCGTTCTCAGCACCTTGGCCGTGGCCGGTGCGTCTGGTTCGGCGAACGCGGCCGAGCCCGTTACCCAGACCCTCGAACTGCCCACCCTGACGGCCGACCTGGCCACTCAGCTGGCGCAGTCCGCGGACGCCACTCAGCAGGCAGCTGCGAACTACGAGCTGCAGGCCGAGCGTGACGCGGCCGCCGCAAAGGCCGCGAAGCAGGCCAAGGCGGACCTCGCGGACGCCAAGAAGAAGGCCGAGGCCAAGAAGAAGGCCGAGGACGCACGGAAGGCCGCGGCCGAACAGGCCGCCTCCCGGTCGTCCACCCGGACCATCCTGTCCAGCTCGGCGAGCTCCTCGGGCTCCTCGAGTTCGACCGTCTCCGCCCCGGCCGGCGGCAGTGTCGCCACCGTCATCGGGTTCCTCAAGGCTCAGCTCGGCGACGCGTACGTGATGGGCGGTACGGGCCCCAACGCCTGGGACTGCTCCGGCCTCGTGCAGGCCGCGTTCCGGCAGGTCGGTGTCGACCTGCCGCGCGTCTCGCAGGACCAGTCGACGTCCGGTACGCCGGTCTCGCTGTCCAACATCCAGGCCGGCGACATCCTGTACTGGGGTTCGGCCGGTTCGGCGTACCACGTGGGTGTGTACATCGGTAACGGCCAGTACCTGGACGCGGCCAACCCCTCCAAGGGTGTGGTGATTCAGGACCTTTCGGGCTATCCGGCCACGGGCGCGGTGCGCGTTCTCTGAGCCGCGGGGCTTTGTGAGTCATACGGCGTGAAGGCCGCCACCCGATGGGTGGCGGCCTCGTCGCGCTGTCCCGCTCGTCGTGCTGTCCCGGGGGGCCGGGAGCGCCCCCGGAGGCCGCCCGGGTCCCCGGGCGGCCCCGTGATGGCGTCAGGCCTTCGGTGCCACCTTCGAGAGGCCGTTGATGATGCGGTCCATCGCGTCGCCGCCCGTCGGGTCCGTGAGGTTCGCGAGCATCTTGAGGGTGAACTTCATCAGGAGCGGGTGGGTCAGGCCGCGCTGGGCCGCGATCTTCATGACCTTCGGGTTGCCGATGAGCTTCACGAAGGCGCGGCCGAGCGTGTAGTAGCCGCCGTAGGTGTCCTTGAGGACACGGGGGTAGCGCTGGAGGGCCAGCTCTCGCTGGGTGGGCGTCGCGCGGGCGTGAGCCTGCACGATGACGTCCGCGGCGATCTGGCCGGACTCCATGGCGTAGGCGATGCCCTCGCCGTTGAAGGGGTTGACCAGGCCGCCGGCGTCGCCGACCAGCAGCAGACCCTTGGTGTAGTGCGGTTGGCGGTTGAAGGCCATGGGGAGGGCGGCACCGCGGATCGGGCCGGTCATGTTCTCCGGCGTGTAGCCCCAGTCCTCCGGCATGGACGCGCACCAGGCCTTCAGGACCTCGCGCCAGTCCAGCTCCTTGAAGGAGTCGGAGGTGTTGAGCACACCGAGGCCGACGTTCGAGGTGCCGTCGCCCATGCCGAAGATCCAGCCGTAGCCGGGCAGCAGACGGTCCTCGGCGCCCCGGCGGTCCCACAGCTCCAGCCAGGACTCCAGGTAGTCGTCCTCGTGGCGCGGGGACGTGAAGTACGTACGGACCGCGACACCCATCGGGCGGTCCTCGCGGCGGTGCAGGCCCATCGCCAGGGACAGGCGGGTGGAGTTGCCGTCGGCGGCGACGACCAGCGGCGCGTGGAAGGTGACCTCGCGCTTCTCGCCCGCGTCGCCCAGCTTCGCGTGCACGCCCGTGATGCGGCCGGTGCGGTCGTCGATGATGGGGGCGCCGACGTTGCAGCGCTCGTACAGCCGCGCGCCCGCCTTCTGCGCCTGCCGGGCCAGCTGCTCGTCGAAGTCGTCGCGCTTGCGGACGAGTCCGTAGTCCGGGTAGGAGGCGAGATCCGGCCAGTCCAGCTGGAGGCGGACGCCGCCGCCGATGATGCGCAGGCCCTTGTTGCGCAGCCAGCCGGCCTCTTCGGAGATGTCGATCCCCATGGAGACGAGCTGCTTGGTGGCGCGCGGGGTCAGGCCGTCACCGCAGACCTTCTCCCTCGGGAACGCGGTCTTCTCCAGGAGCAGGACGTCGAGTCCGGCCTTCGCCAGGTAGTACGCGGTCGTGGAACCGGCTGGTCCAGCCCCGACGACGATCACATCTGCGGTGTTTTCGGAGAGGGGTTGGGGCTCGGTCACGGCGGGGTCTCCCCAAGACTCGAAATCTGCGTGCTGACGGGCACTGGACATGGGCAGTCTATGCAGCGGTACTGATCACCTGGCTGAAGGGTTGCCCCGTGAACCGAGCTCTCCCTGACGTACGGCTGCGTGTCCCCACCGACGAGGACGCGTTCGCCTGGCACCGGATCTTCGCCGACCCCGAGGTCATGGAGTTCCACGGTGGGAAGGCGGCCGAACTGTCGGTGTACGAAGAGCTCACCGCACGGCAGCGCCGGCACGACGCCGAACTCGGTTTCTGTCTGTGGACGCTGGTCGACGCGGAGGGTGAGGTGCTGGGCTTCACCGGGGCGCAGCCGTGGCCGCGCGAGTGGGGGCCGAAGGGGAAGATCGAGATCGGGTGGCGGCTCGGCAGGGCGCACTGGGGCAAGGGGTACGTCACCGCCGCCGCGCTCACCACCCTGGAGCGGGTGCGCGCGGCGGGCGTCTCGGATGTCGTCGCCGTGGTCAGAGCGGGCAACGAGCGCTCCATCGCCGTGACCCGACGCGTCGGCATGGAGCTGGCCGAGGTCTTCACCCATCCCGCGACGTCCGAACCCGCGCACTGCTACCGCCTCGTCCTCTGACGGCTTCCGGAAGGCCGCCTCGCAGTTTCTGGCAGCCGTCCGAACGGTTTCTGGCAGTCACCCGACGGCTTCCGGAAGGGCCGGGCCCTGGCTTACCCTTCCGATACCGCTGGGGGTGACGTCCGTGCGCCAGACACCCAAGACACCCGAAGTGCGCGTGCCGCGGCTCATCGGCCTGATGGCCGTGGACGCACGCGAGACGGCCGACGCGCGAGGTGTGCTGCTCGTCGCGCCCGACCGGCCCGACTTCCATCTCACCGTCGTCGACTACGTCGTACGCCAATATCCGCCGCCCGGCTCCGAGGTGCCGCGCGGGGCCGTGGTCACCGTGTGGTTCGACCTCGGTGACGCGGACGGCGGCGCGGGGGTGCGGGAGCCGCGGCTGCCGGGTCCGCCGTCGGGCGGCATGCGCCGTGAGCTCGACGAGCCCGGGGACCCGTTCGAGGTGCTCAGGTGAGACAGCCGTGAGACAGCCGCTCTCCGGAACCGAGAGCGGCAGCCCGCCCGGAGGAGGCGTCAGGCGGCGCTCGCCCGGGGGACGCGTCAGGCGGCCTTGAAGCCTCGGTGCAGGGCCACCACGCCGCCCGTCAGGTTCCGCCAGGCCACCTTCGACCAGCCGGCCTTGCGCAGCTTCCCGGCGAGCTCGGGCTGGTTCGGCCAGGCGCGGATGGACTCGGCGAGATAGACGTAGGCGTCGGGGTTGGAGGACACCGCGCGGGCGACCGGCGGCAGCGCGCGCATCAGGTACTCGGTGTAGACCGTGCGGAACGGCGCCCAGGTGGGGTGCGAGAACTCGCAGATCACGACCCGGCCGCCGGGCTTGGTCACCCGGTACAGCTCGCTCAGCGCCGTGTCGGTCTCCTGGACGTTGCGCAGGCCGAAGGAGATCGTCACCGCGTCGAAGGTGTCGTCCTTGAAGGGCAGCTTCGTCGCGTCGCCCGCGGTCAGCGGCAGCCAGGGGTGGTTCTTCTTGCCGACCCGGAGCATGCCGAGGGAGAAGTCGCAGGGCACGACGTACGCGCCGGCGCGGGCGAAGGGCAGGGACGAGGTCGCCGTACCGGCCGCCAGGTCCAGGATCTTCTGCGCGGGGCGCGCGTCGACCGCCTTCGCGACCTCCCTGCGCCACACCCGGTCCTGGCCGAGCGACAGCACGTCGTTCGTCAGGTCGTACCGTTCCGCCACGTCGTCGAACATCGAGGCGACTTCGTGCGGCTGCTTGTCCAGGGATGCGCGGGTCACTCCCCCATTGTGGCAGCACGGACCGGGCGACTCTGCGGCGCCCGGCCCGTACGCCGGTCTCACGCGCCCCCTTCAGGGGAGCAGCTTCGGCTTCTTCTTGGCGGCCACGTCCTCGACCCAGCCGACCAGCGGGATGGCGACCCAGATCAGCACCCAGCCGATGCCGAACATGAACCACTGGCTCTCCAGCGGCAGCCACTTCTCGAAGGCGGGCACCTTCCAGAACTGGTCGATCAGCGGGACCGCGAGCACGAGGGCGATCTCGTGCCAGAGGTAGATCGTCACCGCCCGCCCGTTGAAGATCGTCACGGTCCGGTCGAGCCGCTTGAAGCGGGCGAGCCAGGCGAAGTCGACGTTGTAGTACGCCTTGAAGTACATCAGCAGCGTCACGAAGCCGGCCGACCAGAAGGTCTGCGCGACGGGGACCTCGTCCAGGTCGTACGTACCGAACTCCGCCTGGTGCGCGAAGGCGTACCAGCCGCCGTACGCCAGGAGGGCGAGCGACGCCAGGATCACCAGGGCGGGCTTCAGCCGCTGGAGGACGCCCTCGCGGTGCGCGAAGCCGACCAGCCAGCAGAACAGGAAGGTGGCGAAGTCCGTCAGGCCGCTGCCGAAGCGGTTGTACGGAGGCTCCCAGGCGTACTGGAAGACCAGGATCGGGGCGAGGGAGAGGAGCAGGACCGGGAGGGGGGCCTTGCGGAAGACCTTCAGGAGCAGCGGGGACATCAGGACGAACCAGAGGTACGTCCGCAGGTACCAGAGGATCTCCCAGGCCTGGATGCCCCACTGGTTGCCCGGCGGGTCGCCGACCGGCACGATCCAGAAGACGATCTGCCAGCCCGGCATCCAGTCGTGGATCAGCATCGCCACCACGACGAAGAAGCCCCAGAACCAGAAGGGCGGCAGCAGCCGTCGCATCCGGCTCTTGACCACCTTGAGCGCGGGGCGCTCCAGGGACTTGGCCATGAGCGAGCCGGCGAGCGCGAACATCACGCCCATCGACGGGAAGACCAGGCCTGCCCAGGCCCAGCCGAAGGTGTGGTACGCCACGACACGGACCAGCGCGACGGCGCGCAGCGCGTCGAAGTAACGGTCGCGTCCGCCGCCCTTCGGCTTGGGCCCGGCATCCGGTTCGGGTCCTGGTTCTGACACCGACCCCGGTGCCGGTGCCGGTGCCGATTCCGGTTCCGGTTCCGGTTCCGGTTCCGTCCGGGGCTCGGCCTGGACCGGGTCCATCTGGATGGTGTTCGAGGCCGCCGCTTGCGGTTCTTCGGCAACGTACTGCCAGGGCTGCTCGTACTGGACGGGCTGTTCGTACTGGACGGGCTGCGCGGGCGGCCCGTATCCCTGGTCGTACTGGGGGTATCCCTGTCCGTACGGCTGCGGCGGCACCTGCTGCCCGTACCCGTAGCCGTACCCCTGCTGCTCCTGTTGTTCCGAGCCCCAGCTCATGTCAGCTCACTCCTGCCGGGGTCCCGACCTCACCCGTGCGCTTGAGCTTCTGCCAGCGGAGGCGGCCGCCGGTCAGGGCGGTCACGGAGGAGTGGATCAGGACGAGGTACATCATCTGGCGGTATGCGAGCTGCTGCAGCGGCAGCATCGCGAGGTAGCGGTACTTCTCTCGGTCGAGGCGGAACGCGTAGGCGGCGCAGACGAGTTGGACGACCAGCACCGCCAGCCAGGCCAGCAGTGAGGCCCAGAAGTCCACGAAGATCATCGAGTAGACGGTGAACACGTCGATGAGCGGGGCGAGGACCGGCGTGATGATCTGGAAGATCACGACGAGCGGCATGCCGATGCGGCCGAAGCGGCCCGACGGGCCCTTGTCCGTCAGGGACTTGCGGTGCTTCCACAGCGCCTGCATGGTGCCGTACGACCAGCGGTAGCGCTGCGACCACAGCTGCTTCAGCGAGCTCGGCGCCTCCGTCCAGGCCCTGGCGTGCTCCTGGTAGACGACCCGCCAGCCCGCGCGGTGCATCGCGATGGTGATGTCGGTGTCCTCGGCGAGCGTGTCCTCGCTCATGCCACCGACCTCGAGGACCGCGTCGCGGCGGAACGCGCCGATCGCGCCCGGGATGGTGGGCATGCAGCGCAGCAGGTCGTACATGCGGCGGTCGAGGTTGAAGCCCATCACGTACTCGATGTGCTGCCAGGCGCCGATGATGGTGTTGCGGTTGCCGACCTTCGCGTTGCCCGCGACCGCGCCGATGCCCGGGTCCGCGAAGGGCTGGACGAGCTGGTGCACGGCGTCCGGCTCGAAGACGGTGTCGCCGTCCATCATCACGACGATGTCGTAACTGGCGTTGCGGACACCGTTGTTGAGGGCGGCCGGTTTGCCCGCGTTCTCCTGGCGGATGACCCGGACGTTGGGCAGGCCCAGCGACTCGGCGATCTCCTTGGTGCCGTCCGTGGAGCCGTCGTCGACGACGATGATCTCGATCGGATGGGTGCTCTGCGCCAGCGAGTGGAGCGTGTTGGCGATGCACTCCTTCTCGTTGTACGCGGGCACGATCACCGTCACCGGCCTGGTGACCGTCGGCCCCCAGCTGAACTTGCCGCCCTTGCCGCGTTTCTTGTTGCGCTGTCTGTAGTGGCGGCGGGCGAGGATCAGCATCATCCCGAAGCGGCCCATGACGGAGATGCCGACGACCAGCAGCAGCCAGGAGAGCAGCGGCAGGACCCATTCGGCGACCGCGACCGCGTAGATGAGGGCCTTGCCCTCGTAGAGGGTCGAGCCGGTGGCCTTCTGCTGGCCGGACTGCTCGATGTTCACCTTGCTGGAAGAGCTGTTGGAGGAGCCGTTGGAGGAGTTGTCGGTGGCGCCCGAACCGGGCGCGGGCTGCGTGCCGCCCGGCTGCTCGCCCGACGCGCCGCTACCGGCACCCGCACCCGTACCCGTGCCGGCACCCGCACCGGTCTGTCCGGCCCCGGCCTCGACGGCCTGCCCGGAACCGGCGGTGCCCGTGCGGCCGGCACCGTTCGGCGCCCCGTTCAGCTTCGCCATCGCGCCGCTGACGGTGGTGAAGGAGTACCCCTTCGCCTTCATCTTCTTGATGTACGTGTCGAGCGCCTTGACCGTCTCCGAGCGGTCGCCGCCCGCGTCGTGCATGAGGACGACGGCACCCTCGTCGTTCTTCGGCGTGGCCCACTGGACGATCTTCGAGACGCCCGGCTTCTTCCAGTCGTCGCTGTCGGTGTCGACGAAGACGCTGGTGTAGCCGAGGTTGCCGATCTCCTTGTAGACGGGCCAGCTGTAGTTGTCGACGGCGTTGATCTCCGAGGAGTACGGGGCCCGGAACAGCGTCGTCGTGATCCCCGCCGCACCCGCGAGCGCGAGCTGGGTCTGCTTCAGCTCGCGCTGGAGCCGGCCCGTGCCCTGGTAGGAGAGGTCGACGTGGGTGAAGGTGTGGATGCCGACCTCGTTGCCCTGGTCCACGAGATCCTTCACGACGCCGGGATAGCGGGAGACCATCGAGCCGACCATGAAGAAGGTGGCCTCGATGTCGTTGTCGTCGAGCACCTTGAGGATCTGGGGAGTCCAGGTCGGGGTCGGACCGTCGTCGAAGGTGAGCACGATGGTCTTCTTCGGAACGGACTGGGTCTTTGCCGTGCCACCCGTGAACGTCAGGAGCGGACCGCCGTCGAGGATCTTCTGCGGCACCTTGTCGTAGGCCGCGCCGTCGCGCACCCGCGCGTCGTTGCCGATCTCGGAACGCAGATAGCCGTCGAGCAGCATCACGCTGGTGAGCCCCAGCAGGAGCAGCAGGGCGAGGATCACACGCGGTTTCTGCAGCGCCGCGGCCTTGCCGGCCGCCCGCTCCATCTTGGTGGGGGCGCGCCGGCGGCCGCGTGAAGGCGTCGTCGAAGTCATGGAGGTGGGTCCGTTCCGGTCAGTTGGCGCCGGCGGAAGCGGACGCGGATGCGGCCGAGGAGGGGGCCGTGCCCGTGCGCAGGCCCGCCGGCGGGGTGCCGGTCGGCCTGCCGGTGGGGGCCACGCCGCCCTGCGGCCGAAGGTCGCCCCCGGGTGCGGAGCCGGCCTGGCCGCCGCTGAAGGGGAAGAGCGAGGACGGGGTCAGCGAGGTGCCCCAGCCCATGAAGGCCATTCCGAGGACGACCGCGTAACCGAAGCAGACGGCGCCGACGAGCATGCCGAACCTGCGCAGCAGACGTGCTCTGCGCCCGGAGTTGTCAACGAACACGGGACCGTCTTCGGATGCGTTGCCGCGTTTACGGCGGCGGCCGCGCCCTTGACTGTGGTTTTCGATGGCTGACTCGGATTGCATTCCCCGGATATTAGGGCTCCTTTATGTGGCCAATTCTCTGGTTCTCATGTGAGGCGCCCATGAAACTTGGCCCAAGCTGTCCATTCCCTGAGAGAATCCTTGAACATCAGCGCAGCTCAGGGTGGATGCATATTTACCTTGTGCACCGATTCGCGGCCCGGCTTGCCCGATTCGTGTACCGCTACTCATGGGTCACCCATGCGCTTGCTGTATTCGGGAATCACCCTCGGATGTGCCACCTTGGAACTCCCGAATCGCACTTTGTTTCGGTCCTGAGACAGAAATCACGAGAGCGGGTGCATACGCAATGAGGGGTTATCTGAGGCCGGCTGCCGGGCTCACCTGCCTGTTTGCTCTGGCGGTGGCGGGGTGCTCTTCCGGCGGTACGGGCACCACGAACGCGGCGCCCGCGCAGACCTCCCCGGCCCCGCGGACGAGCGCGGCGCCCTCGGAGGGCGCGTCCTCCTCCACCTCCTCCTCCAGCACCTCGTACGCGCCCTACGTGAGCGCCACGGAGGCTTCCGCGACGGACTCGACGGGGTCTCCGACCACGTACAACCTGGCCTTCGTGATCTCCGACGGCACCCACTGCACGGCCAAGTGGAACGGCACGGACGCCATCGACAAGGCCGCCGTGAAGTCGCGGATCTCGGCGCTGAAGGAGTCCGGCGCGAGTGTGCGCGTCTCGTTCGGCGGGGCGTCCGGCAAGGAGCTGGCGGAGGTCTGCGGCAGTGCGAGCGCGCTCGCGGCGGCGTACGGGGCGGCGCTCGACGCCGCCGGGTCCACCCAGGCCGACTTCGACATCGAGGGGGACGCGCTGACCGACTCCGCGTCGGTGGCGCTGCGGTCCAAGGCGATCGCGCTGCTCCAGAAGGAGCGCGATGACCTCAAGGTGTCCTTCACGCTGCCGGTCATGCCGTCCGGGCTGGATTCGGACGGTCTGGCGCTGCTGGAGTCCGCCAACGACAACTCCGTGACGGTCTCCACGGTCAACATCATGACGATGAATTACGGGAGTTCGTACTCCGGGGACATGGGCGACTACGCCGAGACCTCCGCCGAGGCGACCCACGATCAACTGCGGGATGTGTTCGGGCTGTCGAGTGCGGGGGCCTGGCAGGGGCTCGCGTTGACGTCGATGATCGGGGACAACGACGTGGCCAATGAGACGTTCAGTCTCTCGGACGCGGCGCAGGTCCGTGCGTTTGCCGAGTCGAAGAAGATCGCTTGGGTGTCGATGTGGTCGACGTTCCGGGATCAGCAGTGTTCGAGTGATGACGCTTCTTCGGACAACGCGGCCACCAATTGCAGTGGGGTTTCGCAGAGTTCGGGGGCGTTTGCTCAGGCGTTCGCCGGGTGACGGCGCGTATCCGACCTGCGGGCCGGTGGGGGCTGGTCGCGCAGTTCCCCGCGCCCTTGAAGGGGCGCTCCAGCGCACGCGGCTCCAGGACTCAGCGGCGTCTGTGTACCAGGCGGCCCGCGCACACCGTCGCGATGCATGCTCCGTCCGCATCGAAGACCGCGAGGTCGGCACGTCCCGTGTCGACGATCGCGGTCTCTCGCGTACGCGGAAGTACGGCGACCTCGTTGCGGGAGGCCGCCGCGCGGAGGTCGGGGGTGTCTGCGTACTCCACCAGTACCGCCGTGGCCCCCGACTTCAGCACCGCGTGCACACGTTCCCGTGGGGACGGCGCGTCGGGCAGTGGGCCCTCATGGACGAGCGCCGGCCCGAGGACCCCGGGCCAGCTGCGGACCCGCGCCCCCGGAAAGCGCTCCAGCAGCGCGTCCAGCGGGCCGGTGCCCGCCACCCGGTCGCCCTCCACGGCGACCGCGCCGTCCTTCAGCGGGTCCGCCTCCCAGCTGACGCGCAGCTCGTCGGCGGTGTGGATCGTCAGCACGGCGGGGCCAGGGCCTGTCCGGCGGAACATGCCGGAGACGCGGGGCGTGGCACGCCCATCTGCCGCGTTGTCCTGTGCTTATGAGACACCGTCGCTTCCCTCCGACCTGATCCGCCGGTCAGGCCCTAGTTGGAGGCGAGCAGCTTCAGCTCGGGATGCGCCGTGCCGCCCTCGATCGCGGTGGACGAGATGTGGGACATGACGCGCTCGTCGACCGGGTCGTTCGCCGGGTCGTCGTGGACGACGATGTGCTCGTACGTCGTGGTCCGCTGGGCGGGCACGCGGCCGGCCTTGCGGATCAGGTCGATGATCTCCATGCGATTGGAGCGGTGCTTGGCGCCGGCGGAGGAGACGACGTTCTCCTCCAGCATGATCGAGCCGAGGTCGTCCGCGCCGTAGTGCAGGGAGAGCTGGCCGACCTCCTTGCCGGTGGTGAGCCAGGAGCCCTGGATGTGGGCGATGTTGTCCATGAACAGCCGGGCGATCGCGATCATCCGCAGGTACTCGAAGAGCGTCGCCTGCGTGCGGCCCTTCAGGTGGTTGTTCTCGGGCTGGTAGGTGTACGGGATGAAGGCGCGGAAGCCGCCCGTGCGGTCCTGTACGTCACGGATCATCCGCAGGTGCTCGATGCGCTCGGCGTTGGTCTCGCCGGTGCCCATGAGCATGGTGGACGTCGACTCGACGCCCAGCCCGTGCGCGGTCTCCATGATCTCCAGCCAGCGCTCGCCGGACTCCTTGAGGGGGGCGATCGCCTTGCGGGGGCGGGCCGGGAGGAGTTCGGCGCCGGCGCCCGCGAAGGAGTCGAGGCCGGCGGTGTGGATCCGCTGGATGGCCTCCTCCACACTCACCTTGGAGATGCGGGCCATGTGCTCGACCTCGGACGCGCCGAGGGAGTGGATGACCAGCTGCGGGTAGGCGGCCTTGATCGCGGCGAAGTGCTTCTCGTAGTACTCGACGCCGTAGTCCGGGTGGTGTCCGCCCTGGAACATGATCTGCGTGCCGCCGAGTTCGACGGTCTCCGCGCAGCGGCGCAGGATGTCGTCGAGGTCGCGCGTCCAGCCCTTGGCGGTGTCCTTGGGGGCCGCGTAGAAGGCGCAGAACTTGCACGCCGTGACGCACACGTTCGTGTAGTTGATGTTGCGCTCGATGATGTACGTGGCGATGTGTTCGGCCCCCGCGTACCGGCGGCGGCGTACCGCGTCCGCGGCGGCGCCCAGGGCGTGCAGCGGGGCGTCGCGGTAGAGGACGAGCGCCTCTTCGGGAGTGATCCGCCCACCCGCGGCAGCACGCTCGAGGACGGCTGTGACATCAAAAGACGTGAGGTCGGCCTTCTCGGTCACCGGGAGCGTCCCTTTCGTAAGGGTTCTGGACGGACCCGGCCAGCCTACGCCAGCCCCTCCCGCGGCCCGACGTCAGGCCGCGTACGCCCCGATCAGCAGCCCGACGTACGCCCCCGCGATCAGGAACGGTCCGAAGGGGATGGACGTCTTGCGCCCCGCGCGTCGCATCAGTACCAGCCCCAGCCCGTACAGGCCGCCGAACAGGAACCCGGCGAAGGTACCGAGCACCACGGTCCCCCATCCGTACCAGCCGAGCACGGCCCCGATTCCCAGCGCGAGCTTCACATCGCCGAAGCCCATGCCGTTCGGGTTGACGAGGAAGAGGAGGAAGTACGCGCCGCCCAGCACGAGCGAACCGAACAGCGCGGCCGGCCACTGCCCCGCGTGCTCCGGTACGAGGGCCATCACGCCCAGCAGGACGAGCGCCAGGCCCGCGAGCGGGAGGGTCAGGATGTCCGGCAGGCGCTGCACCCGGAAGTCCACGACCGCGAGCAGCACGCCGAGCGGCGCGAGCAGCAGCCAGACGGCCAGTTCGGGGCGGGCGCCGGTGGCGAGGGCGAGACCGGCGCAGGCCCCCGCGGTGGCGAGGGCGACGAGCGGGGTGCGGGGGCCGTAGCGGTACGCCGTCGGGGCGTCGCCCGGCACCCGCCCCGCACCGCCCGGCACACGCCCCGCGTCTCCGGGCCCCGACCAGGACGTACGAAGGTCACGAAGGTCCTGGGCGCAGTCGGGGCAGCGGGCGAGGCCGAGCCAGCCGCCCGCGGCGCCGGTGAGGACGTGTCCGCCGGGGCACCGGGTCCGCCACGCCTCGTCCGGCTCCACCGCCAACCGGTAGACGGCCCGCGGCACCAGCAGTCCCGCCGCCGCGCCCCAGAGGGCGGCGAGGACGGTCAGCCACAGCGGCCGGACGGACCAGAGTTCGAGGTCCACGGCTACTCGGCCTTCGACATCCGCGCCACAGGATCGCCCGCGTCCGCGTTGTCCGTCTCGTACTTGAGGTCGCCCCCGGCGGGGGTCAGCCGCACCTCGTGGCTGCCGGTCGTGCACGTGCCGGGGTTGGACGACTTGGCGGTGCTCGTCGCGGTGAGCTGTTTGTCGGTGACCTTCTTCAGGACGAGTACGTCGTCACAGTTGCCGCCGATCAGGTCGGTCGACCGGAACGTGCCCAACTCCTTGCCCACGGCGGCCTGGTGGAGGGTGACCCGGAACGTGCCCGCGGGCAGCTTCCCGTTCAGCGCGTAGGCGTCGCCCGACCAGGTGCCGAGGTAGTGCGCGGGCACGGAGGCGAGCGTCGCGCCGGCCGGGCCGGGGACGCTCGGTGTCGCCGCCGGAGGGGTGGCCGCGGAATCGGAGCCGCTGGAAGCCGAGTTGTCGTCACCGCCGCCCGGGAGCAGGTGGAACATGAACACCGAGCCCACGGTCACCGCGGCCAGCGCTCCCGCGACGGCCAGCGCGAGCGTGCAACTCACCCTGCGGCCACGGCCGTTCGCACCGGGGGCCGAGGTCGCGGCCATGCTGACGGAGAGCTTGCCCGGGTGTTCCCGGTGGCCGGGGCCGGCCGCGGGCGTGCCCGGGTGGACGGTCGGCGCCGCGACCGCGTCCTGGACATCGCGCTGTCCCGGGACGTATGTCGGCATGGCGTACGGCGGCATGGTCGGCGGCGGACCGAACACCCCGTCGGGCGGCGGCGCCCCGGCCCCGGAGTCCGTGCCCACCGAAGGGCTGCTGAACCCCACCGGCCCGGACGGTGTCACCTCCGCCGCCTCCAGGTTCAGCAACTGCACCGCGCTGCGGCTGACCTGCTCCACCAGGGGCCCCGGCAGCCAGCCGCCGGTCACGAGCCGGGCCGCCCCCTCGGGGGCCAGGCGTCCGGCCACCTCACCCGGGGTCGGCCTGCCGGCCGGGTCCTTGGCGAGGCAGGCGGCCACGAGTTCCCGCAGCTCCCCCTCCAGGGAGCCGAGCCGGGGTTCCTCGTGCACCACCTTGTACAGGAGGGCGGCCGAGGAGTCGCCGGGGAACGGGGACTCGCCCGTCGCCGCATACACCAGCACCGCGCCCAGGGAGAAGACGTCCGCCGCGCCCGTGACCCCCTTGCCGAGGATCTGCTCGGGGGCCATGTAGCCGGGGGAGCCGACGGAGACGCCCGTCGAGGTGAGCGAGGCGGTGCCGTCGGTGGCCCGGGCGATGCCGAAGTCGATGAGGAGGGGGCCGTCGAGGGTGAGCAGGACGTTGGAGGGCTTGACGTCACGGTGGACGAGGCCCAGTGCGTGGACCGCCGTGAGCGCCTCGGCCAGGCCCGCGCCCAGCACCCGTACCGAATGCGCCGGAAGCGGACCGTCCGCGACCGCCGCGGCGAGCGAGGGACCGGCCGCGTAGCCGGTCGCGACCCACGGCACGGACGCCTCGGGGTCCGCGTCGAGGACCGGGGCCGTCCACGCGCCGCCCACCCGTCGCGCGGCCTCCACCTCGCGGCGGAAGCGGGCGCGGAACTCCTCGTCGAGCGCGAAGTGCGGGTGCACGATCTTGACCGCGACCGTCCGCCCGCCCGCGCTGCGACCCAGGTACACCCGCCCCATGCCGCCGGAGCCCAGCCGGCCGAGCAGCCGGTAGGGCCCCACGACCGTGGGCTCATCCACTCCGAGCGGCTGCATGGCGCTCCCACCTCCCCCGTACGCACGGACGCACTGCCCAGCAGGGTAGTTCCGTACGCCCCCGCGATCTCAGGGAGTCAGCAGTTCGACCTTCACGTCCGTCGGGAAGCCGGTGGTCGAGCCGACCCGCCGGGCGAACTCCCGTACGGCCGCCAGCTGCGGGCCGCCGAAGCGGAAGTCGAGCGTGGTGAAGTACTGCTCCAGGATCCGCTCGTCGAAGGCCTCCCAGCGGGCCGCCTGCTCGGCGACCTTGGAGACCTCGTCCAGCGAGAGGTCCCGG
Organism: Streptomyces sp. NPDC107454; assembly: GCF_055582885.1. NCBI lineage: Bacteria > Bacillati > Actinomycetota > Actinomycetes > Kitasatosporales > Streptomycetaceae > Streptomyces > Streptomyces sp. NPDC107454. The sequence continues at coordinate 95,665 of NZ_JBVJPA010000006.1, read as the reverse complement.
GAGGCGAGGAAGGCCTCGTGCACCTTGCGGGTGACGACGGGCTCGCGCTCCAGGTAGTCGCGGCGGGCCGCCCACACGGCGAAGACGAACGGCAGGCCCGTCCACTCCTTCCACAGCGTGCCGAGGTCGTGCACCTCCAGACCGAACTTCGGCCCGTCGAGGAGGTTGGCCCGCAGTGCCGCGTCGCCGATGAGGACGGCGGCGTCGGCCTCCTGCATCATCAGGCTGAGGTCGGGCGGGCACGTGTAGTAGGACGGCTGGACGCCCACGCTCTCGGCCAGCAGCAGCTGCGCAAGGCGAACGGACGTACGAGAGGTGGAGCCGAGGGCGACGCGGGCGCCGTCCAGCTGGTCCAGCGGGACCTGCGAGACGATCACGCAGGACATCACCGGACCGTCGCAGCCGACCGCGATGTCCGGGAAGGCGACCAGCTCGTCGGCGTGCTTGAGGAACTCGACGAGCGTGATGGGCCCGATGTCGAGGTCGCCCTGCACCAGCTTCTCGCTGAGCTTCTCCGGGGTGTCCTTGGTGAGCTCGAAGTCGAGGAGCGTGCCCGTTCTCGCGAGCCCCCAGTAGAGAGGCAGGCAGTTCAGGAACTGGATGTGGCCGACGCGCGGCCGGGTGCGGTAATTGTCCACATCGCGAGGCTAGACCCCATGGAGTACCGTGCAGTCTCCAGGGTCCCCGCGTGGTTTCCGAAACCCTTCCACCCTCTTGTGTCAACCCTTGCGACAGCGAGTCGACACCATCACGTCAACCCATCCGCCATGCGGGTCAAACATCCGGGTGACGTGATCTTGCCCCCTATTGCTTTCGGCTGCCTGCGTGCTAGGCTCGCCGCAAGTTGCAGTTTGGTTTCCCTTGCAGTACAGAGCCTGCGGAGCATGTGACCGCGGGCTCTCGTCGTTTTCAGACGAATGCAGTTGTTTACACAATCGCAGGTTCTGGAGCAGGGCAACCCTTTGGGCCCAAGGAGGGCTTATGGCTACCGGAACCGTGAAGTGGTTCAACGCCGAAAAGGGCTTTGGTTTCATCGCCCAGGAAGGCGGCGGCCCGGACGTCTTCGTCCACTACTCCGCGATCAACGCGAGCGGATTCCGCTCTCTCGAAGAGAACCAGTCGGTTTCCTTCGACGTCACGCAGGGTCCGAAGGGCCCGCAGGCGGAGAACGTCACCCCGATCTAAGTCTGCGGGCTTCATGAGCCCAATGCTTTGATCCGGAACGGATCGCAGTACCCAAGGAGCCCCGCGCCAGCCGGTCGCGGGGCTCCTGCCTTGCCCTCGGGGCCCTAGGACCTAGCGCACGTACAGCTCCTCGATCTCCTCGCTGAAGTCACGTTCGATCGCCGCCCGCTTCAGCTTCATGGTGGGGGTCACGTGGCCCGCCAGTTCCGTGAAGTCTCCCGGGAGGACGGCGAAGCGGCGGATGGACTCGGGGCGGGAGACGAGTTTGTTGGCCTCGTCGATCGCGCGCTGGAGGATGACGTTCAGCTCCGGGTCGTCCATGAGGAGCTCCGGCGGGACGGGGTGCTTGCCGATCATCTGGCGCCAGTGGGTGACGCCGTCCTGGTCCAGCGTGATGAGGGCGCTGACGTAGGGGCGGCGGTCGCCGAGGACGATGCACTGGGCGATCAGCGGATGCGAGCGGAGCCAGTTCTCCAGGGGCGCGGGTGCCACGCTCTTGCCGCCCGCGGTGATCAGGATCTCCTTCTTGCGGCCCGTGATGGTGAGGTAGCCCCCGTCGTCCAGTTCGCCGATGTCACCGGTCGCGAACCAGCCGTCCGGCGCCGCGTCGACGACACCGCCCGCGTTCGGGTCCCAGTAGCCGCGGAAGATCTGTTCGCCGCCCAGCAGGATCTCGCCGTCCCCGGCTATCCGTACCCGGGTGCCCGGCAGCGGCCAGCCCACCGTGCCCAGTCGGGGTTTGAGCGGGGGCGTGACGGTCGCGGCGGCGGTGGCCTCCGTCAGGCCGTACCCCTCGAAGATCTCGATGCCGGCACCCGCGTAGAACGCGGCGAGTCGGCGGCCCAGCGGGGAGCCGCCGCAGATCGCGTAGCGGACCTTGCCGCCCAGCGCGTTGCGGATACGGCGGTAGACCAGGGGGTCGTAGAGGGCGCGGGCGGCGCGCAGGGAGCGCGAGGGGCCCGGCCCGGTGCCGTGCTGCTTGGCCTCGACCGCCTCGCCGTAGCTGCACGCGATGCGCGCGGCGCGGTCGAAGGAGGACCCGCGGCCCATCTTCTCGGCCGTGGCCCGGCCGGTGTTGAACACCTTCTCCAGGACATAAGGGATGGCCAGCAGGAAGGTGGGCCGGAAGCTCGCCAGGTCCGCGAGCAGGTCCTCGGTATCCAGGCTCGGCGCATGGCCCAGGCGCACCCGGGCACGTAGACAGGCGACCGCGACCATCCGCCCGAAGACATGGGAGAGGGGGAGGAAGAGGAGCATCGACGCGGCGTCCGAGGTCGTCGCCTTGAAGATCGGGTAGAGCAGTTCGATCGCGTTGTCGATCTCGGCGAAGAAGTTGCCGTGGGTGAGTGCGCAGCCCTTGGGGCGGCCGGTGGTGCCCGAGGTGTAGATGAGAGTGGCGAGCGTGGCGGGGCCGAGCACCCCACGGCGCACGGCGACCTCCTGGTCCGGGATGTCCTGGCCCAGCTCGGCCAGCCGCTCCAGGTGTCCCTTCTCGAAGACCCACATGTGCCGCAGGTCGGGGATCCGGTCGCGTTCCGGGCCGAGCGCGGACGCCTGCGCCACCGTCTCCGTGGCGAGGGCGACCGCTCCCGAGTCCTGGAGGATCCAGCGGACCTGGAAGACGGAGGAGGTGGGGTAGATGGGGACGGTGACCAGGCCCGCCGCCCAGGCCGCGAAGTCCAGGAGCGTCCACTCGTACGTCGTCCGCGCCATGATCGCGATGCGGTCGCCGGGCGCCAGGCCCTCGGCGATCAGCCCCTTCGCCACCGCCAGTACCTGCGCGGCGAACTCGGTGGCGGTCACGTCCTCCCAGGCGCCGTCGGCGTTCTTCCTGCTGAGGACCGCCGCGTTCGGGGCCACGGCCGCGTTGTCGAACGGGATGTCCGCGAGCGAGCCATGGGTGACCTGACCGACGAGGGGCGGCATGGACACCTCGCGCACCACTCCGTCCAGCCGCTTGATCTCGGGCTCCACGAGAGAGGGCGGGGAGTCGTACGGGCTGGGCTGGGTGGACATGGAGTGGCTCCTTGGCTACCAGGACCCGGTCGGTATGAGGCGGGTTGGGGGCGCAACGCCTCATACGTGCCTGGGGCGTGGGGGGTTCATGCGAGTTTCAACAAGGCAGGGGTGACCGGGATCGTACGGGGTCGGGGTGTGGGGTTTGTGGGTGTTTGGGGCGGGCGGGGTGCGAGTTACTCCGGGTAAATGTTAAATCTCCAAGGGAAGTTCGGCCCATACCGTCTTGCCGACGGGGCGGTCCGCGATGCCCCAGACAGGGGCGAGCAGGGCCACGATGACCAGACCCCGCCCTCCCTCACCGTCCACCGCCCCCGCACCGAACCGCAGCTGCCGGTCACCCCGCGTGTCGCTCACCTCGATGCGCAGGGTGCCCTCCGGGAGGCGCAGCAGGCGGAGTTCGAAGTCGCGTCCGGGTACGCGGCCGTGGGTGACCGCGTTGGCGGCGAGTTCGGCCACGACGTGCTGTGCGGTGTCGTTCACGTCGCTGTCGTGCGGGTATCCCCACGCGGCGAGCTGGTGTGCGGTGAGGTGACGGGCCAGGCGGGCGCCGCGCGGGGTGGAGCTGAGGCGCTGGCTCAGTTCGCCGGTGGGGGTGGAGATTCGGGAGTTCACATCACCGAGCGTGGTCGGCTCGCCCTACGCTGACCAGGAGTGACCCGGCGACGCTGCGTAGCCGTACGGGTGCGGTGCGCGGGGTGTGCGGGTTGTCGGCCGTGGCGGTGAGCGTGTGAAGGCGGTGGCGTACGTGACGGAAGAGACCGACCGGAGGCCGGAGACACCGGCGGAGGCCGAGGGAACGACGGGTCTGTTCACCGCGCTCGGCAAGATGCTGAAGCTGCTGCGCGAGCGGGCGGGACTGACGCAGAAGGAGTTCGGGCAGGCGGTGGGGTACGGGCCCGACGCGATCTCCGCGATGGAGCGGGGGGTACGGGTGACTCGACCCGAGCTGCTGGAGAAGGCGGACGAACTCCTGGATGCCGGGGGGCTGTTGAAGCAGGCGATCCCCGAGGTCAGGGAGGCGATGAAGAAGGCGCGGACGCGTCATCCGGAGTGGTATCGGAGTTATGCGGGGCTGGAGGCGGAGGCCGTTTCGCTGTACGACTACAGCACGATGGGCGTGCTCGGGCTGTTACAGACGGAGTCGTACTCGCGGGCGGTGTTCACGCAACGGCACCCGCCTCTCGACGAGGCGACCATCGAGCGACGCGTGGCGGACCGCCTCTCGCGACAGCAGCTCTTCGAGCGCTGGCCTCCGCCGGAGTGCAGCTTCGTGCTGGAGCAGGCCGTACTGGAACGGCCCATTGGCGGGCCCGAAGTGCACGCTGAACAGTTGCAGCAGTTGCTGCGCATCGGGCGCCTGCGGAACGTGCAGCTTCAGGTGATGCCGACGGGACGCTACGAACACCCCTGCTTGGACAGTTCGTTCACCCTCCTGACCCCAAAAAGGAAAGACCAGGTGGCGTACATGGAGTCCCAGGGTTACCCGAGGCTGATCACCGACCGCGAAGAGGTCCGCGTCCTCGCCGCTCGCTATGGGATCATCCGGGCGCAGGCGCTCAACCCGTACGAGTCCCTGGACCTGATCGAGAAGATGCTGGAAGAGCGATGACCATAAAGCAGTTGAACTGGTTCAAGTCGAGCTACAGCAGCGGCGAAGGCGGCCAATGCCTCGAAGTCGCCTACACCTGGCGCAAATCGAGCTACAGCGACGGCGAGGGAGGTCAGTGCCTCGAAGTCGCTGTCACCCCCCACACCATCCACCTCCGCGACTCCAAGAACCCCACCGGCCCCCACCTCACCCTCTCCCCCACCACCTGGTCCGCCTTCCTCGCCGCCGGGCCCGGGATTGCCGGCCCCTGACGCGGGCGACGCGACCAACGCCGCGGAACTCGGCGAAGCCCTCTCCGTCGAGATCGGGCGTCGGGTCCCCCACGACGGGTACCACCTGATCGGCCTGGACCCCGTCAGCGGCACCATCTCCTTCCACGTCACCCGGCACGGCTACGGCATGAGCGCGCGGCGCGTGCTGAACGAGGAGTACTGGCGGACCGGTTCGACGCTGCCCTTCCCGGCCCTGTTCGGCGGGCCCACACCCGTCGCCGTACTCGGCACGGCCGGTGACGTGCCCCCGGTCGGCGTACGGCTGCACGAGGTCATGCGGGCCGAGGGGCTGGGCTGCGAGATGCGGATCGCGCTCACCGCGGGCGGCCTGGCGTGCGGCGGCATGCTGCTGCTGCGGGCCCGCGGCGGCAGGCCGTTCTCGGACACCGAGATCGCCCGCGCGGAGCGACTCGCCGCACCGCTCGCCGTCGCCCTGCGCCGCTTCGTGGCCGGACGGCCCCTGCGCCTGCTGCCGTACGAGGGGCCGCCCGGGGTGGTGGTCGTGGGCGGGGACGACACGGTCAAGGCGGCGAGTCCCGGCGTACAGGACTGGCTGTACGAGTGCCTGCCCGCACCCGGCGGCCGGTCGACGGTCCCCCAGTGCCCCCCGAAGCTGGACCTCGAGGCCCTGCGCAGCTCCGTCTGCAACATCACGGCCACCGCCCGCCGGGCACCCGACGGCACCGCGGTCACCCGGATGTTCACCGCGCGCGGCTGGGCGCTGCTGCACGCCCAGCCGCTGTGCTCGCCGGAGAGGGGCGAGATGGTGATCACCATTCAGACGGCGACGGCCGAGGCGCTGCTGCCGGCGGTGGCCGCCTGGTACGGGATCACCCCGCGGGAGCGGGAGGTGGTCCGGCACGCGCTCGAAGGCCTCGCGGCGAAGAACATCGCCCGCCGCCTGGAACTGTCGCAGCACACCGTCAACGACCACTTGGGAGCCGTCTACCGCAAGTTGGGCGTGAGCGGACGCGAGGAACTCTTCGCGTGCCTGCGGCACCCCGCACCCCCCTAGTTCTCGGGATACCTCCCCGCCTCGGCACCCGCCACCGTGATGACGGGAATCACCGAGCGAGGGAACACCATGCACCGCCTGCGCCTGACCATCGCACTCCTCATCACGGCGGCCACTCTGGCAGTGGTGACCTTCTGCCCCGGCAGGTATTGACGCGGACTTACCCTGGGTAACCTGACTCCGGAGTAAATACACCCGAGCCGGGAGCTGGACCATGGCCGACCGCTACCTGACCCCTCTCCTCGCCCAGGGCGCCTTCCTCTCGCCCTTCAAGCGACCCCGTCCGGATGCCCACGTCCCGCCGACCCGCCTCGTTCTCCCGGACGTCCGTATCGATCTCGCCCGGCTCACCGCGTACGAGCGGGTCTGCGGGTTCGCCACGGGGGCGGACGCGCTGCCGGTGACGTATCCGCACGTCCTCGGGTTTCCGCTCGCCATGCGGATCATGGCGAGCCGCTCGTTCCCCCTGCCGCTGCTCGGGCTCGTCCACACCTCGATCGAGATCACCCAGCGCAAGGCACTGGCAGCCTCGGCGACGTACGAACTCGGCGTGCGCGTGGCGGGGTTGGAGCCCCATCGCCGTGGGACGCAGGCCTGCGTCGTGACCGAGGCGAGCGTCGACGGCGAGGTGGTGTGGGAGTCGAGGAGTGTCTATCTCGCCCGGCACCGGACGGCCGGGGAGCCGACGTCCACGCCCCCGCGGGAGCCGGGCGACGGCACGCCCCTCCCCGTCCGTGCCGAGTGGCGGCTCGGTGGTGACGTGGGCCGGCGGTACGGTGCCGCCTCGGGAGACCGCAACCCCATTCACCTGCACCCCCTCACCGCCCGCCTGTTCGGCTTTTCCCGCGCCATCGCGCACGGCATGTGGACGGTCGCCCGTTGTCTCGCGGAACAGGGTCCCCAGGACGCGGTACGTCTGCGTGCCGACTTCAGGGCCCCCGTCCTCCTCCCGGGCACGGTCACCTACGCCGCCGACGGCCCCGCGTTCGAGCTCCGCGGAACGGACTCCGGACGCCTGCATCTGACGGGCGACCTACAGCCCGTACGGTGAAGGGGTCAGTCCTGCGGGGGCGTCCACGGGCGGTTCTCCATCAGGTCGCCCAGGCCCGCCCAGGCGAAGTTCATCAGGGTCGCCGCGGCCTGCTTCGCGGAGACGCCCGGCGTGGCGTTGGCCCAGGCGGCGAGGGACTCGGCGGCGCCGACGAGGGCCTCGGCGAGTCCGGCGACCTCCCGTTCGGGCAGGGACGGGTCACGGTGGGCCTCGCGCGCGGCGACCACGATCAGCTGGGTGACGAACGCGACGAGTTCCTCGCGCATCGCCGCGACCTCGGCCGCGAACGGCTCGCCGTGCGTGCGCGCCTGACGGTGCAGGACCGCCCAGCCGTCCGGATTCTCCGCCGTGTGCGTGAAGAACGCCCGCAGGCCTGCCCAGAGTTGACGGTCGGCGGGCAGGCCGGGCTGGACGCCCGCGCGTACCGCAGTGGTCAGTGCGGCCGCCTCACGGCGGATGCAGGCGGTGAAGAGGTCTTCCTTGGAGTTCAGGTACAGATACACCAACGGCTTGGACACGCCCGCCAGATCGGCGATCTCGTCCATCGAAGCGGATCGGTACCCCAACTGCCCGAAGGTCCGCACGGCGGCGTCCAGCATCTGCTGTTCACGTACCGCGCGCGGCATCCGCTTGTTCTTCACAGCACCCATATGGGCAAGCGTACGATCGGCTGCCGTCGGCCAGGTACAGCGTTACGAGGTCTGGCCCTGCACGCCGCCGCGGGTGGCGTCGTCCACGCCGTCCTCCTGGCTGCGGTTCTGCTCCAGGTTGGTCTTCATGCGATCCACGCGCGCGACGACCTGGGCGGAGGCGCGGTCGCGCTCCTTGCGCAGCACGACGAAACTGATGGGCGCGGAGATCACCAGCGCGAGCAGGACGATCCACATGTAGTTGGAGTCACCCAGGCCGCGCGGGGCGATGCCCAGGTAGACGAGGCCCCAGACGACCACGAGGCAGCCGGCGAAGACGCCGAGGCGCATCAGTGTGTAGCGGCCCATGTCAATCCACTCTTCCGTTCCGAACCGTTTCGAACGTTCCCAAAGGGCACCGTCCAGTGAAGCACGCCCGGCGTTCCCGGCGCGCAGGGGGGCCTCAGTCGGTGCGCGGGAGAGGCAGCAGCATCGTGATCTCGTCGCGGTCGTCGCCCGGCGCGACACGCAGCGCGTCGGGCGCCCGGCCGATCTCCTTGTAGCCGCAGGAGGCGTAGAAGCGTTCCAGTCCCTCCCCGCCCCGGCAGGTGAGGCGGAGTCCCTCCAGGCCGAGCGCGCGGGCCCGGTCCTCGGCCTCGCGGAGCAGGTCGGCGCCGTAGCCGCGCCCCTGGAGGGCCGGGTCAACCATGACGGTGTACAGCCAGGCCCAGTGGCGCATGAGGGGGTGGTCGTTGAGCGCGAGGAACGCGGTGGCGGCGAGCCGGCCGTCGGCGGTGAACCCGGCGAGGAGCCGGGTGCGGCCCTCGGCTATCGCGGTGAGGTGGGCCTCGGCGCGGGGGCGTATGTCGACGGCGGTCACCGGCGGCACGAAGCCGACCGCACCGCCCGCGTTGGTGACATCCGTCCAGAGGGTGAGCAGCTGGTCGGGCAGGGGGCGGGGCGGCTTCGCGTCACGGGTGAACAGGGTGAAGGTCAGTGGCACGGCCACCGAGCGTAGAACACCGAGGTCGGAGTGGACCAACTGCGGATGTCGCCCGTCCACGCCCGGTTGAACTTCCGGAACACGACGGCGGAGTCGTCGCACAAAGCGAAAGGCCGGCCCCCTCCGCGGGGAGGGAACCGGCCCAGGGGCCGTCAGGGGCGCACGACCGGACCGCGGAGCGTCAGACGCGCATCGGCTGCGGCGACTCGCGGCGCGCCGGGTCCGGGCCGTCGTACTCGCGGATGATCTCGTAGCGGGTGTTGCGCTCGACCGGCTGGAAGCCCGCGTCGCGGATCAGGTCGAGCAGGTCCTCGCGGGTCAGCTTGTTCGGCGTGCCGTAGTTGTCCGCGTCGTGCGTGATCTTGTACTCGACGACCGAGCCGTCCATGTCGTCGGCACCGTGCTGGAGGGCGAGCTGCGCGGTCTGCACGCCGTGCATCACCCAGAAGACCTTGACGTGCGGCACGTTGTCGAAGAGGAGACGGGAGACCGCGAAGGTCTTCAGGGCCTCGGCACCGGTCGCCATCTGGGTGCGCGCCTGGAGCCGGTTGCGGACCTTGCCGTCCTTCATGTCCACGAAGTCGTGCTGGTAGCGCAGCGGGATGAAGACCTGGAAGCCGCCGGTCTCGTCCTGGAGCTCGCGGAGCCTGAGGACGTGGTCGACGCGGTGGCGGGGCTCCTCGATGTGTCCGTACAGCATCGTGCACGGGGTCTTCAGACCCTTCTCGTGCGCGAGCCGGTGGATGCGCGACCAGTCCTCCCAGTGCGTGCGGTGGTCCACGATGTGCTGGCGGACCTCCCAGTCGAAGATCTCCGCGCCGCCACCGGTGAGGGACTCGAGGCCCGCCTCGATCAGCTCGTCGAGGATCTCCGACGCCGACAGCCCGGAGATCGTCTCGAAGTGGTGGATCTCCGTCGCCGTGAAGGCCTTCAGGGAGACGTTCGGGAGCGCCTTCTTCAGCTCGCTCAGCGACCGCGGGTAGTAGCGCCACGGCAGGTTCGGGTGCAGGCCGTTGACGATGTGCAGCTCGGTGAGGTTGTCGTTCTCCATCGCCTTGGCGAGGCGGACGGCCTCCTCGATGCGCATCGTGTACGCGTCCTTCTCGCCCGGCTTGCGCTGGAACGAGCAGTACGCGCAGGACGCGGTGCACACGTTCGTCATGTTGAGGTGGCGGTTGACGTTGAAGTGGACGACGTCGCCGTTCTTGCGCGTGCGCACCTCGTGGGCGAGCCCGCCCAGCCAGGCCAGGTCGTCCGACTCGTACAGCGCGATGCCGTCCTCGCGGGTCAGCCGCTCACCGGCTCGAACCTTCTGCTCCAGCTCGCGCTTGAGCCCGACGTCCATGGCACTACCTCTTCCTAAGACAGACTTCGTAAACCGTACGCCTAGCTCTCTTCGGGCAGCTCTCCGACCCGGTTCTCCCACTTCGTGGAGAGCACGATCGTCGTACGGGTCCGGGAGACACCCTTAGTCCCCGAGAGCCGTCGGATGGTCTTCTCCAGCCCGTCGACATCACTCGCCCGCACCTTGAGCATGAACGAGTCGTCGCCCGCGATGAACCAGCAGTCCTCGATCTCGCCGAGGTCCCGCATCCGCCGGGCCACGTCCTCGTGGTCGGCGGCGTCGGAGAGCGAGATGCCGATCAGGGCGGTGACGCCGAGACCGAGCGAGGCGGAGTCGACGGTGGCGCGGTAACCGGTGATGACCCCGGCCGCCTCCAGCCGGTTGATGCGGTCGGTGACGCTGGGTCCCGACAGACCGACGAGGCGCCCCAGCTCCGCGTAGGAGGCCCGGCCGTTCTCTCTCAGGGCCTGGATGAGCTGCCTGTCCACCGCGTCCATGCGATCGCTAGCCTTCCGCTGAAGTGTGTGAGTCGTGAGTGGTGCGATGTTGCTCAGTGGTGCTCGGTTGCTCAGTGGTGCTCGGCCGTGGCCGCTCAGGTCGCCCGGGAACCGCCGCCGAGTTCGCCCTCCCACCGGCGGTACAACCCGTGTTCGACACCCGCCGCGTCCAGCACCCGCCCGGCGACGAAGTCCACCAGGTCCTGGATGTGGGTGGCCCCCGCGTAGAACGCCGGCGAGGCGGGCAGCACGGTGGCGCCCGCGTCGTCCAGGGAGACCAGATGGCGCAGCGTCTGTCCGTTCAACGGGGTCTCGCGGACGGCGACGACGAGCTTGCGCCCCTCCTTGAGGGTCACACTCGCCGCGCGCTGCAGCAGATCCTTCGACAGCCCCAGGGCGACTCCGGCCACACAGGCCGTCGAGGCCGGCACGATCAGCATGCCCTTCGAGGGGTACGAGCCCGAGGACGGCCCCGCCGCCAGGTCACCGGCGCTCCAGTGCCGTACGTCCTCGATGCGCACGTCGAAGGTGCCGGGCTTGCCGTCCGCGCCACGCGCCAGCCATTCCCGCAGGTCGTCCTGCCAGTGGGCGTCCCGGAAGGGGAGGCCGGTCTCGTCGAGCAGCGTGAGCCGGGAGGCGCGCGAGACCACCAGGTCGACGCTCTCCCCCGCCGCCAGGAGCGCCCGCAGCACGGAGGCGGCGTAGGGCGTACCGGAGGCACCCGACACCCCCACGATCCAAGGCCGGCGCTGCGTCTGTCCTGGCTTCATGATGTCGAGGGTATCCGGCGGCTGTCGGGATTCAGACCGTGAGCCCGCGGACCAGCAGATCGAGCAGGGCACACACGAACAGGGCGATGCCGATGAATCCGTTGACTTGGAAGAACGCGCGGTTCAGACGGGACAGGTCGTGCGGCTTCACGATGGAGTGCTCGTAGAGGAAAGCGCCCGCGACGATCAGCAGGCCCAGCCAGAAGAACGCGCCCGCGTCGGTGGCGACGGCGTACCAGGCGAACAGCGCGGTGGTGACGGCGTGACAGCCGCGCGCCCCCCAGATCGCGGCGGGGATACCGAAGCGCGCCGGTACCGACATGACCCCGATCTCGCGGTCCGTGTCGACGTCCTGGCAGGCGTAGATCAGGTCGAAGCCGCCGATCCAGATCCCGACCGCGAGCCCCAGGACGACGGCGTCCCACGACCACTCGCCGGAGATCGCCAGCCAGCCGCCGATCGGGCCCATCGCCTGGGCCAGACCCAGGATGGCCTGCGGGAAGTTCGTGAACCGCTTGCCGTACGGGTACACCACCATCGGGATCACCGCGATGGGGGCGAGGGCCAGGCACAGGGGGTTCAGGAGGGCCGCGGCGCCCAGGAAGAAGACCAGCGCGACCAGCGCGCCCGTCCACGCGTGCTTCACGCTCATCGCGCCGGTGACCAGCTCACGGTGGGCCGTGCGCGGGTTGCGGGCGTCGATCTCGCGGTCGATGATCCGGTTCGCCGCCATCGCGAACGTGCGCAGCCCGACCATCGCGATCGTGACGAGCAGCAGCCTGCCCCAGTGGATGTTGCTGTCCCACTCGAACATCGCGGTCAGCGCGGCGATGTAGGCGAAGGGCAGCGCGAAGACGGAGTGCTCGATCATGACGAGCCGGAGGAAGGCCTTGGTGCGCCCCGGCTGCTGCGGGAGCGCGGCGGATGCGCTGGTCACCGGACGGCCGCCCTCGTGCTGTTGATGGACCTCACAGGCCGTACTCCTTCCAACGGCGGTCGACCGTCGCCGCCGTCTCCGGGTCGGAGAGAACCATTTCCGGCCATCCCCCGTCCCGGGTGTAGCCCTCCTCGGGCCACTTCCTCGTCGCGTCGATGCCCGCCTTGCCGCCCCAGAACTGCTGGTAGGAGGCGTGGTCGAGATGATCGACGGGGCCTTCGACGACGGTGAGGTCGCGGGCGTAGTCGGTGTTGCCGAGGGCCCGCCACGCGACCTCGTGCAGATCGTGGACGTCGCAGTCCGAGTCCACGACCACGATGAGCTTCGTGAGGGACATCATGTGGGCCCCCCAGACGGCGTGCATCACCTTCTGGGCGTGCTTGGGGTACTTCTTGTCGATCGCGACGATCGCGCAGTTGTGGAAACCGCCGGCCTCGGGGAGGTGGTAGTCCACGATGTCCGGCACGATGATCTTCAGCAGGGGAAGGAAGAAGCGCTCGGTCGCCCGCCCGAGGGGGCCGTCCTCCGTCGGGGGCCGCCCCACGACGATCGACTGGAGCAGCGGCCGCTTGCGCATGGTGACGCAGTCGATGGTCAGCGCCGGGAAGGGCTCCTGGGGCGTGTAGAACCCGGTGTGGTCGCCGAAGGGCCCCTCGGGGAGCATCTCCCCCGGCTCCAGCCACCCTTCGAGCACGACCTCCGCGTTCGCGGGCACCTGGAGCGGCACGGTCTTGCAGTCCACCATCTCGATCCGCTTGCCCTGGATGAACCCGGCGAAGAGGTACTCGTCGATGTCGCCGGGCAGGGGGGCGGTGGAGGCGTAGGTCACGGCGGGGGGGCACCCGAAGGCGATCGCGACCGGCAGTCGCTCTCCCCTCCTCGCCGCCACCTGGTAGTGGTTGCGGCTGTCCTTGTGGATCTGCCAGTGCATGCCGATGGTGCGCTTGTCGTGGCGCTGGAGGCGGTAGAGCCCGAGGTTGCGGATTCCGCTCTCCGGGTCCTTGGTGTGGGTGAGCCCGAGGTTGAAGAAGGAGCCGCCGTCCTGGGGCCAGGTGAAGAGTGCGGGAAGGGCGTCCAGGTCGACGTCCTCACCGTGCAGCACGACCTCCTGCACGGGCGCGTTGTCGGACTTTACCTTCTTCGGCGGTACGTGGGTCATCGCGCCGAGCTTGCCGAAGGCCTCGCGTACGCCGACGAAGCCGTGGGGCAGCTCGGGCCTGAGCAGGCCGCCGATCTTCTCGCTGATCTCGCCGTACGACTTCAGGCCGAGGGCCTTCAGCAGCCGTCGGTCGGTGCCGAAGACGTTCATGGCGAGCGGCATGGCGGACCCGCGCACGTTCTCGAAGAGCAGCGCCGGTCCACCCGCCTTCTGCACCCGGTCGACGATCTCCCCGACCTCCAGATACGGGTCCACCTCGGCCTTGATGCGCTTGAGGTCGCCCTCGCGCTCCAGCGCCCTCAGCAGGGATCGAAGATCGTCGTAAGCCATGCGTCCAAGTATCGCTGAGGGCCCCCTGACACCTGCGTGCGCCCCACCGCCACGGGCGGGACCACCCCTCTCGCCCCCGCCGCCCCTGCCCGTCCCGTCCCAGGGGCTCCGCCCCTTCCACCCCACCGGGGGCTACGCCCCCAGACCCCCTATCGGCCTGAACGGCCTCGTCCTCAAACGCCGGACGGGCTGAAAGATGCGCGCCAGCGCCCTTGAGGGGCGCGGGGAACTGCGCGACCAGCCCCCACGGCCCGCGGTCGACGAACCACCGGGCGCACGGGGGGATCGGGGCGAAGCCCCCGCTCCGGGGCCGGCGGAGTCCCTGGGGCGGTGGGGGCGGGGAAAGTTTCATCCCCCGTTGAAGTCAGCCGCTACCCTGTGCGCGTCACCGGGGCCCCGCACCGCCCCGCCGCCGTCCACTGGGGGACCGTTCCGCCATGCTCAGGTATCTGCCGTTCCTGCTGGTCCTGGCGCTGTGGATCTACGCGTTCATCGACTGCCTGAACACCCCGGAGGAAGAGGTCAAGAGCCTGCCCAAGGTGGTGTGGGTGATCATCATCCTGCTCTTCGGCGAGGTACTGGTCGGACCGATCGCCTGGCTCGTGGCGGGCAGGGCCGGCCGGGGCCCGACCCGAGGCGGCACGCCCTCCGAGTGGCACCGCGACCAGCACCCGCAGTACGTCGCCCCCGACGACAACCCCGAGTTCCTGAACTCCCTCAGCGCGGAGCCCGCCCCCTCCAAGAGCGTCAAGGACGAGGCGCTCCTGAAGGACTGGGAGGCCGACCTGCGGCGCCGCGAGGAGGAACTGCGCCGGCGCGAGGCCGGTGAGGAGTCCGAGAGCTGACGTCCGTACGCGGGCTGGGTGCCCCGGCACTGGGCGTCCTTCGGCGACCTCACCTGCCTGGTGGGCTTCGCGGTCAGCCGGTGGCGCTCAGCAGCGAGGCCTGTTCGGCGTACCCCACCTCGATGTGCCGTGCGCCGAAGGCCTTCTTGACGAGGGGCGCGGCGGTGGTGGGGTCGTCGACGCCCACGAACACGAACCCGGCCTCGTCCACGCCGACTTCGCGCAGGTCGAAGGTGCCGTTCCAGCGGTTCATGTCCTCGGCGATCCGGTCGGCGAGGGCCTCCAGGTCGGTCCGGTTGGCATCGGTGTCGTGCAGCCGCACCGTGACGCCCTTCTCGGCGGCGGCGCAGAGGTCGGCGTCGAAGGAGGCGGACGGCATGCGGTACACGTCCGTGGCCCGGTCCTCCTCGTCGACCGACATGCCCGTGTAGACGGCGGCGTAGCGGGCGGACTCCCCCATCCTGCCGACGTGGGCCAGGGTGCGGTCCAGCGGGGTGAAGTCCTCGGCGCCGCGGTCGGGAAGGCTCCCGGCCGGCCGCGTGCCGACGCAGGTGGCGGTGACGGGCGCGGCGTGCGCGGACTCGGCCTGCGCGACGGCGCTCGATCCCTGGAGCAGCGCCCCCAGCAGCACGACGGCACCGGTCACGGTGACACCGGTGGCCGTCCGACCCCTCACACGCTTCTTCATGCCCCTTTGACGCGGGAGGCGGCGAATCGGTTCAGTCCGTCGGGTCCTCGCGCAGAACCAGGTCGAGGAGTCCGGGGAAGCGGGCCTCGAACTCCTCGCGGCGCAGGCGGTTGACGCGCTTGGGGCCCTCGTCGCGCTGCTCCACCAGGCCCGCCCCGCGCAGCACCGCGAAGTGGTGGCTGAGGGCCGCCTTGCCGACGGGCACGTCGAAGCTGCCGCAACTGCGCGTCCACTCCGCCGAGTCGGCCAACTCCCTCACGAGGGTGACGCGTACGGGGTCGGCGAGGGCGGCGAGGGCGGTCTGGACCGGAACGTCGTCGGGATGGATGTGCTCCGGGGCGGCCCGGTGACTCGCTCGTTCCACCACGCCCGACTCCCTTCAGATCTTTCACACCTTGCCGAGTGTTCGATGGAAACCATACACTCCCGAGTGTTCGGTTTTCATTGAACAGTCGAGCGGACGAGTTCTCGTGAGAGGTGTGCCATGCGCGCGGTCGAGATCCAGGAGTACGGCGGTCCCGAGGTACTGAGGGTCGTCGAGGCGGAGGTGCCCGCGCCGGGTCCGGGGCAGGTGAGCATCGACGTGGCGTACACCGGCGTGAACTTCGCCGACCTCAAGGCGCGGGCCGAGGGCTACCGGGTGCCCGCCCTGCCCTTCGTCCCCGGCCTGGAGGCCTCGGGCCGTGTCCGGGCCCTCGGCGCGGGGGTCACCGGCCTCGCCGTGGGGCAGGAGGTGGCGGCCCTGACGCAGGGCGGCGCGTACGCGGACGTCGTCGTCGCCGACGCGGTGACCGTCTTCCCGCTGCCGCCCGGCGTGGACCTGCGCACCGGCGCGACCCTCCCCACCGTGCTGCCCACCGCGTACGCCCTGATCCACACCGTGGGCCGGCTCCAGCCCGGCGAGACGGTGCTCGTGCAGGGCGCGGCGGGCGGGGTGGGCACGGTGCTGGGGCAGTTGGCGAGCGCGGCGGGGGCCGGGGCGGTCTACGGGGTGGTGTCGAGCGCGGCGAAGGCCGAGTACGCGCGGGAGCACGGTTACGACGAGGTCTTCGTCACCTCCTCCGACTCCGCCCCCTCCTTCGCCAAGGAGGTGCGCGAGGCGACGGACGGTCGCGGGGTCGACCTGGCCCTCGACCCGGTCGGCGGCGAAACCCTCCGGGCCTGCCTCGACTCCCTCGCGGCCTTCGGCCGCCTGGTCTCCTTCGGCAACGCGAGCGGGGCGCAGCCGTGGCAGGTGGGCCAGCCGGACCTCTAC
The DNA here is from genome assembly GCF_055582885.1 of Streptomyces sp. NPDC107454. Lineage (NCBI taxonomy): Bacteria > Bacillati > Actinomycetota > Actinomycetes > Kitasatosporales > Streptomycetaceae > Streptomyces > Streptomyces sp. NPDC107454. The sequence goes on along the minus strand of NZ_JBVJPA010000006.1, from coordinate 79,056 downwards.
CCCCTGGCCCTCTCGGTCTCCGGCTTCTCCATCCTCACCCTGGCCCAGACGTCCCCGACCGCCCTGCGCGCCCTCACCGAACGCGCCTTCCGCACGGTGGTCGACGGGGTGGTGTCCCTGCCGGTGACGGCGGAGTTCCCCCTGCCGGACGCGGCGCAGGCACACCGGCTGATGGGAACACGGACAAGCACCGGCAAGCTGTTGCTGCGCGCCAACGGCACGGCCGGGGACACCGCCATCGCGTGACGACAACTCCTCAGGGCTGTCGTTCCCCCTTCGTCACCCCCGGCGCCCCGCACGAGGACCGCCACGGCGGCCGGCACTGGGAGCCGAAGAAGTCCTTCCGCGCGCCGGCCCGGCAGTACGCACGGGCCCGCGCACACCCCTGCTGACGGCCGGGTCGGACCGGATCCGATCGGGGCAGGTCACGCCGGAGGGTGCTTTCCGCACGTTGCCCTCGTGTTCCGGCCACAGGAGACGGGAGAGTGGGGTCATGGAGCGCATTGATCAGGTACGGGCACGGATGTGGCTGTCGACCGCCGTCGCGGAGGCCCGCGCCGGGCTGGCGGAGGGCGGCATCCCCATCGGCGCCGCGCTGTACGGCGCGGACGGCACGCTGCTGGGCCGCGGTCGCAACCGGCGGGTCCAGGACGGCGACCCGTCCATGCACGCGGAGACCTCGGCGTTCCGTGCCGCGGGACGACAGCGTTCGTACCGCGGCACGACCATGGTGACGACTCTTTCGCCGTGCTGGTACTGCTCCGGCCTGGTGCGCCAGTTCGGCATCTCGCGGGTCGTGGTGGGCGAGGCGGAGACCTTCCACGGCGGCCACGACTGGCTGGCCGAGCACGGCGTGGAGATCATGCTCCTGGACGACCCCGAGTGCGCCGCCCTCATGCGCGACTTCATCGAGAAGAACCCGGCCCTGTGGAATGAGGACATCGGTGTCTGAGCCCCGCATCCCGACCATCGACCTGCGGCCCTGGCTGGCCGGCGACCCCGAGACCCGCACCCGCATCGCCCGCACCGTCGACGAGGCCCTCCAGAGCGCCGGTTTCCTCCTCGTCACCGGCCACGGCGTGGACCCGGCCCTGCGCACCCGCATCCGCGAGGCCGCCCGCGCCTTCTTCACCCTGCCCACGGAAACCAAGCAGCCGTACGCCGCCCAGGTCGGCGGGCGCGGCTGGCTCGGCCCGGGTGCCGAGGCCAACGGCTACTCGGAGGGTACGCAGACGCCCCCCGACCTCAAGGAGTCGCTGACCTTCGCGACGCACGAGCCCTTCGAGGACCCGGCGACCAACGCGGAGTGGTACGCGCCGAACATCTGGCCCGCCGAGGCCCCGGAACTCCAGAAACTCTGCGAGGAGTACCTGGCGCGCATGGGTGAACTGGAGAACCACCTCCTCGCCCTCCTCGGCGAGGCGCTCGGCCTGGAGCCGGACTTCTTCGCCCGGCACATGGGCCATCCCACGTACGGCTTCAACATCAACTGGTATCCCGGCACGGAAGTCGTCGGCGAGCCCGAACCCGGCCAGTTCCGCATCGGTCCGCACACGGATTTCGGGACGGTGACGATCCTGGACCGGCAGGCCGGAAAGGGCGGACTCCAGGTCTTCACCGACGAGGGCGGCTGGGAGGACGCGCCCTTCGACCCGGCGGCGTTCACGATCAACATCGGTGACCTGATGGCCCGCTGGACGGGTGACCGGTGGCGCTCGGGCCGGCACCGTGTGCTGCCTCCGCCCGCCGACACGCCGGCCGAGGAGCTGATGTCGCTGGTCTACTTCGGCGAGTGCACGCCGGGGACGGTGGTGGAGTCGGTCCCCGCGCCGGTGGGCCGCGTCGCGTACCCGCCCGTCGACTCCCATGTTTATCTGCGCGAAAAGCTGGATTCGATCACCGTGGGATAGCCGGGCAAAAAGGCGCGAACAACTTTCGTAACCAAACGGACATCCCATGCCCTAGTCCGAATCAACTCCCCCTTTTTACACTGGTGTTGATAGACCTCACAGCAGCACAGAGCAGGACCGGACCGCGCCAGGGGGAGATGCGGTGCACAGAGGGCTGCACGGACGCGGAGCGTTGTTCGACACCGATCCGCCCGGTCTTGCATCACGGCTCGTCGGCCTGCGCCCGTACCAGCTGCGCGCGAACCCGTACGAACACCCGAAGGAACTGCCCTTCGTGGTGTTCGCGGGCGGGCGGGGGCTCGGCAAGAGCGCCGTACTGCGGGAGCTGCGCGACGCGTACCGCGGGCACACACCGGTCGCGCTGATCGACGGCGAGGAACGGCAGTTCGCCGGGCCGCCCGCCGAGCGGCCCGCGGAGTCCTGGTCGCCGGTGGGACAGGCGCTCACCACCATCGCCGAGCAGCTCGCGGAGCCGGTCACGGGCGCCGGACGGATCGGCTTTCCACGCCTGACGTCCGGACTGCTGGCCGTGGCGGCGGGCGGCTGGAGCGACCGTGACGTGCCCCGCATCCGGCAGGAGGCGGAGCGGATCCTGCTGCTGAACGAGACCGGCTCATGGCTCTCGGGGTTCGCGGGCCGCTGGGTGAGCAAGGTCGTCTCCAAGCTCATCGCCTCGCTCAGCGGTACGGGTCCCGTGATAGCGCCGATCATCGAAGCCACCCTGGAGGCGTTCGCCGAGGGGATCGGCCCCGCTCCCCGCCGGCTGCGCAGAGCCGCCACCTGGTACCGCGACTATCCGAACGCGGGCGGCAATCCCAAGCTCGGCCTGATCCTGCTCTCCTCGCACTTCCGGGCGGGCGGCGACTCCCGCACCCACGCCGAGCGCTATCTCGTACGGGCCCTGCTGGCCGACCTCGACGACGCGTACGCGGGGGTCATGCAGCGCTCGCACCGGCTGGGCCGCCCGGTCGTGCTGATCGACAACGTGCAGGAACGGGCGGGCCTCGGCCTGCTGGAACCGGTGCTGCGCGACCGCGCCGACGGCATCGCCGACCACGTCGTCTTCTTCGCCGCCCTGCGCGGATACACCCATGGAGCCCTGCGCAACGCGAGCCACCGCACCCTCCCCGAGGTCGCCCGGCACGCCGGCTGGGAGCCGGGCACCTCGCCGTCCTCGCGGGCGCTGCTCGTCGCGCTGCCGCCGCTGACCCCTGACGACACCCTGCACCTCGTGGGCGGCGTCTCGCAGGGCCTCGCCGTCCCCCCTCAACTCCCGCACGCCACCCACCGGCTGTCCGGCGGCAGCCCGCTCGGCGTCACCCTCCTCGCGGAGTCCGCCCGCCAGAACCTCCCCCAAGGAGCCCAGTCCCTGGGCGAGTTGCTCACCTCCGACGTCGCCGTCCACGAGGACAACGACGGCCGGCCCACCTATCAGGAGCTGCTCGACCGCCTCGTACCCGGTGGCCGGCTCGACGAGCTGACCGTGCTCGCCGCGGCCCACGACCGCGACTCGGCCTGCGCACTCGCGGAGGTCCAGCTCTCCGACGACTTCGGCGCGTCGGGGGTCCTCGCACTGGAGGAGCGGCTCGCCGAGGAGGGCCGGCCCAGCGCCGCCGGGCAGTTCGTGGGCGATCCGTTCCTGCGCGCGCTGCTCCTGCTGCGGCTGCACCACGACGACCCCGACCACACACGCTGGCGGTCCGTGCACCGCACCCTCATCGACCACTACGGCGACGGGGGCCGGCCGGACAGCGCGCGCTACCGGCTGCACCACGAACTCGCGCTCGGCAAGGCCGACTTCGCGGTGGCGCACCTGCGTGACACCTTCCCGCGCGCCGACACCGGGTCCTGGCTGTCCTCGCTCGTCTTCATCGCGTCCGCGCCCTACTACCACGCACACGACCCGGACGGCCGCGACTTCGGCGGCCACGGCGCTCACGACGACCGGGCGGCCGTCGCGCTCGGCCGCACCGATGCCGCCCAGCAGCCGCCCGACAGCGTGGACGCCGTACTGCATCTGCGGGTACGACGGCTGCTGCACGCGGTCTGGCAGCTCACCGATCCGCTGGTGCTGCCGGACCCGAAGGTGTCCGACCGGCTCCGTTTCGAGCTGGAGCAGCTGTCGAACCTGCGGCCGGCGGGCAACCCACTGCTGTGGCGGGCCTCGCGGGAGTGGCCGTCCGACGCGCTCGCCGGCCGCCCCCTGCGCATCCCTGGTGACGACGACGACAACGCGAACGGGGACCTGTGATGGCGCGCTTGTGGACCTGGCTGCGCGAGGACGTCTGGGAGATTCGTTTCCGCAGGTATGTCGCGCTGACCCTCGCGGCGGTGCTCGCGGGCCTCGGCGTCTGGGGCGGTATGACCGCCACCAAGGAGAATCGCTCCTGCGCGCCCGGCGTCGTCCAGCCGAAGGGCAGCGACGAGTGCGTCGGCGTCTCGTGGACGACGTACGCCTTCGGGCGTGCGCAGTTCGCCGACACCGTACGGGCCATCCACCGCGAGAACGCCCGCCTCGCGCCCGGCAGTTACGTCACCGTCGCGCTCCTCGAACCCTTCACCGCCACCGACGCCGACAACCTGGGGGATGTGCTGCACGAGCTCCAGGGCGCCTATCTGGCCCAGTACCAGGCCAACCACGACACCACCGACCTGAAGCCGAAGATCCGCCTGGTGCTGGCCAACCCCGGCTCCACCGGCACCTACTGGCAGCACACGGTCGACCAGCTGGCGGGCATGACGGGAGGCTCCGACCGGCTGCGCGCGGTGACCGGGGTCGGCCTGAGCACCGACAACAACAAGAAGGCCGTCAAGGAGCTGACCAGCCGGGGCATCCCGGTGATAGGGAGTTCGATCACCGCCGACGACCTGGCCAACGGGCAGAACGGCAAGGACCCGTTCCCCGGGCTCGCGCGGGTCTCCCCCACCAACACCGACGAGGCCCGCGCCCTCGCCTCCTTCGCCAAGGTCTCCGCGGCCAACGCCTTCCTCGTCTACGACCGCACCGGGGACCCGTACACGCGCACGCTCCAGGCCTCCTTCGAGAAGATGCTCAAGGGCTCGCGCTACGAGGCCCAGCCGTTCACGCCGCCCGCCGACCGCAGCAAGGAGGGCAGCACCTCCAACGTCTTCATGCAGATCACCAACATCCTCTGCAACACGCCGACCACCACGAACACCATCCTGTTCGCGGGGCGGCACACCCAACTGCGGCAGTTCATCAACATGCTGGGCCAGCGCGGCTGCCACGACCGCCGGTTCACCGTGCTCACCGGCGACGAGGGCTCCTATCTCGCCGGGGACAAGGACCTCGACCCGGCCGCCCTCAAGGACCCGCTGCTGACCGTCCGCTACACGTCCCTGGCCCACCAGGACGCCTGGCTGAAGGACGCCGCGAAGACGGGCGGCAGCGTGGCCGACGCGAAGGTGCTGCAGTCGCTTCTGGGGAGTGCCGGGAAGGAGCCGGTCGGGCCCCTCGGGCCGATCGCCCTCGACGACGGCCAGCTGATCATCGCGTACGACGCCATGCGGCTCGCCGTGCGCGGCATCCGCGGGGCGTCGCCGACCGGGAAGATCCCGGCCCTCGCGGATGTCGGGCTCCAGTGGCCGCAGGTCAAGGGCAAGGAGCTGCGGGTGAACGGGGCGAGCGGGTGGATCTGTCTGGACGCCCACGGCAATCCGTACGACAAGGCGGTGCCGATCGTGCAGCTGACGCCCGAGTCACGGGCTCGCTTCGTGAAGATCGCGTGGCCCGAGGGGAAGCCGCCCTCCACGGAGTGTCTGCCGCCGGCTTGAGAGGGGGCGCCGTTGGGGACACGGTGACTTGGTGCGTGCGGGTCGTGTGTGGCTGGTCGCGCCCACGCGGCGGAGCCGCACAATGTCACAGCCCCGCGCCCCTAGGGGGTGCCCTCGACGTAGGCCGACAGGTGCTCGAAGCGCTCTCGCCAGCCCGGGTCCTCGTCCCTCGGGGACTCGTGGGTGAAGCGGATCGTCGTGCCTGACGGGCGGTCCGGTTCCAGGTGGAAGCGGATGCGGCCCCGTCCTTCGACCGTGTACTCGACGATCCGCTCGACGTCCCACGCCGTGATACGACCGCTGCCCAGCCCGCGCAGCGTGACCGCGCCGCCCAGTCGCGGCTCGAAGACCTCGGCCTCGGCCAGCCACGTCCGCAGGCCCTCGGACGTGGCCACCGCCTTCCAGACGTTCTCCACAGGCTGGGGAAAACGCAGCAGGTAGTGCAGGACGCGGGTGCCGTCCTCCCGGGTCTCGGTGGCGCCCTCTTCGATGGCTCGGGTCACTCCGGTCATGACACCAGCGTGGCCCGAGGCGGGAGGTTCCGCACGTGTTGCGCCGCGGGCTAGACGCCCGCGTAGGAGTGCTTGCCGGAGACGAAGATGTTGACTCCGTAGTAGTTGAAGAGGAAGCAGGCGAAGGCGATCAGGGCGATGTATGCGGCCTTGCGGCCCTTCCAGCCGGCCGTGGCGCGGGCGTGGAGGTAGCAGGCGTAGGCGACCCAGGTGATGAACGCCCAGGTCTCCTTCGGGTCCCAGCCCCAGTAGCGGCCCCACGCGTCGCCCGCCCAGATGGCGCCCGCGATGATCGTGAAGGTCCACAGCGGGAAGACGGCGGCGTTGACGCGGTAGGAGAACTTGTCGAGGGAGGCCGAGGAGGGCAGCCGCTCCATGACGGAGGTGGCGAAACGGCCCGGCCGGCCGCCGGTGGCGAGCTTGTTCTCGTACGAGTCCTTGAAGAGGTACATCAGGGTGCCGACCGCGCCCACGTAGAAGATGGCGCCGCAGAGGATCGCGGTCGAGACGTGGATGTACAGCCAGTACGAGTGGAGCGCGGGCACCAGCTGGTCGCTCGCGGTGTACAGGACCGTGACGGCGAGGCCGAGGTCGAGGAGGACCGTGGTGACCAGGGGCAGGCCCAGCCAGCGGATGTTCTTCTTCAGCGCGAGCATCACCAGGTACACGGTGACGGCGACCGTGGAGAAGGTGACGCTGAACTCGTACATGTTGCCCCACGGCGCCCGCTGCACCGACAGGGCGCGGGCGAGGACGCCGGCCGCCTCGACGGCCCAGGCGAGCACGGTGAGGGACACCGCGATCCGGCCGTAGAGGTCGCCCTGCTCGTCCCCGCCGTGCGCGCCGGGCCCGTCGGGCACGTCACGCGCCCCCGCCGCCGAACGGGTGACGACCTTCGGCCGCTCCAGGACGGCCGTGCCGCCCGCCGACTGCACGGTGACCGCCGGGGCCTTCGCCTTCTCGGTGCTGGTGAGCGCGGCAGCCGTACGGGCGACCTTGCTGCGGCTGCCGAAGATCCATTCGGCGATGTACGCGAAGAAGGCCAGGGTGTAGACGGCCATCGCGGAGTAGATCAGCGTGTTGCTGATGTTGGCGAGGTGTTCGTTGGTGGCCGTGGCCAGATCGGTCACGGCACCCAGGTCGGTTGCGGTGGCGAGAGTCACTTCTCAGCCCCTTCGGCGGCAGGTACGGAGGGTTCGGCGTCGGGGTCGGTTTCGACTGCGACCGCGGCTTCGTCTGTGTCGGGCTTGGTGGGCGCCTGTTCGTGGACGAGCGCGGCCAGGTCGCCGAGTTCTTCGGGGAGCTTCGCGGACTCGCTGCGGCCGAGGCCCGCCATCTCGACGATGGTGACGCCGTCGGCCCCGGTGGACGCCCGCACCCACACGCGGCGGCGCTGGATGAAGAGCGAACCGGCGAGACCGAAGATCGCGGTGAAGGCACCGACCAGCGCCCAGTCACTGCCGGGCTGCTGGGTGACCTGGAAGTTCGCCCACTCCTTGATGCCCTTGTCGAAGGTGATGGAGCCGGCGCCGTTGGGCAGTTTCATCGTCTCGCCGGGCAGCAGGCGCGCCTTGACGATGTTGCCCTTGGCGTCCTTGAACTGCTTCATCTTCGAAAGCTCGAGCTGGTACACGTTCTGCGGGATGCCCGCGTCGACGCCCAGACTGCCGTGGTATCCGGTCAGGTTGAGCACAGGGAAGTCGAGCGCCGGGAACTGCGAGAACATCGTGCCCTTGCCCGCACCCGCGAAGGTCGGCACGAAGACCGCGGAGAAACCGAGCTGTTCGGTCGTCCCCTGCGCGTTCTTGTAGCCGTCCATCACCTTGATCGCGCCCTGCGAGGTGACGTTCGGGTCGAGCGGCAGCATCGGCACGGCGTCGTGGTAGACGACGTTGCCCTTGCCATCCCGGACGGTGACGACGGGCGCGTAGCCGTGGGCGGTGAGATAGACCTTCGAGTCGCCGATCTTCAGCGGCTCGTTGACCTTGACGGTGGTCTTCTTCTCCTTGCCGTACGCACCGACGCTGTACGTGAGGTCCGCCTGGTACGTGCGGGGGGTGCCCTTGTTGGGGCCGGTGCGCTCGTAGGTGCCCGTGAACTTCTTGAGGTTGAAGCTGAACGGCGTGAGGTCGTCGGTGCTGAAGAGGTTGCCGGACTTGAAGTCGTCGTACTGCGAGATCGTGTTGGAGAAGCCGTCGCCCTCGACGATCAGCTTGTTGCCCTCGGACTTGAAGAGCTGGCCCCAGGCGAAGGCGACCAGCATCACGATCAGCGCGATGTGGAAGAGCAGGTTGCCGGTCTCGCGGAGGTAGCCCTTCTCGGCGGCGACGGCGTCCTTCTCGATGTGCGCCCTGAAGCGTCGCTGCTTGAGGATCTTGAGGGCGGCCTCGCGGACCTGCTCGGGCTCGGCCCCGGTGCGCCAGGTCGCGTACGCGGGCAGCCGGTTCAGCCGCTTGGGGGCGCCCGGCGGGCGGCCGCGCAGCTGCCCGACGAACTGCCAGGTGCGCGGGATGATGCAGCCGATGAGCGAGACGAAGAGCAGGATGTAGATCGCGGAGAACCACACCGAGCTGTAGACGTGGAACAGCCCGAGCTTGTCGTAGACGGACCCGAGGATGCTGTGCGCGTCCTTGAAGTCCGCCACCTTCTGGGCGTCGGTCCCGGACTGCGGGATCAGCGAACCGGGGATCGCCCCGAGCGACAGCAGGAAGAGCAGGATCAGGGCGACCCGCATCGACGTCAGCTGCCGCCAGAACCAGCGGGCCCAGCCGACGACCTCACGGCCGGTCCAGGTCAGCCAGCCCAGGGCGCCGGGTGCGCGGGACCCGCCGAAGGAACCGGGTACGGCCGTGTCGACCGGCGCGGTGGACAGCTGGGATCCGGCTTCGCCGAGTTCGCCGTCGGCGCTCACCCCGATGTGCCGCTTGGCGGTCGCCGGGTCCTTGGTCCTGCCCGTGCCCGGGTCGGTGTCGGTCGTGCTCATCGATCAGATCCCTACCGTGAAGCCGTTGGACCAGGTCTGCATCTGCTGCACGATGCTGTCCCAGGCGCCGGTGAGCAGGAGCAGGCCGGTCACGATCATCATGCCGCCGCCGATCCGCATCACCCATGCGTAGTGCCGCTTGACCCAGGCGAAGGCGCCGAGCGCCTTGCGGAAGGCGACGGCGGCGAGGACGAAGGGCACTCCCAGACCGACGCAGTACGCGACGGTCAGTATGGCGCCGCGGCCCGCGCTCGCCTGGTTCATGGAAAGAAAATTGATGGAGGAGAGCGTCGGTCCCAGACAGGGCGTCCAGCCGATACCGAAGAGCGCACCGAGTATCGGAGCGCCCACCAGGCCGGTCACCGGCCGCTTGTGGAAGCGGAACTCGCGCTGCGTGAGCCAGGGCATCATCCCCATGAAGAACACGCCCATCGCGATCATCAGCACGCCGAGGATCTTGCTGAGCGTGCTCTGGTACTCCTGGAGGGTCGACCCGAAGTAGCCGAACAGCGCCCCGCCGGAGACGAACACGGCGGTGAAGCCCACCACGAACAGGCTGGCGCCCGCGACCATCCGCCCCCGTCTGGCCTCCGCCAGATCCGTGCCGGTGACACCGGTCACGTACGACAGATAGCCGGGGACGAGCGGCAGCACGCACGGCGAGAAGAAGGAGACGAGCCCGCCGAGGACGGCGATCGGCAGGGCGAGCACCAGGGCACCGCTGACGACGGTGTCGGACGACGCGGCGAGGCTCGTGGACGCGGCGAGAAGGGACACGTCGGTCACTTCTCCGCGAGAACGGGGTCGAGCATCTCGCGGAGCTTGTCCTCGCTGAGCGCCTGCAGCGTACGGGCCGCGATCTTCCCGTCCCGGTCGATGATGATCGTGGAGGGGATCGTCTGCAGGTTCAGCGTGCCCTTCTTGAAGCGGAGCAGCAGCTTGCTCGTCGGGTCGTAGAGGCTGGGGTAGGTGACGCCCTGCTGCTTCTCGAACGCCTGGGCCAGACTGATGTTGGCGTCACGGGTGTTGATGCCGACGAACTGCACGCCCTTCGCCGCGGTGTCCTTGGCGACCTTGACGAAGTTCGGCGCCTCGGCACGGCACGGCGGGCACCAGGAGCCCCACACGTTCACGACGACGATCTTGCCCTTGTAGTCCTTGACGTCGAGCTGCTTGCCGTCCACGGTCGGACCGGAGAGGTCCGGGGCCTCGGCCCGGGAGCCCTTGGCGACGGTCGAGATGCCGTCCTTGCCCGCCACGAAGTTGCTGTTGCCCGAGCCCCCGGACGTCCCGCCCGAACCGCACGCGGACAGGACAAGCGCGGCGACGGCGGCCCCGGTGGTGAGCAGGGCGGCGCGGCTACGGGTGCGGTTCGAGCGCTGTTCGGCGCGGCAGGCGGCACTCATGTGAAAAGTTTCGCATGCCCGTTTCGAGGATCTTCCGCACCCCCCTCGCGGGCGGAAAACACCATTTCAGGCGGCGTTCCCGGACCCCTTGGAAGGGGCCGTCCCGGAACCCGTACCCGTGCCCGTTCCGGTGCCCGAACTCGTACCGGTGCTCTTGCCGGTGTCACCGAGGAACGTCTTCCAGCCACCCGCGGGCCGCTGTCCCACGTCCAACGTCCGCAGCTTGGCGAGGATCTCGGGCTTCTGTACGTCCATCCAGTCCACGTACTGCCGGAAGGAGACGAGGCGGACGTCCTCGCCCTTCTCCTTCTCCCGGGCGATCTGCTTGAAGGCGTGCTCGACGGCGTCCATGTATATGCCGCCGTTCCAGTGCTCGAAGTGGTTGCCGATGAAGAAGGGCGCCCGGTTGCTCTCGTAGGCCCGCCGGAATCCGGCGACGTACGCCTCGCCCGCCTGCTGCCGCCACGCCGGGTAGTTGTGCGCGGGCGCCTTCGTCGAGTTGATCGACTGGTTGGCCAGCATGTTGTAGTCCATGGACAGCACTTCGAAGCTGCGCCCCGGGAAGGGGATCGCCTGGAGGGGCAGGTCCCACAGTCCGTGCCGCTTCTGCGGCCAGACCTGGCGGCCGCCGGGCGAGGAGGCGTCGTAGCGCCAGCCGAGCTCCTTGGCGGTGGGCAGCAGGTTGTCCTGGCCGAGCAGACAGGGGGTGCGCGCGCCGACGAGTTCCTTCTCGTAGTCGAAGGGCAGCGGGGGCAGATCGGTCCAGCCCGTGTTGGTCCGCCACTCCTTGACGAAGGACTTGGCCTGGTCGATCTCGCTGCGCCACTGCGCCGGCGTCCAGTTCCCGACGGTGCCGTGGCCGGAGCAGAAGTGGCCGTTGAAGTGCGTGCCTATCTCGTGGCCGTCGAGCCAGGCCTGCCGGACGAGCCCGAGCGTCGACTTGACGTGGTCGTCGGAGAGATAGCCGATGTCGGAGGCGCCCCGGGGGTTGTTCGGCGGCAGGTACTTGCGCTTCTTCGACTCGGGCAGGAGGTACAGCCCGGAGAGGAAGAACGTCATGTGCGCCTCGTGCTCGCGGGCGAGTTGCAGGAAGCGGGAGAAGAGACCGGTCCCGACCTCACCCGCGCCGTCCCAGGAGAAGACCACGAACTGCGGAGGGGTCTGGCCGGGCTCCAGAGGAACCGGCTTCGCGGGCTGCTTCGGCTGCTTGCCCGTGAAGGAGGTGGAGCCGTCGCCTATCAGGCGGGCGGGGTGCGCACTGGCGCCGGGCTTGCCGGACGGACCGGGCTTGCCCGACCGGGAACCACCGCCCCCGCCATGACCGTCCTGTTGGTCGGTGCCGCACGCCGCGAGTCCCATCGCCGCCGCGGCACCCGCCCCGAGGCCGATCATTCCCCTCCGGCTGATGTCCCGCATTCGGTCCCCATCTCATCGCGCCCTCTCAGCTGGCTCCCAGCTGACACACAATGAGAGGGCACGACAAGTGGATAGGTTCCTTCGAACGCGCAACGTTGATCGTATTTTACGAAGAACAGTTCGGGTAGCGACACATACGAACACATTGCGCCAACATGTACGGGAATAGCCGCTCTACGCCCCGAACGCCTTGCTCTTCCCCTTCACCGGCTTGGCGCCCGCGAGGAGATGGGCGGGAACGAGATCGCGGGCGGGCTCGCTGTACCCCACCGACACGATCTTGTCGCCGCGGTAGGTGAAGGACGTCAGGGACGCCAGCGTGCACTGCCGCTTGCGCGGGTCGTGCCACAACCGCCGCTTCTCCACGAAGGACCGCACGATCCAGATCGGCAACTGGTGGCTGACCAGCGCCGCTTCATGCCCACGGGCCGCGTCCTTGGCGGCGTCCAGCGCCCCCATCATCCGTACGACCTGGTCGACGTACGGCTCGCCCCAGGACGGCTTGAACGGGTTGACGAGGTGCTTCCAGTTCTCGGGCCGCCGCAGCGCCCCGTCCCCCACGCCGAAGGTCTTCCCCTGGAACACGTTCTCGGCCTCGATCAGCCGCCCGTCGGTGGCGAGGTCGAGACCGTGCGCCTTCGCGATGGGCGTCGCGGTCTCCTGCGCCCGCTCGAGCGGGGAGGCGACGACATACGTGACGTCCCGCGAGGCCAGGTGCTCGGCGACCCGCTCGGCCATCTGCCGCCCGAGCTCGGACAGGTGGTAGCCGGGCAGCCGCCCGTACAGCACCCCGTCCGGGTTGGCGACCTCGCCGTGCCGCATGAGATGCACGACGGTGATGTCCTGATCCCGGCCCTGCGTCTGATCCTGCGTCTGATCCTGGCTCATGCCGTGGCCTCCGCCGCTGCCCTGGCCGCTGCCGGAAGGGCGTCGGCGATCCGCTGAATGGCCCGCTCGTCGTGGGCCGTGGACACGAACCACGACTCGAAGGACGACGGGGGCAGATAGACGCCCTGCGCCAGCATCGAGTGGAAGAACGCGGTGAACCGGAAGGACTCCTGCGCCTTCGCGCCCTCGTAGTCGCGCACCTCACGCCCGGTGAAGAACACCGAGAACATGTTGGAGGCGTTCTGCAGCCGGTGCGCCACGCCCTCCTTGCTCAGCGCCTCGGTGACCAGCCCGCGGATCTGCTCGGAGACGGCGTCGACCTTGTCGTACGCGGCGTCGTCGAGCAGCCGCAGCTGGGCGAGCCCGGCGGCGGTCGCGACGGGGTTACCGGAGAGCGTGCCGGCCTGGTAGACGGGCCCCGCGGGAGCCAGGTGCTCCATGACGTCCTTGCGGCCACCGAAGGCGGCGGCGGGGAATCCTCCGCCCATGACCTTGCCGAAGGTCATGAGATCGGGACGTACCCCGTCGATCCCGTACCAACCGGCCTTGCTGGTGCGGAATCCGGTCATGACCTCGTCGGAGATGAACAGGGCGCCGTTGCGCGCGCAGGCGTCCTTGAGTCCCTGGTTGAAGCCGGGCCGGGGCGGTACGACGCCCATGTTGCCCGGCGAGGCCTCGGTGATCACACAGGCGATCTCACCGGGGTGCGCGTGGAAGGCCTCGTTCACGGCTTCGAGGTCGTTGTAGGGCAGGACGATCGTGTCGGCGGCCTGGGCGCCGGTGACACCGGGGGTGTCGGGAAGCGCGAAGGTCGCCAGCCCGCTCCCCGCCGACGCCAGCAGCGAGTCGACATGCCCGTGATAGCACCCGGCGAACTTGATCACCTTCGACCGCCGGGTGAACCCGCGGGCGAGCCGGATGGCGGACATGGTCGCCTCGGTCCCGCTGGAGACGAGCCGGAGCTGCTCGACGGGCTCGACGCGGGCGACGATCTCCTCGGCGAGCGCGACCTCGCCCTCACCGGGAGTGCCGAAGGAGGTGCCGCGCGCGACGGCGTCCTGGACGGCGCCGATGACGTCGGGATGCGCGTGCCCGAGGATCATCGGCCCCCATGAACACACGAGGTCGACGTATTCCCTCCCGTCGGCATCGGTCAGGTACGGACCGTTTCCGGACACCATGAAGCGGGGCGTACCGCCCACGGCGCGGAACGCGCGCACCGGAGAGTTCACGCCGCCGGGCGTGACGAGGGACGCACGGTCGAAGAGGGCCTGCGAGACCGGCGCCTCATAGGGATACGGCGCGTGCGCGGTCTGCCCTGTCTGGGGTGACGTATCGCCGGAGATGTTGTTCGCCTCTGCCATACCGTTCAGCGTACGGCCCGGCGGCCGCCACTCCGGCCCCACCCCGGGGCGCCGGAACAGGGCCGCACCGGGTCAGGCCCGCACCGTACGGCGTTGCCGCGGAGCCGGACGCCTCCGCGATAGGCGGCCTTGGTGACAGTGATCCGGTCCACGACCAAGGTGATCAGTCTGCGCCGGTCTTCCACGGAGGCACCGTGCCACCACGAGCCCGGCTCCGAGGAGTCCATACCGTCACCCCGCGAGAGCCAGTCGGAGAACTGCCCGGATCGCGGTTCGGCCCCGTCCGCGCCCGAGCCGTCCGTTCCGGCGATACACGAATCCAGTCTGTCCAGACGCTCTTCGAGCGCCTTCTTGTCGGCGAGGAACCTCCGGCGTCCGACGCTCCCGCTGCAGATCCCACAGTTCAGGTCGTCATAGAGGCGCTCCAACTCATCGGTCACAAGCGCGCGTTCGGACAGGAGGACACATCGAGGATGCGACACACCACGTGGGCGTCGAGTGCCTCCCGCTGAATGGTGCATCCACCCGCATGTTGCCCCGCTTCCACCGTCCCCGGCGGCCGCGAGCACTTGTACCAGTCGCCCGAGCGGGTCATCGGCCCGCCGCATGCGCAGAACAGGAGCCCGAGGCCGCTGAGCAGGGCCTGGACGCGCGACTCCCCCTTCCCCCGCCCGCGCCCGCGTCCGGAGAGCCACTCCTGCAGTTCGTACCACTGGGCGGAAGGAATGATCAGCTCGCAGATCGTGACCGGCTCCTGACTCTCGGGGTCCCGGACGATCCGGTAGCCGCTCGGTGTGCGGGTCGGGGCGCCGTCCTTCCCTGCGCTCTCCTTTCCCTCATGAGGTCGGCTCTTGTGGCGCAGGACCTGTTCCACCATGCCCCGGACCACGCCCGCTTCGTCCGTACGCGCGCTGTCGGGTGCGCTGGGCCGCAGCCTGCGGACGGCTACCGTGACGACCCTGCCCTCGATTTGGCGGACCTCGGTACGCGCCACGCTCACCAGGCCGTACGGTGGCGCTCCCCCGCCCACCCGCCGGACTCCTTGGCCACGCGCTTGCTCCCGGTGACGATCGGTCCCGTCTCCGCAGGACCCCGTCGCGAGAGGCGGCTGACGTCGAAGACAACGATCTTCTGGATCCTGCCGGTCCTGCAGTCATGCAGGAGGCGGGCGAAGTCCGGACGCTCAGCGCCGGAGGCGTACCCGGAGACCCCGATGTCGCGGTAGTGGCCCAGGAACGCGCAGCCGCGCTCCACCGCTCCGGCCTTGGTAGCCTCGTCCTGGGCTTGCGGGCCGGCCCCGGATTTGTCCGGCTTGAGCTTCGACTGCCGGGTATACCCTGCTGCCACGCGGCGTTTCCGCGCCGCTCCCCCTTCTTCGCTGGTCATGGCGGGAACGCACTACCTAAAATCCATGAAGGCGCCGTTCTCGGGGATAGTTCACCCCGCGGGGTTGGGGCCGGCCCTCGGCAACGGACAAGTGTTTCGGCGTACGTTTCGGCGTGCGGCCGTGGGGGAGGTCACTGTCACGATGATCGGGTTGCGTGGCGGGGGTCGCGCGCCTTAGAAAAGCAGTCGGGTGGAGATATGCATCGCGGTGGCGGACTGGGCGAGGGGACCGATGACCTCGGTCCTCGGCGTGCCCGGCGGGGAAGGCACCGGCGCGAGGCGGAGGAAGCGGCCGAGGCACGACAGACGCACGGGTCGCCGAGCTCTCCCGGATCGCCCGGATCACCCGGGTCGCAAGGATCACAGAACGATCCTGAGCGGATCGACCCGTCGGGCCGTATGGACGGTATGGACTACACGGACCGCGGGGCAGACCGGCTCAGGGCAGGAAGCGGGAATGGTGGCCGGGTGGGGGTGACCTACAAATACTTCGGCGCGCCGGACGGCGCGACGGCGGCCCGCGTGCCGATCTCGATGCGCCCCGAGGAACTCGGCGGCGACGAGCTCGGCATGAACGGCATGTTCACCAAGATCAAGCCGGAGACCATGGCCGCGATGGTCCTCACCGGCATCGAGGGCGTCCCTCTCCACAAGGTCCCGCCCCTGGAACTGGTCGTCCTCCACCCCGACTACGCCGTCGTGAAGCTCCCCATGACCGTTGTCGACCCCCTGCGGGGCATCGGCGAGGAGGCGGTCGGCGCGGCGGCCTTCATCTGGTCGACGGTCCCGGACCGCGGAGGCCCGCGGGACGCCTTCAACGTGTACCAGCTCCTCCACGAATGGCAGGATTTCAGCCACCGGCTGCACGAGGCGGGCCATCAGCCGTACTGCCTGGTGTGGCCCTGATCTCCGGTTCTCCGTGACACGGGCGAGGCCTTCGGGTCCCGCCCGGGAACGGCCCGCGCAACGGGCATGACGGACACAGCCCACATGGCGGGCATACCGTTCGGGACCGGCGGATACTGAACTCCATGCGCGTCGATTTCGACCCGGAAGCCATGCGGGGGGAAGACTTCTTCAGGTTCCTCACCTCGGTCGTCATCCCTCGTCCGATCGCATGGATCTCCACCGTCACACCGGACGGCTCGACCGAGAACCTCGCCCCGCACTCCTTTTTCAGCATCGCCAGTACCGACCCGCCGATCGTGCAGTTCACCTCGATCGGCCGCAAGGACTCCCTGCGCAATGTCGAGGACACCGGGGAGTTCGTCGTCAACTTCTCCTCGGAACCGCTGCTGCACCTGATCAACGCCACTGCCACCGACTTCCCCCGGTCGGTCAGTGAATTCGACTTCGCGGGAATCGAGCGCGAACCGAGCCTGCGGGTACGACCGCCCCGGGTGGCGGCCTCCCCCGTCGTTCTCGAGTGCCGTTCGCACACCACCCTGCGGATGGGAAACTCCACCCTCGTCTTCGGACGGGTGCTCCTCGCGGCGGTGCACGCGGACCACATCGTCGAGGGCCGCCCCGGCTCCGCCCATCTGCTCCCGCTCACCAAGCTCGGCGGCGACGAGTGGGGCACGCTGGGAGAGGTCCTGCACCTGAGCCGCATCCCGTATGAGGAACCGCGTCCCTAGGGCCTGGGCGCAGCCGCGGTCACAGCCAGCCGTTGCGCTTGAACCCCCGGTGGATGACGAAGCACGAGACGGCGATCACCGTGAGGGCCAGGGGGTAGCCGAAGCGCCAGTGGAGTTCGGGCATGTGGTCGAAGTTCATCCCGTAGACGCCGCACACCATCGTCGGTACGGCGATGATCGCGGCCCAGGCCGTGATCTTGCGCATGTCCTCGTTCTGGGCGACGGAGACCTGGGCGAGGTGGGCCTGGAGGATGGAGTCGAGGAGGCCGTCGAAGGCGGTGATCTGTTCGGTGACCCGGGACAGGTGGTCGGCGACGTCACGGAAGTACGCCTGGATCTCGGGGGCGACGAGGCGCATCGGCTCGGTCGCCAGGATGTGCAGAGGGCGGCCGAGGGGGACCACCGCGCGTTTGAATTCGAGGAGTTCGCGCTTGAGCTGGTACATGCGGCCGGCGTCGGCGCCCCTGGCACCGCGGGGTGAGAAGACGGACGTCTCCACCTGGTCGATGTCGACCTGGACGGCGTCCGTGACGGTCAGGTAGTCGTCCACGACGTGGTCGGCGATGGCGTGCAGCACCGCGGCCGGGCCCTTGGCCAGCTGCTCCGGCTCGGCTTCCAGGTCCTCGCGCAGGGGGCCGAGGGAGCCGTGCCGTCCGTGCCGTACGGTCACCACGAAGTCGGGGCCCGCGAAGACCATGATCTCGCCGGTGTTCACGACCTCGCTGGTGGCGGTCAGTTCGGCGTGTTCGACGTAGGAGACCGTCTTGAAGATGGCGAAGAGGACGTCGCCGTACTGCTCGACCTTGGGGCGCTGATGGGCGTGGACCGCGTCCTCGACGGCGAGCGGGTGCAGGCCGAACAGTTCGGCGACCCGGGCGAACTCCGTCTCGGTCGGCTCGTGCAGCCCCAGCCAGACGAAGCCGTGGCCGCCGCGTTTGCGGACCCGTGCGAGGGACTCCTCGACGCTGGGCGCGGCCTCCTGGCGGACACCGTCGCGGTAGATGACGCAGTTGACGACGGCGGAGCCGAGCGGGGAGCGGGCGGGGTGGCTCAGGTCCACCCGGCGTCCGCCGCGTGCCAGACGGGCGACTTTGCGCAGGTTGCCGACCATCGACATGCGGTGCTCCTTCCCCGGACTTCCCGGAACGGACGGCCAGTGTGCCAGCAGGGGGTAAGACCGACGTCAGAGCCCGGTTCGAGCGTGCGCCCTCGCCCGGCCCCGCGGTGTCAGGGGGGCGTCATGAATCACGCCCGCGCCGTCAGGCTCGCGCCAACGTGGCGGTCCGCTGCCGTCCTGGGGCCCTTCGATGGCCGGTGGGTACGTGTGTGGACCGGCATCGAGGAGTGCGCGAGCGATGAGCGAGGAAGAGCGGGGACCGCGCGTGGTCGCGGCAGTGAGCGGTTCGCCGGGGAGCCTGGCGGCCCTGCGCCGGGCCGCCGCCGAGGCCCGGCGCGGCGGGGCCGAGCTGCTGGCCGTGATCGCCTGGGAGCCGCCCGGCGGTGACTTCGCCCACCGCAGTGCGCTCGGTCCGCTGCCGACGGCCGCGCTGCGGCTGGACGCGGGCCGGCGGCTGCTCGCCGCGCTGGACACCGCCTTCGGCGCCGCGGGGCCCGGGGTCCCGTACCGGGGTCTTGTGATACGGGGCACACCGGGGCGGGCGCTGGTCGAGACCGCGGACCGGACCGACGACCTGCTGGTGGTCGGCCCGGGGGGCCGGGGAAGGCTGCACCGGTGGCTGTTCCCGTCCGTCGCCCGGTACTGCCTCGCGCACGCCGTCTGCCCGGTGCTGGCCCTGCCGCCCTCGCCCCTGTCCCGCGAGCTCGCCTCGGTGCACCGCCGTATCCGGCTGTGGCTGCCGTTCGACGCACGGGAGCTGACCGAGGGCAGGTCCTGAGCGACCCGGGGGTGTTACGCCCCTCTTCGGGATCAGGCTCTGGCCCGGCGGCCGGTTCAGAGGCTGAGCCGGTAGGGCACCACGCAGACGACCACGTCCGTACGGGCCCGCAGCGCGGCGGCGAGGAGCAGACCGCGCTGGTTCTGCAGGATCTGATAGCGGCGGTGGCGGGGCTCCACCTCGGGGATGAGGACCGCGATCTGCCGTCCTCCCTCCTCCGCCCTGTGGACGTAGTCGACGATCGGCTCCACCAGGGAGCGCTGCGGGCTGTCGACTACGTCCAGGCGTACACCCGGGTTCCAGCGGTCCCAACTCTCCCTGAGGGCACGGACCTTGGCCGGGTCGGCGTGTACGGCGACGGCGACCACCTCGTGGCCGAGGGCGCCGGCGGCGGACAGCGCGTGCTGGGTGAGTCTGCTGACCTCGCCGACCGGCACGATGACGAGGGAGTCGCCGACGCGCACGGGCGGCGGGACCTCGCCGAGCCCGAGTTCCCGGCCGACGGTCGTGTAGTAGCGCTGGATGCGGGCGAACAGCAGCATCAGCAGCGGGATGGCGACGACCACCACCCAGGCTCCTTCCAGGAACTTGGTGGCGAGCAGGACGACGCCCGCCACGGCGGTCAGTACCGCGCCGACCCCGTTGAGGGCCGCGCGCCGCAGCCAGCCGTGCGGACGCTGCACCTCCCAGTGCCGCACGAGACCGACCTGACTGATGGTGAAGCCGATGAACACGCCGATCGCGAAGAGCGGGATCATGCGGTGGGTGTCGGCGTTCACGGCGATCAGGAGAACGGCCGCGAGCAGGGCGAGGGTCACCACGCCCCAGCGGTACACCGGCCGTTCCGTGCGCAGCCCGAAGAGGTGCGGCAGCCGGTGGTCCTTGGCGAGCAGGCTCATCAGGACGGGCAGACCGCCGAAGCTGGTGTTCGCGGCGAAGGCGAGGGCCAGGGTGACGATGAGATTGGTCGCGTAGTACGGCCATCCCGTCCCGTACGCGCCCGCCGTCAGCTGCGCGAGCACGGTCACGCCGCCGCGCGGGGCGACATCGTCGCGGCGGATCAGCAGGGCCATGCCGATGAGCATCAGACCGAGGAGTGCGCCGAGCATCAGCTCCGTGCGCTGGGCGCGTTTGACGCGCGGCTCGCGGAAGGAGGGCACGCCGTTGGCGATGGCCTCGACTCCGGTGAGCGCGGAGCAGCCGGAGGAGAACGCCTTGAGGAGCAGCAGGACGCTCAACGCCTCGGTGGCGTGGACGGGCTGGACGGTGCCGACGGCCGCCACGGGATGGCCCCGCACCAGACCGAGCACGACGATGCCGAGGATGCTCACGATGAACAGCACGGTGGGCAGCATCAGCACCCGCGCACTCTCGGCCACACCGCGCAGGTTCACGGCCGTGAGCAGGGCGAGCCCGATCAGGCAGACCGCGAGCAGGTGCGAGCCGAGCACCGGGAACGCGGAAGCGAGGCTGGCCGCGCCCGCCGCCAGACTGACCGTCACCGTCAGCACGTAGTCCACGACCAGGCTGGCCGCCGCGAGCAGGCTGACGGTCGGTCCGAGATCCTTCTTGCCCACCGCGTACGCGCCGCCGCCGTCCGGATGCACGGCGATCACCTGTCCGTACGACACGACGAGCACCGCCAGCAGCCCGGCGATGACGAGCGTCACCGGCAACGTGGCGGACAGCGCGCCCGTCCCGGCGGCGATCAGTACGAGCACGATCGCCTCGGGGCCGTACGCCACCGAGCTCAGCGCGTCCAGGGAGAGCGCGGCGAGTCCCTCGACGCTCGTCAGGTGGTACTTCTCGCCCTCCCCGTGCCGCAGCGGAACTCTCGGCCGCAGTTCGCGGCGGGCCAGGCCGTACGCCATGGGGACCTCGCGGGGGTGGGGGTGTTTGAGGTCAGTGTGACCGGCTCGGTGCGGTGTGGCGGGGCAAGGACGCGCCAGGACCGACGCGGACCGAAGGCGCGGGACGCGCAGTCGTGTTGCCGCCGATCGGGTAGTACCCGAAGCGCGGTGCGGACGGGGCCACACCCGCTCACTCCTGACGAAACAGCAGGTCAGTGCAGTCTGACGCACCATCGGCCGGTCGAACGGGGCTGACTGGGCGTGATCTCGGGGTGCGCCAGGTGAGCGGCTCGAGTGGTGCGCGGAGCCCGGCGGATTGACGGTGGATCACGTCGGGGTCGGGTTCTCACGAGCTGACGCGGTGTCAGCTGCCTGGCTGCGACGGAAGGACTCCGAAGATGCGATCTGCCCGCATGCTCCTCGCCGCCGCGACGGCCACGGCCGCTCTCGCGATCGGCGCACCAGGCGCCCTCGCCGCCACGGCGGGTGACGGGAGCCACGACGACTCTTCCTACAGCAAGGAGCAAGACAAGGAGGGCAAGCACGGCAAGCCGAACGGGGGGATGCACACGGGTGGCGGTGCTCTTACCGCCGTGCGCGGCGAGGACTCGGGCAGGGACGACTCCGGCTCCGACCGCGGCAAGAGCGACGACTCCGGCTCCGAACACGGCAAGAAGGGTGGCTCCGAGCGCGGCAAGGGTGACGACTCCGGCTCCGAGCGCGGCGGCCCCCGCGGCGGCATGCACACCGGCGGCGGTGCCCTCAGCGCCGTGCGCGGCGAGGACTCGGGCAAGGACGACTCCGGCTCCGACCGCGGCAAGAGCAACGACTCCGGCTCCGACCGTGGCAAGGGTGACGATTCCGGCTCCGACCGTGGCAAGGGTGACGATTCCGGCTCCGAACACGGCAGGAAGGGCGGCTCCGAGCGCGGCGGGCCCCGCGGCGGCATGCACACCGGCGGCGGTGCCCTCAGCGCCGTGCGCAGTGACGACTGGAACAAGGACGACGAGAAGTTCGACCCGGAGACCTACAAGGACAAGGGCGACAAGGGCAACAAGGGCGACGACGAATCCGGTTCAGGCCGTGGCAAGGGTGACGACTCGGGTTCCGACAGCGGCAAGGACGACTCGGACTCGGGGCGCGACAAGCCCCGCGGCGGCATGCACACGGGTGGCGGTGCGCTCGCCATGCCGGGTACGACGGCCGGTGGGCTGGCGGTCCTGGCTCTCGCCGGTGCGGGCGTCTACGTGGTGCGCCGCAAGCGTGCGGCGGACGGCCTGTCCTGATCCATGCCTGACGACATAGCAGCCCGGGCCGCCTCCTGCGCACAGTGTGGCGGCCCGGCTGATTGCCCCCCGTCCGCGCCGGCTCCGCCGCCGTAATCCAGTGAGTTGTCCCGTACGTGTTCCAGTGAGGTGGTGCCCGATGGCATCCCGGTTGTCCTCCCCTGTCGAGCCCCATTCCGTGACGCCGCTCCAGGGCGCGCGGACCGGCGTGCCGTTGTACGTGTGGTGCGCGGGAATCCTGGTTCTGGCGCTGAGCCTGTTCGGCGGCCACGGCAGGCCCTCCGACCCCTCAGACCCCTCGGCCAAGCCCCATGCCGCGGCGCTGGCACCGTCGTCCGCGGCCCGGCCGCTGGGCAAGCATCTGCCGCGGTCCGAGCCGACGCGGCTGCTCATCCCGAAGATCGACGTGGACGCCCCGTTCACCGAACTGGCCGTCGACGCCGAGGGCAAGCTCCAGCCTCCGACGGCCGACGACACCAACCTGGTCGGCTGGTACGCCAAGGGAGTGTCTCCCGGTGAGCCGGGCGCCGCGATCATCGCCGGTCATGTCGACACGACGACCTCCCCGGCCGTCTTCGCCGACCTCAGGGAGCTGGAGAAGGGCGACCGGTTCACCGTGCAGAGGGCCGACGGGCGCAAGGCCACCTTCGTGGTCGACAACGCCGACACGTATCCGAAGGACGACTTCCCCGACAAGCGCGTGTACGCCGACACCCGCGACGCCGAGGTCCGGCTGATCACCTGCGCCGGCGACTACGACCATTCGGCGAAGGACTACACCGAGAACCTGGTGGTCTTCGCCCACCTCGTCTGACCTCACGGCCCGTAATGTGTCAGAGGCCGGGGACTCCGTGCTCGCGCAGGGGCCCGACGCGCCAGCCGTGCGTCTCGCAGGTGTCCAGGACGCGGGGCAGGGCCGCGAGGGTGGTGCGCCAGGAGGCCGGGGCCGAGGTGCAGTCGGAGTCGTGGAGCAGGATGGTGCCGCCGCCGGACAGATCGCGGGTGACGGTGCGGTGGACGGAGTCGGGGGTGGCCCGTTTGCGCCAGTCCTCGCCCCAGGCCGTCCACAGCGTCGGGGTCAGCCCGAGGCGGCGGCAGGTGAGGTGGGCGGCGGTGTTCATCACACCGTACGGCGGCCGGAACAGTGTGGGCGGGCGGCCGGTGACCTCGGCGACGGCGTCGCGGGCCCGGGCGAGGTCGTCGTACGTGGCGCGCGGGCCGCGCAGCAGCAGGGGGCGGTGGTGCCAGCCGTGGATGCCGATCTCGTGCCCGGCGGCGGCCATCTCCTCGGCCAGGCGGGGCGAGCGGGCCAGCATCGAGCCCAGCAGGAAGAAGGTCGCCCGGATGCCCCGGGCGTCCAGCAGCCGCAGGAAGTGCGGGGTGGAGAGGTGGTCGGGCCCGTCGTCGAAGGTGAGCGCGACGTGGTCGGGGCGGCCGCGGCCGGCGAGGCGGGGCATGGTCCGGTTGCGCAGCGGGCCGAAGGTGGAGATCACCGGCGCGGCGTGCGCGGCGGCGAGCACGGGCAGGGCGATCGCCCCGGCCCGCAGAACGGTACGGGCCGACCGGCCCGGGCCTGACCTCATCGGTCGTCGTCCTCCAGGTAGTGGGTGAGCGCGCCGAAGCGGTGGCCGGGGGATTCCCCGTAGGCATACGCGAGCGGGGCGCCGATACCGAGGGAGAGGGTGGCGGCGACGGCGGCGACCATGAGGGCCGTACGGCGCCCGGCCTGCCGTGACCTGACGGCGAACCGCGCGGCAACGGGGCGGCGCAGCGCGTCGGCCGGTACGGCGGCCGGGAGTCGGGACGTGTCGAAGTCGACGGCGGCCCGCGCAGCGACCGGCCGCCCAGGCCTGTCGGTCCGAACTCCGGCCCGGGATCCGGGAGTCCCGCCGCGGGCGTCGGACGGGCGGCGCTGGGACGGAATGACGGCGGCGGACAGCGGGCCGCGGGTCATCGCTGTGACGGCCGGTACGGGGCCGGGGGCCGCGGTGAACAGGGCCAGGCCCGCCTCGCGCTGCGCCCGGCCGCGCGGGCCGTGGAGGAGTTCGGCCAGGGTCGGCGTCAACTGGTCGGGCTCGCGGATCCAGGGGGCGAGGCCCGCCTCGTCGAGCGCGGCGGCGTTGGTCTGGCCGTGCCCGGGTATGCAGCGGTAGCTGACGACCGGGAGTCCGCCCGCGAGCGCCTCCAGCGAGGTGAGCCCGCCCGCGTTCTGGACGAGGACGTCGCACGCGTGCATCAGACCGGGCATGTCGTCCACCCAGCCGTGCACGTGGGCGATGCCGTCCGCGCGCAGCCGCTGGGCCAGCGCGTGATTGCGTCCGCAGACCACGACCGGCAGCGCGACCCCGGTGCCGAGGATCTCCGCGGCGGCCTCCCGGACGGGCCCGACCCCCCACGAGCCCGCGACCAGCAGGGCGAGCGGTGTGTCCGGGGGAAGGCCGAAGCGGGTGCGGGCGGCACGCCGTTCGTCCGCGTCGGCGGGGGTGAAGCGCGGGTCGGTCATCGGGCCGGTCACGGTGACGCCCGCCGCGCCCTGCTCGTGCGCCTGGGCGGCGGGTATCGCGTGGGCGGCGAGGTGGGCGTCGATGCCGGGCGCCACCCACAGGGAGTGGACGGAGAAGTCGGTGAGGTAGGTGAGGGCCGGTATCGCGAGCCGGCCGCGCAGCCGCAGGGCGCCGAGGACCTGGCTCGCTCCGGGGTAGGTCGAGACGACCGCGCGGGTGTCGGGGGTGACGGTGGCGAGGGTGTGGCGTTCGGCGCCGCGCAGCAGGGCCCGTACGGCGGGGTTGGGGCGTCGTTCGTGCTCGGTGGCGGCGTAGATGCGCTGGTAGCCCGCGGGGGCCCAGGTCAGCAGCCGGAGGTAGGCGCCGGAGAGCAGCTTTCCGATGCGGGCGGGCAGCAGGTCGAGGAAGTCGTGGCGGTCGACGAGGAAGCCCGCCGCCGTGAGGTGGCGGGTGAGTTCGGTGGCGGCGCCGTCGTGCCCGGCCCCCATGCTCGCGGAGATGACGGTGATGCGGGTGGGACTGTCGGAGTGGGGCACAGCGGATCAGCCTCCAGAGTGGTGAGGGCATGACGGGGGACGTCACCGACTCGGCGGTGAGGTGCTGAGCGCTCGGGCGTGGTGCACTCAGGCGTTGAGCGCTCCCGCACCCAGCAGCCCGAGAAGCAGTACGCCGACGACAATCCTGTAGATCACGAAGGCGTTGAAGGAGTGCTTGGCGACGAACTTCAGCAGCCAGGCGATCGACGCGTAGGCGACGACGAAGGAGACGGCGGTGCCGACGGCCAGCGGCACGGCGCCCACCCCCGCGCCGACGGCGTCCTTGAGCTCGTACAGGCCGGCGCCGGTGAGGGCGGGGATGCCGAGGAAGAAGGAGAGCCGGGTGGCGGCGACCCGGTCCAGGTCGAGGACGAGCGCGGTGGACATCGTGGCGCCGGAGCGCGAGAAACCCGGGAAGAGCAGGGCGAGGATCTGTGAACAGCCCACCAGCATCGCGTCCTTGAAGGTGGTGTCGTCCTCGCCGCGCTTGTGGCGTCCCATCTGGTCCGCCGCCCACATCGCGCCACTGCCCACGATCAGCGAGACGGCGACCACCCACAGGGAGCCGAGCGCCCCGTCGATGAGCGGCTTGGCGGCGAGGCCCACGACCACGATCGGGATGGTGGCGTAGATGACCCACCAGGCGAACTTGTAGTCGTGGCTGTGCCGTTGCTCGCGGTCGCGCAGCCCCCGGCCCCACGCGGAGACGATCCGCACGATGTCCTTGAAGAAGTACACGAATACGGCGGCGATCGCGCCGACCTGGATGACGGCGGTGAAGCCGACCACGGCCGTGTCGTCGACCGGGATGTTCATCAGCCCTTCGGTGATCTTGAGGTGGCCGGTGGAGGAGACGGGGAGGAACTCGGTCACTCCCTCGACGACTCCGAGGACGGCGGCCTGGCCGACGCTGATAGCGCTCATGGGATCCATCTCTGCGGTGAACAGGGCGAGCACGTGTCCCCCGGGGCACGGGCGCACGGCAACACATGGCAGACTCGGACCACGGCAGCATTTACACCGCCGTAGAAGTTCAAGTTTTACAGGACTGTAGAAGATGGACGGGTGAACGACAAACCCATGGGCCGCGATTCAGGCGATTCACAGGCTCGGGGCTCCAAGCGGGCCAACGGCGAGCGGGAGTCCGAGATCCTCGGCGTACTCCAGCGGGCCGAGGCCGCGCTCACCCCGGGTGAGGTCGCCGAACGGCTCGGGGGCGAGCTGACGTACAGCAGCGTGGTCACGATCCTCACCCGGATGCACACCAAACAGCTGCTCACCCGCACCCGGCGCGGACGGGCGTACGCCTACGCGCCCGTCACCGACGACCCCGGGTTCGCCGCCCGCCGGATGCGCACCGTGCTCGAGGAGCGCCCCGACCGCGAGGCGGTGCTCGCCCGCTTCGCCGACAGCCTGTCCGACACCGACGCGGACCTGCTGCGCCACCTGCTGGGACCCGACGCGGACCCCGACCGGTAGGACAAGGAGCCCGCCCGGATGCGTATCGCCGTCTATCTGCCGCTGCTGCTGTCCGTGATCGCGCCTCTCGGCGCCCGCCCGCTCTCCGAACGCTGCGAACCGCGCCTGGCCACCTGGCTGCTCACCGCCTCCGCGCTGATCCTGGGCGTGGCGACCACCATCTCGCTGGGACTGCTGGCGGTCACCGGCCTGATAGGCGTCCCGTTCCTCGCCGGCCTCGGCCACTGGTCGGCCCGCACCGCGCAGATCAACGACCCCGCCGAACCCCCGGTCGCGCTCCTCGCCGGCCTTCTGCTCGGCGGCGCGCTGCTGACCGCGGCGCGGATGCTGTGGCGCCGGTCCCGCTCCATCGCCTCCGCCATGTGGGAGGCCGCGTGCATGCCCACGCCCGACGGGCTCGTCATCGTCGAGGACGAGGCGCCGGACGCGTACGCGCTGCCGGGGCTGCCCGGGCGGGTCGTCGTCTCCACCGGCATGCTGCGCACCCTGGACAAGGCCGAGCACGACATCCTGCTCGCCCACGAGCGCGCCCATCTCGCCTCCCACCACTATCTGTTCGTGGCCCTGGCCGGCCTGGGCGCCGCCGCCAACCCCCTCCTGCGGCCCTTCGCCACCGCCGTCACCTACACCGTGGAACGCTGGGCCGACGAGCAGGCCGCCCGCGCCACCGGCGACCGCCGCCGGGTCGCCCGCGCGGTCGGCAAGGCGGCCCTGGCCGCCCACAACTCCCCCGCCCCCCGCCTCTCCACCCTCGGCTTCCGCGGCGTCCTCGGCCGACGGGGGCCCCTCGCCGGCGCGGGCCCGGTCCCCCGCCGGGTCGCCGCCCTCCTCGCCCCGCCGCTCACCCGCCGTCCGGGGCTCGCCCTCGTCACGACGGCGTGCCTGGCCCTCACCATGGTGTCGACCGTCGCCGCCACCCGCGACCTGCACGATCTCCTGGAGGTGGTCGGCATCGCCCACCACCACGGCCCGCATCACCCCGACCAGGACAGGTCCGAACACACCGCCCTGCCCTTCGGCTGAACCGGTCGTCGTCGAGGCGTAGGCTGACTGAAAACGGAGGAAAGGGGCGGGCCATGACGAGTCGTTTGCTGATGCCGTGCCGACGTGCGGGAGGCGACCCGGTCGCCCCGGAGACCGAACCCGTACCCGGCTCCACGCGCCCCACCCCGATCCTCGACTGGACCCGCCCGGCCGTCACCGCCCTCGTCGAGCGGATCCCCACGGGCACCGCCGCCCGCGACTCGTTGCGCCTGGCACACGGGGTCATCGCGCGTGAGGTACGCCCGGTGTACTCCGTGGACGACCTGCGCAGCACCTCGCGGACGCTGGCGCTCGGGCGGGGCTCGTGCAGTCAGCGGATGGCGGTGCTGGAGGCCGTCGCACGGGCCATCGCCGTACCCACGCGCGTGCGGGGGCTGCTCGTCGACGGAGTCTTCTGGTATCCACGGTTCCCCCGGTTCAAGCCGCTGGTCCCGGAACGGGTGCTGCTCGCGTGGCCCGAGTTCCTGCTGGACGGCGGCTGGGTACCGATCGCCGAGCTGTTCGGAAGCCCGGACGAGATGAGCGCGGCCTCCGGCGGCTTCACCAACAAGGGCGGCGAGACCCTCTTCGACGCCGTGGCCCGTACGGCGGTCGACTGGGACGGCCACGCCGCCGCGAGCTGCGACGGCGGTCCCGGAGCCGTCTGTGACCTGTCCGGCCACCTCCGCCTCGACCTCGGTCACTTCACCTCCCGCGACGAACTCTTCGCCCGTCACGGCCAGACCCTGTGCCTCCCGGCCCGCACCCTCGCGGAGCCGGTGCTCGGGCGATGGGCCGCGGGAGGCCGGGCGGCCCGGACCGCGTAGCGGCAGGCCGAAGCCTCTTGTCGCATCCTTGACGCCCAAGTCATCAGAGACCCGTCAAGGCATGCTGCCTGCGGCCTCCCCGGTCTCTACCGTCGGTCGTATGGAACGCCGCAACCGCCGCACCAACGCGCGCACCGCGGTCGACGCACCCGCCCCACTCTCCGCGGAAGTCGCGCGCGACCACCTCTGGGCCCAGGACGTACGCAGTTCGATCCGCTGCGCCGCCGTGCTCCTCGCCCTTCTCCTGCTCATCGACTGGGGAGTCGGCACCCTCTCCGCGCCGCGCGCCACCCTGTGGGCCGGGCTCGCGGTGCTGCTGTTTCTCGTGCTGTACCCCACCCGGGTCTCCGCGGGCGAGGGCTGGCTGGTCTCGCGCGGACTGCTGCGCGCGCGCCTTGTGCGCACCGACCACCTGGTGTCGGTGCGCTGCCTGGACGGAGTCGGCCAGCGGCTCGTGCTGCGGGACACGTTCGGCGCGCGCGTCGAGATCGACCCCCGGGTCCTGGTCGCCAATCCGCCCCTGTGGCGCCGCCTCGACGAGGACGCGCGCCTGTCCGCCCTGCACTCCACGCTCTCGTGCGGGCAGACCGCACTGCACCGCGTCTCGGAGCGGATCGACCGCGAGACGGCACTGACGGTCTTCAGGGTGTCGGGGCTGGAGTGAGCGAGAGGCCGCACGGAGGGGGCCCCGTGCCCGCCCTCGCCGACCTGGGCTCGCCGACCTGGTGAGGAGCGGCCCGGAGTGAGTGTCGGGCCCCCTCCCGGCCCCTCCCCCGGCTTACCCTCCGCCCGTGTTCAACGTCACGGGGATCCTCAAGCGGCTGGTGATCGGCCGGGCCATGCGCAGCGAAGAGCTGCACGAGACACTGCTGCCCAAGCGGCTCGCCCTGCCGATCTTCGCCTCGGACCCGCTGTCCTCGGTGGCGTACGCGACCCAGGAGATCCTGCTGGTCCTCACCCTGGGCGGCCTTGCCTACCTGCACTTCACCCCGTGGATCGCGGGCGCGGTCGTGGCCCTGATGACGGTCGTGGTGCTGTCGTACCGCCAGGTGGTGCACGCCTACCCGAGCGGCGGCGGCTCGTACGAGGTGGTGTCGACGAACCTCGGCCCGACCGCCGGACTGGTCGTCGCCGCCTCGCTCCTCGTCGACTACGTCATGACGGTGGCCGTCTCGGTCGCCTCCGGCGTCGACAACATCATCTCCGCCGTCCCACGCCTCGCCGACCACCGCGTCCTGATGGCGATCGGCTTCGTGGCGGTCCTGACGGCGATGAACCTGCGGGGCGTGCGGGAGTCGGGACGCGCCTTCGCCGCACCGACGTACCTGTTCATCGCCGGTGTGCTCGTCATGGTGGTCACGGGCCTGATCCGCTACGCCCTCGGGGACGCGCCGGTCGCCGAGAGCGCCGGCTACGGCGTCACGCCGGACCCCTCGGACGCGAACCTGACGGGTCTCGCCCTGCTGATGCTGGTGCTGCGCGCGTTCTCCTCCGGCTGTACGGCACTGACCGGGGTGGAGGCCATCTCCAACGGCGTACCGGCCTTCCGCAAGCCCAAGTCGAGGAACGCGGCCGAGACACTGACCGCGATGGGCGCCCTCGCGATCGTCATGTTCGTGGGCGTCACCGCGCTGGCGCTGATCACCAAGGTGCACATCACGGACGACGCGTGCCGGCTGACCGGACTCACCGGCGACTGCGGCTCGTACACCCAGCGCACGGTGATCGCGCAGATCGCGGCGGCGGTCTTCGGCGGCGAGCACAGCGTCGGCTTCTACGTCATCCAGGCGGCGACCGCGCTGGTCCTGATCCTGGCGGCGAACACGGCCTTCAACGGCTTTCCCCTGCTCGCGTCCATCCTGGCCCAACACCGTTATCTGCCGCACCAGTTGCACAACCGGGGCGACCGGCTCGCCTTCTCCAACGGCATCCTGGCGCTCGCGGTCGTCGCGGCGCTGCTGCTGTGGGGCTTCAAGGCGAATGTCACCAGCCTCATCCACCTCTACATCCTGGGTGTGTTCACCGCCTTCACGCTCTCCCAGCTGGGCATGGTCCGGCACTGGAACAGCGAGCTGCGCGCGGAGCGCGACCCTGCCCTGCGGCGCCGCCACCACACGGCTCGCGTGATCAACGCGCTCGGCTCGGTCGTCACCGGCCTGGTCCTGGTGATCGTGCTGGCCACCAAGTTCACGGAGGGCGCGTGGCTCGCCGTACTCGCGGCGATCGTGCTGTGGGTGATGATGCGCGGCATCCGGCGCCACTACGACGCCACGTCGGCGGAACTGGCGGTGGCCGACCCGAAGGGCGAACTCACCCTTCCTTCACGCGTGTTGGGGATCGTCCTGGTCTCCACCCTGCACAAGCCGACCCTCCGTGCCCTCGCCTACGCGCGCGCCTTCCGCCCCGACCGGCTGGAGGCCCTGACGGTCTCCGTCGACCGTGACGAGGCGGCGGCGCTGCTCAGGCGCTGGGAGGAGTACGGCATCGACGTCCCGCTGAAGATCATCGACTCGCCGTACCGCGAGGTGACCCGGCCGGTCGTGGAGTACGTCCGCTCGATCCGCCGCGAGAGCCCGCGGGACATCGTCGCCGTCTTCATCCCCGAGTACGTCGTCGGGCACTGGTGGGAGAACCTCCTGCACAACCAGTCGGCGCTGTGGCTGAAGAACCGGCTCCTGTTCACCCCGGGGGTCATGGTCACGAGCGTGCCGTGGCAGCTGACGTCCTCGGCCCACGCCGACCGGCCCACGGCCAGGGCGCCGGGGTCCTTCCGGCGGGGGGAACCGCAGGGGCCGCCGCCCCGGGCGGGCACCCGGCACCGGTGACACGCCCACGGCGGCACTCCGTTCAGCGGAACTCGGCGAGCCTCGGTCGCAGCCCCAGCAGGATCAGCGCACCCGCGCCGAGCAGCAGACCGCACGTCCACGGGAGCAGTCCGGTGGCCTCGAAGCGGCCCGCGCGGACCGCCGCCGTGAAGTGCCGCCGGTTGATGTCCGTCACCTGGTCCAGCGCCGTCATCCAGGCCCCGAAGTGGGCGTTGGACGTGCCCGGCTCCCAGCCCATGCAGAACGCGACGGCCTCGCGCTCCCTGCCCTGCGCGACCAGGGCCCGGATCCGCCGGTCGTCGCGCTGATAGACGGCGTACGCGTCCACCGTCCGCTCCGCCGCGTCCCGTTCGCCGGGGAAGGTGAGGTTGGCGAGCTCACGCGCGAACTCGCCGCCGAAGTCGAGGGTGTGGTGGTCGGCGCGGTACTCCTGCCAGGTCGTGGCGAGCCCGGAGTCGTACGAGTCGAGGGTCGCGCCCTTCATCCCGTACAGCTGCTGCGACTTGGCGAGGAAGGCCTGCGCGTACTGCGAGCGGCGCTCGGGGTCCAGCAGGTAGCGGCTCTCGTCGGCGTTCGCGTCGTAGGCGATCGCGCGGGCGCGGGAGAGGGCGACGACGGAGTCGAAGGCGTCGCGGCGGGCGCTGTGCAGCCGGTCGGCGGAGGCGGAGAGCGCCTGGCCGCCGAGGAGCACGGCGAACAGCGCGCAGACGGTGGCGGCCAGCACGCCGGGGTTGAGGATCCGGTGGAAGCGGCGGGCCAGGTACCACTGGAGGACGCCGAGGACGGCGAGCAGCAGCACGCCGAGCACGAGGACGGCGGCGAGCTGGGCCGAGAGGACCGAACGGGCCTGGTCGTACTGCCGGTCGAAGGCGCTGTTGTTGGAGTCCACCAGCGTCCTCGCGCTCGGCAGGAGCTGGGCCTGGAGGAGATCGGTGGCCTCGCGGTAGTCGACGAGGGCGGCCGGTCTGCCGCCCGCGCGGTCGTCGTTCTCCAGCGCGCGGCCGATCAGCTCCTGGTACTCGGCGAAGTCGTCGGTGAGCGACTCGACGGTGTGTTCGTCGCTCTGGTCTCCCTGGGCGGCGACGGCGAGCGTGCGCAGGTCGTGGCCGATCGCGCGGCGCGCGCCCCCGTAGAAGCCGGCCGCCTTCTCGTACGGCGTCGCCAGGCGCCCCTTGCCCCCGTCGCCGCCGGCCAGCAGGAGGTTGGCGGCCTGCGCGTCCATGTCGTTGAGGGCGAGGTTCAGGTCGGCGGCGCTGGTGGTGCGGGGTGCGTCGCGGCCCTCGACCGTGTCCCAGGTCCCGGTGGCGGCGAGTCCGGCCAGCCCGAGCAGCAGGGCGAGGGCGGCGGTCAGCAGGAGGGTGCCGGTCCGCAGCAGCCGCAGCCGCGCGGGCAGGGTCGCCCAGAAGCGGCGGTGCAGGGCGGTGGCGGCTCTTCGGGGTGCGAGGCGCAGAGGGAGCCTGGGACTTCGGGACCGCCCGGTGCGTCGGGGGCGTCTCGATCGCGGTCCCCCGCGTCTGGGCCGAGGCTGGTGCCCACCCCCGGAGGGGGCGCTCGCGCCGCGCGGTGGCGCTGCGACGGTCCCGGCCCGCGCCGGACGGTGCGTGGTCGCGGCTCGCGCCGCAGGACTGTGCGTGGTACCTGCCGTGACAGCCACGAGCCCCTCCATCGGCACGCCACGGACGCTCGTCCGTGTCCCCCGTGCCGCGCCCAGTCTGCGACCGCTTCACCTCCCCCGCACCGGACCTTGATGGGCCCCTGATGTGGCACCGGACGACTTTGACGCGGCCTTGACGCCGTCGGCCGACCGCGTGTGCGAAAAGCACGGCATTCTCGTCGTCGGGGGCGGACCGAGCGCCGGACCGGAGTGCCGGACCGCGGTGCCGGACCGGGGGCTGTCACCCCTGCGACCGCACCGCCGTCCCCCGTTCGCCGCAATGTCCACCCGCCCTGCCGTTTCCTCCCCCATTGCCCACAATCGGACCACAATGGGCACCACGCCGGGCAGCACGTCAGGAGCACCCCGATGGCCACCACCGACCACGCTCGTACCAGAGGTACGACGGGTACGAGCCGGCTGCGTGCGTGGATGCTCCAGGGGCTGTCCGACATGGGCAAGACCCCGACCCCGCAGAGCCCGCACGCCGCGCCGGAGCCCGTGCACCAGGGGCAACGCTGGTGGCGGGTGATGTGCCTGACCGGCGTCGACTACTTCTCGACCCTGGGCTACCAGCCCGGCATCGCGGCCCTGGCCGCCGGACTCCTCTCGCCCGTCGCGACCATCGTGCTCGTCATCGTCACCCTGGCGGGCGCACTGCCCGTCTACCGGCGGGTGGCCGAGGAGAGCCCGCGCGGCGAGGGCTCGATCGCGATGCTGGAGCGGCTGCTGTCGTTCTGGAAGGGCAAGCTGTTCGTCCTGACCCTGCTGGGCTTCGCCGCCACCGACTTCCTGATCACCATCACCCTGTCGGCGGCCGACGCCTCCACCCACCTGGTCGAGAACCCCCATCTCACCAGCACGTTGCACAACCAGCAGATGCTGATCACGCTCATCCTGGTGGCCCTGCTCGGCGCGGTGTTCCTCAAGGGCTTCCTGGAGGCGATCGGCGTCGCCGTCGTCCTGGTGGGGATCTATCTCGCGCTCAACGTCGTGGTCGTGATCGTGGGCCTGTGGCACGTGGCGACGGCCGAGCATGTGATCACCGACTGGACCAGCGCCCTGACCACCGAACACGGAAACGTTTTCGCGATGGTCGGGGTCGCCCTCCTGGTCTTCCCCAAACTGGCCCTCGGCCTCTCCGGCTTCGAAACCGGCGTGGCCGTCATGCCGCACGTCCAGGGCGACGCCACCGACACCGACGAGAACCCGGCCGGCCGCATCCGGGACACCAAGAAGCTGCTGACCACCGCCGCCGTGATCATGAGCGTCTTCCTCATCTTCACCAGCTTCATCACCACGCTCCTGATCCCGGAGCAGGAGTTCAAGTCCGGCGGCCAGGCCAACGGCCGCGCCCTCGCCTATCTCGCGCACGAATACCTCGGCGGCGCCTTCGGCACGGTCTACGACGTGTCGACCATCGCCATCCTGTGGTTCGCGGGCGCCTCCGCGATGGCCGGACTGCTCAACCTCATGCCCCGCTACCTCCCCCGCTACGGCATGGCCCCGCACTGGGCACGCGCCGTCCGCCCCATGGTGATCGTCTTCACCCTGGTCGCGTTCCTGGTCACCTGGATCTTCGACGCCGACGTCGACGCGCAGGGCGGCGCCTACGCCACCGGTGTCCTCGTCCTCATCAGCTCCGCCGCGATCGCCGTGACCATCGCCGCGCGCAAGGCAGGCCAGCGCAACTGGACCATCGCCTTCGCCGTCATCTCCGCGGTCTTCCTCTACACGACCGTCGTCAACGTCATCGAACGCCCCGACGGCGTCAAGATCGGCGCCTGCTTCATCGCCGGCATCATCCTCGTCTCGCTGCTCTCCCGGCTGGCCCGCGCCTTCGAACTGCGGGTGACCAGCGTGAGCCTGGACGACATGGCGGACCGGTTCGTACGCGACATAGCCAGCCGCCGGATCCGGTTCATCGCCAACGAACCCGACAACCGCGACAAGGCCGAGTACCGCGAGAAGATCGAGCAGATCCGCGCAGACAACGACCTCCCGGCCCAGGAGGACTTCGTCTTCGTCGAGGTCACCGTCCTGGACCCCTCGGAGTTCGAGGCGGGCCTGACCGTACGCGGCGAGGTGCTCCACGGCCGCTACCGCGTCCTGACCCTGGAGTCCTCCTCCGTCCCCAACGCCCTGGCCGCCCTGCTCCTGTACGTCCGTGACCGCACCGGCTGCACCCCGCACATCTACTTCGAGTGGACCGAGGGCGACCCCTTCACCAACTTCCTGCGCTTCTTCCTCTTCGGCCAGGGCGAGGTCGCCCCCGTCACCCGAGAGGTCCTGCGCGAGGCCGAACCCGACCGCTCCCGCCGCCCCCGCGTACACGTCGGCTAGCCACGATGGCGTCGCCCCGTCCGCCCGTCAGTCCTCTTCCGTCGGGTAGTCCGCGCTCACCGTGAACCCGATGACCGCGCCTCCCCCCTCCCGCCGGAAGGCGAACGGCGCTCCGCCGTGGCCGGTGGCCACCTCACGGACGATGGACAGACCGAGCCCGGAACCGGGCAGGCTGCGGGCGTCGGCGGCGCGGTAGAAACGGTCGAAGACCCGGACGAGATCGCCCTCGGCCACGCCCGGACCCCGGTCGAGGACCTCGATCCGGACGCTGCCCGGAAGACCGCCGCCCACCCCGACGCCGGGGCGCACCGGACCGGTGAC
The DNA here is from genome assembly GCF_055582885.1 of Streptomyces sp. NPDC107454. Classification (NCBI taxonomy): domain Bacteria; kingdom Bacillati; phylum Actinomycetota; class Actinomycetes; order Kitasatosporales; family Streptomycetaceae; genus Streptomyces; species Streptomyces sp. NPDC107454. The sequence continues at coordinate 43,216 of NZ_JBVJPA010000006.1, read as the reverse complement.
CGCGATCTCGATCGGCGCCTTGCCCTCGCGGTCGAACTTGGCCGCGTTCTCCACCAGGTTGGATATCGCCCGCTGAAGCGCCGTGGGACGGCCGTCGGCCGTCGTGTCACCGACCACCCGGACGAGGATGTCCCGCCCGGTGCGGCGCCGCGAGGCGATCGCCACGTCCTCGGCGAGATCGGCCAGGTCGATCCGCTGCACGGGCTCGGTGTCGGACCGCCCGGCCGCGAGCGCCACCAGCTCGTTGACGAGGTCGGTCAGCTCACGGGACTCCTGCGCCAGGTCGGCGACCAGCTCCTCGCGGGCGTCGGGCGGCAGCTCGTCGATGCGGCGCAGCATGGAGATGTTCGTACGCAGCGAGGTCAGCGGCGTACGGAGTTCATGGCCCGCGTCCTGGACCAGCCGCCGCTGGTCCTCCTCGGACTGGGCGAGCCGGCCGAGCATCCGGTCGAAGGAGCGGCCGAGGCGGGCCACCTCGTCGTATCCCGCCACCGGCACCTGGATGCCGAGCCGCCCGGTGCGCGCCACGTCCTCCGCGGCCCCGGCCAGCCGCACCAGCCGCCGGGTGATGCGGCGGGCCAGCCACCAGCCGAACAGCCCCGACGCGATCACCACCGCCCCCACCAGCAGCACGGTCCGCTGCTGCAGCTCCCGCAGCAGATCCTCCGTGTCGCTGAACTGCTGGGCCACCTGCACCGCGCCCCGCCCACCGCCGAGCGCGACGGTCGCCACCCGGTAGCGGTCGCCGGCGACGTCGACCTCCCCGTGCTCCACCCACTTGCCCGCGGTCGCGGACGCGGCCGTCCGCCGGTCGGCTGCGGTCACGGGCAGCGCGGGATTGCCGCGGTCCGATATCACCCCACCGCGCCCGAGCACCTGCACATCCGTACGGGCGGGCCGGATGATGTCGTCCAGCGGTCCGTCGTGGTCGGGGTCGGACGACGAGAAATCGCCCGGGTCCAACGCCGTCTCGCGCACCTGGACCCGCAGGTCCTGCACGACCCCGGAGAAGACGGTCTGCTGGTCCACCCGCACCAGCCGGGCGGCGGCGTCGTAACTCAGGAACCCGACGAGGACGGTGACCGCGGCGGCCACGGCGGCGAAGGACAGGGTGAAGGTGGCCCGCAGGGAGGACACCCGCCGGGGCCGCAGCCCCGTGAGCCATCGGGGGGGCACTCAGTCCTCCCTCAGCACATACCCCACGCCCCGGACGGTGTGGATCAGCGCCGGTGCTCCCGGCTCGTCGAGCTTGCGCCGCAGATATCCCACGTACACGGCGAGGTTCTTGGAGCCGGGACCGAAGTCGTAGCCCCAGATGCGGTCGTAGATCGTGGCGTGGTCGAGGACGATGCCCGCGTTGCGGACGAGCAGTTCGAGCAGTTCGAACTCGGTGCGGGTGAGCTCCAGCTCGCGCTGTCCGCGCCAGGCGCGGCGCGCCTGGATGTCCATGCGCAGCCCGGCCGCGGAGATCTGGCCCGACGCCTCCTTCGAAGCGGACACGGCCGCGGACACCGACGGCGCCGGTACGCCGGCGGGGGTGCCGTTCACCGGACCGGTCCGGCGGAGCAGGGCCCGCAGCCGGGCGAAGACCTCCTCCACGTCGAACGGCTTGACCACGTAGTCGTCGGCTCCGGCGTCCAGGCCCGCGATGCGGTCGGCCGTCTCGACCAGTGCGGTGAGCATCAGGATCGGCGTACGGTCCCCCTCCGCGCGCAGCACGCGGCACACCTGCAGTCCGTCGATACCGGGCATCATCACGTCCAGGACGAGGACGTCCGGTGGCGTGCGGTGGGCCTGGGCCAGCGCCTCTACGCCGTCGGCGACGGCCGTCACCGCGTAGCCCTCCAGCGTCAGTGCCCTTTCCAGGGCATGGCGGATGGCACGGTCGTCCTCGGCGAGCAGCACATTTTGGGGCACCCCACCAGTCTGCCAAGCCGCCGGCCGGGTACCACCTGGTGGGCGGTGGTGAGGGTGGGCTTCTTACCCGCCTCTCACCCCTCCTCCCGCGAGCCCCTTACCTCGCCCGGCCAGTCTGTCCCGTATGTCAGGACGGGCGGACCCCCGAATCCCCCGGCAGGGGTCCGGCCGGTGCGGAGGGGGTGGGCCGGAAGCGAGGTCGGTGGCGGCCCACCCCCTCTTCCGGCCTGTTCGCCCTGCTCTCCCTGCTCCCCCTACGGCCGCAGCGCGGCGAGCTGCTGCTCGAAGGGGATGACGGTGAACCTGTGGGCGGAGGCGAGGGCCCCGTCGAGCGAGCGCGGTGCGATGGCGGCGGTGGTGTCGGTGTCCACGGCCACCGACGCGACCGCCGCATCCGCCGTTTCAGCCGCATCCGCCGTGTCCGCCGTGTCCGCCGCATCGGCCCTTCGCACAGCCCCGGTACCGGCTCCGGAGCCCAGGCCCTCCATGAGCCTCCCCAGTTCGCCCGCCGCGCGGTCGATCCGCTCGGCCAGGCCTTCCGCACCCCAGTCCTCCGAGGCCGCGTAGACCCCGGTCGGTACGACCACGGCGCGCAGGTAGGCGAAGAGGGGGCGCAGGGCGTGTTCGAGGACGAGGGAGTGGCGGGCGGAGCCGCCGGTCGCGGCGATCAGGACCGGCTTGCCGGTGAGCGCGTCCTGGTCCAGTACGTCGAAGAAGGACTTGAACAGGCCGCTGTAGGAGGCGGAGAACACCGGTGTGACCACGATCAGCCCGTCCGCCTCCGTCACCGACTCCAGGGCCGCGGACAGGGCCCGCCCGGGAAAGCCGCTGGTGAAGTTGTGGGCGATCTCCACGGCCAGGTCGCGCAGTTCGACGACCTGGACGTCGACGGACGTGTACCGGCCGGTGGCGGCGGCCAGCCGGTCGGCCAGCAGCCGGGTCGACGAGGGGACGCTCAGCCCCGCCGAGACGACGACGAGCTTCATGCGACGCTCACTTCCTGAGCCTTGAGCAGGGACTGGTGGGTCGGCGCGTCCGGCACATCCGCCGGGCGCCCCTTGGCGAACTCCTCGCGCAGCACCGGGACGACCTCCTCGCCGAGCAGGTCGAGCTGTTCGAGGACCGTCTTCAGCGGCAGCCCGGCGTGGTCCACCAGGAACAGCTGGCGCTGGTAGTCACCGGCGTACTCGCGGAACGCCAGGGTCTTCTCGATGACCTCCTGCGGGGAGCCGACGGTCAGCGGGGTCTGGTCGGTGAACTCCTCCAGGGAGGGTCCGTGCCCGTAGACCGGCGCGTTGTCGAAGTACGGCCGGAACTCGCGCACGGCGTCCTGGGAGTTCTTCCGCATGAACACCTGCCCGCCGAGACCCACGATCGCCTGCTCGGGCGTGCCGTGCCCGTAGTGCGCGTACCGCTCCCGGTACAGCTCGACCATCTGCCTGGTGTGGTCGGCCGGCCAGAAGATGTTGTTGTGGAAGAAGCCGTCACCGTAGTACGCGGCCTGCTCGGCTATCTCCGGCGACCGGATCGAGCCGTGCCACACGAACGGGGGCACCCCGTCCAGCGGACGCGGCGTCGAGGTGAACGACTGCAGCGGCGTGCGGAACTTGCCCTCCCACGTCACCACGTCCTCGCGCCACAGGCGGCGCAGCAGCGCGTAGTTCTCCACGGCCAGGTTGATGCCCTGGCGGATGTCCTGCCCGAACCAGGGATACACGGGCCCGGTGTTCCCGCGCCCCATCATCAGATCCACCCGCCCGTCCGCCAGGTGCTGCAGCATCGCGAAGTCCTCCGCGATCTTCACCGGGTCGTTGGTGGTGATCAGCGTGGTCGACGTCGACAGGATCAGCCGCTCGGTCCGCGCCGCGACATAGCCGAGCATCGTGGTCGGCGACGACGGGACGAACGGCGGGTTGTGGTGCTCACCGGTCGCGAACACATCCAGGCCCACCTCCTCCGCCTTCTGGGCGATGGCGACCATGGCCTTGATCCGCTCGGCCTCGGTCGGCGTACGGCCGGTCGTCGGGTCCGCTGTGACATCGCCGACGCTGAAGATTCCGAACTGCATGGTCGCTCACCCTCCAAGTTGTTTACGATTCAACTATACCCCCAAACGATCCACCCCTCGTCGCTATTCCGCGCACCACCCACCCCCGGCTCCCCGCCCCTGCCCCTGCCCCTGCCCCTGCCCCTGCCCCGACTGTCAGTGCCCCGCCCTACGATCCCGTCATGGCCGCCCCACGCCGTGACACCCGAGGCATCGTCGACGCCGCGGAGCTCTTCGCACGCGTCCGCTTCCGCCGCCGCGAACCGGCCGAGCCGCTCCGCCCCTACCTCGAGCACTACTGGCTGATCGACTGGGACCTGCCCGAGCCGTACGCCTCCCACGTGGTCCCGCACCCGTCCGTGAACGTCGTCTTCCAGAGGTACGCGGGTCAGGACCCCGTCGAATTCGGCGAGGTGGCCGGCATCGGCCTCGACCTGTTCACACAGAAACTGGAGGGCCGGGGACGGGTGTGCGGGATCCAGTTCCGCCCGGGGGGCTTCCGCCCCTTCGCGCCGGGACGGGCCCTGACGTCACTCACGGGCGAGCGAATCGCGCTCCACACGGCGTTTCCCACGGTGGACGCCGCCACGGTCCCCTCCGTCCTCGATCCCGCCGACGAGGACGCGCGCGTGGCCGCGCTCGACGCGTTCCTCCTGGACCTCGGTCCGCGCCCGGATCCCCAGGCCGACCTCGCCATGGCCCTGGTGGACCGCATCCGGGGCGACCGCGCCATCCGGCACGTCGGCGACTTCGCACGCGCCGAGGGGATGACCGTGCGGGCCCTGCAACGGCTCTTCGCCGCGTACGTCGGCGTCGGCCCGAAGTGGATCATCCTTCGCTACCGGATCCACGAGGCCCTGTCCCGCGCGGAGGCCTCCGGCCCGGTCGACTGGGCCGCCCTCGCCGCCGACCTCGGCTACGCCGACCAGGCCCACCTCGTCCGCGACTTCACGGCGACGGTGGGAGTACCCCCCACCACCTACGCGACCACCACCCACTGACCCGACTCCGATCGCGGGTGGGCCGGGGCGCAGCCCCGCCCCCCAGGGGCGCGGGGAACTGCGCGCCAAGCCCCCACCCACACCCACACCCACACCCGCAGCCGACCAACCCACCCGGGGACGGCTGGCGGCGGAGCCCGGCGGCATCACCCCGTGGTGGTGGCGGTGATCGTGTCGCGGAGCCAGCGTTGCGCGGCGTCGTCGTCCAAGCGGGGATGCCAGGACATCGCACAGCTGATCGGGCCGATCTCGCTCGGTGCCGGGATGACGGTGGTGGTCCCTGGCGACGCGGTGCCGCGGACCCCGCGGATCCGCTGATCAGCCCGGTGTTCGCGAACCTGCGTGGCCTGCCGCCGCTGCTGATCCAGGCCGGGTCGAACGAGTTGCTGCTCGACGACGCGGTCAGGCTCGCGGCGCGCGCGGCCGCGGACGACGTCCCGGTCGCACTCGAGGTCACCCCGGGCGTCCCGCACCTGTTCCAGGCCTGCGCCGCGATGGTCGACGAAGGCGAGGCCGCGCTCGGGCGGGTGACCGAGTTCCTGCACGCGGCATTCACCCTCGCCAGTGTCGAGCCGACCGGCTGACGGGCGGAAGCACCCAGGACTTCGAGATCACCCCATGGCCCCTTCGCGCACCCCGCGGACTCAGGGGATCAGGACCAGCCGCCCCCGCAGCCCGCCCTCGGCCAGCCGCGCGTGCGCCTTCCCCGCCTCCTCCAGCCCGTACGTGTCGGCGACCCGGGTGGTGAGCACCCCCTCGTCGACGAGCGCCACCAGCTCCGCGAGGCGCGCCCCGTCGGCGCTCACCTCCACCGCGTCCGTCCGCACCCCCCGTACGGACGCCGGATGCGCCCCCGGGATGACGCCCACGAACGCCCCGCCGTCCCGCACCCACTCCAACCGCCGCCGCGCCGAGAATCGCCGCGTCCAGCACCCCGTCCACGCCCTCCACGCCGCCCGCCGCGAAGTAGGCCGCCCCCAGCGACCGTACGAGCTCCTCGTCGCCCTCGCGGGCCGCGCCCGTCACCACGAGACCCGGGTGGGCGGCGAGTTGGACGGCGTACCCGCCGACCGCCCTCGCCGCACCCGTCCTGACATGGCACGCCCCTTCGGTGCCGCTTCACCCACGTCGGACAGGTCCTAGAACACGTACGAGTCCCCGGTGTCCAGCACCAGCACCCGCTGCCGGTCGTTGCCGTGATTGCGGTCGACCGCACCGCCGCCCCACACCGTGTCGATCTCCAGCGTCACCTCCGACGGCTCCCCCCGCAGCCCTACCTCCAGCCGCATCCGGTCCCCCTGCCCGTCCGGCGCCAGCGGCCCCGTACGGCACACCACCACCCGTTCGCCCGAACGCGCGCAGTCGCCCGGCAGCCGCTGCACATCCGCGAGCGGTGCCGACCAGCGCAGCCGGACCGTCACGTCCCCGACGGTGCTCGGGCCATGGTTCTGCGGGGTCAGCCACAGGTCGGCGAGCCCGGCCGCCATGGTCACCGAGCCGCGATAGGCGAGATCGGCCTCGGGAGTGAGGGCACCGACGGACGACGCCCCGCCCAGCGTCAGGGCCGCCCCCACACCCGCCGCGCCCATGCTCCGCACCCACGCGCCGTTCCCCGTCCCCGAGCGCATCCCCGAGCGCATCCGCCATCGCATCCGCAACTCCATCATCCGCATGACGCCGCTTCCTTCGCTCGGGGCCCGCACGCGCTCACGCTCACGTGGGCACCCGATGTATGCCACTCCAGACCGTCGGCAGGCGCCGTCCATCAGGTGACGGAAGCGGCGGATGGGGCCCGTGCGAGAGTGACGGCATGCTGATCGTCCGCTCCGTCGCCCTCTTCGTCATCGCCGCGCTCTTCGAGATCGGCGGCGCCTGGCTGGTCTGGCAGGGGGTGCGCGAGCACCGCGGCTGGCTCTGGATCGGCGCGGGCGTCATGGCGCTCGGCGTCTACGGCTTCGTGGCGACACTCCAGCCGGACGCCGAGTTCGGCCGCGTCCTCGCCGCGTACGGCGGAGTGTTCGTGGCCGGCTCCCTCCTCTGGGGCATGGTCGCGGACGGCTACCGCCCCGACCGCTGGGACGTGACCGGCGCCCTCGTCTGCCTCGCCGGAATGGCCGTGATCATGTACGCGCCGCGCGGCGGCAACTGAGCCCGCGACCTCGCGGACGCCGACCGCCTGCCTATCCTGACGAGGACCGACCACACCACGTACGCCAGTTAGTCACGTCCTAGGAGCAGCCCATGACGTCCGCCGTGCCCTCCGCCTCCTCCCGTATCGCCGTCGTCACCGGCGCGAGCAGCGGCATCGGCGCGGCGACGGCCCGGCAGCTGGCCGCGGCCGGCTACCGCGTCGTGCTGACCGCCCGCCGCAAGGACCGCATCGAGGCGCTGGCCGAGGAGATCAACGCCACGGGCCACCAGGCGACCGCGTACGCGCTGGACGTCACGGACCGCGCCGCGGTCGACGAGTTCGCCGGCGCCTTCAAGACCATCGGTGTCCTGGTCAACAACGCCGGCGGCGCGCTGGGCGCCGACCCGGTCGCGACCGGCGACCCGGCCGAGTGGCGCCAGATGTACGAGACGAACGTCATCGGCACGCTGAACATCACCCAGGCCCTGCTCCCGGCGCTCACCGCGAGCGGCGACGGCACGGTCGTCGTGCTGTCGTCGACGGCGGGTCACGGCACGTACGAGGGCGGCGCGGGCTATGTCGCCGCCAAGCACGCCGAACACGTCCTCGCCGAGACCCTCCGCCTGGAGATCGTCGGAACGCCGGTCCGGGTCATCGAGGTCGCGCCCGGCATGGTCAGGACGGACGAGTTCGCGCTGACCCGCTTCGGCGGCGACACGGAGAAGGCGGCCAAGGTCTACGCGGGCGTGGCCGAGCCGCTGACCGCCGACGACGTCGCCGACACCATCACCTGGGCCGTCACCCGCCCCAGCCACGTCAACATCGACCTCCTCGTCGTCCGCCCCCGCGCCCAGGCGTCGAACACCAAGATCCACCGAGAACTCTGATGCCGCACGGGATGCCGGACGGGATACCGATCGAGGCGCCGGACGAGACGTCGGACACGCCCTCGGACGCGCTCTCCGCGGAGCGCCGCCACCTCGCCGCGGAGAAGAAGAACCAGCGTTACGTCTGGTGGTACCTCGCGTACTTCCTCTTCGGCATCCACATCGTGGCGTTCGTGATGATCTACGCGGTGACACACGCGAAGTAGCCACCCGGGGTCGCTGGTCGTGACGCGTAAGGTCCCTGGTCGTGAACCGACACATACCTTTCGCGCGTCTGCACAACTTCCGCGACCTGGGCGGATACGCGGCCGAGGACGGCCGAACGGTCCGCCGGTCCCGCCTGTACCGCGCGGACTCGCTCGGCAAACTGACCCCCGGGACGGCGGACTGGGATCTCTTCCTCTCCCTCGGCGTCCGCACGGTCGTGGACCTGCGCTACCCCTGGGAGATCGAGTCGAAGGGCCGCGTCCCCGAACACGCCTCCCTCACGTACCACAACCAGAGCATCGAGCACCGCCCGTACGACCAGGCGGCGTTGGGGCCGGAGGTGGCTCCCGGCCCGTACCTGGCAGAGCGCTTCGCGGAGGTCGCCGAGGACGGCACGAAGGAAATCCGCGAGACGCTGCAACTGATCGGGGCAGCGGCCGAATCGGACACCCCCCTGGTCTTCCACTGCGCCTCGGGCAAGGACCGCACGGGCCTGGTGGCAGCGCTGGTCCTGTCCCTCCTGGGCGTCCCCGAGCAGACGATCACCGATGACTTCACCCTCACGGAACGTGCCACGCCCCTCCTGGTGGCGGACTGGCGCGTCAACAACCCCGACCGTGAACTGCTGTGGCCGGCCTACGGCAAGGCCCCCGCCGAGATCATGACGCGGTTCCTGTCGGCGATGAACTCCCGCTACGGCTCGGTCCAGTCGTACGTCACGGAGACCCTGGGCCTGGACACGGCCTTCACCTCGGCCCTCCGCGCGACCCTCCTCGAACCGGCCTCCCCCCTCACCTTCCGCCGCGCGACCGAGACCGACATCCCCACCCTGGTCCGTCTCCGGGACGAAGCGGCCCACTGGCAGAAGCGGACCGCCCCCGGCATCGAGCAATGGACACCGGGCCGGCTGGGCGCGACCCACTTCCGCACCCGCATCCAGGAGGGCGAGGTCTGGCTGGCCCACCTGGGCCCGCAGGTGGTCGGCGCCTGGGAACTCTGGTGGGACGACCCGGCCGCCTGGGGACCGCAGCCCCCCACCGCCGCCTACATCCACCGCCTGATGACCGACCACCGCACCGCCCCACCCGGCACGGGCCGCCGCATGCTGGCAGAAGCCGAGCGTCACATCGCGGCCTCCGGCCGCTCCCTGGCCCGCCTGGACTGCATCTCCACGAACCCCCGCTTGCGCACGTACTACGAGTCCGCGGGCTACACGGTGGCAGGCGAACAGCCCATGAAGGACGGCGGCCTCGGCAGCCGGTACGCGGTGACCCTCCTGGAAAAGCGCCTCCGCTGACTCGCAGGGGTGAACCGCACAGATCACCCACAGCGCGCACTCGAACACGCCTGACAGCGGCCATGAACCAAGCAGAAGCCCCGGACGGACCGACTTGTCCGGGGCCTCCTTTTCCGGCTGCCTCTGCCTCCGCGCGTCAGCCCTTGACGCAGACGACCTGCTTCAGCTTCGCCACGACCTGAACGAGGTCGCTCTGCTGCTCGATGACCTGCTCGATCGGCTTGTACGCGCTCGGGATCTCGTCCACGACGCCGGAGTCCTTGCGACACTCGACGCCCTGCGTCTGCTCCTCCAGGTCCCTCGTCGAGAACCGACGCTTCGCCGCGTTGCGGCTCATGCGCCGGCCCGCGCCATGGGAGGCCGAGTTGAACGCCTTCTCGTTCCCGAGACCCTTCACGATGTACGAGCCTGTCCCCATCGAACCCGGGATGATGCCGAATTCTCCGGCCCGGGCGCTGATGGCCCCCTTGCGCGTGACGAGCAGGTCCATGCCCTCGTAGCGCTCGATGTTGACGTAGTTGTGGTGGCAGCTGACCTCCGGCTCGAAGGTCGGCCTTGCCTTCTTGAACTCCTTGCGGATCACGTCCTTCAGGAGCGCCATCATCAGGGTGCGGTTGTACTTCGCGTACTCCTGCGCCCAGAACAGGTCGTTCCGGTACGCGGCCATCTGCGGGGTGTCCGCCACGAAGACCGCGAGGTCACGGTCGACCAGCCCCTGGTTGTGCGGGAGCTTCTGGGCGACGCCGATGTGGTGCTCGGCCAGTTCCTTGCCGATGTTCCGCGAACCGGAGTGCAGCATCAACCAGACGGAACCGGTCGTATCAGTGCAGACTTCGACAAAATGATTTCCCGATCCGAGCGTCCCCATCTGCTTGGTTGCACGCTCCTGGCGGAATTTGACCGCTTCGGCGACCCCGTCGAACCGCCCCCAGAAGTCGTCCCACCCACTCGTCGCCAGCCCATGGAAGCCGCCCGGCTCGACCGGAGAGTCATGCATCCCCCGTCCCACCGGAATCGCCTCCTCGATCTTCGACCGAAGCCGCGAAAGATCCCCCGGCAGGTCATTGGCCGTGAGCGACGTCCTGACCGCGGACATCCCGCAGCCGATGTCGACCCCCACCGCCGCCGGACACACCGCGTCGCGCATCGCGATGACCGAGCCGACCGTCGCACCCTTGCCGTAGTGGACGTCCGGCATGACGGCGAGCCCCTTGATCCACGGGAGCGTGGCCACGTTCTGGAGCTGGCGCAGGGCCACGTCCTCGACCGACGCCGGGTCCGTCCACATGCGGATGGGCACCTTCGCGCCCGGTATCTCTACGTACGACATAACATCCTCATTCCCCCGGCAAACGACAAAAGTCATGGAACGCAAAACCAGCGCCAAGGTCGACGTATAGGACAACGGACCGGCGTCCACGGCTGTGCGTGCGATACACATTGTCTCCAGGGGCCGCCCCCGTGCGGCAACCCAATAACCACAGGACAGCACCACAGAGCATCCCGGCCACAGGTCCCGGGAGCCGTCGAGAGGAGCCCGACCGTGCAGCGGAAGGCGTACGTTCCCGGCATCGCCGCGCTCCTCGCGGCTCTGCTGGCCGGCTGCACCGGAGGTTCGGCGAGCAACGGCACGGCGGCCGACCCCAAGCCGGGCGACGTCAGCGTGAACACCCCGGCCGCCCAGCCGGGCAAGTACCGCACGCTCCCGGAGGCCTGCGCCGCGGTGAGCCACGGCAGCCTCGACTCCCTGCTGCCCGGTATCGAGCAGATCACCGACCAGGACCAGCGCGACACGGCGTACGAGGGCCAGGCCACCCTCACCTACGACACCGACCGCCGCGTCGGCTGCGGCTGGAAGGTGGAGTCCACGGACGCCACCGACCATCTCAGCGTCGACTTCGAGCGCGTGGTCTCGTACGACAACGCGGTGAGCGACGACTCCCGCGCCCAGGACATCTACGCGACCGAGGAGACCGCGGCGAACCTCCCCGAGGCCTCCGCTTCGGCCACGCCGTCCGACACCGCTTCCGCCACCGCCACCCCCTCGGCGACCTCCTCCACGTCCGCCTCCTCGACCTCCTCCGCCTCCGCCTCGACCTCGGCCGGCCTGAGCGAGACCCCCGCCGACCTCCAGCCCCGCAAGCTCAGCAGTCTGGGCGACGAGGCGTTCCTCAACGACAAACTCAACTCCGGCGCCGCGACGGCTCAGCAGCGCACCGTGACTGTGGTGTTCCGCACGTCCAACGTGATCGTGAGGATCGAGTACGCCGAGCAGCCGACCGCTTCCACGGGCACCCCGGACAGCGAAGAAATGCAGGACAAGGCCCGGAATCTGGCACAGAAGCTGGTCGACCGGTTCAACGGCTAGCGGGTCCGCCGGGGCGCGGGGGCACCCCATGCGAACCCCTCGAACAGGAAACGCATGGCTGCCTCACCGCGTACCGTGGCCCCTCGGACCCGACCGGCCGCACCAGCCACGTGCGGTCGCACCACGAGCGCCACGAGTGAAGGAACCATGCACCGACCAGCACAGCGAGTAGGCCGAGCCCCGCGACTCACCCGCATCCTTGTCAGCGCAGCCGCCGTCCCGGTGGTGCTCGCCGCCGCCGGTTGTTCCTCGGACTCCGGCTCCGGCTCGGGATCGGGTTCGAGCGCCGACAACGCCGCCCAGAAGGGCACGGCCGCGACCTCGTCCGCGTCCCCGAGCACCTCCGCGAACGCCGTCAAGCCGGCCGCGTACGCGACGCTGCCGTCCCCTTGCTCGGTGTTCTCGAAGAAGACGCTGGGCGAACTCGTACCGAAGGGCCTGAAGTCCGCCAAGTCGGGCAAGTCGGACGACGCGAAGGACCGCAGCAGCTGCTCCTGGAACAGCCTCGACAACAAGGGCGTCAAGGGTTCCCAGTTCCGCTGGCTGAACGTCTCCCTGCTGCGTTTCGACTCGGACGCGACCCGTGGTGAGGGCAAGCAGCTCGCGCAGGCCTACTACGACAAGCAGGTCAAGGACGCGCAGACGGTGACCGGCGCGACGGGCGCCCGGTCGGAGCCGGTCTCCGGGATCGGCGACGCGTCGACGGCGGTGCGCTACGGCCTGAAGAAGAAGGAAGGCTCCTTCAAGCAGCAGACGGTCGTGACGCGCGTCGAGAACGTCGTCATCACGCTCGACTACAACGGCGCCGGTCTCGCCGGCGACAAGGCCCCCAGCGCGGACGACCTGACGAAGGCCGCGGAGAAGGCCGCCAAGGAGGCGGTGGCCGCGGTGGCCTCCGCGAACCAGGACGGCAGCCGGGCGACCACCGCCCCGTCACAGTCGGCCTCCCCCTCCAAGTCCGCGAGCCCCTCGAAGTCGGCTTCCCCGTCGGCGTCGGCCAGCTCCAAGCCCTCGGCTTCGGCGTCGGCCACCAAGAAGAACTGACATTCGAGAAGTACTGACATTCAACGGGCGTCGGCGCGCAACTCGACTGCCCAGCAGGGCATTTGACGGAGCCCGGTCACCTCGCGGGCCGGGCTCCTGCCATACCGGCCGCCCGTGCGCCGTACACATGTGCCACCCTGTTGCGCGCAACAACACGCAAGGAGAGGGGAGTACAGGTGGCCGCGCCAATCCAGCTCACACGAATGCACCGGATTCTCATCGGTGTGGTCGTCGCCGGTGCGCTCGTCATCGCGGGTATCGGCTTCGCCGGTTCGTACGCGGCCGTGCGCGAGCTGGCCCTCAAGAAGGGCTTCGGGAACTTCGCGTACGTCTTCCCGATAGGCATCGACGCGGGCATCTGCGTCCTGCTCGCCCTTGACCTCCTGCTGACCTGGATCCGCATCCCCTTCCCGCTGCTGCGCCAGACGGCGTGGCTGCTGACGGTCGCGACGATCGCCTTCAACGGCGCGGCGGCCTGGCCCGACCCGCTGGGCGTCGGCATGCACGCCGTCATCCCGATCCTGTTCGTGGTCTCCGTCGAGGCGGCCCGGCACGCGATCGGCCGGATCGCGGACATCACCGCCGACAAGCACATGGAGGGCGTCCGCCTCACCCGCTGGCTACTCTCTCCGGTCCCGACCTTCCTCCTGTGGCGCCGGATGAAGCTGTGGGAGCTGCGCTCCTACGAGCAGGTCATCAAGCTGGAGCAGGACCGTCTCGTCTACCAGGCCCGCCTGCACTCCCGCTTCGGCCGCGCCTGGCGCCGCAAGGCCCCGGTGGAGTCGCTGATGCCGCTGCGCCTGGCCCGCTACGGCGTGCCGCTCGCCGAGACCGCCCCCTCCGGCCTGGCGGCCGCGGGCATCGAACCCGCGCTGCTGCCCCCCGCACCGCAGCTGGAGGTGGCGCGCGAGCCGGAACCGACGGCACCCGTCGCGCAGAGCAACGCGGCGCCTGTCCGGGAACAGCTTCCCGCCGCCGAGGCGAACGAGCCCCCCGAGCAGCCGGAGGACTACGCCGAGCCGCAGAGCCAGTGGCTTCAGGCGCGGGACCCCCAGTCCATCGCGTACCAGGGCGGCTACGACCCGACGTACGACCCGGATGTCGCGTACCGGCAGTGGTACGAGGAGCAGCAGCAGGCCGAGCAGTTCGAGGAGCAGCAGCGGTTCCGGGTTCGGCAGCAGTTCGAACAGGAGCAGCCGTTCGAGCAGCAGCCGTTCGAGCAGCAGCCGTTCGAGCAGCAGCGGTACGAGGAGCAGCCTGCCCCCGCCCCGGAGCCCTCTCCGGAGGACACCGGTACCTTCCCGATCCCGTCCGGCCCTGGCCGTACCCGTGAGCTGGGCGCGGGCGGCGGCTCGGAGCCGACCGAGGAGGACTACTACCTGGTCTTCAAGAAGTCGATAGACGGCAGCTATCCGACCTCGGGCCAGTTCAGGGGCGACGTGGAAGCGACGTACGGCACCACGCTCCCGCAGCGCGAGGCCGACCGCATGGTCAACCGCTTCACCAACCGCCACACGGCGGAACTCCAGGAAGACCACATCGCGTAGGCACGTCGGCGTGCACAGGAAGGGGGCGCCCGGTGTTCACCGGGCGCCCCCTTCCTCGTACAGCCGAAGGCCCTACGCGCCGAGCAGCTTGCGCACCCGGTCCTGTCCGACCGCGAGCAGCAGCGTGGGCAGGCGCGGACCGGTGTCACGCCCGACCAGCAGGTGGTACAGCAACGCGAAGAACGTGCGCTGGGCGACCTTGATCTCCGGCGGGAGCTCCTTGGCGGTGGCGTCGGCGGGGAAGCCGGCCTGGACCTTGGGGACGCCGTAGACGAGGTGGGTCAGGCCGTCCAGGGACCAGTTCTGCTCCAGTCCGTCGAGGAGCAGCCGCAGCGACTCGCGGCCCTGGTCGTCGAGCGACTTGAGCAGTTCGACGTCGGGCTCGTCACGCACGACGGTGCGCTCCTCGGCCGGCACCTGGGTGTTGATCCAGGTCTCGGCCTTGTCGAGCCGGGGCCGGACCTCGTCCAGGGAGGCGAGCGGGTTCTCGGGGTCGAGCTCGCTCAGGATCCGCAGGGTCTGGTCCTCGGCGCCGGCGGTGATGTCGGCGACGGAGGCGAGGGTGCGGTACGGCATCGGACGGGGGGTCCTGGGCAGCTCTCCGGCAGCGGTGCCGACCGCGCGTGCGTACGCGGCGGCGTCGGCCGGGAGGACCGAGCCGTCGGCGACCTTGCCCGCGAGCTTGTCCCACTCGTCGTAGAGCCGCTGGATCTCCTGGTCGAAGGCGATCTTGAACGACTGGTTGGGGCGGCGGCGGGCGTACAGCCAGCGCAGCAGCTGCGGTTCCATGATCTGGAGCGCGTCGGCCGGGGTG
The DNA here is from genome assembly GCF_055582885.1 of Streptomyces sp. NPDC107454. NCBI lineage: Bacteria > Bacillati > Actinomycetota > Actinomycetes > Kitasatosporales > Streptomycetaceae > Streptomyces > Streptomyces sp. NPDC107454. The sequence goes on along the minus strand of NZ_JBVJPA010000006.1, from coordinate 27,956 downwards.
GGCACCCCGCCCTTGCTGCTGGACATCTTGGCCATGCCCGAGATGCCGACGAACGCGTACATGGGCCCGATCGGCTGCTTGCCGCCGAAGATGCCCACGATCTGGCCGCCCACCTGGAAGGAGGACCCCGGTGAGGAGTGGTCGACCCCGCTCGGCTCGAAGATGACGCCCTCGTAGGCCCAGCGCATGGGCCAGTCGACCTTCCAGACCAGCTTGCCGCGGTTGAACTCGTTCAGCCGGACGGTCTCGGAGAAGCCGCAGGCGGAGCAGGTGTAGGCCAGTTCGGTGGTCTCGTCGTCGTACGAGGTGACGGTGGTGAGGTCCTTCTCGCACCGGCCGCAGTAGGGCTTGTACGGGTAGTACCCGGCGGCCGAGCTGCCGTCGTCCTCGGCGGCGGCGCCGGAGCCTTCGGCGGCTTCGAGCTCGGCCTCGTCGACCGGCTTCTGGCCCTGCTGCTTCTTCGCGGGGCCCTTCTTGGTCCGGTACTGGTCGAGGATCGCGTCGATGTCGCCGCGGTGCTTCATCGCGAACAGCACCTGGTCGCGGTAGACACCGGAGGTGTACTGCTCGGTCTGGCTGATCCCGTCGTACTCGACGCCGAGCTCGGCCAGCGCCTCGACCATGACGGCCTTGAAGTGCTCGGCCCAGTTCGGGTGCTCCGAGCCCTTGGGGGCGGGGACGGAGGTCAGGGGCTTGCCGATGTGCTCGGCCCAGGACTCGTCGATGCCGGGGATGCCGACGGGAACCTTGCGGTAGCGGTCGTAGTCGTCCCAGGAGAGCAGGTGGCGCACGGTGTGCCCGCGGCGGCGGATCTCGTCGGCGACCAGGTGCGGGGTCATGACCTCGCGGAGGTTGCCGAGGTGGATCGGGCCCGAGGGGGAGAGGCCGGACGCGACGACCACAGGTTTGCCCGGGGCCCGACGCTCCGATTCCTCGATGACCTCATCCGCGAAACGGGAGACCCAGTCGGTGGTCTCGGTGCTCTGAGCCACGATCGGCACGTCCTTCTTTCTCATACGCCAGTACGGCTGACGCCACCATTCTCCCAGCTCGGGCGTGAACCGCGAAAACGGCTTTTCACCGCATGGGATACTGGCTTTCCTGTACTCAGAAACTCCCGGAACCCGAGCAGAACGGCAGCCACTCCATGGCCTCGGTCACGTCCCTCACCGCCTCCGTCCACCAGCGCCTCGCGGACGCCCTCTCGGCAGCCCTGCCGGAGGCCGGTTCCGCGGACCCGCTGCTGCGACGAAGCGACCGGGCCGACTTCCAGGCCAACGGGATCCTGGCCCTCGCGAAGAAGGCGAAGGCGAACCCGAGAGAGTTGGCGACACAGGTCGTGGCGCGGGTCGAGTCGGGTGACGTGATCAAGGACATCGAGGTCTCCGGGCCCGGCTTCCTGAACATCACGATCACCGACAAGGCCATCACCGAGAACCTGGCCGCGCGGTACGAGGACGGCGAGCGCCTCGGTGTGCCGGCGGCCGAGAACCCGGGCACCACGGTCATCGACTACGCGCAGCCGAACGTGGCGAAGGAGATGCACGTCGGTCACCTGCGTTCGGCGGTCATCGGCGACGCGGTGGTCCAGATCCTGGAGTTCACCGGCGAGAGCGTGGTCCGGCGCCATCACATCGGCGACTGGGGCACCCAGTTCGGCATGCTCATCCAGTACCTGATCGAGCACCCGCACGAGCTGGATCACAAGGGTGCGGCGGAGGTCTCCGGCGAGGAGGCCATGTCGAACCTGAACCGGCTCTACAAGGCGGCGCGGACACTCTTCGACTCCGACGAGGAGTTCAAGACGCGGGCGCGGCGCCGGGTGGTCGACCTCCAGGCGGGCGAGCCCGAGACCCTCGCCATGTGGCAGAAGTTCGTGGACGAGTCGAAGATCTACTTCTACTCGGTCTTCGACAAGCTGGACATGGAGATCCGGGACCCGGACGTGGTCGGCGAGTCGGGCTACAACGACATGCTGGACGAGACCTGCCGCCTCTTGGAGGAGTCGGGCGTGGCGGTCCGGTCCGACGGCGCGCTGTGTGTGTTCTTCGACGATGTGAAGGGCCCGGACGGCAACCCGGTCCCGCTGATCGTGAAGAAGTCGGACGGCGGCTACGGCTACGCGGCGACCGACCTCTCGGCGATCAGGGACCGTGTCTTCAACCTCAAGGCGAACACCCTCGTCTACGTGGTCGACGCCCGTCAGTCCCTGCACTTCAAGATGGTCTTCGAGACCGCGCGCAGGGCGGGCTGGCTGGGCGAGGACGTGCAGGCACAGCAGCTGGCCTTCGGCACGGTGCTGGGCAAGGACGGCAAGCCGTTCAAGACGCGTGAGGGCGAGACGGTCCGGCTGGTGGATCTCCTGGACGAGGCGATCGAGCGGGCCACCGCCGTCGTGCGGGAGAAGGCCGAGAAGGTGGGCCTGAGCGAGCAGGAGATCGAGGAGAACGGCCGGTACGTCGGTATCGGCGCCGTGAAGTACGCGGATCTCTCCACCTCCGCCGTCCGGGACTACAAGTTCGACCTGGACCAGATGGTCTCGCTGAACGGCGACACGTCCGTGTACCTCCAGTACGCGTACGCCCGTATCCGGTCGATCTTCGGCAAGGCGGGCGACCGTACGCCGCTGGCCCACCCGGAGCTCGAACTGGCTCCGGCGGAGCGGGCGTTGGGACTGCACCTGGACCGGTTCGGGGAGACGCTGGACGAGGCCGCCGGCGAGTACGCCCCGCACAAGCTGGCGGCGTACCTGTACCAGCTGGCGTCGCTCTACACGACGTTCTACGACCAGTGCCCGGTCATCAAGCCGGCTCCCGCACAGGAGGTCGCGGAGAACCGCCTCTTCCTGTGCGACCTCACCGCCCGCACGCTCCACCAGGGCATGGCCCTGCTGGGCATCAGGACGCCCGAGCGTCTCTGATCTCCCGCAGGGCGCCGGGCCCGGCATGTCCGACCCCGTAGTACCTGATCCCGTAGTACCTGATCCCGTAGGCCGCTGACGCGCCTGCGGGATCAGGCGTTTCCGCACCCGGACGCGCGTACGCACGATCACCCGAGCGGGTAGGCCTGCCCACCCGGAACTGTTACTCACTTTCGGGTGACAACGGAGGTCGCGGACGGGTGGCGCGACATGGCGAAGAAGTGGCGCAGGCCAGTACTGATGCGGCCACACCCCCCGAAGAGGCGTCAACCCGACACACCTTCACAAAACGTGCACACTACAGGCGACTATCACGACAATGTCGTTGATCAGCAACGCCCTCCGATTCCGGGACGTAGCGGAGCACTTCAGTCGGCAAGCTATGCGGTGTCCGGCCAGCAGGCCGGGTGCACGAACAGCGGGCCGACGGCACGATCCTGTCGCCATGGCCCGCCAGTACCCCAAGGGGGCACCCATGACCGCTTCGCAGACCTTCACGGCCCGTCGCCTGGCCGCCGCCGCTCTGTCCGCCGCCGCGCTGGTGGGGGCAGCCGCCCTGCCGGCAGCGGCCGACGGAGCCGCGCCGCGCGGTTCGCAGGTGGAGATCAGCAAGGTCCAGTACGACGCCCCGGGACACGGCTCCAGGAACAACCGCTCGCTGAACGAGGAGTGGGTGCAGATCACCAACAGCGGGCGCGAGGGCGTGAACCTGGACAACTGGACGCTGTCCAACCGTCAGGGCCGCGTCTACACGTTCCACCACCTGCGCCTGAACGGACACTCCAGCGTCCGCGTCCACACCGGCGTCGGCCGTGACACCTACCGCGACGTCTACCAGGACCGCCGCAACTTCGTCTGGGACGACCGCAAGGACACCGCCACGCTCCGCAACGACCACCGTCGCCTGGTCGACACCATCTCCTGGGACGCCAGGCACCACGGCGACGACGGTCGCCGCAACGGTGACGGTCGTGGCCACGGCGACGACGGTCGCCGCAACGGTGACGGTCGCGGCCACGGCGACGACGGTCGTGGCCACGACGGTCGCGGTCCCGGCCACGGCCACCGCTGACCCCTGGCGGGTCGGGACCGGCGTACGGACTGCGCCTTCCTCGACCCGCGCCTGACCCTCTTCGCGCGGCGTGCCACGAACCACCTGTGGCACGCCGCGCACGTGTGTCCCGGCCGTCCAGGACCTCGTGGACGGGCCCCGGGTCGCGTTGTCAGTGGCGGGCCCTAAAGTCACCGGCATGGCGACACTTCCGAACCCGCTGCCCTCGCTGGCGGCAGATCCGAGCGGGCGCGCGCTCGGCCTCGAACTCCCGCCCGGGAAACTGATCGACGCGACGAACGAGGGCCCCTGGCACGAGCCGCTCCTGTGGCACGCCGAGGCACCGGCCGCTCCCGGAGACTGGGCCACGCTGGGCTCCGCCCCGCGCACGGCCGGCCTGCTCCCCCTCCTCATAGACGTCGGCGGCAGCCAGGGCGGCCCGGAGGAATGGGAGTTGATGCCCCAGGAGACGTCGTATCCGGGGGATCACGACGCCGACGAGGTACTGGCGGGGTACTGGGAGGAGTACGCGGCGGACGAGCTCGAAGCCGACGCGGACCACCCCGGCATGGAAGTGGTCACCGAACTCTTCGGTGAGGCGAAGGAGTTCGCCGAGACGATCGCGCCGCACGGCGTGCAGTGGCCCGGCCTGGCACCGGCCACCGCGCCCGAGGCGGACGCGGACGACCGGGCCACCGAGGTCGCCGACTCCCTCGCGGCCGGCGGCTCCTGGCTGAAGGAGCCGCGCCTCGCCCTGGTCCCGGCGCGCCGCAGCGCGGACATCCCGGCGGCGATCGGCTGGTCCGGTCCGGTGAACTACGAGGGCGACGTGGCCCGCCTGTGCGCGGTCCTGCGCTCCTGGGAGGACCGCTTCGGCATACGGGTCGTGGCCCTCACCTTCGACCAGTTGGTCCTGTCGGTGGCGGCTCCGCCCACGACGGCGGCCGAGGCCGAGGCGGTGGCCGCCGAGCACTTCGCCTTCTGCCCGGACAACATCACGCAGGGCGAGAGCGAGACGCTGCGCACGTACGCGGCGGACGAGGTGCTCGGCAGGCGGGTGTGGTCCTTCTGGTGGGACTGACCGGTCCCTCGTCCACCGAAGCGTGGAAGGACGGCCGGTCATTCGGGGGCGCGGCGAACCGCGCCCCCACCCCCACCCGCCCGCGGGCGGCGAACGCACCAGGAGTCAGGGCTTGATGCCCGTCACCGCGTACACGTTGATGTCCGCGTCCGTCACGTCATTGATGTCGCGATAGCGGACCTTCTCGATCTCGTCGAGGGTGGCGAGGTACGCGGGATCCGCCTTCTCGGGCAGCGGAGCCGCACCGTCGGGCCGCCAGCGGTGCACGGGCACGACACCCGGCTCCTCCACCTCGAGCCCGTTCTCCGTGAAGAACCGCTCCACCTCTGCCCTGGAGCGCAGCACGAACGTGAACCCCCGCTCGGTGAACGTCCGCTGAACCGCCCGGATATTCTCCGCGTTGAGATCCTCGGTGAGGTGGCTGAGCACGAGCCGGCTGCCCGAAGGCAACGCCTCCACCAGCTCACGCACGATCGGATAGGCCGCCTCGTCCTCGATGAAGTGCAGGATCGCCACCAGTACGAGCGCGATCGGCTGCTCGAAGTCGAGGGTCTTCGCGGCCGCTTCGAGTATCCGCGCGGGCTCCTCGAGGTCCGCGTCGATGTAGTCCGTCTGCCCCTCGGGCCCGCTGGTGAGCAAGGCACGCGCGTGAGCGAGCACAACGGGGTCGTTGTCGACGTACACGACCCGCGACTCCGGAGTGATCCGCTGCGCGATCTGGTGGACGTTCTCCTGCGTCGGCAACCCGGTACCGATGTCCAGGAACTGGCGGACACCCGCTTCCTCGGTCAGCGTGGTGACCGCCCTGCGCAGGAAGTCCCGGTTGTGCCGTACATCGAGGTACCCGCGCGGATTGGCCGCGATCGCCGCGGCGGCCGCGGACCGGTCGACCGGGTAGTTGTCCTTGCCCCCGAGGAACACGTCGTAGACGCGCGCCGGGTGCGCCTTGGTGGTGTCGATCCTCCTTCTCAGCTCGGCGGGGTCCTGGCTGAGAGCATCACCGGGCATAAAGCCTCTCCCTGGAGAGTCGCGTCATTCAACGGGCAACAACGTAACTCCTAGGGGGACTTGATAGTGCCCGTCTCCTGGCTAACCTGTCGCGGCTGTCCCCCACTCGCTGCCGCCCAGCGGATAGTCGTACGCGGGCCGCCCCACATTCCCGCTCGTCCGGAACGGCTTCCCGTTGTCGTCGATACGCACCGTGCCGCTGCGCGCTCCACTGGACCAGTCGAGCTCCAGGTACCAGCTCACGTCGTGCGCCCGCGCGTCCGCGAAGACGTAGAAGACCTCGGGATCGGACTCGCTGACCTTGTAGGGGAAGTCCCGCTGCCCGGCCTTGGGGGTGGTCACGGGCCGCCCCGCGTCGAGATCCACGGCGAAGGACTTCGTCTCCACGCCGCCGCCGCAGCCGACGCCCATCGCGTAGTCGTTCCAGGCGAGCGGCGCGTTCTTCCCCACCACTCGCACGTGCAGCCCGTCCAGGACCACGGTGGCCTTCCCGGTCCCCTGCACGGTCAGCGCGAGCATCTGCTCCTGACCGGCGACCCCGCCGAGCGCCGTGACCCACCCGCGCGCGTCCGACTCGTTCGGCGGCGGGGGCACCTGCTCGGCCTTCCGGTTCACCAGGTAGTGCTGGCTGCACGGGTCGTCCCACTTGTACGGGTTGGCGGCCACGAGGGGCGCGGTGGCGCCGTCGGCGACATCCTGGCCCGCACTGCCACCCGAAGGCGCCGTCGAGACGGGCGTCTTGGGCTCAGCGACGTGCGAGGCGGAGACGGAGGCGCTGACCGAGGCGGACGGCTTGCGGTGCTTGCCGTCGGCCGACGCCGTCCCCCGCGGACCGGACGACGCGGCGGCCCCCAGGACCTCCCGCCCCCCGCTCCCGTCACTCCTGCCGTTCGGCACGAACCGCACCGCGAGCGCGGCGGACGCGAGCACCGCGACGACGGCGACCGAGGCGAGGAGGACCGTACGCCGTCGCCGCCCCCCGCTCGAAGCCTCACCCGAGGGCCCGCCGACACCCTCTGAAGCCACACCCGGCTCCCCCGAGGAGCCGTCCGCCCCCACCGGCGTCACGACCGCCGCACCCGTCACGGACTCCATGTCCGCCACAGGCACGACATCCGTCACGGAGTCCACAGACGCCACATCCGTCACGGACTCCACATCCGTCACGGGCGCCGCGGGCGCCCCCTTCTGCCCCCGCAGTACATCCGCCCGCACCCACCGCCGGTGCAGTTCCACCAGTTCCTCGGGAGTCGCCCCGCACACACGCGCGAGCCGCTCCACAGGTGCGTAGTCCGTCGGTACGGCGTCCCCGTTGACGTACCGATGCAGCGTGGACGTACTCACATGCAGCCGCTTCGCGAGCACTCCATAACTGAGTCCGGACCGCTCCTTCAGCTCCCGCAGCAGCCCCGCGAACTCGTCCCCGTCCACCGTTCCTCCATCCCCCGCGTCCCGGTCCGCGTTCCAGGGGGCCGGTATTCCCCCTGGTCAGACCCCCTACGAACGTTCCGGCGTCCCGTATCCCCCGGCAACCGTGGCGCCCGGGACGGATCAACCGACAAGCTGTGGTCATCCAAGCACGCCGCTCCCCTCGACCGGTCGAGCGGCTACCGACCAGCCACACCCCAGGGGGATCACCCATGTCCGCACGCACCGCCCGCACCCGCCTCCTCGCCGCCACGACGGTCGCGCTCGCCGCGCTCGCCCTCACGGCGTGCGACAACGGAAAGGGCGTACGTGACGAGGGTCCGTCCGCCGCGTCCAACTCGTCGTCTTCGTCGTCTTCGTCGTCCTCCTCGTCCTCCTCGTCGCAGCCGACCGGGTCCACGGCCGGCGGCGGTACGAAGGCGAAGCCGGCGGGTGAGACCGGGGGCTCGACGGCCCAGAGCACCGCCACTCCGGGCACCAACACGACGGGCACCAGCGGCGGCTCCGGCTCCGCGGGCAAGAACGGCGGAGGCACCACGACCACGCGGAACCCGGCCTGCAACGGCGCCAACACCAGGACCACCGCGACCGAGGTCTCCCGCCCCCTCAACCACATGCTCCTCAGCGTCACCAACACCGGCGCGAAGAACTGCGATCTGACCGGCTACCCGATCGCCCGCTTCGGCGAGGCCCAGTCGGTCCCGCCGGTCGCCGAGTCGACCCACCCCCAGGCGGTCGTCACACTGGCCCCGGGCGAGTCCGGCTACGCGGGCGTCCTGCTCTCGGCCGCAGACGGCAGTGGCGGCAACGGCTACACGGCCAAGACCCTCGTCGTCGGCTTCGCCAAGGGCCGCAGCGCGACCCCGGCGCTCCCGGCGAAGGGCGTGTACGTGGACGCCAAGCTCACGGTGACGTACTGGCAGCAGAGCCTGGACGACGCGCTGGCCTACTGAGCCTGCCGGAGCATCCGCGCGGCCTCGGTGGCCCAGTAGGTGAGGATGTTCTGGGCGCCGGCCCGCTTGATGCCGGTCAGCGTCTCCAGGATCGCCCTGTCGCGGTCGATCCAGCCCTTCTCGGCCGCCGCCTCGATCATCGAGTACTCACCGGAGATCTGGTAGGCGGCCACGGGGACGTCGACGGAGTCCGCGACCCGGGCCAGGATGTCCAGATACGGTCCCGCCGGCTTCACCATCACCATGTCGGCCCCCTCCTCCAGATCGAGGGCCAACTCCCGCAGGGACTCCCGCGCATTGGCGGGGTCCTGCTGGTACGTCTTGCGGTCGCCCTTCAGCGAGGAGGCCACGGCCTCCCGGAAGGGCCCGTAGAAGGCGGAGGCGTACTTCGCGGTGTAGGCGAGGATGGCGACGTCCTCGCGCCCGATCTGGTCCAGGGCGTCCCGGACGACCCCGATCTGACCGTCCATCATCCCGCTGGGCCCCACCACGTGGGCCCCGGCGTCGGCCTGGACCTGGGCCATCTCGGCGTACCGCTCCAGGGTCGCGTCGTTGTCGACACGGCCTTCCGCGTCGAGCACTCCGCAGTGCCCGTGATCGGTGGTCTCGTCGAGACACAGATCGGACATGACGATCAGTTCGTCGCCGACCTCGGCGCGCACGTCACGGAGGGCGACCTGCAAAATCCCGTCCGGGTCGGTCCCGGGGGTTCCGACGGCGTCCTTCTTCGCGTCCTCCGGCACGCCGAAGAGCATGATCCCGGAGACCCCGGCCTGCACGGCTTCCAGCGCGGCCTTCTTCAGGCTGTCGCGCGTGTGCTGCACGACGCCGGGCATCGTCGCGATGGGAACCGGCTCGCTCACACCTTCCCGTACGAACGCGGGGAGGATGAAGTCGGCGGGGTGCAGCCGGGTCTCGGCGACCATGCGCCGCATGACCGGCGTCGTACGCAGCCGCCGCGGCCGCGTACCGGGGAAGGATCCGTACTTCGTCATGCCCTCTACGCTACGCCCGCCCCATGACCCCCCTTGCCGACACCGTGCCGGTACCCGGTTCGCACCCCGGACGAGCTGGAGGCTTTCAGGGGCGCGGGGAACTGCGCGACCAGCCCCCACCCACCCGCAGCCGAAAAAACGGGGGTATGAGGGGCGAAGCCCCCATACCCCCTACGCACGCCTACGTCGTACGACGCCTCCGCGCCCCCGGCCTCCGCTCGCTCGGCCGAGTGACCGGATCCCCCGCCTCCGCGGCGGCAGCCCGCCGCCGGAGACCGAAGTCCGCCAACGCCTCGGCCAGCTTGTGCACGGACGGCTCCGGAGCCATGACATCGACCCGCAGCCCGTGCTCCTCCGCCGTCTTGGCGGTGGCCGGACCGATACAGGCGATCACCGTCACGTTGTGCGGCTTGCCCGCGATGCCCACGAGATTGCGGACGGTCGAGGACGACGTGAAGAGCACGGCGTCGAAACCGCCTCCCTTGATCGCCTCCCGTGTGTCCGCCGGCGGCGGCGAGGCCCGTACGGTCCGGTAGGCCGTGACGTCGTCGACCTCCCAGCCCAGGTCGATGAGCCCCGCGACCAGCGTCTCGGTGGCGATGTCGGCCCGCGGCAGGAACACCCGGTCGATCGGGTCGAACACCGGGTCGTACGGCGGCCAGTCCTCCAGAAGACCCGCGGCCGACTGCTCACCGCTCGGCACCAGATCCGGCTTCACGCCGAAGGCGACCAGTGCCTTCGTCGTCTGCTCGCCCACCGCCGCGACCTTGATCCCGGCGAAGGCCCGCGCGTCGAGCCCGTACTCCTCGAACTTCTCCCGCACGGCCTTGACCGCGTTCACGGAGGTGAAGGCGATCCACTCGTAGCGGCCCGTCACCAGGCCCTTGACCGCGCGCTCCATCTGCTGCGGCGTCCGCGGCGGCTCGACGGCGATCGTCGGCACCTCGTGCGGCACGGCTCCGTAGGACCGCAGTTGGTCGGAGAGCGAGGCCGCCTGCTCCTTCGTCCGCGGGACGAGCACCTTCCAGCCGAACAGCGGCTTGGACTCGAACCACGAGAGCTGCTCACGCTGAGCCGCGGCGGAACGCTCACCGACCACGGCTATCACCGGGCGCCCACCGTCCGGGGACGGCAGCACCTTCGCCTGCTTCAGGGTCTGGGCGATCGTCCCGAGCGTGGCCGACCAGGTCCGCTGACGCGTCGTCGTACCGGCGATCGTCACCGTCATCGGCGTGTCCGGCTTGCGACCCGCCGCGACCAGCTCGCCCGCGGCGGCGGCCACGGAGTCCAGCGTCGACGACACGACGACCGTCCCGTCCGACGCCCCGACCTCGGCCCAGCACCGGTCGGAGGCCGTACGCCCGTCGACGAACCGCACGTCGGCGCCCTGCGCGTCGCGCAGCGGCACACCGGCGTACGCGGGCACGCCCACGGCCGCGGCGACACCCGGCACGACCTCGAACGGCACGCCCGCGGCGGCGCAGGCCAGCATCTCCTCAGCGGCGTACGTGTCGAGCCCGGGGTCACCGGACACCGCACGCACGACCCGCTTGCCGCCCCGCGCGGCCTCCATGACAAGATTGGCAGCGTCCCTCAACGCGGGGTCACCAGCGGTCGTTGACACGGCGTCAACAACCGCTAGTTGAGGCGTGCCTGTGCCCGGATACGTACTGGAAGACGTGCCCAAAGGCGTCCCCCCGTCCGTATTCGTACTCAGTACGGCGACGCCTTGTCTGGCGTGGACGCGGACCATGTCGAGTACCTCGTACTCGGCGACGAGAACATCCGCGTTCGCCAGCGCCTCGACGGCGCGCAGTGTCAGTAGTCCCGGATCTCCGGGTCCGGCACCGAGGAAGGTGACGTGCCCGTGTTCGGGACCGGCGGGAAGGTTGGTGGGGCTCAATGTGCTCGCTCCCCCATCAGACCGGCCGCGCCCTTGGCAAGCATCTCGGCGGCGAGTTCACGGCCGAGCGCCATTGCTTGGTCATGTGTCTCGGGCACGGGACCGGTGGTGGACAGCTGCACCAGCGTCGTGCCGTCGGTCGTGCCGACGACGCCGCGCAGGCGCATCTCCTTGACAATCTGCCCGTCGGCCATGGGGGTCCCCCCTGCTCGAGCGAAGTCGAGAGCTTGGGGGAGGTCGGCGAGAGCACCCACGGGTGCGCTGCAGCCGGCCTCCAGGGCGGCGAGCAGGGACCGCTCGGCGGTCACGGCGGCCCGGGTGAACGGGTCGTCGAGTTCGCCGAGCGCGGCGACGAGATCCGCGTTGTCCGCGGCACATTCGATCGCCAGTGCCCCCTGGCCGGGGGCGGGCAAAACGGTGTCGACGGACAGGAAGTCCGTCACGTCCTCGATCCGCCCGAGGCGGCCCAGGCCGGCTGCGGCGAGCACGACGGCGTCGAGCTCCCCGCTGCGTACGTATCCGATCCGCGTGTCGACGTTCCCACGGATCGGGACCGTCTCGATCGTCATCCCGTGGTTACGGGCGTACGCGTTCAGCTGGGCCATCCGGCGCGGCGAACCGGTGCCGACGCGCGCGCCGTCCGGAAGCTCCTCGAAGCGCAGCCCGTCGCGGGCGACGAGCACGTCGCGCGGGTCCTCGCGCAGCGGCACGGCGGCCAGCGCGAGCTCGTCGGGCTGCCCGGTCGGCAGGTCCTTCAGGGAGTGCACGGCGAAGTCGATCTCGCCGAGCAGCAGCGCCTCGCGCAGCGCGGTGACGAAGACGCCCGTGCCGCCGATCTGGGCGAGGTGCTCACGGGAGGTGTCGCCGTACGTCGTGATCTCCACGAGCTCGACGGGCCTGCCGGTCACCTGGCTCACGGCCTGCGCGACCAGCCCGGACTGGGCCATGGCGAGCTTGCTGCGCCTGGTTCCCAGCCTCAGTGCCGCCTTCTCATCTGGTCGCCCTTGGGGCGCTCCAGCCTGTCCCTGCGGCGCACGTGGCTCACGTGGCTCACTCATGCTCGCCCTCGGTTCTTGGCGTTCTCGTTGTTGTTCTCGGCCCGCGAGACGGAGGCGACCGTCTCGGGGTCCAGGTCGAACAGGGTTCGCAGCGCGTCCGCGTACCCGGCGCCACCGGGTTCGGCGGCGAGTTGCTTGACCCGTACGGTCGGCGCGTGCAGCAGCTTGTCGACGACACGCCGCACGGTCTGCGTGATCTCGCCCCGCTCCTTGTCGTCGAGGTCCGGCAGCCGCCCGTCGAGCCGCGCGATCTCACTCGCGACGAGGTCGGCGGCCATGGTGCGCAGCGCCACGACGGTGGGGGTGATGTGGGCGGCCCGCTGGGCGGCGCTGAAGGCGGCCACCTCGTCGGAAACGATCCTCCGCACCTGGTCCACGTCCGCCGCCATCGGGGCGTCCGCGGACGCCTCGGCCAGCGACTCGATGTCGACGAGCCGCACGCCGAGCAGCCGGTGCACGGCCGCGTCGATGTCACGGGGCATGGCGAGGTCCAGCAGCGCGAGCACGGGCGCGGGCCGGGGGGCCTCGGCGACCGGCTCGGGCCTGCGGCGCTCGGGCACCCGGCCGACGGTGGCGACGGCCAGGGCGAGCGCGGCGATGGCTTCGGCGTCGGCCTCTGGGTCGAGTACGGCCGTCCCGCGCGGGGCACGGGCCGCGACATCGCCCTTGTCCACCCAGGCCGCGTGCTGCTCCAGCTCGGCGGCGGCCATTCCGGCGACGGCGGCCTCGCCGAGCACGGAGAAGCCGGCCGTGCCCTGCACGGCGGACAGGTCGAGCGGACAGTCGTCGTCGCTGCCGACGCTGGTGGCAGCGAGCTGCGCCGGGTCGCCCACGACCGCGGACGACGCCGTGCGAGCGGAGCCGGCACCGCGCACGGCGGGCGTCACCGCCGGCCCGGCCGCGGCCACGGACTCTCCCGTACGTCCCTCCACGGCCGCCACGACCGACTCGGCCGTCAGGACGAGCCCGGTGGCGCCGGTGCAGGAGATGGCGATGTCGGCACGTGTCAGCTCGACCGGCACCGCATCCATCGGTACCGCGCGGGCCAGCACGTCCGTGTCGCCGCCCTCGTTCTCGTTGAGGATCTGGGCGAGCCGCTCCGCGCGGTCCGGGGTGCGGTTGGCGATGACGATCTCGGAGACTCCGGCGCGCGCGAGTGTCGCCGCGGCCAGCGAGGACATCGAGCCCGCGCCGATGACGAGGGCCTTCTTGCCCTTGGCCCAGGCGTCGACGGCGGCGCCGGCCGACAGCTGCTGGAGGCCGAAGGTGACGAGGGACTGCCCGGCGCGGTCGATGCCGGTCTCGGAGTGCGCGCGCTTGCCGACCCGCAGCGACTGCTGGAACAGGTCGTTCAGCAGCCGGCCCGCGGAGTGCAGCTCCTGCGCGGTGGCGAGCGCGTCCTTGATCTGGCCGAGGATCTGGCCCTCGCCCACGACCATCGAGTCGAGCCCGCAGGCCACCGAGAAGAGGTGGTGGACGGCCCGGTCCTCGTAGTGCACGTAGAGGTGGGGGGTGAGCTCGTCGAGGCCGACCCCGCTGTGCTGGGCGAGCAGCGTGGACAGCTCGGCGACGCCCGCGTGGAACTTGTCCACGTCGGCGTACAGCTCGATGCGGTTGCAGGTGGCGAGCAGTGTGGCCTCGGCGGCCGGTTCGGCGGCGACCGTGTCCTGCAGCAGCTTGATCTGGGCGTCCGTGTTCAGCGTGGCCCGCTCCAGGACGCTGACCGGGGCGCTGCGGTGGCTCAGCCCGACGACGAGGAGACTCATGCCGGCATCACGGCGGGGACGTCCCCGTCAGGACCTTTGCCGTTGTCCTCCTGGGCGGCCTGGGCCACGGCGGCGGCACCGGCCTGGGCCTCGGCCTCCTCGCCGGCCTTGCGCTGCTCGTGGAAGGCGAGGATCTGCAGCTCGATGGAGAGGTCGACCTTGCGCACGTCGACGCCGTCCGGGACGGACAGGACGGTCGGCGCGAAGTTGAGGATGGAGGTGACTCCGGCGGCGACCAGGCGGTCGCAGACCTGCTGGGCCACGCCCGGAGGGGTGGTGATGACGCCGATGGAGACGCCGTTCTCGTCGATGATCTTCTCGAGGCCGTCGCTGTGCTGCACGGCGATCCCGGCGACCTGCTTTCCGGCCATCTCCGGATCGGCGTCGATCAGCGCGGCGACCCGGAAACCACGGGAGGCGAACCCGCCGTAGTTGGCCAGCGCGGCGCCGAGGTTACCGATACCGACGATCACTACCGGCCAGTCCTGGGTCAGGCCCAGCTCACGGGAGATCTGGTACACGAGATACTCGACGTCGTACCCCACACCACGCGTCCCGTAGGAACCGAGGTAGGAGAAGTCCTTGCGCAGCTTCGCGGAGTTGACCCCCGCCGCGGCCGCGAGCTCCTCGGAGGAGACCGTGGGTACCGAGCGCTCCGACAGTGCGGTGAGGGCTCGGAGGTACAGCGGAAGCCGGGCGACGGTGGCCTCGGGAATCCCTCGGCTGCGGGTCGCCGGTCGGTGAGTTCGGCCAGTTGCCACGGTGCTCCTGCGGGTAGCGCGGGGCTGCAGGCGGTCACACGTACCTAGACCGCCCCGTCGAATGCAGGCTATGTCTTTGTGAACGCGTGCACAAAGATGGTGTCCGATTTGCCCGGGCAACGTGACGGGGGTCACGCACTCCCGGCGCACCGGTATGGAACCGGCGCGCGCACCACTTCGTTCCGCTCCTGAAGGGGGCAAAGCCGCACACTCTCCTCAACGAATCCCGCCCCCGAGACCAATCGCCGTCGATCCTAGGCGACTTTCCGGACCCGTTGGACTCACCGGTCAGGGCGGGGTCCGGACCCGATCACGGCACAATCCGGACGGAACACCACGCCACGCCCCGCCCTCCACGGGCCGCGCCACACCGCGCCGCTACGGAGCGAGGGCTTTGCGCAGCCGCGCCTCGTCCACACGCCAGAAGGTGTGCTGCGCCCCGTCCACCAGCACCACGGGGATCTGCTCCCAGTAGGCACGGTGAAGCTCTTCATCCTCGGTGATGTCCTTGTGCTCCCAGGGGACCCCGAGATCCCCACACACCTTCTCCACCACTTCTTGTGCGTCATCACACAGATGACAACCAGGCTTCCTGATGAGCGTGACCAGCCGCTCCGAGGGTGCCTTCTGCGTCGTACGGCGCCCACCGCGCCGGAACATGGAACTCATACGGGTCATTCTCCCGCCACCCGCGCGGCCAGGAGATGCCGGTCGGACGACTTCTTTAACGGCTCGGTCGCAGAGAGTTCACAGCCTCGCATCCTCTCGACTCCGGAAGCTCCGAACAAACTGGCTATGCTCACGACATGGCCGCTCTCGGATGGCTCACTCCCCGTAGGCGCTCCGCCACCGCGCGGAGCGTGTTGGCAGGCGAGGCCTCGGCGGAGGCAGCGCGCAAGTCCTCCCAGGAACTGGAGGAACTAGCCCACGACGCCGCGCCCGACGCCGACGCGCCCGACCGGGAACCGGAGTTCCCGGTCCTCGGCGACGAGAAGGCCGCGGCCTTCTTCGACCTCGACAACACCGTGATGCAAGGCGCCGCCCTCTTCCACTTCGGCCGGGGCCTGTACAAACGGAAGTTCTTCGAGACCCGCGACCTCGCCCGATTCGCCTGGCAGCAGGCGTGGTTCAGGCTGGCCGGCGTCGAGGACCCGGAACACATGCAGGACGCCCGTGACTCGGCACTCTCGATCGTCAAGGGCCACCGGGTCGCGGAGCTGATGTCGATCGGCGAGGAGATCTACGACGAGTACATGGCCGAACGCATCTGGCCCGGTACGCGGGCCCTCGCCCAGGCCCACCTGGACGCGGGCCAGAAGGTCTGGCTGGTCACGGCGGCCCCCGTGGAGATCGCCACGGTGATCGCCCGCCGGCTGGGTCTGACCGGTGCGCTGGGCACGGTCGCGGAGTCGGTGGACGGCGTCTACACCGGCAAGCTGGTGGGCGAGCCCCTGCACGGCCCGGCGAAGGCGGAGGCGGTGCGCGCGCTGGCCACCGCCGAGGGCCTGGACCTGTCCCGCTGCGCCGCCTACAGCGACTCGCACAACGACATCCCCATGCTGTCGCTGGTCGGCCACCCCTACGCGATCAACCCGGACACGAAACTCCGCAAGCACGCTCGTACGTTCGAGTGGCGTCTGCGCGACTACCGCACGGCCCGCAAGGCCGCGAAGGTCGGCATCCCCGCCGCGGCCGGAGTCGGCGCCGTGGCCGGCGGCACGGCCGCCGCCATCGCCCTCCACCGCCGCCGCCGCTGACCCGCGGGGCGACGCCCCGGATCCCCCAGCCCCCGCCCCCCGGCCGCCCGACGTTCTTCGGCGACCGGCCGGTGGGGGCTGGTCGCGCAGTTCCCCGCACCCCCAAAAGCTCCAACCCGCCCGGCGGCCGACGGGGGGGCGGGGCGCGGGGAACCGCGCGCCGAGCCCCCACCCACCCGCGGAGCAAAACAGCCCAGGACACCCCGCCAGGAGCCGGGCCAATCCCCTGTCCTACCCCCGTGGCCCCCCACCCAGTCACGCCACCCCCCACACGGCCACAACACGCCCCGCACCCAGACGGAACCCGAACCCATCCGATCAACAACCGGTCACTGTCCGACACTTGATCAGGCGTCAATCGGTTACAGAAGCGACGTAATCGATGATTTGAGCAACTCGGTGTAGCGCTGCCTGTACGAAGCGTTATTCTCCTCAGACGCAAACCGGTACCTCTCCGTCGCTACGACGGGTGAACGGTCCCGCACTGCACGTGATGGAAGCTCTGCCTCTGGGAGTCCCGTGTACTCACACGTCGGGGTTGACGCCTCGGGCCTGGCTACGCTGCGCGCAACGGTCCTGGACCGCTTGCGCGGCTTCGTCCCCACCGCGTACGCCGTCCCCGCCCTCGCCGCCGTCCCCGCGCCCCTCGGCCCTTGCTACGCCCTGGCCGAGGGCAGCGCGGCGGTCGGCAGACGAGGCCGCTCGGGCTCGGCCGCCACGCCCACCGCACGCCGCCCGGCCGCAGACAGCGACAGCGCCCGGATGATGGATCTGGTCGAGCGCGCCCAGGCCGGCGAGGCCGACGCTTTCGGCCGCCTCTACGACCAGTACAGCGACACCGTGTACCGCTACATCTACTACCGCGTCGGCGGCAAGGCGACGGCCGAGGACCTCACCAGTGAGACGTTCCTGCGCGCCCTGCGCCGCATCGGAACGTTCACCTGGCAGGGCCGCGACTTCGGCGCCTGGCTGGTCACCATCGCCCGCAACCTGGTCGCGGACCACTTCAAATCGAGCCGATTCCGACTCGAAGTGACCACCGGCGAAATGCTCGACGCGAACGAGGTCGAGCGAAGCCCCGAGGACTCCGTCCTGGAGTCACTGTCGAACGCGGCCCTGCTCGACGCCGTACGACGGCTCAACCCCCAGCAGCAGGAGTGCGTGACCCTGCGCTTCCTGCAAGGGCTCTCGGTCGCCGAGACCGCCCGGGTGATGGGCAAGAACGAGGGCGCGATCAAGACCCTCCAGTACCGAGCCGTCCGCACCCTGGCACGGCTCCTGCCGGACGACGCCCGCTGAAACCCGTACGAATACCGGCCCGTACGAACGCCCCAGTGATCCCACACACTCAGCGACGCTCAACTCACCTTCCGTGAAAGTCCGTTGACTTCACGGTCCGATCATCCGTCGTCCGTAACCCAAGTGCCGCGACGCTCGTTGTGCGGGATACAGGCTCCCTGTGGTCACGACCCGGCCATCGCCGATCACTCGATCGTGTGGATGCGCTCGGGGCGTGCAACCCTCAGGACCCCCTGGGGAGTCGACCGTCTTGACGAGAGGAGGTGCCGCCAGTGATCGCGAACGTATCGGCACACCGGCGGGCGAACGCCTTCGCCCAGGCCCTGGAGGAGCAGTCCGACCAGGGCACGGCGGCCGAGCAGCCCGATGGATCGGCACCGTCCCAGGCTGCATCGGAACAGACCGAGCAGGGCCTGCTGTTGGCCCTCGCCACCGGTCTCGGCGAGCTGCGCAAACCGGAGCTGGACCCCGAGGTCAAGGTCGTGCAGCGAGCACAGCTCGTGGCAGCGATGGAGGCCATGCTGCTGGAAGGCACCGCCGCGGGGGGCGAAGGCCCGGACCGTTCCGTGCCCGAGCAGCGCTCGCACCGGGCACGGGGCGCACACCGGGCGACCGGATTGGGGAAGCTGCGACCGCGTTCGCGTTTGTCCAAGGGCCTGGCCGCGGGCGGGCTCACCGTGGGCGTGGCCGCGGGAGCCTTCGGCGGCGTGGCGGCCGCCAGTTCCGACGCCCTGCCCGGCGACTCGCTCTACGGGCTCAAACGAGGCATGGAGGACATCCAACTAGGGCTGGCCCACGGCGACAGCGACCGCGGCGAGCTCTACCTCGACCAGGCGTCCACACGCCTGAGCGAGGCACGCCGACTGATGGAGCGTGGCCGCTCGGGCGACCTCGACCACGAGTCCCTGGGCGAGATCCGCCGCGCCCTGTCGGGCATGCAGCACGACGCCTCCGAGGGCCACCGCCTGCTGTACGCGGCGTACGAGCGGGACGGTTCGCTGGGCCCCATCCAGGCCCTGTCCGCCTTCGCCCAGTCGCACCGAGAAGCCTGGGGCGCACTGCGCGACCGGCTGCCCGTCCAGCTCGGCGACGTCAGTCAGCAGGTCTCGTCGGTGTTCGCCGCCATAGACGAAGAGGTCGACCCGCTGCTCCCGGGAGCCCCGGCGAAGGAGGGCACGGGCCGTCACCGGGGTGCCAGTTCGGACGCCCCCGGCTCGTCGTCCGGTACGGACCGTCCGGCGCCCAGCGCCAGCAGCGGCTCCACCACCGGCAGCCACAGCAGCGGCAAGCCGAAGCCGTCCAGCTCCAGCAGCACCGGCGAGGGCCTGCTCGGCGGCACCACGGGCGGTCTCCTGGACCCGCCCAAGGACACCACCAGCTCGTCCCCGTCGGCCGGCAAGTCCAGCCCGACGAGCGGCGCGCCGGACGTCACCCTGCCCCCGCTGCTGCCCGGTCTCCTGCCGGGCCTGGGCATCGACAGCGAGGACAGCAGGTAATTCCGCTACGTGGCTGGGGGCGCCCTTCTCAGGAAGGGCGCCCCCAGCCACGTACGTCCATCGCCGACGGAACATCCGTCAGAAGAAGACCGACCGGCGCTGCACCAGCAGCTTGTACAGCGTGTGCTGGATCTGCTCCCTGACCTGGTCCGTCAGGTTGAACATCAGCATCGGGTCCTCGGCGGCCTCCGGCGGATAGCCGTCCGTGGGGATCGGCTCGCCGAACTGGATCGTCCACTTCGTGGGAAGCGGGACGGCGCCCAGCGGACCCAGCCACGGGAAGGTCGGCGTGATCGGGAAGTACGGGAAACCCAGCAGCCGCGCCAACGTCTTCGCGTTGCCGATCATCGGGTAGATCTCCTCCGCGCCGACGATCGAGCACGGAATGATCGGGACGCCCTGCCGCAGAGCCGTCGACACGAACCCGCCCCGGCCGAAGCGCTGAAGCTTGTAGCGCTCGCCGAACGGCTTGCCGATGCCCTTGAAGCCCTCCGGCATCACACCGACCAGCTCGCCGCGCTCCAGGAGCCGTTCGGCGTCCTCCGCGCACGCCAGGGTGTGCCCGGCCTTGCGGGCCAGCTCGTTGACCACCGGCAGCATGAAGACCAGGTCGGCCGCGAGAAGGCGCAGATGGCGGCTCTCGGGGTGGTTGTCGTGGACGGCGACCTGCATCATCAGGCCGTCCAGCGGGAGGGTGCCCGAGTGGTTGGCGACGATCAGCGCGCCGCCGTCGGTCGGGATGTTCTCGATGCCCTTCACCTCGACCCGGAAGTACTTCTCGTACAGCGGCCGGATCAGGGACATCAGGACCTGCTCGGTGAGCTCCTGGTCGTACCCGAAGTCGTCGATCTCGTAGTCACCGGTGAGGCGCCGGCGCAGGAAGGCGAGGCCACCGGCGACGCGCCGTTCCAGCCCGCCGCTCACCCGCGCCTGCGATGCCGACGGCGCGTTGTCCGGCGTCGACGGCTGAGACGGCTGCTCCTCACGCGTCACAGGAACATCATCCTGCGGGAAGGTCCGGCCGGGCAGGGGCTGGACCTCACGTACCACCACGGGATCGCCCTTGCGCCGGCTCCCCGCGGCCCGCCGCCGCGGCGGGCGCTGCACAGCACCCCCGCGCGACCGGTCGTCGTCGAACGGAATGACCTTGGCGTCCGCCATCGTCGATGCGCTCCTCAGTTGGCGCTCAGTGTCGGGGGGTGGCCGCCGCCCACGTAACGCAGCGCGGCGATCCGGTCGACGGCCCCCGCGAGGGCCTCGGGGGGCAGGAGTCCGGGCCCCCGGCTGCGTGCGAAGTCCGCGAAGGTCTCCGCGGTCGAGTATCTCGGTTTGTAGCCCAGCGTCTCGCGCATCTGGTTCGTCGACACGACCCTGCCGTGGGTGAGCAGCCGCAGCTGCTCCGGCGAGAAGTCCGTCACGCCCAGGGTACGCACCGCCGTGCCCGCCCAGCTGAGCGCCGGCAGCAGCAGAGGCACCGTGGGGCGGCCCAGGCGTCGAGCGCACTGCGAGAGCAACAGGACGCCGTCTCCGGCGATGTTGAAGGTGCCGCTGTTGAGCGTGCCGCGCTGTGGATCGTGCGAGGCGAGCCGCAGGACCTCGATCACGTCGTCCTCGTGCACGAACTGCAGCCGCGGGTCATAGCCGAAGACGGTCGGCAGCACCGGCAGCGCGAAGTACGAGGCGAGCGGCGAGTCGGCGCTCGGCCCGAGGATGTTCGCGAACCGCAGCACACACACGGCGACGTCGGGCCGCCGCCGCGCGAAGCCACGCACATACCCCTCGACCTCCACCGTGTCCTTCGCGAAGCCGCCGCTGGGCAGCGACTTGGGCGGGGTGGTCTCGGTGAACACGGCCGGATCTCGCGGCGCGGACCCGTAGACGTTCGTACTGGACTTCACGACGAGCCGCTTGACCGACGGGGACTTCTGGCAGGCGCCCAGCACCTGCATGGTGCCGATGACGTTGGTCTCCTTGACCGTCGTCCGGCTGCCGCCGCCCAGCGCGATGCCCGTCACGTCCATGTGGACGACCGTGTCGACGGAGTGCTCGGCAAGCACGCGGGCGATCGTGGGCTGGCGGATGTCGGCCTGGACGAACTCGGCCTCGCCCAGATGATGCTCGGGCAGCACCGCGTCCACGGCGATCACCCGGTCCACCTGAGGGTCACGCTGGATCCGTCGTACGAACCGGCCTCCCAGCTGACGGGCCACTCCGGTGACGAGCACGACCTTCCCCAAGATCAGCGCCTCTCTTCCCGTTCTGGACGTGAGCCGACGTAGCTCTGCTCGTACCCTGCCGTGTTCCCCGTGTGCCGCCAACCTAGCGGGTTGATGTTGCGCTGTGATGACCACCCGATGCACGAAGTGACGACAGCCACGAACATACGATCAGACCAAGCCACACGGCACATGGGCGTATGCACAGCATCGCCCTCCAGGGCCCCAGCGCAGGAGACGCGCGCCGCTCCCCACGGAAAGTACCCGCTCTGGGCGAAAGCCGCCGCGACGGCGGAGGCCGGTACGCCGGGAGCCTGGCCGGAAAACGGCTGTGGCCCCCCACCGGCCGGTGGGGGGCCACAGAGCGCGCCGTTCGCAGCGCTCGCACAAGCGTAAGGACGAGCCCCGGCGATGCGGGGCACGGTCCTACTTCTTGTTGCGACGCTGAACGCGAGTGCGCTTGAGCAGCTTGCGGTGCTTCTTCTTGGCCATCCGCTTGCGCCGCTTCTTGATAACAGAGCCCACGACTACCCTCGCTCACTTCTCTTTACTCGGTGCTGGGCTGCATGGGCCCACACGACCTATGAGGGGCCAGCCTACCCGTCCGAGCGCTGAGGTCGTAATCGAGGGGATCCGAGTGGATTCCCGAGGCGACCACAAGGGCCTCTCGGGAACCCCTCGAAGCAATCGTCAGGCTGTCTCCACCCCCACATAGCTCTCGCGGAGGTACTCGTGAACCGCTTGCTCCGGCACCCGGAAGGACCTCCCCACCCGGATCGCCGGCAGATGACCGCTGTGCACCAAGCGGTACACGGTCATCTTCGACACTCGCATCACCGAGGCGACTTCCGCCACGGTAAGGAACTGAACCTCGTTCAGAGGCCTCTCGCCAGCTGCAGCCATGACACACCTGAACCTTCCGCACTCGACGGCCACCGGCTTCCCCTTCCGGTGACTCTTCGTCGTTGCGTGCTCACTCCCCAATGTAGGGGCGGGTGATGCGAGTGGGGAAGAGGAGATGGCATCGGCCGCCTACTGTGACAGACACGCTCGATTGAGTACATAGCGAGTAAGCGGTCGGTAGTAATCAGACCGCACAGCGTCATCAAGCGGAACGACGACGGACACCCGCCCCTCTGCCTCTCCGACGAAGAGCGCAGGATCGTCCGTATCGGCGAGCCCCATGGCCTCGAACCCCAGCTGACCTGCTCCGCAGACCCAGCCGTGGTCCCCGATGACGAGTTCCGGGAGCGGTCCGCCACCCTCCGCGGCGGCCGCCAGAACGGTCCGAACCGGCAGCGGTGAGTGGGTATGTGCGCCGGTCGCACCACCGGGGGCTTGCGCCCGGGGTTCGCGTACCAGCGCGACACCTTGTACGTAGTCAAGGTTGTACGTGCGTAGGCCGAACCGGGTCGTTATGTCGACAGAGCTACCCTGCGCGGGGGTGAGGACGGTACATCCCGCCGCCGACAGGGCGTCCGCAAGGGCGGCGTAGAAACCGAGCAGACGGTGCGGGTGGCCGGTCCCGAGGAGTACCGGTTCGCGCTTGCGGGCCGCCGTTCCGAGTCGCGCCGCGAAGGAATCGAGCGCGACCAGAGTCCGCTCAGGGTCGATCACATCATGCCCACTCGTGCACGCCGGATCGGCCGAAACTCCACACTTGTCGGCCATCAACTCGATCAGGTCCCGCTGCTCCCACGTCCACTCGGGATCGAGCCCGAGCAGTACCCGGGGATCGCGGGCCGCGAAGAGCCGATAGCTCCGCAGACTCTCCTCACGCGAGGTGGCAACGGGCCCGGCCAACCGGGCCGCCAGCAGGTGCGCACGTAATGCTCCGGTGCTCAACACGACAGCGATGCTGACGCACATACCCCCTCTTCGCCCCGAATTTCCCGAAAACGCCCCACAGTTGGCGTAATGCACACTCTTTCCCCCTATCCCCCGACACCCCCCAACCGACCTGAGAGACCGAACGCACCAGCCCCCGGACCGAAGCCCCAGCCGGGCCACGAGAGCCCCGTCCTCGGCGGGGCTCTGCCGAGGACGGGGTTCGGGGGTGCGGGGGGGGGCTACCCCGCAGGGGGTGCGGGGGCGGAGCCCCTGGGGATGGGTCGGGTAGGGGCGGCGGGGGCGAAGAAAGGTCAGGGCAAGAGGCCCCGTAGGGGGAACACCGCGCGGCGCGTCGCAACGATCGCCTGGTCGAGACGGTCGGCCGGGTCGTACCCGGACTCCCACCCCTGCCAGGACACGGGCCACCGCCCGTCCGTCATCCGCACGGGCGCCAACTGCCGCGTACGAGCGAAGACCTCCTGCCGCCAGCTCTCGGGAATCACCGTCTCGGGATCGATGGGCCGCCCCGCCGCGACGGCGACCAGATGCGTCCACGACCGCGGCACGACGTCCACGACCGCGTACCCGCCGCCACCCAACGCGACCCACCGCCCGTCGGCGTACTCGTGCGCCAGGTCGTGGCAGGCGACCTGCACGGCCCGCTGTGCGTCGAGCGAGACGGCGAGATGAGCGAGCGGGTCCTCGAAGTGGGTGTCGGCACCGTGCTGGGTGACAAGCACCTGCGGCCGAAACTCGGCGACGAGCTCAGGCACCACGGAGTGGAACGCCCGCAGCCACCCCGCGTCCCCGGTCCCGGCCGGCAGCGCGACATTGACGGCGGAGCCCTCCGCCGAGGAGGCCCCCGTCTCCTCCGGCCACCCGGTCTGCGGGAACAGCGTCCGCGGATGCTCGTGCAGCGAGATCGTCAGAACCCGGGGGTCCTCCCAGAACGCCGTCTGCACCCCGTCCCCGTGGTGCACATCGACATCCACGTACGCGACCCGCTCGGCCCCCAGCTCCAGCAGCCGCGCGATCGCGAGCGAGGCGTCGTTGTAGATGCAGAACCCGGACGCCCCACCCGGCATCGCATGGTGCAGCCCACCCGCGAAGTTCACCGCGTGCAGCGCGTCCCCGTGCCACACCGCCTCCGCCGCCCCGACCGACTGCCCGGCGATCATCGCCGACACCTCGTGCATTCCCGCGAAGGCGGGATCGTCCATGGTCCCCAGCCCGTACGAGGCATCCGCGGCCCCCGGATCCACCGACGCGGCCTTGACCGCCTCGACATAGTCCTCACGATGCACGAGCCGCAGCGTCGACTCCCCGGCCGGCTTCGCCGCGACGACATCCACCTCCCGATCGAGCCCGAAGGCATCGACCAGTCGCCGGGTCAGCGCCAGCCGGACCGGATCCATCGGATGGTCCGGGCCGAAGTCATAGCCCGTTACTGCCTCGTCCCACATCAGCTGTGCGCGGCCGCTCATGCCCGTCACCGTATCGGTCCGGTTCGGGCGCGAACGAGCGGGCGTACCCCAAGGTCGCCAGGACCAACACCATCGGAACAAGCATGGCGCCCCGGTAGTTCCAGGCGTCGCCCAACGCCCCCACCAACGGCGAACCGATCAAGAACCCGACGTAATTGAAGATGTTCAGCCGAGCGATGGCAGCGTCCGAAGCCCCGGGAAACAAGCGCCCGGCCGCCGCGAACGTCTGCGGCACCAGCACACACAACCCCAGCCCCAGCAACGTGAACCCGAGCATCCCGACCCACGCCCCGGGCGCCACCGCCACCACCCCGAACCCCAGCGCCGCCACGACCGCCCCCAGCCGTACGACGGCCACCGCCCCGAACCGCCGCACCCCGAAGTCCCCGACGGCCCGTCCCACCAGCGTCATCACCATGTAGACGTTGTAGGGAACGGTCGCCAACTGCTCCGAACTGCCCAGCACGTCCTGCAGATACTTCGCACTCCAGTTGGAGACCGTCGAGTCCCCGATGTACGCGAACGTCATCACCAGACACAGCGGCAACAGCAGCCTGAAGACCAGGGCCCCGCTCTCTCCCCGCCCCTTCCCGGCCGCGGCATCGACATCGCCACCGGTATCGGCTTCGACGTCGGCAGCGGCCTCAGGACCAGAGGCGGCGCCCCCGTCGACGTACCACCGACTCCCCACGAACGCCGCCGGCAGCAGCACGAGCACCACCGGCAGATAGGACACGAAGAGCGAGAGATGCCAGTGCGCCCCCACCCACGCGAGCGAGGCGCCCACGATCCCGCCCAGGCTGTACGTGGCGTGGAAACCGAGCATGATGCTGCGCCCGTACGTCCGCTGGAGGCTCACCCCGAGCATGTTCATGGACGCGTCGAGCGCGCCGACCGCGAGCCCGAAGGCGCCGAGCGCGACCGCCAGTTCGACCAGCCGGTCCCCCGACCCGACCCCGAGCAGCGCCAGGAGCACAACGGGCTGGGACCAGCGCAGCAGCCGACTGGGCCGTATTCGCTTCACCAACTGCTCGGTCGTCACGCTGCCGACCCCGGCGAGGATCGGCACGGCGGCCAGGAACGCGGGCAGCAGCGCGTCGGAGACGCCGTACCGGTCCTGGATGGCCGGAATGCGCGTCACGAGCAGAGCGAAGGTGGCGCCCTGAGCGAAGAAGCTGAACGCCAAGGAGGCCCTACCGCGCCGCAGCACATCTGTCATGGCGGCGAGCGTAGGGCCCCGGCATACCGGTGGGTAGATCCAGTCGAAGATGAATTTTGCTCAACTCTTCGGCTGGACGGTCCCGGCCACCTCGTTCTCCAGCAGCTTCTCCATCGGCACGACCGCCAGCCGCCCACTGACCAGGATGGCCACCGCGATCGAACCGACCATCACGACCGTGCCCAGCCAGACCATCGTGTCGACCGGCAGGGTGTACGCGCCCACGACCCTCGCGACGCACTCCGCGAGCAGCACCACGCCCCAGACCAGGGAGAAGGCCCGCTCGGCCTTCCGGAACGGCTCGGAGCCGGCCGCCAGCCGGTCCCACGCGGCGTTCTTTGCCGCGTCGCCCTTGATGAGGAACGGCTTCATGCCCGCCGTCATCATCGGCCTGCCGAGCTTCACGGAGACCAGGATGCCGATGCCGATCGCGCTGCTGACCCCGCTGTCCTTGGCCAGCATCAGCCGCGGGTCACCAGCGACGAGGCTGAGGGCCAGCCCGACGACGTTGACGAACAGGATCAGCCCGGCCAGGGCGTTGGCCTTGCGCTCCTTCACCGCGCCCCACACGGTCCGCACCGCAGGCACCACACTGCTCCAGCCCAGGGCCGCCATGGTGCTCATGCCGAACCCGTTCTTGAGGAGGTAGTACGACCCGACGGGCACCGCCACGTCGAGGATCAGCGGAAGGAAGCTGGGCCTGGCGGCGGCATCGGCGCTCGTGGCGGCCGGCGCCTCGACCGTGGTCGCTCCCGTGCTGGTCTCGATGGCCGTGATGCTCATGATCGGGTCCCTCCGTCGTCGCTGTGTACGTCCCGTTCCGATGTACTCAGCTTCGCGGTCGGACCCCACTCGCCAACAGAAACGATCGTCCGGAGCTCGGCGTGACAAATGTCAGTGCTCCGCGATGGGTGCCGTCATACGAGCAGGTCAGCCAACTCGCCCAGTTCGGAGAAGAGTTGAGTGGCACCGGTGAGCTTGGCGGCCGGCGTCATCGCCGTGAACCCGTACACGTCCATCCCCGCTGCGTTCGCCGCCCGCACCCCGAGCGGACTGTCCTCCACGACGACACACCGCTCCGGCGCCACACCCATCCGCTCGGCCGCGTAGAGGAACAGATCGGGTGCCGGCTTGCCCCGCCCCACATCCTGCGAACTGAAGACACGCCCCTCGTCGAACCATCGGTCCAGCCCGGTCTTCCGATGCCCCACCCGGATCCGCTCATGGCTCCCGGAGGAGGCCACGCAGTACGGGACCTCGTCCGCGGCCAGCTTCTCCAACAACTGCACGGCACCGGGAACGGGTTGCAGCTCCCGCTCGAAGGCGGCGAACACCCGCCCGTGAAAGACGTCGTCGAAGTCCTCCGGCAGCCGCTGCCCACTCCGCTCCTGGACGAGCTCGTGGATGCGGTGCATGGCGGACCCCATGTAGTCCCGGATGGACTCCTCGTACGAGGTCGGGTGCCCGAGTTCGGTGAGATAGGCGGCCAGGATCGTGTTGGAGATCGGCTCACTGTCCACGAGGACGCCGTCATTGTCGAAGATCACCAAGTCATAGCGCAT
Organism: Streptomyces sp. NPDC107454; assembly: GCF_055582885.1. NCBI lineage: Bacteria > Bacillati > Actinomycetota > Actinomycetes > Kitasatosporales > Streptomycetaceae > Streptomyces > Streptomyces sp. NPDC107454. The sequence goes on along the minus strand of NZ_JBVJPA010000006.1, from coordinate 169 downwards.
GACAAAACACTAGACCCCTGAACGCAGAAAACCCCCGTACCGATTTCCCGGTACGGGGGTTCTCCCTACAATTAGTTCGGCGGCGTCCTACTCTCCCACAGGGTCCCCCCTGCAGTACCATCGGCGCTGTGAGGCTTAGCTTCCGGGTTCGGAATGTAACCGGGCGTTT